>NZ_JCAUAM010000022.1:0-138770 GCF_059691955.1 Paenibacillus sp. J22FR83
TTCAGATTCCACCTCGCGATGGACACCCTTGCTCTTGGCTAACGGTAGGCGTTCGCCAGCCCCCGTTCGGGACTTTCACCCTAGAGATGACGCCCATGCTGGGCGTACATACAAAAAGGGACGTGCCAGTGCACGTCCCTTTTGTGTTTTAGCGATTAATAGTCTGTTGAAGCTTCTACAATATCGGCAAAAGCCCAATAGCTCTTCGCTACATCTTCCCATGGCGATGTTGCTGTGCTGCCGCTCGGTTGACGGCCGAGCAAGCGATTAATCATGGTAACAGCTTCCGCACGAGTGATGGATTGTTCCGGTTTAAATGACTCATCTGCATAACCTTGCAGAATACCGGCGCCTTGCACCTTGAGAATCGCCTTCTCTGCCCAGTGGTCAGCCAGATCGGTGAAGCCCTTGCCAGTCGAATTGTCTGGAAGCAGAATAGCCGCAAGGCTTGCCATCTCTGCACGTGTAATTCGTTGATCCGGAGCAAAGGTTCCATCAGGATAACCGCTCATCAGCTTCATTGCGGAAACTTTGACGATGGACTCCATTGCCCAATGCGTGGCAGCAACATCAGAATAAGTCGTTTTACCCGCCGCCAGTTCATCCTTTTTAATCACACGAGTTAGAATCGTTGCCATCTCTGCACGCGTTATCGCCTGTTCCGGACGGAACGTGCGGTCCTCATATCCTTGGATATAGGCACGATGCCCTTCAGGCACAGCATTGAGCTGAACTAGTGAAAACGTGCTGAACTTATTCACGGAGAATTGCAAGCCCAGATCACCTTCGGAAGAACCATACGGCACCAACTGGCCGTGCAGCAATTCCTTCGTTCCATCACTATGCTCAACGTAAATGGCAAGATTAGCAAGTTGCTCTTGGCTCAATTGCAAGCCCTTTAGCGGCATGACAAGCTCGACTTTACGATTCTGCAAATTCGTTTCAATTGTCATCGGACGGCCGACAACAGTCACGCCTTGCTCGCCCGCAACAGCCAACACAATGGTCTCCTTGTCAGCTCGGCCATTAATGGCTTGCTTCTCAGTTGCATCTTTAATCGGCACAAAATGGAAGTAAATATCGTCCTGGAATCCTTTCAGTGACGATGCTGGGATCGTAACTTTTACGTTGTCCGTCACGATGCCTACATTGATGTTTGCATCCACGAACATCCCGGCTGCATCCTTCGGTACGGTAACGTTCACCTCGGATACTTCATCTTTCGCATCGGGAATAATGATATTCGCCGTATTCAGTTTGGCTTTTTGAATAGCTTCAACGGTCTGTTTGGCCTGCGGCGTCGTCAATTGTATCCTATCGCTTTTCGTACCGTCAGATTTCAGCGTTCTTTCAATTTCAGCTTTGGACACCGAATCGGCATCCTTGGAACCCGGTGCTTTCACATCGACTTGGATTGTTTCTTTATTCGGCACTGAAGGCGAATCAGGCTCTGCCTCTGGCGCTACAACCGTAACACTGCCCGCTTGAATTGTCTTCGTTAATTCTTTGGCGTCTCCATCGGTTATTGTGAACTGCCGAATGTCTGTCGCATCAGTAATTGTCAAAGGCTTCACACCATGTGTAGCAGTGTTCTTAATTTTAAAACTAACCGTAAACAGTGTCTGATCGCTCACGAGTAGCTGATCGCCACCTGTTCCATCCACCCAGCCTGTCATTAAATATCCGATTGTATTGTTATAAATGCTATCGAATACAACAGCTTGAGGTCCAGCGATACTCACCACCTCAAGCGATGAGGGATCATAAGCCATTCGTATGCCAAACGAACCTACGCCCGATGACACCGAGTTCAGCACGACAGGAACATCTACGATGTTACCCTGCTGCCCCTGGCCTTTACCGATTGAAACAGTCGCCGTACCCACCTGAGCGAGACTCAGTATCGTCACCTTACCTGACACTCTCTCGCTAATTTCCACTGGATCTTGATCCAGTGTGTACGAACCACCTTCGAGTGTAATCGGTGTATCACCTGGTATTGCAGTTGATTTAATCGTAAAATTCATTGTAAAAACTTTTTGCCGTTCAAAAATAAAGGTGGTCGGGAAGCTCTCCGCTTTGACGTACACACTTCCTGTTACTGTTTCGGTCGTGTCGAACGTCTCGGCCTCCACATCATTGAAGATTGGCTCGACGAGCGTCAACACACTTGGATCATAATTCACTTTCATTGTATATGCCCAAAAATTATCGTCCGATGCTGTCTCACCAGGCTGCATATACACAGCTACAGAAACCGTTTCTCCCGCATGACCGGAAGAACTGTAAACGTCAGCTTGGAAAGGCAGCGCACGAGTTGCGTGTACAACCGGCAGCAAGCTAATCATCAGGAACGCCATAATCAACAAAGCAACAGCCAGTTGAGAGACACGGTTCGCCACTTGCAAATGGGATGTCTTCACTATGGTCACACTCCTTTCCCTAAGTAAACGTTGAGAATAAGCTGACTGTCGATGGCGTCGACATCACCGTCATCATCCATGTCGAGTGCTTTTTTCTGTTCGTCGGTCAGCGTAATTTTACCTTGCGCATATCTCGTTGCGAGGAGCGCATCCGCCGGGCTGATAATTCCGTCCCCATTGGCATCACCTTTCAGAACAGTTACTGGCCCAAGTGCCTTGCTACTGTTTGGTGTGCCTACTGCAGCTCCAGAAGCAGCTTTCGGCGTCACTTCGAAAATAATGAATTTGCCGAACTGCGCCGCTTTCAACGTCAGTGTCTTGGCAGTCTCTCCAGCAATAACGGTTTTGTTCAAGCCTGCGGCATCATCGGCTGTATACCACTTGAATGTTGTGCCACTCTCGCCGTCGCTGTCAGCGTCCGTATAGGTATAGCTCCCGGTCAGTGTCTGCGTAAGCATGAACGCTCCGTCTATCTTCGCATTCGTTGCCGTCGGCGCAATGTTCGGCACTACCGCAGTCGCACCTGTAAAGGTAACTGGTGTACCTGTCAATGTACCCGTGCTCGCCACTGGCGTCACTTCGAAAATAATGAATTTATTCGCCTGCGCACTCGTCAACGTCAGCGTTTTACTTACCGCTCCGGCAATCGCCGTTTTCGCAGTGCCTGCCACATCCGTCGCTGTGTACCACTTGAACGTTGCTACACCTTCGAGATCACCATCTGTATCTCCATAAGTGTACGTACCGTTCAATGTATTTCCTTCTTTCAGCGTGCCCGTGAAACTCACGGCTGACGCCGTCGGAGCAGCGTTCGGCACTACCGCAGTCGCGCCCGTATATGTCGACGGTGTACCTGTCGGCGTACCCGTGCTCGCCACTGGCGTCACTTCAAAGATAATAAACTTATTAGCTTCCGCACTCGTCAGCGTCAGCGTATTGTTTACCGCACCAGTAATCGCCGTTTTCCCTGTGCCTGCCGCATCCGTCGCCGTATACCATTTATACGTCGTTACACCTACCGGATCGCCATCTGCATCGCCGTATGTATAAGTACCTATCAGCGTACTGCCTTGCTTCAGATCACCAGTAAAGCTAACGTTCGTCGCAGTTGGTGCAGCGTTTGAAGGCCCCCAGTTAACCACACGCACTTGGTTAGTCGTACTAGTTTCCAGAAACGTTACATAGAGCGAGCTATTAACAACACTCGGAAAAACTGAAGTAGCACTGTTCGTCGTAACCCTGTTCAATCCTTTTGTCGAATTACCATCAACAGATGTCCAAGTTGTTCCGTCATATTGTTTAACACGAACCTGATTGGTACTTCCTTCTTGCCAAGCTACATATAAATTGCTATCAAAAGCAACCAGTCTCGGTGTATAAGCATTTTGACTTGTATTGTAATTAAGTCCGGTTGTTTGCGTGCCGCCGTCTACCAACGTCCAGCTCGTACCGTCGTATTTCTTCACACGAATCTGATTTTTTTCACCAAAAGCAACGTATAACTCGTTGTCGTAAACTGCTATATAAGGAATATATGCGCCAACAGCAACATCCACATTAAGCCCTGTGCCTGCATTCCCATCAACAAAGCTCCATGAAGAACCGTTATACGCCTTCACTCGCACCTGCGATACCGTGCTGCCATTCTCACTCCAAACCACATAGAGCTTTCCATTGTAGACAGCCACTTCCTGATTTTGGGCCGCTTTCGTGTTGTCCTTGTTCAGCGAGGTGCCCCCATCCGCTAGATTCCAGGTGGATCCCCCCGCATAGACCTTAGCTCGAATTTTGTTTGTACCGTCGCCACCCGTTTCGTCCCAGATAACATACAACGCGCTGTTATACACAACGAGCTTCGGATTTCTCGCATTTGTAGGACTATTTACATTCATGCCAAAATCGCCATCACCGTCAATACGGTTCCATGATGTTCCGTTGAACTTGGCCACGCGTAGCTGCCACCAGTTAGTCGAAGCCTGCTCCTGCCAAGCGGCATACAGCTCGTTGTTAAATACAACCAGATTAGGCGTTGTCGCTTCGCGTGAAGCGTCTTTATTCAGCGGTGTGTTATTATCGGCCGTCACCCATTGGCCATTCGTCATCTTCTTGACACGAATTTGATTCTTGGTGTCATATACCTCCGCCCAAATAACATAAGCCGTACCGTTCCAATCCACCATCCTTGGACTGCTTGCATTTTTCGCCGTATTGTAGTTAATACCCGTCGTTTCCGAATTACCATCTACGAAATTCCAAGATTCCGCGAACGCAATCGTGCTGTACATCATAATGAATGAAAGCGACAGCACCACAGCAAAAATCATACTGCAACTTTTTTTCCACGTTTTCAACCTAAAAGTCCCCCTCTAGAAGTAAGTGAGATGTATTCACCTGACCTTGTTCAAACAGCCAATCGACATGTTTCAACAAAAAGTCATGTCATGTTTATCATTCTAAGGCTATTGTCCTGGCAGGCATAGTGACGAAAAGTCACTCTTTTCTCTTAATTACAATGTGAGGGAGCGATAAATTGAAGTATAATGAAATTCTAGTGTGGAGGGAGGTTGAACCAGAACATGTCTAACGCTTTACAAATTTTAATCGTGGAAGATGATGCCTTGTTACGAAGCGGACTGGAGCTTATTATTGCGTCCGAAGCGGATATGGAGGTTTGCGGAACTGCACGGAATGGAAAAGAGGCGTTGCAACTACTCGAAACAGTCCTTCCTGATCTGGTGCTCATGGATGTTCAAATGCCCGAAATGGACGGTTTGACCTGCATCCGGGAAATTCGAAAGGGAAATGCCGAATTCCCGATTCTAATTTTGACCACTTTTAATGAAGAAGAATATATTTTCCAAGGCCTTGCGGATGGAGCAAATGGTTATATTTTGAAAGCATTGGATTTTGAAAAGCTGGTTCAAGCCATTCGCGACACCGTCAACAAGCAGTTTGTTCTGCCAGCACAAGTGGCCGCCAAAATTGCCCACTATGCCGCAACAAACAGTCAATTTATGAAAGAAAAGCGGCTGCAGCTTTTTTTCGAAACCGACCAATCTTTTACCAAATCAGAACGTCCGATTATCGAATTGCTGCTACAACGATTGTCCAATAAAGAGATTGCCGACAGCTTGTTTCTCACCGAAGGAACGGTCAAAAACAAACTATCGACTATTTACATTAAGCTAGGTGTACAGAATCGGCAAGATGCCATTCGCAATTTAGAGACCAACCTCTTGAACTAAGACAGCACAGGCAGGATACAGTAAAATACGCTCCCGGCCCCTTTCTCGCTGCTGACTCCAACCTTACCGTGATGCTGTTCAACAATCTCTTGTACAATAGCTAACCCAAGCCCGCTGCCGGTTTCATTTTTTTCACGATTGGTGTAGAAACGATTAAATACAAGCGCCTGTTCAGCAACCGATAAACCCCTGCCGTAATCTGCAATTTCGAGTATGAACACATCTCCCATGCCGCTTGCCTCCACCTCTACCCTGCCTCTGAGCTCAATAACACGACTGACATCCTTGCTGAATTGAACCGCATTGCTTATTAAATTTTGCAGCACCCGCAGCATTCGAAACGGATCTATTCGCAGTTGCAGTGGGGAGCCCTCACGAGCAATACCGGTTAAATTAGCATGCAAGATCACCCCTTGATCAGCTAGATCTCCTTCAAACTTGCGGTGTATGTCTTCAAACCAGGAAGCTATATGTACAACCTCATATTTAAAAGCAGTCTCTCGCGACTCCAGCTTGGACAATTCGAACAAATCATCCACCAAGCGTTTCACATAAGCCGTCTTATCTAATAACTGCTCCGTAATATGCGTATTATCTTTGTCCATAGGCAGCTTCCCTCGAGCAATTAGCTGCAGCCAAGTCTGGATGCCAACTAATGGCGTTCCCAAATCATGTGCGATATTGGCCAGCATTTTGGTTCGCCGCTGATTCGATTCATGCAGACTTCGAGTTCGATCCGTCACTTTCACTTCAAGTAGTCTATTGGTCTCTCCTAGCTCTTCCACCAACACATCATTCCGCCGAGAAAGCCGGACGTATCGATGCGAGACAATGATCGCCTGCGCCATCACAAACGGTACGATGCTATAGCTCAGGAGTTCAACTGTCTGAATAATTCGCAAGTAATATAGCGTATCGTTAATCACTGCACATAAGATGAGAATTAAGACGACCAAATGAATCATGGCCCCTTCCCGTTTGCGCGCACAGGCCTTGAGACCGACATATAGGGTAAAATAGAGCAGAATGCCCCCCTTGAGGACGCTTTGCAACACCATAGACTCTGTGTAAACACGGGCAGGCGTTACACAAATGAACACCAACAGCCCGACAGAGGCAAACATGGAAATTTTCACCATACCTGAATGGACTTCCTGGGGGTACAAGCTTCTAATCAAGAAGATAAGCGTGATCAACCCGAGGACCTCACTTACATATTCGAGCTTCGTCAGCCCTTCCCAACTCTCTAGATGCAGCAGTTCGGCGGACAAATACCCGTTGATAAACATCGTTCTCATTGAGATAAACAGCGCGGTCAAGCCCACAAGTAAGGTGGCGAGATCTCGCTTGCGCATGCCCCACACGATCAGGTGATAGATGCCCATCATTAGAAAACCGCCGATAACGAAGATATCATAGAGCAACTCTTTTAAAATCCCGGGAATTAACGCATCCGTATCACCATACATAATTTCCCGCGTCATGCCGCCCTCACGGAAAGCGTAGTTGGATACTTGGAGGACGATCTCCACTGTTTGCTGTTTCGGTTCAAAAAAGACAAGATTAATATGGGATCTCGGCTGTTCTTCCTCCAAACTGGCGCCCACTTGGCCGAGTCCCGGCTTTTCGATGCCATCAATCCACAATCGGTATGCGCTCCCAATCGCCCTGAGGAACAGGGATTTATTCTTGCCCACGTCGGAAGCCGGCACATGCAGAACCATCCGGTACGTACCGAAACCATGGCTGGACATGCTCACACCATTCACTGTACCGTCTGGCCACGAGGAGGGTACCTTCATATAGGAAGGCTGTAAGTCGGTCTGCACAAAATCTGTCGGCTGAAGCCATTGTTTCCAGTAAAACTCCCAGTCCCCATACAAAGGAATTACACCCTGATCCCCTGCCACCTTATCCTCTATTTCCAAAACGCCTTTCTGAGGCTGATGCGCCACTGCTTCCACTGCAGCCGAATAGACTGTCGTCAGGCTCGACATGAACAGCATAATTACCATCCCGATGACGGTTAACACAATCCGCTTCTTCATTTCTTCATCAACCGCCTTCTCACTGTCGCCTAAAACAAATCTTCGCTAACCCCTACTGCGGCCGCCCGATCCCACTTCATAAAATACTCATACCCCCCAAACCGCGTCAGAGCTTCCTGATCTGGCAGCCAGACCCATTCGTCAATCTCCGTCTGACAGCGGTGTGCACGAAATGCCGCGAGCTTCGCTTCGAGATGCGCATGTACGTCGATTCGTGCGATCTCCCTCGCTGTGTAACCGAATCGCTCTGGCCGCGCCATCGCATCGCCGAATGAAATAAAGTATAGCGAGCCCCGCTGTCCGGTGCGCTGGAAAGCCGCCGTCGTCGCTTTACCAATAGCGCAGTGATCCGGATGACCACCAAGCACTTCGTGAAACGTCAGAACAACATCCGGCTGCAACTCCTCAATCAGCGCTGCGATGCGTGTGATAAGGCTCTCTTCCTCGACGAATTCCACCGTTTTATCACGAATATCCAAAAAGATCAGCCGCTGCACGCCTAAATGCTCGCAAGCCTCGGTAAGTTCAATCTCACGGGCTGCCGCCATCGTTTCCCGGTTAAGATATGGCGGGTTCCCCATGCGCCGTCCCATATCGCCGCGCGTTGCGCTCACGAGCGTAATCTCCACGCCTTCTCTGGCATATTTCGCTAGCGTGCCGCCGCAAATAAACGATTCATCGTCTGGGTGCGCGAAAACTGCGAGCAGTCTTTTGCCTTTGTTATTGGTCATATTCATTCCGGAAAAGGCTCCTTTCCCAGATGCAGCGCCACATTCATTCTGCCTCGGTCATCATATCCAGCTAGCAGCAAGCTCCCCTGCCCGTCAACTTCATAATGCGTAAGTGCCTCCATGCGAAGCCAGCCATGCCCGTCGTAACGGACTGCCGCTCGGTAGGGCCCTTCCCCTGCGATGAACGCGTGTGTCACATTCACTTTGAAATTACGAACAAACATATACGATGTTGCTTCACTATGTACATAAACATCAGACCCCACAAAGGTCTGCAGTTCTTTTGCTACCTCATCCTTATCTATGATGTTCATCAGCGTCTACTCTCTTTTCAAACAGAATTTTGTTGCTCCTATACTGTAACATAAGTTTGTACACTAAACGCAGAAAACCACTCAAACCCGATTCATGCAAGCCTTGATGTTGAAAAAACTGCCCTAAAAGTAGATACGTCTACTTCAGGACAGTTTATCTTATTACATGTTTCACACTTATAGATGGCGCATCCCGTCACGGGATACGGTCAATTTCTCGTATCCTTCTTCTGTAATCAGATACGTATCCTCAACACCAACAACGCCCCGCCCTGGGAAGGTGAACTTAGGTTCAATCGCGATGACCATGCCTGGTGCCAGCGGGTATTTGAAGCCTTTGGCGAGAACGGGCAACTCATCGATTTCGAGCCCGATACCATGACCAAGGAATTTAACTTGGTCAGCGCCATACCCCATGAAGTGGGCGCTCAGCCCAGCTTCCTGCACTTGATCCAGCGCGAGCAGATACAGATGCTCGGCAATTGTGCCCGGCTGCAGCCTGGCTTCCGTGGCACGGAGGACCTCCTCCGCCACGTCATAAGCACGCTGCAGCTCAGGGTCTAGATCGCCGATCACGAGCGTACGCGTCTGATCGATCAAGTACCCGTCGATGGTGCAGCCAATATCGACGAGAATCGGTTCGCCGCGCTGAATCAGCGCGCGGCCTGAGCTCTGTGGGCTGGACGGGTGAAGCCCCGTGCCCCCGGCCGGCCCATCAAAATAGGTGGGCACCGCCGCCGATGCGCCTGACGCAACCATTCCGGTGATTAACTCGGAATTGTACGCGCGCATGCGCATCAGCCCTTGGTGCCCGCGCAGTCTGAGCTGATGCTCGATGAGCGCCATCAGCTCAAACTCCGCCATCCCCTCACGAATGTGGGGGATGACCGCCTCCAGCGCGTCGTCCGCGACGCGCGCTGCCGCCCGAATCGCCGTGACTTCGTCCGGCGATTTGATCATACGCTGCTCTCGCACGAGCAGCGAGCCGTCCTCCCAGACCGCGCCGGGCAGCGCGGTCTGGAGCTTCAAGTACAGCTGGACGGGTAACACGTCCAGCTCTGTCGCCACGCGCAGCGGCTCAGCTGCCGCTGCGCCAGCGCCGCCCATGCGAGCGCGCAGCCGCTCGCCGAGCGTCTTCCAAGACCCGAGCGCTTCGACGGCCGCTGCCGCTTCCTCCTCTGCTCGAACCAAACTACGGCGAACCAGATAAATCGCTTCGCCCTCCGTCGGAATGAATAAATACCCCGTCTGCATCGAGCCACAGTAATAATATATATCAACATTGTGCGTGACCAAGAAACCTGACCACCCACGTTTACGCATCTCATCTTGCAGCCACCGCTGCCTTTGTTCAAAAATTGTCATCACCATCGACTCCTATACGCCGTAGATTAACACCTCACCTTCACATTATACATGGAAATATCCTTTGTCGCTCTAACCATACTCTACCACCACTAGCTACCTCTATAGATCAAATAGATGGATTTTCTGTATCTAATTCCTCCCCTTTTGGGCTCATTTGCCGAATAACTGGATTTTCTCCAGCTATTTTCTTCGATATTCGAGGATTTGAGTAATTAAGACGAAATTACCTGTACTTTTTCCATTTATATTCAAATAATCCCCTTTTTCGCTCGAAATAGCTGTATGTTTTCCAGTTAAACGCCGCTAGTTAATCCAATACCACCGTCCGGGCACGACTGGCCTAGTCTCGTCCGATCTGGTCTTGCCCCCACCACCTCAATGAACCATCTCCGCCGCAGACTTAATCGTCCACGTTATCGGCTGCAACACCGTATACGTCCGCGGAAACACCAACCGGATGAACATAATAACACCAGGTCGTTCCAAGGTAACTGAGTAATCCTGACTGTCATCACGATACGTATAGGGAAATATTTCGCCTTCATTAACAATCTTAAATAAGTCTACCACCACCGCGCTCTGCAAAAATGTATCCGGCAAGGGCTCATTCTGCGCATTTAAACGTAAATTGGCCTGCAAATAGGCCATCGCAGCCTCCCTTGCTTTCGTCTCATCTATGGCATGAACCCCTTGTGCTAGCTTCCCTTCATCACTTTGTTGAGCAGCCGCATGCACGGCATTGTTCAGCCCGTGTTTTCCCTGAAATACGGTATGCATGGCCAACTCTTCATCCGTCTGAAGGCCGTACAACGACATAAATACAACGCTCATTAACACCATTAACAGCAGCTTATACATGCCATTCCCTCAACTCCCACGACTCTCACGGCACATATTCACTCATCTTCATGCCCGTCGCACCCATTCGATCGGAAGCCATCGGCACCGAAATGCCGACAAGCTGATCAATGACAAAAAGCCGCTGATACGGATACGTAATCGTTAACCTCAAGCCCGTTCCTCGCCAGACCGGTGCACTTGCATCCATGCCACTTACACCTGAGTCGGTAGCCACTGAATAGGCAAGCTCATCTACTAAGAAGCCTCTTTCCGCCATACGCTCCTTGGATGCGGCAATCATCGTTGCGTTGATATACCCATGGCTGCCATTCGCCCCAACTTCGAGCAGATAATCGACTTCCTTTTGCAGCACCGCCTGCCGAACAATAATAATATGCTTATACACTGGCGCGAACATAAACCAGCAGAGCATTGTCGCGAATAGAATAAACACCAAAATCTGCTTCATGGATTAATCCGCTCAATGGATCCACTAATTCTAGCCCCGCTATTGCTAACCTGTTTGCGAGTTCCCGTGTTTCCCCCAACAACATCCATATATATGCCGATAACAACAATCATCAACAGCACCGTTACAAGAATTGACCTCATACATAACCTGCCATTTCTCTATGGGGTAAGTGCTGTAATATTCGTATTCGCTGTCGTCCCGTGTGTCCCAATATTTCGTCGCATTCCTGTTGAGCCATCATTAATAATCGATGTAAACAATAACGCCACTACGATTAACATCATCACCGTTACCAAAATATTTCTCATTTCCTTACTCTCCCATCACATGTTAGTTAATTGCATCAAATAATCGTTGCCCTTCGGCGATCCATGGGTACATAAACACCCGAAATGTATTTAGAATCGGCAGTCCCGCAAGGACAAAAAGCACATACGATACCGTTTCCTTCTTACTGTCGCGAATCAATTCCATCTTCTCTTTATAATCCTGTATTCGTTGCTTCAGCAGGTCGTAGTAGCCCCCATGTTCATTCAGCCTGAGCGCATTCAACGTTTCGCCAAAACTATGAGCTTCTTCGGTTCCTAGCCTCTTTTTAAAAAGAGTAATCGCCTCTTCGGCCCCTTGGTACCATTCATTAAGCAGCAGCTGCACATGAGCTCGAGTGGATGTCGTCTGACCGACACATAAGGACAATTTATCATGCAGATTTAATTTCGAATCGTTATAGTATAAAAGCTGTCGACTGATTGCATAAATATCCCGTACGATGCGCTGTGATCGCTTTTCTTTGAGCTGGGCAAGTACTTTGCCATCCCATATAAGAAAAATCGACACGATAGCCGCTCCAACTAACACGTATGCAGGCTGTATGTTCAAAACGATCCAAGGACGCTCGATGGCCGCATATCCCATACCGCCTACTAGCATTGTTCCTGCCAAAAGCAATCTTCTTGCTCCCTCATACAGGATTGCATTCAGCCAAATCCCACATCCCAATAACAACTGGCGCTTCGCCTCCACCGCTTTCGTATTCATGCCCAGCATTTTATACAAAAACGGGGGGAATTCAGCCTCTTTGAGCGTGCTCTTTACCTGTAGGGACCGCCATCTTCTCTTGCGCGCTGGTATGTACCTTAAACCTTGGTAAATCATCATCATAAAAAGTAAAAATAATAGCACACGCGACGCGTACTGCAGCATTAACAGCTGGGTATTGACCATAATCACAGGGATTCACCACCTCACATTCTTCGCATCGACAAGTAGATCCCCATCAGAAACGACACAAAAATTAGCAATAGGGCATCCAAAATCATATTCCGACCCTCAGGATCGATCACATAATATAAATAAGCGTTATCTGTGTTTACCTTAAAGTTAATCCACATGAATAAGGCCATGAATCCAATTGGCGTAAAATTAGCAATTCGAATTTCCAACAGTCGATTTCGTTCGATTTGATCAAAACGTTGTGCTTTGCGCATATCAGTAATCAATTCCTTCAAGCTATCACCAACAAAACTTCCCTCCTTCAAGGCCACTCGCATAATCCCTGTAAAATAATCCGCCCAGATGTGACCCAAAGTCAGGTTGAAAATTCGCAAGCTTTCTTCCGTATCCCTTTGCGTCATAAGATGACGGTATAATTGCTCAAAAACAGGCTTGATCGGGTACAGAATACGATGTTCCTCAATACAATACTTCAGTGCGATTTTCATATTTTGATTAGGGTCCATCATATACGATTGGAAAAACACTTCAACAGCAGGTAGGAACTCCAGTCTCGTTCGCAAACGGACGCTTACCAGCTTCACTCGAAGCAGCAAATACGGCAGCGAGGCACCAATCATCGTCATAATAAGCGAGCCTTTGAACGTTTGGAAGAACACGCCACCAGCCAACAAGCCAAATAACAACCCAATTAAACTTATGGTGAGCACCGCTTGCAAACTAAATCTAGATTCGACGGATTCCAGCAACTCCTTCACATGCTTGATCCAGCCCCATGTCTCCATCTGCGTGGTAATTCTGGCGCTGACGGTTGACCTTCTTACATAATGCAGCCTAATCCTAGCCTTATGTTGTCTAATAACTAGTTCCAACAGCGCTCGAAACCCGACATAAATAAGCACAAATAACAACAAGAGAAAGACATATTTAGCGAAAATCACGGCTCACAACCGCCTTCTTCCCCTTCATTTTCAATAAATCCGTGCTCCTTCAACAGCGAATGCTGTATGGGATCCGCCTTCTTTATTTTTCGCGATGCATGATGCGACAATTTCCCGGGAAATGACCATTTGTCTGTCGAGTTGTCATAACATGCTAGATCTGTGACGAAAGCGCATTCATTCTCATACCGATATTCGACGATTCGCACAATCTTTCTTTTCCCGTGAACGACCTGCATTTCAATGCCGATATGTGTCACAAATTCCGTGATTCTTTTCGTCAAACGCTTCGAATCCATTCCTCTGCCGTCGAGCATACACATATCAGTTATCGCATCGGGTACATCTTCCAACTCACTCACATGGACCGTCGTCAAACTGCCTTCATGACCACGTGTACAAGCGCGAACATATAAGTTAGCATCTTCATCCCTAATTTCAGCGTGACATATGCGTTTCGGAGACTGCCTCAATGCGAGCTTAAAAGCCTGCAAACCCGAATGCCTCGGATCTTCCTCGTCAATTTCGTATTCGACGATATTCTTATGAGGAAAATCTCGCTTTAAATTCAACTCGAATCGCGATTCAATCGTGATAATTCGTTCGTTATCGTCCATTTCGGCAATAATCGCTTTTATTAAGTTGGTTTTCCCTGAATTTGTCGGTCCAATGACGACCATGTTGAAATACGTGTGGATGAAACAACGGAGTAAGACTTCCATGCGGGAATCCATCGTGGCCAGTTCTGGGGAGGCAAGCGAGGCTAAATCAAATCTTTTGACCGTGTAAAACCTTATCGTTAAGGTAGGTTCTGCTGTAAACCCGAAGCCCGTCATCGTCACACGCGAACCGTCTTGCAGAACAACCTCTGCCCAACGCTTTCTAGGATTGAGGGTATCATGGTTAAATAATACTAAATTTTGTTGAATTCGCTCTAATTCTCGAATGGACGGAAGCTCATAGGATGAAGGTGTGGCTTTTCCTCCACGCACTTCAAAAATCTGCCTTCCCACAACCTGAATCTCTTCCAGTCCCTCCTTCTGTTTGAGGACAAGTTCAAGAACATTAAGGCCGATAATTTCAGCAAAAATCGCTTCAGGCAACGTCGTATACCCGCTAGTTCTAGGCGGAATGTCCGAAAGTCTCCTTTTCGACACGAGGTCATGAATAATGGCCAGCAGTTTCCCTCGATCCTCTTCATAACCCAGAATTGCCCGATTCAGCGTCTCGTTATACAGTTGTTTCTCCGTCTCTGATCGGCCTTTCAATGCGACAAGCTCACTGCGAATCTCCTGCACCCATTGCTGGAAAACTGCTTCCTCTCCGGCGCCCGCTTGATCCTGGCTGATTCCGTTCACACGTATTTCGTTCGCCCGTTCAATCGCTCTATCGCCTGAATCAATAGCTCCCCCTGCTTGTAATGTCGGGAAGCGACCCCCGCCAACCACAGACTCTTCTGTCCTACGTTCATGCATGTAGGTAATCATCGAGAACCTTTTACCACTCACACCTTCACCTCCTGATCCTGATTAGCTGACCGCTCGTTTACCGGCAATGAGCTTTTGGAACCATGTCGCCTGCTGCACACTCGTCTTCATGGGCAACTTATAGAAGTCTGCAAATTTCCGCGCTACTGCCTTCACCTCTTGATGCATGGGATGAGTCACGCTCAACATTTCCATCAGCTTTCCTTGGTTGCAACGCGCAAGCGCATCTCCGTGTCTGCTAACATGTCCAATCAAGTGAAGCTGCGTTTCTTTGCGAATATCTTTGATTGTAAACTCGCTTTGCTTCGCATGCCGATCTGTTTGCACGGCCATAAGCTCGAATGCATCCGGTTGGAGGCCAAATACAGATCCCACCTGCCTGATCCATCTCGAGAAATCCTCTTGGAAGTGGGCAATATCTCCTGTCGTAACGACGATTTTGCTATCCGCTTCCAGCAGTCCGCTTACCGTCGCCGCATTATCCCAATATGCGCTTACTTCGATGATACAGATGTCAAAAGCACCTCGCGCCACACGCAGTAAATGGATAATTTCCGATGGCGTGAAGAATTCCGCCTGCTCCCGCAGCATATTACCATAGAGGATATGTAATCCATGTGCCTCTTTCGGCTTGTCGCACACGTGGAGCAATCTTTCTGGCGTTAAACTTTGCGCCTTCAATTCCGCTCTTAGGCCATCTAATGTAATTAGATGATCTTCACGCCCCAAATACCGATGAAGCTTTGAACTTTTGAGATTCAAACACAAATAACCGACCTTCTTCGACGTCTCCATCGCTAACGTACAAGCCACCCCAAACGATGCTAAGGTTGTCCCAATATTCGGGGTAGAACCAACGAACGTGATTAATTTACCAGAAAGCGCCTGGTTGGATTGACCTCCGTTCGCCCCATCAACCCAGGCACGAATTTCATCCGCAATCACTGCCGTACTGCGCCCTGGGAGGATATAATCCAGCTTCATCAGCTTGCACATTTTCAGATACTTCTCATTGATGGAAGCATCGTGGTAATTCGAAAGCATCACAATAACTTTCGCCTTTGGTTCCTGCCCCTGCATCCCTTCAAGAAACTCCTCTAACTCGCCATACGCGAGATCCCGATCCGAAAGAATGATATGGGAGTAAGCCTCCTCCATTAATTTAGGCTGTAAATCATTCGCCTTGGCAAATATTCGCCACCCAAATGGTTTGGCATACACAACATTCGTTATCTCATCTATCAATCGCTGATCCGTCGACACCAGCCCGATTTGCACTCGGTTTCACCTCTCTCTAATGCTAGATTACATTCTACTCTTGGACTTGAATCGATGTGGAACTAAAAGCAATAACCAGCTTCGCCTTCTTCGCTGAGCATAATTGATCAATCTGTAGCCATTCGTTCTCTGTCAAATTCAAATTAATCTGATCGATCGCACCATTGGCTTCCAGTCTGGAGGTATACATCTTCTGCTCATCTCCTTGGGCTTTGGATAGCAAGTTGGAATTCTTCGGGTTGTCGACCTCCACATTCGCTGATGACTTCACAGATGCCACCGTAATTTCCTTGTCATGGAACAACCTGCGTGAGCTGCCATCGCTCCCAGACACGTAAATACGAACCTGATCACCCGCACGAATTCCATTTGAAACAGTAAGTAGATACTCCTTAGGAATTTGAAAAGTTGCCTGTTGTTCATTCGGAAGAAGATGATAACGATTCAGCTTCCACTTCAGAATGGGCTCCCCTGTGCCTAGAGGGATCATGGATTCCTGTCCAACAACATCTGTCAGCTGCGTCAGCATATTCGCTGTATAACTACCCTTCTGAATCGCCTTGAACTCGACCATATCGTCTTGAATAAACTGCCCTGCTCGTATAAAATCCTTCGGTACCACAACCTGAACCGTCTGCTGCAGCTCGACCTGATTCGCTTGCAACACATACACTCCGTACACAAGCAACCCAGCCAGCAATGCAGCAACCATGCTAATTAGCAGGCTTCTCCTGCGATTCAATCGATCAACTCCTTCCTTACTTGTACATAAACAACAAAAAACGCAAACCCCGGAGAATTCTCCGGAATTTGCGTTCTTCGCAATTCAAACTATATGATCATCAGTTCGAAACAATATACTAAAACTATCACATAAACTTCCAATTTTCAACATCTTTTTACAAACTAAACGATCACTTTATTTCGAGGGTGGAGCAAGCCGCCTACAAACCTGTTTACTCGACAATGAATACTCCCACCACTTACCTTAGCTAAAGCTAAGATTAAACTTGGGGTTTCTGGTGTATTAAATTAGTTTCAAACAGGATGAAGAAAGCTTACAAGGTACAGTAACCACTTTACAGCAAGTATTGCATGTCCTAGAGAATGCCGTGCAGCAAGAGCTTATGGAAGCACAGGACCTAAATCTTTTCATCTTCAAGATCTGGACTTCTGTAAACATCGGTTCGAAGAACTCTCTCTGCTTTATCAACTTTCTTGACAGGTATCTTCAGCAACGCCTTCCTGACATAATTCGTCTCTGTGCCCTTGCACCAGGGTCTATGAATATCATCTGGTAAAAAGATTACATATTGACCTGGATATAGCGTTAACTCCATCTCATTTTCCACAACATCGAAAAAGGTATGATCTTCAATAGCTGGACTCACCTCAACCGGTTGATTCTTCTCGCAATCCCGAGCAAAGCCAATGGTCTCTGATCCGGCTAGGATATAGTGAATATCTATATAACGTTGATGTCGCTCTGGCAATACCTTCGCGAAGGGGAGCGTAGAAGTCGTTTTCACGACCAAATATGTACCGTCTTCACTCACCGGATATACACCATCTTCGTTTTCATCGAATGAACAGGTATATAGGTACTCCAAGTACTGTGCAAGCCGCTCAGAGTATAACCATTTATCCTCTGACCACTTACGAAAATCTCCTAATAACAAGCTTGGTTCCTCCTAGCCAACATGTCAGTTTCTAATGAAGTGCTCACACTTATGTTTTCACTAACATCAATAACGATCCTGCAATTGGCGTCATAATCATCGCAGAGCGGAGCAGCAGCTTCGGAGCTCTCTTCGTAAATTTGGCCCCAATGTAAGAGCCAATCATCGTCCCGGCAACGACTTGCGCGAGTAATACAAAGTCCAAGAATCCGGCTTGGAAAAATCCTATAGACCCGAACAAAGCAATTGGTAGAATAACGACCATTGTCGTCCCCACCGCTTGTCGGAGTGGAAATCCGAATAAGATGAGCAGTGCCAACTGGATGAAAGGTGTTGATCCAATCCCGAATACACCTGACAATGATCCCGTGACGAGCCCTGTAAGCGCAGCTAACATCCAGAACCTCGCCTTTTTTAACTCGTTGGATTCCTCAGCAAGCACTCGCTCCTTCGTAGAAAACACCTTACTTGTCCGAAGCCAAATAAGAATCCCCGATAAGAACAACATACCACTGGTCAGCCAAATGAGCTGATCAGCTGCAATCATGCGAGCCACGAAGGTTCCGGCATAAGCACCACCCGCTCCGAATGCCCCAATAATGAGGCCTGAGCGAAGCCTAGCATTCCCTTCTCGGAAATGACTGATTGAACCCGACAAGGTTGTAAATACCATCGCTGCAATCGAAGTACCAAGCGCCGTATGAACTGGAACATGGAACACCGCTAGGAGAATCCCAATAATAAAGCCAGAGCCTCCCGTTCCGGCAAAGCCTAAAATCATGCCCATCAGAAGCATGGTTGCTAGAATGTCCACATTCGCCATCTACTTTCTCATTCAGGTTGTTTGAAAGGCATATTGTTGATAGAAAGAAGGCCGCATATCGGTACGATTCCGATTATGTCCATTTTCTCGAATGTATTTCAAGTAATCGAGATTAATATCTCCGACGACAACCATCTCCACATTCGCTTCCCCTTGGCTGACAATCGCATTTGGCGTACCGATCATCGGTTGAATCGGTGAATAGATGCCGCTTTTACCCGTGAATGTAAATCCGTAAGGAATATGAGTTGGAAACGGAATCGATCCGATCATGTGGCTATTCACGACGAACACCTGATTCTCCGAAGCTCTTGCCTGAGCGAATAGAATATTGCGGCTTTGGCCCCATTCATCGAGACAACAGGTCGGCGCGAGGATAATATCAGCCCCCATTTGACTAAGGATACGTGCTACTTCGGGGAAGGAGTTATCATAGCAGATAGAGATGCCATAGGTCACACCATTTATTTCGAAAACATCCAGCTTGTCGCCAGGTGTGGTCAATTCTTTGTTATACACCATTTCATAGGAAGGATGGATCTTGTTCTGTTCAAAAACAGCACCGCTAGCTGTGAAGACATACGCTGTATTATAATAGCATTTACGATCCGGCTGATAGGCGAAATGCGTCCCCGCAGCGAGTGTGATTTGATACTCTTTGGCCAAATTGGCACATAATTGCTTGATCGCTGCTGTGTACTCCTTGCCAAACCACTCGAAGATTTTCGTGACATCCTCCTTACTCTTGATGTCAAAATGGTGCAGCGTGAGCAGCTCAATCGCGAAAAACTCAGGTAATAAGAGCAGCTCCGCCCCTTGTGCTACGGCTGATTCAACGTGCCACCGAACATGATCCTCAAAGTCTTTCATTGATCTTAGCTTTTTGGCCCGAAACTGGCTGCTGGCAATCTTCATCTTAGTTAACTCCTCTCAGTTCGACCTCATGGGTGATCTTGCGCATGAATTGGTTCATCCTTGCATTTTTCATATGAAAGACTTCGTCTGGCTTCCCGTTCATCGTAATTTGACCATCCTCCATAAAAAGAACGCGATCCGATACGTTGCGAGCAAAATTCATCTCATGTGTCACGACGACCATCGTCATGCCCTCTTTCGCAAGTTTGACCATGATATCGAGCACTTCATGGACTAATTCAGGGTCAAGTGCGGACGTCGGCTCGTCGAACAAAATAACCTTCGGTTCCATGGCCAAAGCTCTTGCTATCGCCACACGCTGTTGTTGACCACCCGATAAATTAGCGGGATACTCATTAATTTTCTCTTGTAAGCCAACCTTTTCAAGCAGCTTAACCGCTTTGGCTTCTGCTTCTTTACGTGGAACCTTTTTCACAATACGCGGTCCCTCGGTTACGTTATCCAGTACGGTTTTATTCGGCCATAGATTAAATTGCTGAAAGACCATGCTGACCTCCGATCGAAGCCAGGTCAATTTCATGTACGATTGCAGCGTTAAGCGGCCGCGAGCGTTCGTCTTATATTCGGCTTTGCGCGTATCCACGTAAATCTCCCCAGAGGTCGGCACCTCTAGCAGATTCATACAGCGTAGCAATGTGCTTTTCCCCGCACCGCTCGGCCCAATAATCGAGACAACCTCACCCTCGCGAATTTCGAGATTGATTTGATCTAGTACCTTTTTCTCATGAAATTGTTTATTTAGTCCACGAATATGAATCATATCTCATGCCTCCTACCTTTTCGCAATACGCAGCTTCTTTTCGATGAAGAATTGCAGCAACATGATCGAGCTGGTCATGGTTAAGTAGATAACGCCTGCCACACCCAGCGTCTCGATGACACTGTATGTACTGTTATAAGCTCGTTGTGCGCCAAGCATTAAATCCGGCACGGTAACAATGGATACGATGGCTGACTCTTTCAGCATAATGACACAGTTATTAATATAAGGCGGCGTTAGCAGTCTAATTGCTTGCGGAATGGTGATGCGGATCATCTTCTGAAAAGGGTTCATCCCAATCGAATCCGCTGCCTCCAATTGACCTCGATCCACGGACATGATGCCTGCTCGAATGATCTCCGACTTGAAGGAAGCGGAATTGATCGACATGGCCGCAAGTCCCGCGATAAACGCGGGAAGCTTGAGACCAAATGGTGTGGCATAATACAACCAGAACAGCGTAAGCATTAACGGGGTTCCTCGAAATACCCATACATAAACGAAGGCTATGCCGCGAACTACACTGATACTGGAAAGCCTCATAAGAGCAATAAAGTAGCCAAGTATTGTTGCGCACAAGATGGCTAGTATGGAAATTTTGAAAGTCGTCAGCGCCCCCTCAAGGTAGAGGGGCATATAATTGGATACAATATTCCAGTCCATGCCAATCACTCATTTTCGGTTTATTTTAGGTTACTTCGGAAGCGGTGCCCCTACCCATTTGGTAGCCAGCTTATCGATGGTTCCGTCCTTCATTTTCTCGTCTATCAGACTATCAATGATTGCTTTTAATTCCGGCTCTTCTTTACGCATACCCACACCCATATTTTTAACTGCTGCTACTTTACCAACTAATTTAAGTGGTTTATCACTCTTATCATTCTTGATGTAATCATTTGCTGCAATGTTACCGACTGCGTAAAGATCGATTCGACCTGCTTTCAAATCTGTGAATGCTTCCGCATTCCCCGGGTATTCCTTCAGCTCTTTGAAGCCTCCGAATTCCTTAATGACGGTATGTGTCGCTGAACCGCCAATCACGCCTGTAATCAGACCACTCAGCTTTGTTACGTCCTCTACTTTGGTCGCATCCTTCAACGTCACAGCTACCGTGCCGTCTTTGCCATAAGGTATGGAGAAATCAATACTCTTCTTTCTCTCATCCGTTTCCGAAAGAGCCGACATCACGAGATCGAATTTCCCTGCTACGAGACCTGGGATTAAGCCCGCGATGTTTCCTGGCACGAACTCAACCTTAACGCCAAGTTTCTCTGCAATCATTGTACCGATATCAATATCTAGTCCTGTGATCTGGCTTTGTTCATTCATGAAGGTCATTGGACGAAAGTTTCCACTTGTACCAATCACGAGCTTGCCGTTCTTTTTAATTTGCTGAACCGTTGCTGATGTGGCAGGCACACTTGTTGCAGCCACTGCCGTTGTTGTTGATGCTACTGACTGGTCAGCAGGCTTAGCAGTTGTACCTGTCGTCGTTGCTTTGGCTCCACAAGCGCTAACTAATAAAAGCGATGCAATAACCAAACCTTTACTCATCCAATTAGTATGTTTCATTTTCTCCAGCTCCCCGTAATGTATGTTGTCTTTATATGTTAGATTATATATCATAATAACTCACTTTACATTGGAGTTGCTTCACAAATCTACCATGGCCCCATTGTGAACATTTCACAAAAACTAAGCTCTCTCCATGGTAATATTCAACGATATATGCTCCTTCTCCTTTATATATCTAACATTTTTTTAGTGATTCCTACTAATTTAGCTCTTTTATTCACCATTGTTTTATGTTAGGTTTATTAACATATACAAGAGGGGGTTATCCCATGAATGGAATCAGTGTGAATGAATTAATTGCTCATAAACCTTTTTTATTCGGAAAAGATCCCATCATTAGCGGTGCCAACGGCTTAAGCCGCCGGATTACGAACGTGAATGTGATGGAGGTACCGGATGTCTTCAATTGGGTAAGACACGGTGATCTCCTCCTTACAACCGCATACTCAATTAAAGACAACCCCAATGCTCAGAATGAGCTGATTCCCAAACTTGCTGCAACAGGAATAGCCGCTATAGGCATCAAAACCAAGCGGTATCTCGAAACCGTTCCAGAGGAAATGGTCGCACTATCAAACCAGTATGAACTTCCCATCTTGGAATTGGCTTATCAAATCGGCTATTCCCAGACTATTTCGGAAGTGCTTGAAGAAATTCTAAATCAGAAATCGAATTGGCTCATGGAACAGCATCATAAGATACAGTTACTTACCAGTACGCTAATTATGGGCGAGAATAGTAAAACCTTTCTTGAGACGTTTTCCAAAAGCACTGGCTTACAGGCTGCCTTAATTACCTACGAATCTGCCATGTATAGTACAGATCCAGCATTCAAGAAGGAATGGCCTGATGCCAGGCAACTTCGGCCAGTTACATTGCCTTCATCTACCTCTGCACTACTTTCATATTGGCTTGGCGATGACACAACTAAAATCTATCTGCCGATTGAGAAAAGCAATGAAACGATGGCTTATTTTGTATGCTGGGGATGCAATCAAGAGGGATGGGAGCCGTTGCAGCTCCTACTTCAACATACTGTTAACTTACTCACCCTGCACTTAAGCAAACAACATTCACTGCGAAGCTTAGAGGATAATCAGAAAGATCTTTTTCTCAAAACCTGGATTCTCGGTGAGATCACCGATCCACAAGCTATAGCACTGCAGGCGGCCTCTTGCGGACTTCAGCTGCAAACTAGCTATACCGTATGCCTCACCTCACTGCTACCCCCTTTTTCGTCACGTGAGCTCATGAATGTGAAAGCTTACTGCATCCTCCAAGGTATCATTATGCTGTCCATGGGAAATGAATGGGTTTTCCTTATACCGAACCTGCTAGTTAATCAGAAAAACATCTACCATAAGTTACAAGCGGAGCTCCATAAGTACTTGAAACAACCCATTATTCGACTGGGCATCAGCAGTATGAAGGGACTGTCCGACATACACGAGGGATATAAAGAAACCGTAACCGCGCTAGAACTTTGGGACTTCATTCGAGCCAATGAAACACTGTGTTACTACGACCAACTCGGCATGTATCCGATTGTTCATGTGCTTTCCGATCAAGAGTCCATTAAAAAGCAGTTATTTCAATTCATTCAGCCCCTGTACGCATTCGATAAAGAAAATAAAGCAAAACTCGTTGATACGTTAATTACCTATTTGCAGTTTGGAGGAAACATCAAGGAAACAGCCAAAGCTTCCTTCTGCCACTACAACTCCATTGTCTATCGACTAGAAAAGGTTCAATCCTTATTAGGAGTTGATTTAAAAGATCCCGACATTCGATTCCAATTGCAAATAGCAGTCAAAGTTTTTGCTTTTTCCACAAAAAAAAAAGGAACTATGATAGGTTCATAGTTCCTTTTGAATTGTAAATCGATGGTTGCCCAGTTGCGGGCTCTTCATATCAACAACATCACCAATTTGACAAGTCATTGGATTGGACGGGGTTCCAGTTAGGATGATATCCCCTTTGCACAATGTGGTCATTCGCGAGATATGTGAGATCAACCAATTTGCAGAAAATAACAGATTCGATGTATGATCTTTCTGTATCAGCGTGCCGTTCACCCACATTTCCAAATCCACCTGATGCGGATCAACTAAGGGAACCATAGGGCCAATAGGAGTCATCTGATCAAACATTTTAAACCTGCCCGTATCAAAATGCGCGCTCGCCGTAATGTCATTAGCAATTGCATAGCCCACGACTATAGACGGTACATCCATTTCTGCAATATTTCTAGCTTCTTGGCCGATAATAACCGCCATCTCCACCTCACAGATAAACTCCGTTAGCTGCGGTGGCAAATAAATATCCGACTCTATCGTTAGGCTTTGTGGAGACTTGATAAAGAGGAAAGGATCCTCCTCATTGGTAATTCCTTTTTGAGCTCGAAAAGCTTTGAAATTAGGTCCAACACCAATGATTTTGCGTGTTTCTTTCAAGTACGCTTGAATATTCATGAGATACCCCCTTCATTTCTCTAATCCGTTATATCCCGAAGTTGGTCATTTTACTGTTGGACCGATCTCATTAAATCGACTTTAACATCTTTATGCTGGCCTTAATGAGTAGCTATTTTCTATAATTATTCAAATATTGCACACTGTCAATATGGTGCTCCGGCATTACGAGGCAAGCCCCCACAGCGGACCTTTAACGCCTAGTTAATCTCCATGCGTTGGCACATGACAAAAGAGACCCAGCTTTTAGCTGGACCTCCTCATTAACTTCCCTTTTATTTGTGATAACCGAGTGCTCGCATGATAAATGTGGTGGTCTGCTCAATCAACATCTCCATGTCTGGACGTTCCTCTGTAAACATCGGTTCGAAGAACTCTCTTTGCTTGTAAAAAAACATAGCTCCCAACACGAACATAAGCGTACTGTCCAGCGATTCAAAAACATAGAGCCCCTCTTGTCTTCCCTTGTCCAATAAATCGCGAACCTTTCTCCATAGCGGAAAAACAAGCTCCCTCATTTTATCGACTCGTGGGGTAATCGTGATAATCTCCATCTGAATCAAACTGATCAGCTGCGGATCTTCGTTTCGAATTTTGACAACTTCTCGAATCACCGTCTTAATGCCTGCAAGTGGATCTTCCACTTCATAAAACTCCGTTAATTTAATCACAGGGAAAAACTGCTTAAATATTTCATGGAAAACGCTCTCTTTTCCACCAAAATAATAGGAAACCAGAGCCACATTGGCCCCGGCCTCCTCGCATATTTGACGAACGCTAGTCGCTTCATAACCATGTTGTGCAAACAACTTTTTGGCAGCCAATAGAATTTTCATTTTCATGTCTGACTTGTCTGACTCTTGATGAACCATGCCTAGCGCCCTCCTATTTGAAAGTTAAGCGTTTGTTTGGACACGACCAACCGCTGGAGCTATCTTCGCTTTCTTCACAAACACAACTAAGATATCAATCACAAGCGCTACCGCGGCAATCACAAATAAGAAGCCAACTTCGCTGCCAACGCCAGGTCCACCGAACAAAATATTCATCAACCCATTCACCGCATAGGTCGCCGGGAAGAAGTTACTGATAGAATGATAGAAATCCGACAGAAGCTCTCTCGGTACAATCGCACCTGAGGAAACCAACTGCAACGATAACATAGCAATGTTAAATAGCATACCTGCGTTCCCAAACAATGTCAAAAACATTTGAGCAACTAAGGCAAACGTCAATAAGAACAGGGATTCAAAGCCCCACAGCGCAACAAATCCTTTGTCTACATGCCCGCCCAATGACACAACCATAACAGCACTGATGAGTCCAACAACAATTGCGGCAATCACCGTAATGCCGATGCGTGCAGTTAATTTTTGCATTTTAGACAGAGAAGCACCTAATAGATTGGTTGAAACGCTGAAGTTCATTCCCATAATCATCGTACCGACAATCGAAGCGAGTACAAGCATCATCGGCAGCATTTGATTCGGCATATCCTTTACTTTATTGGTACTTTGGATGTCTGAACTTACTTTACTCGCTAACCCTTGTGCAATCTGAGTCGCTTGCTCAGCCGGAAGCTGTGGGTTCATCTGTGTCAGGACAGCCGAAGCCCCTGCTGCTACAGCCTCTTTATTGACTGTTGCCGTAATGTTGCCTGCGACAGCTTGCATGACCGACTTCGTCATGGACGGGTTCGACTCATTAATCGTGTAAGAGATCGGTACAGTCTGTCCTGGTGTTTGAAGCTTCTTGGAGAAATCAGGTGAAATGTGCATCACCATCTGCACTTCACGCGCGTTCAGCTTGTTCTGTGCTTCCTCATTGGATGTGATAACTTCCGTTTGGAAAGGGAGATTGCCCTGCAGGTTTTGAACAATTTTGCCACCCATAGCTTGATCTTCATTCACGATCGCAATCTTCAAATTCTTCGTATTATCCGAAACGCCCGAATACCCCGTCATCCATATGATGCTAAACAGCAACTGAAACGTAATCGCTGTAATAATCCCTACTTTAGTTGTTGCAGGCTTCAAAAAAGCCGCTATTGACGATCCCATTTTTGACCACTCCTCATTATTAAACGATCATTTAAAACAACTGTTTAAATAATAAGACAGTTCATTTATTTTGTCAACTGCTATCAATTGGGTACAGACGTTTTCTTCACGAACTTATATAATTAATAAAGCTAATTAAGTATTCGATAACCTCTGTAATAAGACTCTTAGCAAACTTCACAAGCCCAAGAAACTCTATATCCGATTGGCATCCGATCAGAAGCATTGGCGAACCCACAACCGTTTGGAACTCATCCGAAGTGATCTAGCTCTCTTGATCGAACCGTTCCCCGGCAATCTGCTAGCCGTTAAACTGCGCATGTTCCAGCACCCGGATTGGCACGGTCCGCAATTCTACGTACGGTCATACTGTTGCTTAGCTTATCAAATTGATACGGGAACAACGGCTCGTGATTATTGCACAACTTGTCCTAAGCTAACTTCAGAAGAAAGAATACATCTGCTACATTCTCCCGATAACCCGCAGTAATTGGATGACAAAAAGAGGCTCCTTTGGAGCCTCTTTTTGGTCATTACGGAGCAGGCGGCGTGATCGTATCTAACGTGAGCACGACCACACTTTTGGCTGGCATCAGATATGTGGCAAACGGTGCATTCCCCGTTAATTCAGATGTATTCACCTGAATCTCCTGGCTTGTTCCCGTATTATGCGAATCTAGCGAATCGCCAGTCAATATCGTTTCCTTAACAGCCGTGTAACTGGTCAACCCGCTGAGCTGAATTTGCCGCTTTAATTCCGGTTCACGGTTTACAATGACGAGATTGATTCCGGTAGCGGTTTTCATCGCATTCAGCGTAAGACTGGCATACGGATTACCCACTTCTGTGTGCTCGCCCGTTAGCGTTACACGCACTACCTCGCTGCCAAGGTTCTCATTCAGCAACTTCATCAAATCGGCCATCCCAGTTAAATAAAGCTGGCCAGTATCTGGTGATTTGTACACCAAGCCCCAAGGTCCAGAAGTAAACGAGTGATAGGTTGCGGAAGCAATTTCCTCGCGCTGGAACATTCGGTTCAGGAACTGCGCCGTTCCCAAAACGCCTTTTAACGCGTGCGTCTGATACCAGCTTTCCTTCCATGTCTTTCCTGGCAACTCGTCAGGCCATACGGCATGCTCGGAAAGAAACACTTTGATCCGGTCGGAGCCGGTAATCTGTACAATATCGTCACGAATGGCGTCCAAATATTGCTCCATCTTGCTGATCGGGTAACCCAAATAATATGGATGGAACGTTAGATAATCGATCTCGTCACCTAACTCTTCTAGGATAGCTTGATGCCATTCACGCCATACGACATTATCGTTATAATCGCTCCACGGCGACGTTTTGGCTAATACGGCAATCTTCGCGTTTGGGATCAGATTACGAACTTCTAGAATCGTCTCCCTGCACGCCTCAATATACGCTTCGACACCGTCAGGACCGAACTTGTCGCTATACTTGGCAAAATCCAGCTCGTTCCCAAGCTCCCAGACGGCTACATTCACTGGAGCAACAATGCCTGCATCGATTCGCTGCTGTGCCCAGTCGATACCGCCATTAGGATTGACACCGCCACCGACTCCAGTCAAATATTCCACGGCATCGGCATGGTCCTCTGGCGTATCCATCATCATGTTGAAATTCCAAACAAATTCAGCATTAGGGTCGACCGCAAGGACGGAGTGAAGCCACTCGGCAGGCCCAAAACGGTAGACAGCGGCAGGTTCGCCCCAAGTACTTTGCGGCGTTCTTTGTGCAAGATTGCCAACTGCCTGCTGCCATCGGAATACTTGAGAGTCGCTTCCCGCCATCCGGTTCAGCGGCATGGGTAAACCGAAATTCTGGAGCAGATTCGTATATTCGGTCTTGATGTTTAGACTCGCTGGATTATCCTCCATAATCGCAATCTGGCTTTGATACCAGTCGTGATTGTAACCGAGCATGCGTTTACTAGCCTGCTTAACGACATCATTCGTATCAATCGAAGCTGCTGCCGAAGATACGTCACTCTTCGTTGTTACCGTCAACGTCTGACTTGGTCCGGATAAAAGTCCAGCTCCATCTTTGGCTATCACCTTGAACACATACGAAGAATTCGGCGTCAGTCCTTCCGGTGCATACACGTTTCCAGTAACCGAAGCGGTCAAAACATTATTCATGTACACATCGTACCCGGTAACCATAATGTTATCGCTCGCTGCATCCCAGCGTAATTTCACCTTGGAGATGCCGATCTGCTCCGCTCTCAAGTTAACCGGCTCGGTCGGAGGATCATTGTCTTGAACATAATCGATCGTTGCGGTTGCCGATGTACCCATATACGACGCTTGCAGTGTTACCGTGCCACCGCTTGAACTGCCAGTAAAGTACAGTTGGTTGTTAAGCACATACGCTGCTCCAGAGCTTACAGCCCACTTAACCGCTGGCGTAACTTCAATCGATGTCGAACCGTATTGAGCTGATACAGGCAACATACTTAAGTCAAAGCTATTGCCGATAGAAAGCTTCCGGTAATTCGGTGTAACAGTTAGCGAATCCGGTTTTTTAATCAGCACAACGTCATCCGCATACAACGTTCCTGTAATCCCCCCTCCACCAGCTACTCTGCGGATCAGCAGTCTTACTTTATTTTCATCCGTATTCATCACAATGGTTCCCTCGTATTTCGTCCAATCTTGATTGGGACTTGTTTCAACGGTTGACTGAATCACTCTTTTGAATGTGTTTCCGTTATAACCCATCAACGTTATTTGCGGCTTGTGTCCGCTGGTTGTAATATTATCCGTCTTCATCCACAGCTCATAATAATAAGCCGTACCGCCTTCCACAGCAGAAAACCGGTCGATTTCTAACGTCTTATCGCTTCCGTCAAAAACGATTTTGGCCGCTTTGGCCTCGCTTCTAACCACACCTCCCTGAATCGTGACAGCAGCGCCAGATACAGCGCCTTTCCCCCATCCGGTATAATCGGGTGTCAGCTCGAATCCACTGTTGTAAGCAAATAAATTGTCGTTCGCTGCCGCTCTGGCAACGCTTTCATAAATAAATAGTTGCAAAACGGTTACCGCCATCATAACGACCACAAGCATGGTGCTGATTTTCTTTCTCATAAGTCACAACCTTCCTTAGTTTCATAGTTCATTGTTTTAGGACGAAACATACAGCCAATGAGAGAACGCGTGGTACGCTAATCTCAGCGTACCAACGTCCAACACAGGCGATCTTCGCTCGAGTTGCTTCTCTTACTTGCTACCACCTTGCCTTACTGTTTTGTCTAGGTCTGTTATACCGACGCCAGCCCGAGTTGCGCGCCCTGCTCTGTCAAAGCCTCTTGCACACTTCGGATATCCACCTGTCTCGGTGTCATATTCCCCCGTGCACACAAGGCGGCAGCAGCTCCCGCCGCCTGACCGATCGCCATGGCAATCGGCTGAATCCGTATAGCCGAATGCGCTTCGTGCGTGGCGGATATCGGTCGGCCGCCCACCAACAAATTATCAATCTTTTTGGGCACAAGACAGCGGAACGGAATTTCATACCATTTCCCCGGCTCCAAATGTTGAATAACCGTGCCTTCACCGTTCGGATTGTGAATATCCACCGGATACGTGCCACGCGCGATGCAATCGTCGAATTTGCACGCAGACAATAGCTCCTCTGCGGTCAGCATATAGTCGCCGACGACCCTTCGCGACTCGCGTACACCAATTTGCGGAGCTGTCGTTTGCAAGTAGGCTTGTTCGAACCCTTCGACATGCTTTTGCAAAAATACAACGAGTTCTTGAACTTGGCGACGGCCATCAATTTCCGCTTCCGTCAGCTGCCACGGACACGTTGCGTCTTTCAGAATGATCCGTGTCGTGTTGAAATGAATGACGCCCGGCTGGTTCGCGTAAAACCACAGCACATCCTCACGCGGACAATCGATTTCCTTGCGCGCTTTCGCTTCAAGGAAGCGGCGCGTGATTTCCAACTTATCGGGCATGCGATCCGTGTCGACATTCGCCATACGGAAATTGAGCGTCATCGGCTGCATCAGACTATCTACGCTGCGTCCCTTCTCCACATCAGCTCCCGCAAAACCAGCTAAATCGGCATCTCCTGTGCAATCTACAAACATGCGGGCACGCAGCTCTGTCAGTCCCGCTTTGTTCGCCACAATGACCGAATGGATGCCTCTTCCGTCCTCATCCATCCGCACGCCACCTAGAAAGGTATGGTACAGCAACTCGACTCCCGCTTCTAGACACAATCGTTCGGCAACCACCTTAAGCGCCTCCGGATCGAAAGCTGCCCTTTGTTTCGGGTGTCCGTACATGCCCAGCTTCGTCATTCCCTCAATCAGCTCTTGCAATACACCAAAAATAACTTGCACCTCTTTGCCATCCGCTGAACTAGCCCAATACGGCATCCATGGATTAACCATCATAGCCGTCCCAGCGCCGCCAAGAAAGCCATATCTTTCAACCAAAAGCGTTCTCGCCCCAAGACGGGCAGATGAGACTGCGGCGGCGATCCCGCCTGGACCACCCCCCATCACGATGACGTCATATTCCAAATCCGGCATATTCTCCACTCCTCTGCAGGTTATTTAATTAAGCCCTGCTCCTTGATTTGCTTCTCTGCGGCGTCCGTGTACAGCTTATACTTGAATGTGCCCTCCAACGTTTTCAGAAAATCGCTGTATTCCGAGATCGGACGTTTGCCATACACGAATTTGACCAACTCTTCCGCTGCATAGCGATCCGCGTCCGCTTTATTGAACCCAGCGGGAGGCACAACAGAGCTGTCAAACAGCCGAATTCGCTGCGCTTTTGCCGCAAATTCAATAATCGCTTTCTGATTAGGGAACTTCGCGCTTAAATATTGATCGTTCGGACGACCAGTTAGCTGATACATATAGAAGTGGTTTCCTTCCTTAGCTAGCAGTTCCGTCATCGCAACTTTGCCTTCTTTCAGGTTATAATGCTTGCCTTGGACGCCATACATGACCAGCGTGTTGCCTTCCTGCGAAGAGACATAATTGATAAATTCGAACGCTTTATTCAATTTAACCGGGTCTTTCTCGAGTGACTTGGGAATAGCCATCAGTCGGGAAGGTTTGTCGAAATCGAACGCACCATCGAATTGTCCCGCTGGTCCTTTCGGGGCAGGAAGCTGAACCCATTCAGCGTTTGGATTAACCGTTTTGTATTGATTGACCATTTCGTCCTTAGCAATCTCGGTCCAAGCCATGTTGACAATACCAGCTTTTCCTTGAAACGCTTTTTGCTGCACACTGCTTCCTTTGTTCGTCATAAACTCAGGATCGACCACGTTCGCATCGATCATCTTTTGAATGAAAGCAAGTGCCTGCGGCATTGCGTGATCATTGAAAGCGTTCATTAATTTGCCGTCTTTTCCGTAGAAGACACCAGAGCTGAACATGTCGCTAATACCGAACGCACCTAGCACTGGAGCGAATGCATTGAACTCAAGCCCCGTCAGTCCATAGGTGTCTTTCTTCGAGTTTCCGTCTGGATCCCTCTCCGTAAATGCTTTGGCCACCTCCAATAGCTCGTCGATCGTCGTCGGCATCTTCAGTTGCAGCTTATCCAACCAATCTTTCCGTATCCAGAATGAGTTAAAAGGCAAGTCGCCATTACGCGGTATTGCGTAAATTTTACCGTTAACCGTCGATTTCTTCAGGAGATCGCTGCCCAGTGAAGTGATGAACGTTTTGGCAGGCTTCAGCTCCTTGTCAAGGTATGGCGTTAAATCGAGCAACAACCCTTTGTCTGCGTATTCCTTCATATCGATGTTTGACACTTGGAACAGGTCAGGGGAATTGCCGCCCGACATGCGGACCCGCAGCTGATTGTTGTAATCCTCATTCGTCTGAATCGCGGTCAGCATCAGATTCGTACCAAGCTTAGCGTCCAGCTCCTTCTTAAGCACATCCGCCTCCGGCAAAGGCAACCCCGTACCTGTCAACGAGATGTTCAACGTTACGGGAGCAGCAGGTTTGGCACTCTCGCCTTGATTTGATGTCGCTGGACTAGCGGAAGATTGTTTTTTGTCTGTGTCTCCTGTAGCGCACCCCGCTAGCAAGCTGCCTCCTAGCGCCAATACAGCCGAAACTGCCGTTACCCGTTTCCAAGATTTTTTCATGCAAGAACCCCTTCTTTCATCGTCTTTGTATTGGACAAATCTAATTCAACCTTTAATAGAACCAAGCAGCATGCCTTTCGTAAAATGTTTCTGCAAAAATGGATACACGATAATGATAGGCAAGCTCGCAAGCACCACCGCGCTCATTTGCATCGTCACCGTCGGAACCATGTTCTCAGCGCTTTCCAGCGGCTGCTGCGTCATCATCAAAATTTCTCGGACAACCACTTGAAGTGGGTACAATCTACGGTCTGTCACATACATGATTGCCGAGAAAAACTGGTTCCAATGACCGACTGCATAAAACAGCCCGATCGTGATCAAGGATGGCTTCGACAGCGGGACGACGATTTGCCTCAGAATACGAAATTCCTTAGCACCGTCGATACGCGCTGATTCGAGCAGCTCCTCCGGCAAGTTTTCGAAAAAGCTTTTCATAATTAACACATTAAAGCTCCATATGGCACTCGGAAGGATCATCGACCAGATCGAATCGATCAGGCCCGTTGCCTTCACGACCAAGTAAGTCGGAATGATCCCGCCGCCGAACAGCATGGTAAGAACGACCATCCCGAGAAAAAAGCTGCGCCAAGGCATGTTTTTCCGGCTTAAGGGATAGGCCATGAGTGTGGTCAGCACAAGGTTAATTAGCGTGCCGACTACAGTGATTAGAACCGTTACCTGCAAGGAACGGAAAATGTTCGACGTCTCTAGCAGTTTACTGTAAGCGCTTAAGGTCAAATGCTTCGGTATAAGCACGTAACCTCCGTTCTTTAGAACTTCCCCATAGGGGGTCAGCGATACGGAAACGACGTATAAGAGCGGCAAGATGGCTGCCAGTCCGACTAGGACAAGCAATGTGTAGGCGATGCCATTAAACACTCTTTCCCCCGGCATTCTTACCATATGCTCTCCCCCCATCTTCTCGCCAGCTTATTCGAACCAAGGACAAGCACTAGGCCGATAAGCGATTTGAACAATCCAACGGCGGAAGCCAAGCTAAAGTTCCATTGTTCCAAACCAGTCCGGAACACCCAAGTATCCAAGATGTCAGCTACTGGATAAACATGCACGTTATACATAATGTAAATTTGATCGAACCCCGCATCGAGCATCTGTCCTAGACGCAAAATGAGCAGCAGCACAATAACGTTACGGATACCCGGCAGGGTAATATGCCAAATCATTCTCATTCGACTCGCCCCGTCGACACGAGCTGCTTCATAGAGTGTCGGATCAATTCCCGCCATTGCAGCCAAGTAAATTATGGCCCCCCAGCCCATGTTCTGCCAAATGTCCGAACCGACCAGCACGCTCCTAAACCAATCGGTTGAACTGAGGAATGGAATCGACTCGCCACCTGCCTCCATGATCCAACGGTTCACGATGCCGGAATTTTCGGATAACAAGACGACCAGAATCCCATAAATGATGACCCATGATAAAAAATGCGGCATGTAGCTGAGCGTTTGGACGATGCTTTTCAACCATTTATACCGGCATTCATTCAGTAAAATCGCGAGTGCGATTGGCGGAATCATCCCGAAGATGATCTTATATAAACTGATTAGAACCGTATTGCCAAGCAACTGCGAAAAATAGGGGGATTCATAAAACTCTTGAAAATGTTTGTACCACGGGTCAGCCCAAGGACTCTTAACAATACCTTCCAGAATGTCGTAATCCTTGAAAGCAATGATCAAGCCGTAAATTGGAACATATTTGTAAATGATGTAATAGACAACTCCCGGCAACAGCATTAGGTAAAATGCCCTAAAACTCCATACCCTTCTCCAATAAGCATGTTCCAATCGGCAAACCTCCTCTCCTCACGTTATGAACTTATCGTAACAGGAACCGGAGGCGCGAATAAGGAACGGAATTGCCTACATCATAGAACGGATTTAACTTGTATGCTTGGGTTCATCTTGTGACTCTATTCGTTTTCGATACACGCTAGGCGTTATTCCAGTCACACGCTTGAATATTTTGATGAAATAATTGTCATTGCTGAATCCAACGCTGCAGCCAACATCGCTGACGGATAAATTGGACTCGGCCAAGAATACCTTTGCCTTTTCGATGCGATAGTGCTGTACGTAGTTAATCAGATTTTCCCCTACCTTCGACTTAAACAATCGACTGACATAATGCTCCTCCATCGCCACATACCGTGCCATCGATTTGAGCGTAATATTCTCATCGTAATTTTGCCGAATAAACCGAATAATTTTGTTTATCTCTTCATGGTCGGTCAGTTCTTTCTCGGACGCCGCCTTCCCCTGCAAATACCGTTCGATTCGCTGCCAAAACAGCTCTTTCAGCCGCTGGGAAGAAGCAGCTCCCGTCAATTCTGCAGAAGGCAGTCCAGGATGATTGACGATCCGCGCAAAAAGGCGATCCAACCTTACCGTCGTTTCTTTAACGAACGTAACCGGTAACGTCAGCTCCTTCATTTCGTTCCACAGCAAATCAAGGATTGTCTTACAAGCTTCCACTTTGCTCTGTTCGAAGAGGAGCAGTAACTCCCTCTCGTGAGACCAAGATAAAGCGGAGAAGGGGTGGCTAGTTAAGGAAGAAACCTTATGTTCGAATACGGCAGTTTCGGCCAACGGTTGCCCAAAGCCAGCATCAACGCTTACGAGGCCTATCCGTCCGTCATGCCAGCATCTGTCCAGCATGAGCAGCGCCTTGAACCAGACCTCGCCAAGCTCAGAGGCCGAGAACGGTTTGGCATAAACTGCCGTGCACATAGTGCCGGATTCGGCAAATACAGGCGCTTTCCAAGCCAATGTACGGTCACTCCAACCAAAGACGGTCGTAATACCGTCCTGCGTAAATGATGACCATTCGGAATCGGATGCTCCCTTCATCGCGTTCGTGTCTAGGAAGCCTATTCGTTGTGCTTGCTCCATGCAATATTCCACGTTATCGTGCAAGAACACACACAAAAAGACATTCTGCGAAGAGAATACAGGCAGCATCTCCATCTCATCCAAGCCCGGATGGCTGCTCTCCCTAAGGTAATAATGATCCCACAGCGAGCGATACAAGTCGCGATACCGGTATAAGCTCTGTTTCGCTTGCAGCTCGCGAACTTCCGCTCGGCTTTCCAGCTCCCGCTTGATTTTATACAGCGCCGTCTCCAACGATTTCACATCCATGGAAAGTTTGAGCAAATACCCGGAAGCCCCATAATCGAGCGCTTGCCTCGCATATTCGAAATCATTCATGCAGGTCAACATCAGAAAACGGCAGTCCCATCCTCCTGTGCGGACCTCCTTAAGCAGCTCAATTCCATCCATCAGAGGCATAACGATATCCGTTATAATGAGATCAGGGTTGTATGACTTAATCAGCTCAAGAGCTTCCTGTCCGTTACCCGCTTCACCTACAAGCTCGAAGCCATGCTCCTGCCAATTAATTCTGCCGACGATCGTTCTTCTCACTAATGGCTCATCCTCAACGATGATCAGTTTCCACATGAAGATCCCCTCCTTTGCTATATGGAACCGACATCAGCAAAGGAAATCGCAACCGTACCAATGCTCCGTCCTCCAGCTCCATCAACTGCAGATCTGCATTCTTTTTGAACAGAAGCTCCAGCCGTTCCTTCACGTTGGTTAATCCGATACCTTTGCGCATTCGCTTCTGCCTTACGCGCTCCGCTTCCTGCAAGCCTTGTCCATTATCCTGCACCTCCACCACGACGGAGTCATGCTGTTCATAGATGCGAACGACAATTAAACCCCCGCGATTCATACTCGCGAATCCGTGTACGATTGCATTCTCTACAAGAGGCTGCAAGCTGAGCTTTGGAACAAGCACATACTGGAGCTTCTCTTCGTACTCGTAACGGAAGTCGAATAGATGGTCGAACCTAACGTTTTGAATGTACAAATACGCGTTAATCAGTTCGATTTCTTCCCTCAGATGGATCAGCTCCACTTCCGCATTAAGACTCGTTTCTAGCAGCTTCCCTAGTTGTATACATATTTCCGATGTAACGTTATCTTCCCGATCGATTGCATGCCATTTCAACGTATTCAATGTGTTCAGCAGGAAATGCGGCTTCATCTGGGCTAGCAGCATTTGGAACCTTACGGCTTCCTTCTGTCGTTCCTCCTGTTTCAACTGATGTACCAGTCCATTCGTATCTGTGACCATTTGATTGAAAGATTGCGCGAGCGCAAGTATTTCACCACGGTAATTGGTCTCCGGTAAAGACGTTTTCAGCCTCATTTTCACCATGTTCTCCATTTTTTTCTTGAGCTGATGAAGCGGCCTTGTGATCGTGGATGAGACAAATAGGGTCAAGCCAATAAACGCCACAGTCAGCAGCAAAAAGGTGATGACCATGCGCCTTTCCAGTAACTTCAAGTCGCCGAAATAAAAGCGAAGCGGAAATTCACCGATGATCTGCCATTTCTGCGGAGTTAACGTTATCGAGTTATATAACATAGAATAACGTTCATCAATATAAGACAGGAGTTCCTGATCAGGGTTCTGCAGCAACTTACGGATGACTTCCGAGCTCATCCCGCTCATTTTCTCCGTCTGAGAGAGCAAGTTTCCCGCTTCATCAGCCAAATAATAGTTTTGTTGCACTGGAAAATCCTTGGAAATTCCTTTCATCCATGCCTCATAATCGAATCGGATCCGCACGACACCCATTAGCTTGCCCTGATCCTTGAGTGAACCCGTCAGCGTCAGCATATGGGCACTTCCACTAAGTCCCACGGGTAAATCGTTTCGGTCTGCGGATATCCAGCGATAGCTTTCTTTCGAGTTTTCCAACTCGCCAATAGCCTCGGCGTTCCAATTAAACAGCCTTTCCCCTTGCGGCACATCGAAGGAATCGTATTGATTGCCAGTCACGTCTGCCACTGACATATACAAAAAACGGCTTTGCGATAGATTACGGTTACGCATTTTTTCGAGTACTTCGCGAATCTGTCTAGCGTTATCTTCAGGCGGAACGTTGTTGCCCGCTTGCAGCGCTTCCATAACGGCAGGTTCTTTTTCCAATTGGACTAGGTGTAGAAACATCGCTTTCACCGTGTCGTTATAGTCCGTTTTCATAATATTAAGTTGCGCGCCAAACTGCTCGCTGATTTTGTTAACGATCAAGTCTTCTGTCTGTCGGTAATAATAGAGTTGCAAAATAAACAATGGAATCAGAATCACGAGCACAAAGCTGAAGAACAATCGGAATTTTATTTTTTGCGGCAGCAGCTTGCGAAGAAGTCCCCTCATTTCCAACACACACTCCCCAAAAAGTGACATAATTCGCCTATCATAAAGGTAATGTTACAGCACTTTATTTCGCATGAACAGGAACAGTTTTGTCTAGCGGATGGAACATATTTAACGTGATCTGGTGGATTGAAACGTAAATGAAAGAAGACCCACTGAAACTAACAGTGGGTCTTCTTTTATAATTCGTCGTATATTCAAACTCCTCTTGTAATGATCCAGTATGCTTCCATTGAATGCTCTTACAATTGTCATTTTGTAAGGGATCACTTGGTTGAATGAAGTCCAAAATAACTAATTCGAGCGTAGGATGCAAATTTTCTTCCCGTTCGCAGTATGAAGTTTCATTGGCACTGCTACATCTCGATGTATACTTTCCCTTGCTCTACTGACAAATCAAACTTTACTACTACAACCTCATAGGTTTTTGTACGGACTTTATTGTCTACAACAAGACCGCCGGTTTTAATATCAAATTCCCAATGGTGCCAGGGACAACGAACGATCTCCCCTTCTTGTTCGTAAACAAATTGCCCCGGTAGCGGCGATGTGACCCATGAAGTAACCGGCCCCTTACATAGACTGGCCCCCTGATGAGGACAATAATTAAGAATGGCATGCAGCTGTCCGGATAAGTTATAGATTCCTACGCTCCTCCCTTGTACATCAACAATTTTGGGTTCGCCGTCCGTGAATTCATCAACTGTTCCTAAATAATGGTGCGCCATCGTTATTCCTCCGTTTTGTCCGGCATAGGCAAGCCATAGTATTTGGCAGCGTTATAGTAAAACACATTATTGGTTGTTTCTTTGTCCATTTTCGGGAAAACGAGCTTCGGCGAGTCGAAATCCCAATGCGGGTAATCGCTGCAGAAGAGCAGCTTGTCCTTGGCGTTCATAGCCTCAAACAACGTATCGAATGCTTGACGGTTCGGCGCTTCCTCAATTGGCTGGGAGCCGATGTACATGTTGGTAAGAAAATATTCACTAGGCTTTTTCTTCACCCAGGGTGTCTGGTCACGCAGCGCTTTCCAATCCTGATCTAGACGCCATAAGTAAGGAGCGACCCAGAAGACGCCGCCTTCAATAAAAGCCACCTGCAGCTCCGGAAATATTTCAAATACGCCTTCGAAGATAAAGCTCGCCATATGGGCCATATAAGCTTGCGTACGGGCAGCGCGGTATTCAATATAGTAAGATGGATAGCCGACATTTGTGGTGGGTGCGTTCATCCCATCGCCGATAGCTCCTACATGCATGGTGAAATTGATGCCATGCTTCAAACAAGCCTCATAGATGGGATGATACATTTTATTTCCGTAAGGATGATGCGAACCCGACGGAACATACGCCTGAACCATCCCAGGATGGGAGCCGAGCCGTTCGATCTCCCGGACCGATGCAGCTACATCGTGAATCGGCAAGTAGATCGAGCCTCTGAACCGAGGCTCCTTATTAAGCCAATGCTCAATCGTATAATCGTTGAAAGCGGAACACAATGCAGCCGAATAATACGTATCGGCAGTGTTCGTGCACGCTATAAATTCACCTGTCAAAATTCCGTAACGGATGTCATAAGGATCCAAAAGCTGCTTGATCATGAAATCAAGATCTGAACCGGCAGGACCGCCGCCCGGTGGGAAAGAATCGGCTCTTTTTCCGATGTTGCCTCCGTTCATCGTACCTGGGCCCCCACCAAAATTCGATCCCCACAATTCAATGCGCTCCTTGTATTGTCGCGGCAAATAAGGGAACAACTGCTTGATGTCCTGAAAAGTATGATGGATATCGCAATCAATGACTCCAACGCCTTTGCGTCCCTTTGCCTTCTTATCCGTTGCTTCTATGAAACTCATGTTATCATCTCCCCATCTATGTTTAGGCACGAAATGCAAGTGCATGTTTTACATCTCTATCATAAAACCTGACTTACCATCCGAGAATGGTATTTCGCAATTACGATTTGTCATTTTGTAAGTATCGATGCTATACTTCTTTCTACTGTTAACAATCAAATATCCGGAGGTGCAGACGAATGCATGGGCAAGCGGCAGCATTCTGACAAATATGAAGAATCACGCAATTATGTTGTAGACGAGTTGGCCTTGAACGGGGGCCTATGGCCAGTCCGGATGGGCCGCATCAAAGCAGGCCCAGAACATCGCTTCCCGCAGAGAATGATTGATTATTACGCATTACACTTTGTTATAAACGGAAAGATTCGTCATCTCTACGGAGATCAGCATATCGAGCTAGCCAAGGGTGATGTTTTTTGCGCATATCCTGGTGTCGTATACCACCATCTCATTGTTCCGTTCGAACAACCATTGGAAATGATTTGGGTTTCCATCGATGGCGGACAAACGCCGATGCTGCTCGAGAAAGCAGGCTTCCATCCATCTGCCCCTTATGCTCTTGGTGTAATCGGCAAAGAGCTCGAAACATCTCTAGTCCATCTGTTCAGTCAACAGGAAGATAATAGTAGTCGGAGACAAGTTGAATTGATTGGGGCTATCTACCGTATATTTGGACTTATGATCCCGCAAAAAAGCACCGACGAGTCAGATTCAGGACCTGCTGGTTGGATTCCTCGAAGCATAGAGTACATGAATATGCATTACACCGAAAATATTAACGTGCAAGATGTCGCTGCGTATATCTCCGTTCACCGGGCTTATTTCTCAAAAATATTCGCCGAGCAGACCGGAATGACGCCTATCTATTATTTGCAAAAACTCCGCATGGAGAGAGCACTTCAACTTCTGCAGCAAACACGGCATTCGGTCTCGGAAATCGCAATGACACTCGGTTATCCCGATTTATATTCATTCAGCCGGGCGTTCAGCAAACATTACGCAGCATCTCCGAGTAAATGCCGTGACAATGCAGCCAAGTCTGGTAGTCAATCTGAAACGTCCCCGACTAAAACGTAACAAGAAAACGACAAGAAACTCCATACAAAAGAAAAAAACCTTGATTTAACAAGGTTTCTAAGTAGGTACTTTCTTGTCGTTAGTCTGCAAGCTTAAAAATTAGCATTTCGTTTCTATGAATTAGATGACTTCTTTCCTTCTATACAAATGTACGTATAAAATAAGACCGGTTATTGCACATAAGGCTGCACACAGGCCAATAAAGCCGTAGCCAGCTTGAAGTCCACGAAGCAAGCTTGTAGGCGAATCTTCGCCCACCACGTATTTGACGAGCCCCGTGATTCCGCCGATGAGATAATTGCCTATTACACTGCCTATTCCCATCAACGTTACCGTGAACGTGATAACCGTATCGCTCCCCTTCGGATATCGCTTGGCGATAAAAGCCATCACTGTCGGATAAATCATCGCAATGCCTATACCAGATGCAGCAAACAAGAACGCGACGCTCTCACCACCAAGTATGGCGGCTAAGGTACATAAGGCCGAGAACCCGGAGGATATAATGAGGGATAGGACAAACCCTATCCGGTCTGTTAGTGGTCCAAGCAATAGCCTGGCCAATGCGAAACATAAGAAAAAGATCGACAACATGCCAGAAGCACTTACGGTATCCCAGTTATAAGCCTTCTCTAGGAAGTTTACGAGCCAACCACCTACAGCCAATTCAGATACAACACCAAACGTAAGCACTAGCACCATTAACCATAGCACGCGGTCTTTCAACAAGGCTTTCAATGGAATACGATCTTCGTGTGAGATATCATCTCCCGGGAACGTACTGAACAGCGTGATGATAATTGGGATCACAGATAAGAGCAGCATCACCAGGTACATCCCGCGCCAATCCAGTGTGTGGCCGGCAATCGTCACCGTCATGAGCCCCGTTGCAATCAGTGGTGCGACAGTTGAACTTAAGCCGTAGAAGCCATGCGTCATATTCATCATCATGCCCGTGTTTTTCACGAAAATTCGAGCGCTTAGAATCGCCAGGCCAATCTCCAACATCCCATTGCCGATATACATCAAGAAATACGATGCTGAGAACAATGTGTAGTGATGGGAGAAATAGATAAGGATGCCGGATGCGGCCATAGAGGCAAACGCGGCAACAGTAACCCATTTGATTCCCCATTTTTTAGTTAAATACGCTGTAAAGGAACAGGCAATCAAATAACCCAGCGCATTCAAGGATAATAAAGTGCCGAGCTGGGATTCATCTAACATAAAATCGAATTGAATACGCGGTATTGCCGGTCCTTTAATATTTTCCGAGAACCCGAAGATCACAAATCCAATAAAAATAGTTGCCAACTGCATGGCATAAATTTTATTGAACTTGCCAACACTTTTTTTCATTTTTTGTGAACTCCTAACTTGTTATCTTGTCATTCTAATTGAGTAATTTGGTCATTACAAAGTCAATTTGTTCTTCCTCTCCCATATAGAAAGAGTGCGATCCTGTTTGAATAAACCCCATTTTCTTATAAAAAGCAATCGCCTTCTCATTCTCTTCCCAGACGCCTAACCAAACTTTCTTCATATCACATGCCATTGCAGTCTCTATCGCTTTGTTCAGCAGACCTTTGCCAAGTCCATGCCCTTGAAATTTGCCCTTTATATAGATCCGTTCGATCTCAAGAGAGTCGTCACCCATTGCTTCAGATTGCGCATCGTTGGTGTTGACCTTCAAATATCCAGCAACTTCATCGTTCATATAAATGAAAAAGAATTGCGATAAGGGATTCGATATTTCCTTTTCCAGCTTTATGAAATTAAATGCCTTTTCCAGATAAGCATGCAGACTTTCGGGTGTATTCTGATCTCTAAATGTCTCCATAAATGTTTCAACACTTATTTCTTGAAGCTTACGTAAATCGTCAAGACTACACTTTTGTATATGTATGGTCTCCATGATGTCGCTCCTTTTTTAAAATCAATAATCCCTCTTATTTCCCTTTTTTACGTACTCCCAATCTTTCACAACGTTTTTTCTTATCCTTTGAAGAAGAGCGTAAATGGTTTCTACTTCGCCCTCTGAGAACCCGTCTAGCGCAACGCTATTCGAATAGTCATGTTCACTTTTTATAAAAGGATACACATTTTCCCCTTTCTCAGTTGGAAAGAGTTTTTTAATCTTTTTGTTCAGGGTGTCGTCTCGCTTGACAATGAACCCATTCATTTCGAGTTTTTGAATGGCGCGAGCTGCTGTTGTACGATCGACCTTGATCATCTCAGCCAACTTTTCTTGAATGATTCCTGGGCTTTCACATATACGTACCAGGTACAAGAATTGTCCTTTTGTCAGGTCATACTCTTTAAATTCAATATTGCTTATTGAATCTAAGGCCCTAGCGATCATGCCAATCTCCCGAAGGATTTCCTTCATTATTATGCTCCTTTTGTTATAAGTTCAATATAATGGGTAGGTCCATACCACCCTAATTATATTGCATTTGCAACAAAATGTCGTTAATAGTGAATGCGCCATTCCGACAAATTTATTACCGGTATAACGAATGCAACCTTCAGCAACCCTCAACCCGCTGAGAAATGCAAAAGTGCAACTATTTTCTATCAAATTCTTGCTTTTAGGTGAAATTGATGCGAAAAGGCATCAATTTCTGCGTTCTCAGCTCTACTTAGGCATTTCCGGCCTCAGAAGATGCCTTTTTGCACTTATGAGACACGTTGGAATGAATTCTGCTGAAAAAGGATGCTCTTTTGCATTTTTGCCACATGCAATCCTTATAACCCCGACCATTCCCCGTAGTAGTTCAAATGTATCTCCAAGAAACAAAAAAAGAAGTCATTTTACTGACTTCTCTTTACCTTCTGAGGGAATCGTTGTTTGAATAACGTTCTCTCTATAACTTTTGCCCCAATCATACATCATCTGGAGTAACGGCATCAGGCTTTGCCCATACACAGTCAGGGAATATTCCACTTTAGGAGGACTCTCCGCATACACTTCTCGGCATATAAGAAGATCCTCCTCCAGTTCGCGAAGTTGATTCGTTAACATTTTCTGAGTAATGCCTGGGATGAGCCGCTTTAATTCTCCGAAACGCTTCGTCCCTTCCAATCCCAGATGCCACATTATAATTAACTTCCACTTTCCTCCGATAACAGCAAGTGTTAGTTCTTTCTCACAATTAATATCTTGCAAGTTAATTCGTTCTTTGACTTCTAGTGCCATTCTGTTGCGGCCTCCTCTCTACATACTCATTATACAGTAGTTAGGAAGAAGCCTTCTACCTCATGACATTATTCTAAATTTGCATGATTGGCATACATGCTGCTCGTATCCATCTCTAGCTTACTCATAAGGCTTAAGATCACAATATCATAGAATAACAGCAAGGTTTGCTCATATAGACTCCCCATGGGTTGCAAGGAGACTCCTGCATCTTGTTGATCTTTGCGAGCGCCAGTCAGCTTAACCGTATAATCCGCAATTCGTCCAATCGTCGAGTGAGCAGATAGCGTAATCAAGGCGACCTCCACTTGAAGCGCCGCGGCTTTTTGGGCGAAGGCAACAAGCAGAGGCGTCTCGCCAGAACCTGAGCCGATAACGAGGAGATCGCCGGCTTTTATCGCCGGTGTCACGGTTTCTCCAACAACATAGACGGGAATACCCAGCTGCATCAGTCGCATGGCAAAAGCACGTCCCATGAGTCCTGATCTTCCCGCTCCCGCTACATAAACCCGATTGGCCTTACTAATGCGCTCGGCAAGCTCGGCAACTTCACCCTCATTGATTTGCTGACATGCGTGATACAGCTCGGCTGCTACGTGTGATGTTCCTGCCGTTGTATGAGGCATCATGAACTCACCCTGCCGCTTGAACCAAGCGCTTCATCTCAGCAGCCGCTGCTTGTCGATTCTCTTGTCCCGTAATACCTCCCCCAACAATGACCAGGTCAGGTCTTGCTTCCAATACCTCGGGCAGCGTATTCAGCTTAATTCCTCCGGCGATAGCCGTTTTAGCCTGTTTCACCACTTGCTTGATAGTAGCTAAGTCTTCTAACGAATTTTTGCCATCAGCTTGGTGATCGTAACCGGAATGAACGCAAATATAGTCAACGCCTAGTGCATCAATTTCTTGAGCCCGTTTGGCCATATCAAGGACATTGATCATATCGACCATAATCTGAGTTCCCTGCTTTCTTGCTTCAGCCACAGCGCCGCTGATCGTCGTATCGTCTGATACGCCAAGCACCGTAATGATGTCCGCTCCCGCCTCAGATGCCTTCATAACTTCATAACCGCCTGCGTCCATAATTTTCAAATCTGCCAGTACTTTCACATGAGGATACGCGGCTTTCAATTCTTTGACAGCGCGTAAACCCTCATTAATAATTACCGGTGTACCAATTTCAACGACATCAACATAAGCCGCCACTTCATTAACAATCTCTTTCGCTCCTTGAATATCCACTAAATCTAAAGCCAGTTGCAGTTCCATCGTGAATCTCTCCTTCTATTTGCTATTCTGGTGAATGCCATAGCCCCATTGTAGGGCCATGCTGCGCATCCGAAAAGTAGGCACTTCAATGTGCGTAGTTACTTGAAAGTAACTGGACGCTAGTGAAATGCCTGCTTTTTCACGCTTTTGGTTACATTTTTTCATATCGTGCTGCTGTAGGATTAGAGCGATAAAAAGAAGGGAAATCTACTAAAAATGAGTAGATTTCCCTTCTTTTTACGCTATTAATTTCAATCCCACGGCAGCACTTAACACCATCGCAATGAACACAATTCTTTTCCAATTCTTCGATTCCCCATAAAACAACATCCCGACGATTGCACCTCCCACCGTCCCAATCCCTGTCCAGACCGCATAAGCGGTGCCCATCGGCAAGCTTCTCATCGCTTGGCTTAGAAATGTAAAACTCAGCACAATCCCTACGATAAATATAGCAAAGCTGCGAATATTCTTTGCTTTATTGATTTGATTCATCCCGACGACACCGACAACTTCAAACATCCCAGCAAATATGAGAAAAAACCAACCCATTAGTTCGCAGCCCCTTTCTCACCATTTGTCACGAATTTCAATCCAAAAACACCGGATAATAGAAGAAGAATGAGGAATACTTTAAGAAACTGGAGGGGTTCTCCGAAAAATAGCATTTCCACGATAACGGTTCCCGCTGTCCCCATACCTGTAAAGACGGCATATACTGTTCCTACCGGCAGTTTGGTAGACGCACTGATAACGAGATGAAATGAAATATATATGGCAATGACCGTAGCGATCCACGTCCATGTCGTATCCGAATGTTTTAAACCTGTCACCCATATCACTTCAAAAATGACACCAACGAAAATATAAATCCAATACCGATTCATGTGTACAAGCCTCCTGCTGATTTACTTTTTAATTCCGCGCCAAAAGATGAACCAGGATGATTCGATCCTTTTCATCGACCGGGTAGAACCTCCGAATAGCAATTCCACAAACATGCCATCCAAGACTGCCGAGAAAGCACCTGTGGCCTTATCGCTGCTCACTTCAGAGCTAATCGCTCCATTGTCCGAGGCTTGATCGAATAGTGGCATTATCATGGTTTCAATCGTATCTAGATACTCATAACCTTGCTTAACGATCTCATCATAGAGATGGGACGGCGGAAAAAAGGCCACGCGCAAGAAAAATTTGGTGTTATCATCTTGTTCATAGCGATCTTGATACTGGATTAGAAAACTATACAGAAGTTCATCGATGGATAGATGCTTATTGGTATCAAGATACGTTTGAACGAAGAGCAATTCTTTGGATAGCACCTCATCAAATAACGCAAGAAATAGTTCATCTTTTCCTTTGAAGTGTGTGTAAATGGACTGTTTTTTGATCCCTACATCCGTAGCAATATCAGCAAGTGATGCACCTTCATAGCCATTCTTAGCAAAATGTGTTAGCGCTACTTCTTTGATTCGTGTTGCGGTCATGTCGTCACCCTTCCGAACGTTCGTCAGGTAATAATAGCACGTAATCTTCCGCAGGGCAACCTGCGATTGTCGTAATATCATGAAAGAATCATAGGAGTCGAAAAAGAGATCATCGGCTTGTTCGCATGCTTTTCCAATTATTGAATACATATGTAAGTATTCGATGATCAGGAGGACACACGTCATGTCACAACACGGGCAATCGTTCATGAAAGGTACGTTCGTCTTGTCTGTCGCTGCTTTCATCAACCGTATTCTCGGTTTTATCAGCGGCATGTATATCGCTCGCGTACTCGGCGCAGAGGGAATCGGCATCTTGATGATGGCTCATCCCCTCGTTCCGCTCGTCATTACGATTACGGAGCTAGGGCTCCCAGTGGCCATCAGTAAATTGGTCGCAGAAGCCAACGCTCGCGGCGAACGGATGAAAGTGAGGCGCATCCTGCATGTCTCACTCGCGGTCACGAGCTTCTTGAGCGTAGCGCTCACGACCATATCGTTACTCGGATCGGAGTGGATCGCCTCCATTCTCCTAAGTGACCAGCGCGCCTATTACGCGATGTTGGCCATTACGCCGATCGCACCGATCGTCGCTGTCTCTGCTGTATTAAAGGGATATTTCCGCGGCATGCAGCAAATGAAAACCATCGCCGCTTCCGATGTGCTGGAGCATACCGTCCAAATCGCCTGCGTGCTGGCGCTGGTTCACCTCTTGCTCCCTTATGGCATCGCTTATGCGGCGGCTGGAGCCATGGCTGCCTCTGTGGTCAGCGAGGTGTTCAGCCTGCTGTTCCTTGCGGCAAGCTACAAGATTTACGGCGAATCGAAAAAGCCTGGCGAGACCTGGGCAAGCCACCTGAAACAAGGAAGGAGCACACTCGGCGAGTTGCTGCAGATCGGACTGCCGACGACTGGGCACGGAATCATTCATTCGTTGTACAGCACTTTCCAACCGTTGCTTATCACGACCAGCTTGGCGCTGGCCGGCATCGGCACAGCACTAGCGACGAAGCAATTCGGGATGTTGGCTGGCTATGCCTTTCCGTTGCTGTTCATGCCAAGCTTTATCACGCAGTCCTTGTCCACCGCGCTCATTCCTGCGATTGGCGAGGCTGCGGCGAACAAGAATAGTCTTCTCATTCATGAGCGGATGAATCAAGCGATGATCCTGGGACTCCTAATCGGTGCGCCAGCAACCGTTATCCTGTACGTGTGGGCGACGCCCCTAACGACACTCGTCTATCATGCGCCGGAAGCAGGCGTGCTACTACAAATTCTGGCGCCGATGTTTTTCCTGCATTATTTCGACGCTCCACTTCATGCGATTCTACTTGGGCTCGGCCGCGCGAAAGCTACGCTGTGGAATTACGTCGTAGCCACCTTATTCAAAAGCGTCGCGATCTTCGTCTTCGGCAGCCAATATGGCATTATTGGCGTTGCGTACGGCATTGGTATCGGCATTGTGATCCAAACACTGCTGAACTTCTTTTCCATCTCAAGCTCCATCGGCTTTTATTGGAGTATACGTCCCTATGTCAAAGTTGCAATCTCCATGATCCTAATGATGCTTTGCGGAAACTGGACTTATCACTATTTGATCAGCACTGGGATGTCACCGGTATGGTGCGTCGTCACCTCGATCGTTGGCTCCTTGTTTCTCTATTTCGCCACGCTCGTATTGACGGGAACGTTGAACAGTAAACATACACGCAATCGATTTTCGTTCCCGTGGTGAAAACGGCATCCACTTCTAAATAAGAACTTTGCATAACGCTATGACTTTGCGAACGGCACAATTAAACCAAAACTTCGGCGACTTGTCAGAATCCGTGAGCACTTGCCTGCAACTCCCCTGCAAAATTAAGGGGTTTGCAGGTTTATTTTATACACTGCGTTAACTTCAAAAATTAATTCGTCATCGGATGATTCAAATATTTCCAAGCGGTTTACATATGTTGTATAAAGTTAAAACAAATCATACAGATTGGGAGAGTGGTACAAATGAAACTACTTAAAACAAAATTGGCAGTGCTTCTTGCAGCTTCGTGCTTAATGGTTCCGAGTGTGATTAACGCCGCAACTGAGACTGATGATGATGCGTCATACTACACATATGAGAATGGTGTTGTTCACACACTTGTTAATGGATTCTTGGTACCTGGCCGTTACTTAAATGTTGATGAAGATACAGTAGCCGTATACATCCCAGGAGGGGTAGGCATTATTGCAGTCGATAAGGATACTGTCCTTCCTTGGGGTTCCGTAGTCTTAGAATAGGATCATCCACGGTGCACAAAAAGCATCGAGCCTTGGCTCGATGCTTTTTTGTACAATTAAGTCGGAATAAATTAAGTAACCGTTATTATCCTTCTATTCATCGGCCGTGGAAGTCTTTTAACTCCCTCCGTTCCGATAAAAGAACCTATCATTGCGATAATCGTACTCGAGGCGACCATATCTACAACATAATACATCACTGTTCCAAGAAGGATATCCAATAGAATAACCCTTTTTATTGTAGAGCCTTTTATTGTGTAAAAAAAGATTATTTGTTTATCTTTTACCTTCATATGTGCCATCACCTTCATCCTTTTTAATAAGGTATGAACAAGGTGGATTGTCTCATTAATAGGGTACATGAAATTTTGGATATACCTTGTTATTTCCCATTACATGTATAGTCAAAAATCAGAGACCATCTCCTTCATGGAAATGGTCTCTGTGTGGTGCCAGATGCTAAATACCCAAAGCGGCCAGCAATTTATAAATCATAGCTGCTGCTTCGCCTCTCGTCGTGGTTTGGCCCGCGCGGAAACTGCCATCCTCGTAACCATTCAAGATGCCCGATGATAGAGCCTTCTCGATTGATGGTTTCGCCCAGGACGGAATGTCCGAGGCATCTTTCAGGCTCGGTGTTGTGCTCGTCGAGCCGGCAGTACCGTGCCCATAAAGCTGCAAAGCTCTTGCCGTCATCACGGCAGCTTCCGCTCTCGTCACGGTGAGTTCGCCTTTGAAGCTAGCCGCGCCGGCTTCCTCGTAACCTTGAATCAGGCCCGCCGCCACTGCGGCCACGATGTGCGGCTTCGCCCAAGAAGGGATATCCGCTTTATCCGAGAAGTTCGTGTCACGCGAAGATGGTTCAATCCCTAAGGCCATAACCAGCATCTTAGCAAATTCGGACCTCGTTACGGTTGCGTCAGGGAGAAAGCTTCCGTCCGGGTATCCAGCAGCGACATTCATCCCTGCGAGACGACGAACGTAGTCTGCTGCCCAATGATTCGGCATATCTTTCATCTCTGCCGGTTCATAGGAAAAGACAGCGAACTTCGTGAAGTGATCGACATTCACTTGGATCGTTCCGCCTTCAGTTACGATTCCGCCGATGAAGATCCAACGCTTCTGGCTTTCATGATAATAGTACACAGCCGGTTGGCTCCCCGGCTTCACTTGTTTAGCTTCGTAGACGAAGGAAAGCTCAAGTGGTAATGAAAACCGATCGCCAGTCGTACTGGACAGTTCGAAAATCCGACTGATCAATTGAAGATCGCCACTCGCAGGAACCTGGTCAGGCTCGACGACTGAGATACGAATCGTTCCCTTCGAAGACACAGCGCCCGCAGGAATTTGCAGCTTGACTCCGCCTTCCAGCTCCAACTGCGTGCGGACGTCCGGGCTCACATCCGTTTGCTGTTCCTTACTCTCAGAGACTGGCGCAGTGCTTACTCCGCCAGGGGTTCCCACAGATTGGTTACCTTCGTTAGCAGGACCCTCGCTTTCGGATGAATTCCCTTCCGCAGCGACCGTCACCTTGCGTACCACTTCCTTAGCAGCGTTCCCCGCTTGGTCAGAAACATGGTATCGCAGCGTATATGTGCCTACCGTGCTTGTTTGGACTTCACCTATCACTCTAATTTCACCCACAGGACCTATATTATCGGTTGCCGTTGCGCCTTGCTCGCTATAGGCACCACCTACGGGAACAGTCACATCGGACAGTCCATTTAACGTGATAACTGGCGCTGTCTTATCTATGTTGATCGTCAATTTTACGGTCTCCGTTATATGTCCCGCACCATCGTCAGCGTAATAGCGAAGCTCATGGTATCCCTCCGCTGAAATCGCGATCGGATCGCTGTACGCGAGCCAAGTGTCTCCCTCATCCAAGCTGTAGAACATGTTGGCATGATCTATGCTTTCGCCTTCCGGACGCAAAGTGACCTGTACGTCCGAAACGTACCATCCGTTGCTGCCAGCTTGGCCAGTCACCTCCGCTTTCACGCCCAGGGAAGCATTCCCTTCCTCACTCTTGGGAAGTTGTCCCGATACGTCGAAGCCCGTAAAGGCGTTGTATGTCGCCTGAATCCCATCTGAATAAAGACCTGCCTGTGCGAGTCTATTTTCAAAAGGATCCTCTGCATCAAAGATCAGACCGTTGTTCACCCAGACGTAGATTTTCCCCTTTGACCGAACCACCTTATAGAAGTTTTGCGCACTGATCTCTTCGCGAAGGGCGAAGGAGAACGGGCGATTCAAATCTGAAGGCACGCTCAGTCGAAGTTGCCCGGTTTTTACTGGCGCACTAAAGTCGGCGATATGATAGTCGCCTCTTCCCTTATCCTGATACGTGAACGGCACCGCATTCCAACCGTCCTTCTGACTGTCGAATTTGAAATCTGCCGAATTCGACTGCGGCAGTTCAAAGTTCTTGTTCATATACGAGAATAGACCATTGAACCACAGAATTTTCGCCGACGAAACTTTCGTTTCCCCACGCAAATCGTACACATACTCGCGCTGGCCATTTTCTGCATAGTTGCTGTGTCCATAGATCGTATCTCGCGCCGTTGGAGCGGCAGCGATGATTTCCTCCTGGCCATTCACAACCTTGCGCAGCTCGAACTGGTTCGTGGCGTAATTCGTACTCGCCGTCACGTAGTTCTGGTCGTCGACATACTCGAGAATGACGCCCGCCTTCCCATTGTCTGGCAGCGCTCCTGTGTTCACATTAACCGAAAATTCATGCCCGAGCGTTCGATCGCCCTTGAACGTGAGCGCTTCCCCTGCCGCAGGGGACTGCAACCCTTTCTCGGATACCGACCAAGCGTTATCCCAACCGTTGATGTACTTCCCATATTCACGCCAACCGGTCGTCACGGTCACGTTATCCATGCGAACATTTGCCTTGTTGCTGATCAAACCAATTTGACCCCGAACTGCCATCGCCTGATGCTCGAACACAGGCTTGTCGTCGTTAAGGGTGTAGTGATCCAACTCCGCAAACAATTTGGACCCGTTCTTGTATACCCTGAGCGTATGATATTGCTCCGCAAAGTCTTTCACACGCGGGTCATCGGACAGGAAGGCAAACGTCGACGGCAAATCTGTGACCGCGCTTTGAGAAACACCACCGATGCGGGACTGGACGATAAGTTTCCGGTCATTGCGGTCAATCCATACATTTACGTAGTTATTCTCATCCTGATGCCAGGGAACAATACCTGCTTGCCCCTCATCTCCAAAATCCTTGTCATCAAATCGTAGATTGGCTTCCACAAATACATTTTCCGCTTCGTATCCGTTCAGCAGCACCTGTTTCGATTCGCTAGGCGCGTTAACATACAATGTCTCGTTATCGATCGATACGCCTTCGGCGCTCGAAATTCCATAATGGGACAAGCTGGCTTCAGAATCGAACCTATCTTGGAACGTTGGTGTCCATGCCTCCGGATGAATGCCTTCCGAATCATAGGAGGTTGGTCCGTCAACGACCATCTCTTGATCCCAAAAGTAGACACGATCCTTCCCTTGCCCTTCATCACTGTTCCAAAAAGCTTTATAGGTGACCCAATCCTCAAAACCATTTGGTCCCTTAATCATATTCGGTTGCGATGGTCCGATAATGTCGGGTTCCACAGGATGCCCGTTCGTATCATACAGACCAAAATCCAGATGGTAGTAATTCAAGGCAGCCCAGCCTTTTTTACTGATCTCTACAGCGATCACATTGTCCCCAGCTTGCAGCAAATCGGCAGGAATCTCGACCATCTTGTAGGCTCGCTGCTGACCACCGAATGTGAAGAACTCTTTGCCGTTCACATACAGCTTGCCATACCCTTCCAGACGGTAGCGCAGGGCCGTGGTTTCCGGCACAGTATCCAAGTGGAAGGAGCGTTTCGCCCACATGGAGGCTTGACCGCTCGGGTGCGCCCAAATCTCGGATGGCGCCGTTTTCCCATTATTGAAAATGGTCGGGATCTTCCCCGTTCTCGTATCCGGCCAGCCGAAACCGCCCTCCCCGCTCATCCAACCATTTGTCGCAGCGCCAATCGTGTTCCAGCCCGCCCCAGGGGCAGTGAAGCTATATTGATAGGGCTGGCTGCCGTGCTCAGCAGTCGGCAGGATGACGTTGTATTTCAGGAGCAGCCCCTCAATATTACGTGCCAGCAGCTTGCCCGGGTATTTGGAATCATTCGTGATTTTATCATAACTGTCGGCTTGCGCCACCCCGGTCTCATAAAGTCCTGTTTCCGGGAACATCTGATTGCCGACATACAGCATGTAATACTCGCCATTATGGTAAAATAACTCCGGTCCTTCAAAATTGACGAAGTTCACATTGGCCCAGTGACCCTTCTGTGTATGAACCGTTTCAATCGCTTTGCTTCGGCCCGGATTGCCCTTCTCATTGAAGAAGGATTGCACGTTCCAGAGCCATGCACCGGCATTCGCCGGCTTGGCTGCCCCGGTATTCGGGTCCACCTCGTCCGGATTTACCTTGCGCAGCAAGATTAAATCTCCGTTGTGCGCAACGAATAATTGAGGGTCAATCCCATCATCAAACTTTTTATCCTTGAGGGCGTACTCGAAGTTAGGCGAAGTATTCATCTTGCTTGGGTCCCCGTAGAGCAATGAGGTACCATTGTAGATATAGTACATCACCCCATTGTGGAAGAACAAATCGGATGCGCCTAATTCGTTGTGGTCAGATGGCGTCACCGTAGGGGGCATCGTACTCGGATCATTCGAAATTAACCGATACGGACTTTCCCAGTGAATCATATCCTTTGAGCGATACACGTTCCCCAAAGTTCCGGTTCCCAACGCATAGTAGTAGCCATTATACTTCTCAATCGTTCCGTCATAGAGGGTAGCCTTCTTGCCAAGCTCGGACCCCGAATAGACTCTGAACAAGTTATCTACTTTCTCAATGGCGGAAGTGCTTACTGTAATTTCACTGCTTGCCGAGAAGCCTCCGTCCTCCGATGTTACCGTAATGGACGCACTGCCCAATCCAACAGCTGTCACCCAACCGTTCCCATCAACTGTTGCAACAGAAGTATCGGAAGTTGACCAGGATACATTCTTATTCGTCGCGTTCTTAGGCCAGATGACGGCTGCCAACATTTGCGTCCCCCCCAGCGCTAACTCCACTTTCGAGTGATTGGGAGAGATGGTCAAAACCGGGATTCCCTTCACTGTCACCACCGCTGTAGCCGTATGAGCGCCATCTACTGTCGTTACGGTAATAGTCGCTGTACCTGGCTGAAGTGCCGTAACGACGCCCGTTTCGTTCACCGATGCGATCGTCGGATTGTCAGAAGACCAATTCACCTTCTGGTTCGTTGCATTCGTCGGTGTAAATGTCGCTGTTAGGGTCTGCGTCGTTCCTATCAGCATCTCTGCAGCCGCTGGTGTAAGACCGACCTCCGCTACTGGAATATTCTCAACGGTCACACTGCTCTGCGCCGAGTATGTCCCATCGACCGTCGTGACGGTGATGGTCGCCGTACCTACCGATACCCCTTGCACAGCTGCTTTCAGACCGTCCTTTGACACCACCTTCGCAATGGCTTCATTGCTGGACGTCCAGATCAGATCTTGATTCGTTGCGTGTTTCGGGAAAACCGTCGCAGTCAACTCCTGCGTAAGGCCGGCCCCAACCGTGACCGCAATCCGATCCAAACTGACGCTTTCTGGGTGGACGGCACCCAAGATAGGCTCGACAGCCCCATTGTACAATCGGACATCATCGATAATCCCGTTAAAATAAGCCCCAGTTGCCGGCCCTTCAAAGGCGTCAACACCGAATCTCGCACCGATCGCCGCTTCGTTGGCCGCAGTGGGAACTTTATCGAACGACGTCGCGGTTTCTTTCGCCAATTGTCCGTCCAGGAACAACTTAAAGGATTTGTTGCCATAAGAGACAGCAACGTGATGCCACTCGTCTGCCCCCGTCAACGCGGTGGAAAGCATGACGCGATCAATGGCAGGCTTGTTATTCACAATCGCTGCCTCTAGCTTGCCGGCATTGATTTGAATCGCTAGTCCTGCTCCATTGCCTCCACGCTCGAACAACACCTGTCGAGTGTTCAAATCTGCCGGTTTGAACCACATCGCAGCGGTGAATGCGGAGAACTCATCCCGCAGGAAAGGGACCGTGCTCGTATTGAGCTGAATGATACCTGTCAATCCATTAAAGGAGAAGGCGCCTCCGTCAATACCGCCATCCGGCAGCCATGCTCCGATAGCGCTTACAGAATGATGCGCGTTGCCGGAGGAATCCTCTGCCACTTGCTTGCCGTTAGAACTGAATGGCGCGTCCAACTTATACCAGGCCGCCATTCCCTCAAAAGGCATGGAGATCCGCGCCGGAAGAACGGTGACAGCACTTGCCGCCGTATAATTTCCATCCTCCGTTGTCACGGTTACAATTGCGCTTCCGGCTTTTTTACCTTCAATAGCCGCTTGTCCTGAACCATAAACAGCGAGCGTCACGACTGATTCATCACTAGATGTCCAAGTGACATTGCGATTCGTCGCGATTGCTGGCTGGAGAGCAGCGTCAAGGTAAACAGCCTCGCCGACCGTCGTGGTCAACCGTCGCTTGCTCACGCTGACTCCAGTCGCTTCGATCGACGGTGTAACCGCTTTATTGTACAATCGCACATTATCGATCATTCCGTTGAACCACGCTCCCGTCTGGCTGTCTCCACCGAAGGCATAGACCGCAAATTTGGCGCCGATCGCCGCTTCGTTAAGCGCCGTGTTCACTTTCGTAAACGGCACGGTTTTCGTGGCGGCGACTTTCCCATCCAAAAACAGTGTGAACACGCCGTTGTTGAACGTAACCATCACATGGTGCCAAGCGGTGGTATTCGTAAAATCCACCGACACCGTTCCCCTCACGTCTGCGCTTGCAATGGCGGCCTCCAGTTTGTTCGCGTTTAATTGAATGGCCATGCCAGATGCATTGCCTCCGCGTTCATACAGCACCTGCAGCTTTTGCGTATCGCCCGCTTTAAACCATAACGAAGCGGAATGCTCCGTGAAGGCGTCCTTCAGATACGATCCCGCCGGATCCGAACCCAGGTTCAACTGAATTAGATCGGAGGTGCCGTTAAACGATAAAGCTCCGCCGTACACCCCGCCATCCCCAGCCCAAGTGCCGCTTGCACTGATTGAATGATGACCATTGCCCGATGAATCCTCTGCCACGTTCTTGCCGTTAAGTTCATAAGGCGAATCTAGCTTGTACCAAGCTAACAATCCAGGTTCCTCGCTTTTCTCCAAAGCATGTGCCTTCCCCCACGGAATGGCGCTGCATAAGAGCGCTGTGATGAGGATAAATGCGAATATCTGCCGTAAACTCTTAATCAAATTCCCTCTCCCCCTAGATACTGGTATTACTCCAAGAAAGAAAGCGCTTTCTGTGAAGCTTTTTCAGTATAGTCGATGATTTCTTCTGGTGGGCTCCAATAATATGACATTCCATTCCTCATTTTCGACTTTTTGCATGCCTTCGTTAGCATAATCGTCTTCCATCAGATAACTATAAAGAAGCTACCCCAACGGAGCAGCCTCGTAACCTTTTGCTATGGATTCAAAATTTCATCCGCATACCGCTGGCCAAGCAGCCTTTGGCTCGTCGCGTTAAAGTGCGATCCGTCACCGATTGAAACCGTGCCTGCATTGGAAACCCAATACGAATTGGCAATGTACTGTGGAATCGTTGTAATCATTTGGTTAAAATCAGCGCTTTTTGTCGGCAGCAATTGGCCAGCAACAAAAGGTACAGACGCAGTACCCAAATCGGCCCTCAAATCGCCGACTAGCTGCTGAAGGCTGCTCATATAGGTGGTGTTGGCTTTCGACTGATCCGATTCCCCTTGATGCCAAATGATCCCTTTCAACGTTCCCGTCTTCATCGCTTCTTTCGTCCTTCTCACCGCTTCCTCGTATAGACCCGTCCCGGTTCCTTTTTGCCATTCTGCAATACTCGTCCCGCCTCTAGCATTGGAAATAATACCGACCCTGATTTGCGAGTTGCTCAGCGTAATCGCCTTGGCAAATTCACTCGCGACGTTCAAGCCGTTCACTTTCGTGCTCTCTTCAACGGAAGAATATCGATTAAATCCTTGTGTCCCCGTTAGGGAAGGACGGTTGGTCACGAGACCGGGCTTCGCCTCCTCCCATTGATTCAAACCGTTAAACAAATACGCTCGACTGATCACCGACAAATCTTGTGATTCCACCGGCGCCCTGCCGGACATATTCGACTGCCCGATAAATAGATACAGGTGAAAGTCTGCTTTGGCCGCTGTGACGGTTTGAGCCGCTCCCCCGTATAGGCCCGTATGCACAATCATGCTTCCGTTCGGATTAGAAGGTGGGCTCGCAGCGTTGTAGACCTCCAGTTCATACAAGCCGAACGCATAGATGGCATTAGGTGCTGTAATCCGAATATAACGAGCGGTCAAATTGTCTACAGCAATCGTCGTCTCACGGTTGGTCGTTCCGGTGTTGGTAAACGTACGCGTATAGACTTGATTCCAATCCGTCTGGTTATCCGAAATGTCCACGATCAGCTGGACCGCTTTTTGTTTATATTCAGTCAAAACAATCGTATTGAATAGCTGCTGGCTGCCTAAATCCAATGTCACCTGTGCCGATAAAGACGATGGGCTGCCTTCTGCATAGGTTCTCCACATCGTGGCAGAATCGCCGTCCGTTATGTTGACGGCTGCATTGGTGCTGAATGTGCCGCCCTGATTGATCGTGACTATTTTGCCCAGCGCCAAATTGCCTCCGTATACTTCAAGCTCATAAATACCAAATGCATAAAGAGCATCAGGGGCTGAAATCCGGATATATCTCGCCGATTGACTACCTAGCTGCATATCGGTGACCCGGTTGGTGGAACCCGTCGCAGTGAACGAATTCGTATACACTTGCGTCCACTGCGTATTGTCGACCGATATGTCCACCGTCAGTTGAACAGCTTTCTGCTTGTACTCGGTCAGCACGATCTTGTTGAACGACTGCACGCTGCCCAGGTCAACCGTCACCTGCGCCGTAAGTGTGGCGGGTGTACCAACATCATAGGACCTCCACATCGTGGCGGAATCCCCATCGGTCATCAAGCTGGCCGACGTGCTGCCCAGTGTGCCACCTTGGTTGATCGTAGCGGATTTGCCCAGTGCCAGATTCGTGCCCGCAGCTTGCGCACTCCCCGAAAGTCCGGGTGCGAGTGGAAGTATCCCCAAACTTAAAATAACCAAGCATACAGCATGTAAAAGTTTTTTGATCATTCGTCGCCTCATTTATTGCCTCCGTTTCAAAGTCTTGTTTTCACATCATTGCACCTATCATTCAGCAGCGTTTACACTCCGGAAATTCCTGTAATTCAGCTCAACCTTCGCTTGCTTCTTTAATTGCTCGATATGCTTCTTAAACCATTGGTCAGTCCATTCGCGAAGAATCGCGTCCTTAACCTTATCGAAAGGGAGGTATTGGTGATCCGTTTTACTGACAAGCTGAATGACAGCCACATAATTGGCAAAATTCATACGTAACGCCTCCCCTTCTTCCAACTGAAGCGCCGCCTTCAATAGACGTTCCTCTGCTTCGGACCGATCCTCCGTTCCGGTTCCTCCAAGTAGGATACCTTCCCCGTCCGCTCGACGTTTCATCACATAGGGCGAAAGCTCGCTCTGCACTTGCGTGAACGAAACGCCGTCAGCCAGCATGGACATCGCGTCCACAGCTCGATTCCCGTCACCAAGCGGAAAAGACATGACATTCACAGTTACTTCATCCGGTATCCGATACAGATTATCTTTGTGCTCCTCATATAACTGTTGCAACTCATCTTCTGTGGGGCCCCCTCCGCTTTCCAGCAGCTTTTCCTTTAGCTTAATCACCAAGTTAGAATGGGCATAATCATAAAAGCCCCATTCGCTATACTGGGCAGGTCCGTAGATTGGGCTTCCAGTTTGCAGCAGCGCCTTGCGCCGTTCGTTCTCCTCCCGCAGACGCTGCAGAAATTGTCCATAATCTGCCGATACGTCCAGTCCATAGCTTTGCGCAAGCTGCTGCTGAACCCGGTATTCCGTCAGCTGGTCCAGCGCTGCTTGTTTGGCATAATCCGATGGTATTACACCCTCATAGGCAGTCGTCCAGAACGTCTCGTTAACAGCGGCGTTGTACTGCTTTTTATAATATCGGACGGTCTGTGATCGCTGCTGGGATAGAAGCAAGGCAAACTCTCTGCGGTCCACCAACGAGTCGTTGATGCGGCCCAGACTATCGTCCTGAAAACCAGTAAGCAACGCCACTGTCACTGCTCCTCCCATAAGCAGAACACTTGCCAAGAGCCAGCCTGCAAGCCGCTTTTTCACCAGTTGTTTACCATTCATCGCTTTCTTCTCCCTCTTCAACCGCATCTCGTCCTATCGTCCATAGTCACTTATCACTGCTTAGTAAGCACAACATAGTCAAACGATAAAATATAGTCCGAGCTTGCCGCATTTTTCCCAGTTACCGTAAACTTCAACCCCTTATCCCCAGCTTGATTATAGGTTACGTTACCGATATTCAGCTCAACTACGGAAGAAGTTGCCGAATACAAATCCTGCTCCGTACCAATGGGGCTCCCCGCACCTGACAATTGGAATTTAGCGCGATCGTTCAGCTTCTTCACGCCTACCTTCACGTTATAAGTGCCGGGCTGAGGAATATTGATTCCATAGATGACATTATCGCCAACCCCATCAGACGAAAATTTGGTACACCGCCCTCCGCTGCAAGCCGTATCCGCAAAGGAAATATGTCTCTCACCTGTACTTCCGGACAACAGCAGATCTTCCGTCTGGCGGGTAAAACCGCTGTACGTCACCCCAGCTCCCCCGTATGCTCCGCGATTAGGTGCAGCAGTCGCCGATACAGTATTGCCCCAATAATCCCTTCCTCCGTTACCGGAAATCACTTTCCCGCTTCCAATCGCCGGCGATCCGGCAAGCAGCTTATAACAATCCACCCCATTGAGTCCAATGCCTCCCGTACCAGGGCCTACAAGCAGAGGATTCGAAGTAAGCTTATGGGTATCCACACTTGATGAAGGTTCGCTCGCTGGATGCTGTCCGTAGAACGTATTCGAGTCGAGTGAGCGCGTCGTTCCGCTTGAAGCAAATACATAGGAAGCCGTAGAGCTATTGTTGTAAATCAGGTTATTGTCAAAAGAGTACGTATGCGCATTGGCTGGATTTTCCCTAATAATCGTCGGGGACAGTCCCGAGCCTATAAAGAACGTATTGTTATAGATCGAGGCTCCTGTAAAAGCATAATTGATGTAAACCAGATTACCCTTGTCGTTCTGGCTGATGTTGTATCGGACAATCAGACCACTGTCCTCCGGATCCGTGCAGAACCAGATCAATCCATGATTGTTATCATGGCTATAGCTGTACTGCCACACTGTGCCTGGACTCCTGAGGTCGGGATCGTACATATTGCCGTCAACTCCCGGACTCTTGTTCAAATAGCCTTCATTGTATTGAAGCACCGTATTTCTGGAACTCCTTGTAAACATGGTGTTCCCCGTCGTGCCTGTCGCCGTATCGTGTGCGACGTTATACTCGACGACGCCACCGTCGGCAAGCCGGATAATCATCGCATTCTTGGAAATGTTGTAAATCGTATTACTGCGGATAGCCAAATTCGAATATTTGACGTTATTCCAGCCTGACTCCCCGGGGTAATACTCGTCTGCACTGAAATCGATAGCCGAGTTATTCGTTACAATACCTTGATTCTTCACGTCGTGAATCACATTATTCTCAATCACGATATCGTTAAACTGCGTCATCTCCGACTGGCCTTCGAAATAGATGGCAGCCGTCTTCTTATTCGTGAGTGTGCCTCCTACCGAACCTTCAATGTCATGAATAATATTGTTCCGGATATAAAAATGATTGATCGTCCCAGATGTATCAGCTATGATTTCGATCCCTCTGCGATCGCCCTCCGCCAACGCGTCATTGGTGATATCCAGATTATTGATTTCCCAGTACTGCTGATTGGAGAAAAAGACGACACCCTGCCCCGTCATTCCATTTCCATCGATAATCGGTTTGTTCCCCGTACCATACATGTCGATCGAAATCGCGCCTCCTGCCGCACTTCCCGATCCGCCTGGATGCAGCTGACCGGTCCATATGCCGCCAGCTTTGAACAAAATGGTATCGCCAGGCTGGAATGTGACGCTGTTGACCTTGGTCAGTGACTTCCAAGCCGTTGCCATGCTTGTGCCATTCCCGCTGTCATCGGGTCTGGAGGCATCTACGTAAAAGGTCGTACCTGCCGCTTCAGCCGGCTTAGGAATGGACAGGGCTCCTGCCAGTGAGATGAAGGATAAGGATAGGCTAAGTACCAGATGGGTCCATAAACGGTGTTTGAACAAACAAATAACCTCCTCAGCGATTATAAAAGCCATTGCGCTACATCTCCTCGCGAGATGATAGCGCTACCAAAATACGAACCACCACCCTCTTCTAAAATTCGGGTAACAGACAGATACCGCTTTGCGCCCATTTTTGCAGCACGAACCCGGTTAGCCCCATCATAGCGATAGCCGGAATCTTATGTAAATCTTCGATTTTTTGGAGGCATTGTTTTCTTGCAATCCCAACGACAGCGGGTTCTACGCAAATTTGCAAAGCCGTTCAAAAATAAGAAAACACAGTGGTTCAGGCCAAAAATGCATAAATAGCCCGAATCCACCTAATTGGAGCGCAAGTTTGTTAAAAACTCGCTCAAACGCTCGAATTGGGTAAAATCGGACTATCATTTACTCTGGCTTATCGATTAATTAAATTGCCCCTCAACCTAGCGCAAACTCTTTTTGAAGAAACGCTAGAATCGACTGAATGGACTGCTGCTGCGCATCTGATGTAATGCCATAGCCGAAGCCGTGCTTCACGCCTGGCAAAGCAACCACCTCAGCACGCGAGCCCGCCTCAATCAGCTTTTCGGCAAAAGCACGCACTTCCGCTAATGGCGTCGTATTATCTTCATCACCTTGCATAATGATGAAGGGCGGTGCGCCTTCCGATATGCGGTCAATCGGCGATCCTTCCCGATACAGATCGGTTGCGTCCGATTCAGGGACCACCATAAACTTCAAGACGAACTCCTTATCGACATGCAGCGTCGTCACTGGACAATAGAGGGCAACTGCGTTCGGACGTGTATCCGTCATAACCAGCTCGGCCGTTCTTCCTAGCTCGTCATCCGGCTGAATCAGCGCCAGCATGGCGGCCAAGTAGCCGCCTGCCGACGATCCAGCCGACGCTATTTTCGCGGGATCGAATCCTAATTCGTCGGCATGAACGCGCATATACTGCATCGCCAGCCTCGCGTCTTCCAAAGCGGCGGGATACGGCTTCTCTGTGCTCAGCCGATACTTCATCGAGGCACAGACGAATCCGTGCTCCGCGAACCAAGCTGCCACATCGTGGAACTGTTTCTTGTCTCCCTTGGCCCATCCGCCGCCATGAATGAACAGAATAGCGGTGCCGTTCTTATTCTCCTCAGGCAGAAATAGATCCAACACACGCGTCTCTGGCATCTCTATGCAATAACTAACATCATAGCGTACTTGCATTGCCTTTCACCTCAGATCAACTTATTTCATTTATTGTAACTGCCTTACCAACTAATCAAGCATCCGGAATTTCCCCGGTGTAATGCCTTCATACTTCTTGAACGTCGTAATAAACGAAGTTGCGGAAATAAAACCGACTCGCCCCGCAACCTCCTCCATGTTCAGTTCCGTTTCCTTCAGCAGTTCCTTGGCTTTATTCAGTCTGACCTTGGCGACATAATCGACGAACTTCTCCGACGTATAGTCCTTGAAGATGCGGCTAAAATGACCCATGGACATGCCAAGCTGGCGTGCGAACTGCTCGAGCCCGAGATTCTCCGCGTAGTGCTCGTGGATATACGAAGTCACCTGCTCCAGCAACAACGAGCGTTCTTCCTTGCTCTCCGCTTCAGACAGCATCTTTCCGCAAGCTTCTGAGAAGACGAGCTTGAACTCCTCCAGTTCCACGCACATGGATAACTGCTCAAGCAGCGCCGGATACGTCTCCAAATTGACTTCGACGCCAGCAGCCATGCTTCCTTCCCGGATAAAAGCGTTCAACATATCCCGAGCCAGCTCTTTCGTCTCCTTCAGCGTATACTGCTTCCGAACGCTGTCGTCCAGCAGCTCACAACAATAACGGACAAGACCAGAACGATCCATGCTCTTGACTAGATTCGTGATTCGGCTTAGCTCTTGTTGGGTCAGACAGCCGTCAAAAGAGCTTCGCTCATGCTTCAAGCCTTCGCCCGTCAAGATATGCTCCAGCTGCGATACTGGCTTGTTCTCTAAAAGGTCTGCCGCTTGGCAGTACGATTCGTACAACTGATGAGGCTCCAAAGCGACAGCCCCAACCGAGATGACGCTGCGGGAATAGACCGCGAACGACTGCAAGATCTCCTGGATAAGCAGCGCTTCCTCTGCGCCGCTGCCTCCTTCCGGCATCAACCGAATAACGCAGACAAGCTGGGTTTCCGTCGGCTGCGTGAACCAGATTCGCCCGGGTAAAGCAGCTGCAATTTTGCTGCGCAGCTCTGTGCTATGCAGCGTCTTCTCGCTGACGCTCGTTGTCCGATGCGTGTTCACATCATAGAGTAGCTCGATAATCAACACGCATTTGGGTGCGTTTTCATATAAATTAAAGCCAATCTCTTTCGCGTACTGCTGAACGAGATAGGGATTTCGCCACTCCCCGGTCACAATCTTCCCGACAAAATGCTCATGAATAATCGGCTCCACCGCTCGCAGCGTGACCTCCATCTCACTACTTCGATTCAATAAATGATTGGACCATTTCGAGATCATATGCAGTTCGTCTTGCGCTCCGTCCGGCACGTCCTGCTTGTATTCGGGCATGAGCTCGAACTTCGATTTGATGCGGTAAATCGGCGATGCCATCCGGCGGCTTAAGAACCCGGAAACCACCAACCCGATGACCGTAAAGCCAAGCAAAAACCAGATCGAGGCCGTCCGCATCAGATTGGCGGACTTCCGCAGCTCGGCCAGCTCCGTTAGCGTCACGTAGTACCAATCGTTCAACCGCGAGCTGACATAAGAAACGTGAACCTTCGTTCCTCCCAATTCGACGATGCCTGATCCGCGTTCATTAGCAGCGACCAGACCTTCCACCTGCAGGACATCCTGCTCCGAATAGCCAGGCGTCATCGCAATCACGGAATGATTCGCTACGTCTAGAATAGCCGTATCTTTGCCGAGATCTGCCTCCAACGTAATGACGGATTGCAACGACTGTCCTTGAATATCCGCGACCAGATACACCTCCGGTGTGTCGGAGGCGATCGGATAGCTCATTAACAGGCTGACGGCTGGATAAGAAGCCGCCACCTCTCTGTTCAAAATATCATAACGCTGAATATTCAGCTTAGGGGTGAACGTCATCCGATGTTTACCTGTGAACAACTTAGTTAGATCCGCTGCGGACAATCCCTTGTACACATGGCGATAAGTGAAAAACGTGTCCTTAGGAGACACGCCGTTCTTATCAATGACAAGCTGTTGTTCCGGGAAATACAGAAACGCATGGCTGAGCTGATAGGCGTTCTCGATTGTTGTCAGCTCCCGGTAGATTTCTTTGATCGTATCTACTCGCTCCACCTGGTCAACCGATTGCGGACTTGCTCCGTATTCGCTGAACTTACTCACGAAATAGGAGCCTGCCAGCTGAACCATATCTTCTCGCAGATTGAACAGCATTTTGTCCGTGCTTTGCGAGAAGCTTTGCAGCATAAGGAGATCCGACTTCTCGACCTCGCTGTCCATCATGCTTACCATGTACGTATAGATCAGGAAACACGCGGAAATGGCAGGCAGTAAGATCAAAATGATGTAGCTCGAGAAATATTTCCAGAATATCCGGCCCTTTCTCTTTTTCCACATGTTCCGGGTTCCTTTCGTTCCTAGACACAGTTTGAATACAGTGCCTATTTCTTCAACGCTCTTTGCAATTGCTCGTTATACATCTTGATTAGATCGTCACTTCCAAGCTTTTTGCACTGAGCGATAAAATCAGTTAAAGCAGCGTCCGTAATTGGTGTTTTCCCCATGACGAACTCAGTCAACTTCTGCTCCATATACTTTTCGAGGCTCGGAAGCTTCGACTTCTCAAGGCTTAATTCGGCTTCTGTCGCGACAACGGAAGGGGAAGGGTCGATCGCCGACTTGGCGTTCATCGCTTCGAGTTCCTGCAACTTTTTCGTCATCGGAGGCTCAGCATCTCTGCCTTTGTTCACATAGTTCATCATCGGGAAGTTGTTATAGCGAACGCCAAATTCCGTTTTCAATTTGGATTGGATCGCTGTCGGAATCGTCCCAAACGCTGGCAAGTACTGTGCTTTACCATTAACCTTCTCATACGTAACGCCCTCTGCACCCAGCATGTAAATATCCGATCCTTCATCACTGTAAAGATAATCGAAGAACTGTACAGCAATTTCCGGGTTCTTAATATTAGCGGATAGCGCGACAGATACGGGAGCATTCACTTTAGGTTTAATCAGTTGAAATGGTCTCATCCCAGGAGCCGCCACAGGCGTCATGCCAACCATGTTGTATTTCGTGTTCGGATCAGCTTTCACGGCTGCGTCAGTAAAGATATCGATCCGACCTTTGTTGTAATAAGTCATGAAGGAAGTTCCCGACTGCACACGTTGCTCCCAGTTTTGCGTTTTCATGATAGCAAATTCCTGATCGAGCAGTCCTTCCGTATACAGCTTGTTCAAGTACGTCAACATACTTTTGTATTGTGAATGGCTTGGTGCAAATTCATATTTTTTATAAAAAGGATTATATCCTAGCGCAGACGTCGTTTCTGTAAACATCGTCGTAAACACGTTAAACAAGCTTGGAACGTTGGAGCCGGCGGCAGCAGCATTCTGTGTAATCAGTGGGAATGATTTCGGATATTTCTCCTTCATCGCCTTCAGCATGCGATACAAGTCGTCCGTATCCTTCGGCGCCTGCAAGCCAAGCTCCTTCATAATATCGTCACGCACCATCCAGGAATAGCTCAGCCAATTCGGCTCACTTAAGCCTGGCAGCGAATAAATACCGCCGTCCCCTGCCGTCGTCACAGCCGTAATGTCTGGAATTTCGGACATCAGCTTCTTCACATTGGGCATCAACCCTTTGTCGATATATGGCTTTAAATTCAGAAACACTTTATCAGGGCCTGCTTTGAGCGCATCCGTCTCGTTCACCAAGGAAAAGTCAGGCACGTTATTCGTCGCGATAAGCAGCTTCTTCTTCTCTTCGTAGCCCGTCGATGGGACAGGCTCGAACTGAATGTTTACGTTCGTTTTCTTAGCTAGCTCCTTCAGAACGAGCCAGTCATTCTTGACGGGAATATCCGCCACTTCGCGGATCAGGAATTTGTACGTCACCGGTGTGCTGCTAAGCGGTAAATTGAGTCCTCCAGTTCGGGGATTGCTCTGTGCACTCGGAGTCGCTGCAGCTTCCTTCTTCGGAGTCGCTTCCTTGGTATCTGTACAACCTGCGAGCAGTGTAACGGTTGCGGCAACGGCGGTGACACCTGCCAGCCATTTGATTGTTTTGCCCATTTTTACATAGACCTCCCTTAATCGATTATATGCTAATTTAAGCCCCGCTTCAGTAGTTTCTATCCTTTAATGCCGCCGATCATGCTCCCTTGTACGAAATACTTCTGGATAAAAGGATACACAAGTAAAATGGGCAGCGTCGCAAAGATGATCGTGGAATACTTCACTGTCTCCAGAATATACACATCCCCGTCCTGGTTGCCTGACACCTGCGAAGCTGCGGAACTGGAAATGACGATATTCCGCAGATGAATTTGCAAGGGATACATGTGTTTATCGGACAAATAAATAAGCGCTTCGAAGAATGAGTTCCACTGGCCAACTGCCGTAAATAAAGCAACAGTCGCCATAATCGGTGTAGACAAAGGAAGTACAACCCGGAACAAGACACCCAGCGCACTGCAGCCATCCATTGTTGCCGCATCCTCCAGCTCATCTGGAATTCCCTCGAAGAACGTTCGCATCAGAAATAAGTACCAGGTACTAATTAAGGATGGAATAATCAAAGCCCACGTTGTGTTGATCAGACCGAGCTGCTTCACGACAAGAAATGTTGGAATGAGTCCTCCATTGAACAGCATCGTGAAGGCGATAAGAAGCATAATCGTGCGCCGGCCAAGCAACCGCTTTTTAGCTAAAGGGTAAGCCAGCATAGCCGTGAAGATAAGGGTAAGCACCGTCTGCAGTACCGTATATTTAATCGTGTTGTAGTAGCTGATCCAGATATAGGGATCCTTGGCAACGAGCCGATAGGCTTCTAGCGTGATTTGTTTGGGGAACATGATGACTTCCCCTTTGACGACTAGACTTGGATTACTGATGGACGCCGAGAACACGTAGAGGAACGGATATACCATCAGCATCATCAATGCGAGCATTAACAGCACATTACATACATCAAAAAGCTTAGAGCCGAAGCTCGTCTTCATTCTCATTGGTTCATCCCTCCGCTACCATAAGCTGGTCTCCGAATATTTCCGGGCCAACCGGTTAAAAGCAACCACCAGAATCAGCCCAATGACCGATTGGAACAGGCTGACAGCCGAAGCGAAGCTGTAATCGGCGTCTAGCAGCCCTCTTCGATACACAAAAGTGCTGATGACATCTGCTTTATCGTAGACGAGAGGGTTGTAAAGCAAAATAATTTTCTGAACGCCGAGTTCGAGAATGTGACCGATTTTAATAATGAACAAAATAATCATGACCGGAATCATCCCGACAAGCGTCACATGACGAATTTGCTGCCAGCGGTTCGCTCCGTCTATCTTGGCCGCTTCATACAAGGTAGGATTGACCCCAGCGATAGCCGCCAAATAAATGATGGTGTCCCAGCCGGCCTTCTGCCACAACTCGGATGCGATATAGATCGGCCGGAACCATTGCGATTCCCCAAGAAACATAATCGGCTTGATTCCGAAGGCCTGGAGCAGATGGTTAACGATGCCAGTCGATGGCGACAAGAAGTTGACGATAATGCCGCAGATGACGACAGTCGAAATAAAATGCGGTAAGTAGCTTATCGTCTGTGCCAGCCTTTTAAATAGGGCGAAGCGCAGTTCGTGGAAAAGCACGGCCAGCAGGATAGGCGCCGGGAAGACGATTAGCAGCTCCAGCGCATTCAAAACGAGGGTATTCCTAATGAGCACCGCTGCATCCGGGGAATCGAAGAACGCTCGAAAATGCTCGAACCCCACCCACGTGCTTCCCCATACCCCTTTAGAGATGGAGTAGTTCTGGAAAGCCATTAACAATCCATACATCGGTACATACTTGAAAATCAAATAAAACAGCAGCCCGGGAATCATCATGATATAGAGCACACGATCCCGGACGATCGTACGGAAGACCAGCTTCATCCCCACTATCTCCTTATTTCTTTTTATCATTCGTTGATCACTCCCCGATCGGATAGCCCTATCATAGCGGGTTGCCAAAACGGATGTAAATCTTCGATATTTTCATGGTTTTGCTTTTTTGCATAGGGGTAAGGAAGACTAGAAATGCAAAAAAACAAGATCGATGAAAAAGAGTAGATAAGGTGGCTATCTCCCCTTCCGGCATACCTTGGACGCATATACGAACAGTAAAAAACCTTCCTTTCGGAAGGTTTTTACTGCTAAGAAATTTAATGGCGTTAACTGTACGTTTCCTTCATCCTAATCACAAAGCTCCAGCATCTCGCGCTGTATAAAATGAGGGGTACATTGGACGATAGTTCAACTCGTCTCTAATGCGAGTTGTATCGACGATCATGTCCCATGAATTGAAAGGCTGCTGTGCATCCTCTGCCTCTAACCGTTCGGACTGATGATGAACTCGAAACAGCTCTGCCACGGTAATCGGTGAATCATCAGCGGCATTATAAATGCTGCCGTCGATACCGGGAGTTGTAGCCGCTAGAAGCAAGGCTTGGCTTACATCCGCATGATGAATCATATGAAGCCGTTTAGCCGCATGCCATTTCCTCATTATCGGCAAAAATTCGGTGATATGAGGATCACCTTCTCCATAGACAAACGCAAGTCGTACAATGCGAAGTCCCAGTCCTTTCTCCCGATGAAGCTTGCTCAAAGCTTCTTCCGCTATTTTTTTCGTCTGAGGGTAAGGGTGCGAGGGGTGCAGAGGATCATTCTCTCGGCTCGGTCCACTGGTATTCCCAGTGCCATATACGAGATTCGTACTAGCAAATACAAACCTTGGAACATTCGCTTTGCATGCTGCTTCTGCTAAGGAAATACTTGCATCGATGTTTGACTTCCGCGCAGTGGATTCATCGACACCACGAAATTGCGCTGCGAGATGCACAACAACATCTATACCCCTAAGCACGGAAGAAAGGCTTTCCGGCTGCAAAAGATCTCCCTCAATGACGTTCGCACCTAGCTGCTTCAGCATCCCCGCCTTCGCCGCATCCCGTACCAACACGCTAACGTTATGACCCCGCTGCAGTAAGCGTGGTACAAAGCGACTCCCTACTTTCCCTGTTGCTCCTGTTACAAAAATATTCATCGTATTCCAATTACCTCCCTCGTTATGTTGGTGCTATACTTACAGTATTGCAGATACTATAACCATAAGCCTTCCTGCGTTTATCGTAGGTTTGGCAGTGTCAGGATAAGGGGAATCAACTATGGGAGAGATGTCTACTAGCTTATCGCTTGGCGAATTTATGCGGGCACGCCGAGAACGTCTTACCCCGGAAGAAGTGGGATTATCTTCATTTGGACGGCGTCGTACACCTGGACTGCGGCGTGAGGAAGTGGCCCATCTTGCTAATATAGGGACTTCCTGGTATACCTCCTTAGAGCAGGGCAGAGAGGTGAACCCTTCAGCTCAAGTGCTTGATAGCATAGCAGACGCACTCCAACTATCCGTCGATGAGCGACGTCATCTTCATATGCTGGCAAGAACAGCTGCACCCGAAGAAGAGGAACCAGCTACAACGGTAAACATAGGTATGGAGCGAATGTTGCTCGCGCTTGAACCGAATCCTGCTTTCATTTTGGGAAGAAACTGGGATATGCTGATGTGGAATCAGGCTGCACGCATGGTATTTCGCCTTCCGGCGACTGATGTGGAATCTGAACAACGACCTAATTGGTTGCGTAGGTTCCTGACAGCATCGTCTCTTCAGACGAATAATCCCGATTGGGAGGCCAAAGCGCAGGTCATGATTGCCCATTTTCGTGCAGATTACGCCCATTTCCCGCATGATGAAAGGTTCCATGAACGGATAGAGGAGTTTATGCAAACTAGCGAGGTTTTTCGTGCATATTGGCCGCTTCATGACGTTCAAATCGCTGCTGACTGTCACAAAAGATGGTTGGATCCTACCATTGGCGAGATGGAGTTTGAACTTGTAACTCTAGAAACACCTCATAGCCCCTATATGAAAATCATGACTTACACAGCTACTGTTGAAACTGCCGAACGGTTAACACATCTGTTGAAAACTTAAAACAAAGAGTCTATCCACTGCAAATTAGTTTTTAAATGTATAAACTACAGCTAATATGCTCGAGATTGATGTATTTTCGTTATTAGATGGAAAAAGTACATGTATTTTGTATAGAAAAAGAATATTTGTGCTAATTGCAAGAATTTAGCTACAGAAAATACAGTTAATCCTTCGAATTCAGGAAATCCCCTCCAAATAGATGGAGAAAATCCAGTTAGTTTGTTGAAAGGTATGTTGAAAGCCAGGATCAATCCAACCCGATAAAAAACGTTCCGCATATCCCAAGAGACAGCCGTCTCCAGGACGCCTGCCGCTTGGTTGTGATCTTATTTTTCTGAGAAGGAATACACCGATTTGGCGGAAAATGTTTGCGTAAACGATCCCCCTGAGAGTGTCACATCTGTCATGTTAGTAAGGTTATCCGTAGCACTGGTCTTGAGCTTGGATGCTGCGGTTGAGGATGTACTGAACCCGCTCACGGTAGCTGTGATATCGGATGAAGAGGTATTGATGACGACAAGCTGCGCTTTGCTGGTAGAGTTGATTTTCGTTGCCACAACTAATAGAGATGGGTTGCTGGAAGCCGTTTGAATGCGAACATAACCAGGTCTCATCACACGGCTGAAATTGCCCATCGCGTAGAGAACCTTACTCGTTGCATACGTGCCTCCGCTCGTATCCAGATTGATTAACTGTTGCGCCAAGCTCTCATTGCTGCCAACACTCCACCAATACAAGAACCCTTTGGCCGCGTTCGAGCCCCCTGTGGTCAGAGCACGATGAATGCGGACCGCGAGATCAATTGCTTGTTGGTTATCATAGGTCGTATTGCCAGGATCCCAGAGATTGTTGGTCTCGTCCTTCAAATTATATTCCGTCATTAGTTTTGGCTTTGTTTCCGCATAAAGCGTGCTATTATCATTGCCATAATTATGATAGGCTACATAGTCCACAAGGCTTTTGTTCGTTGGCATATTGTTCAGGAAATTCATGGCCACATTCTCCGATGTTGCTTCGGGAGACGTTAATTTAACTTGCGACCTTATCCCTTTGCTGGTCAGGGCGCTATCAACCGCACCAATGACACTGTCCATCTCTGCGTTGTAATATCGGGCAGTTGCCCATAGCGGATTCTCATAATCAGGTTCATTTTGAATGCTTAACCATTTGACGTTGTAGCCGAAATCACCCCGATATTTCTGGACCCACCTTGCTACATAGTTGGCATAGTCCGTATAGCGAGCAGGGAGCAAATGACCGCCTTTCACGGTAGCTGTGTCTTTCATCCACGAAGGAGGGCTCCATGGAACGGCATAGAACTGCATAGCACTATAACGCGACAACGCCTGGTCGGCAAACCACCGTTGGTGCGAATCCGTACTCCAATCTTCTGTACAATTGTTCCATCCACAATAGGAAATCTCAATGCCCGATGGGTCCTCACTTAGCTTGAAGGGATTGACTTCCCACCGAATCATTGTAAGTCCAGCATTAGAACCGCTGTTGAGAAACAGTTTATCCAGAATAGCACTCTGATTCATCGCGCTCATATTGTGCTGCAAATCGTACACCGGCTTATTCGCCGCTGCTCCAAAACCATCGATCGCTTGGTAGGTCGTCGCTTTCGTAAGGGTAATCGTATCGGCCGCTGCGGCGATCGGGACGCTGATCGGTAAGCACGTGAAGCCTATCACAACAGTAAACAGTATCATCACTACCTTGATCGATAAACTCGAACGGTTCGTGTTCAATGGCATACCACTCCTCACCTAATGGTGCTCCCTCGGCCGCGCGTACCGCTGAAGACAACGTAATTGTAAGCGGATTCAAACGTTGTCGTCTATAGTCATATCTCGACTTTCATCAGAAACAGGCCGCAATCTCGACACCTTAGTCGGATTACAGCCTGTCTATTTCATTTATTCCATATCCAACCTATTCGAAAGCGAAAGCGGCATGCTTTCGTTCAGGACATCCCATGAACTTACCACGAAAGCATGAACGTGATAGCTCATATTCTCCGGGTCGGGTACATCAAAATGTCCAGCTACACGATTTCCTGCTCCAATTTCGCTTTCCATCGCGACATAGGATACAGGTGTTGTACCTTTGAGCAGTTGGAAGAAAACAACTTCCGTTCCTGCATGATCCGCTGCGTTTGCCGTACGGTTAACGAGTACACTTGCACGAAGCCCATTGCTTCTATCCAACTGACCTTCTAGGGTAAAAGGTAATGGCGTTTCAACCGGCGGCACGACAACGACGTCATCTGTCAGTTCAGTCACGAGAAAATCGTCGATTCTAGCTGCTTGGTTGGCGACGCGGATCCCCGCTTTCCCTTGTGTGAGTGCCGGCGGATTGGAGGAAAATAAACTGCCATTATCGATTTCATCGAAAATGAGGTTATCATCAACGTAGCCCTTGAGGTGATTGCCCTCCACGACCAGCCTTAATTGATACCAGTTTCCAACGATGTAAGGATACGGGATTTTTTTGCTATCCAGCTCCTTTAGACTTCCATTCACCATGCGGCCCAAAGCTACATAGCCTGTGCTGCCGCCTGCCAACCCATTGGTGCCATTATGAATGCGCAGCATATAGAAGTTCTTCGCATCATCGGAAGCCCGCGCGATCACGCCTGGCAGGGCAGTTCCGACTTGCGCTTTGACCCTTGCCCGCACATCGTAATTCGTCCATGCACTTTGACCAACGGTAAAAGCCATGCTCGTTGTTGTATATTTCTCAAGCACTTTACCTTGCTCCTCGTCTACGACCCGCAAATGCGATGAAGCAGCATTCGGTGTCGCCCCATTGTTCCAGCCGACGGAAGGATCGGAATTGAAGCTGCCACCTTCAAAATCTTCTTGGTAAAGCACCGCTCCTATAGGAGCTTCAGCGTTCGCTACAAGGTTCAGCGTGTACATCGTCGTTGTGCCGGCCTCTGAGGTGACCGTCACCTTCGCGGTCCCCGTTCCATTCACCATAACGCCATCTGAGATCTGCGCTGTGGCCACATTGCTCGCCGTCGGTACAGCCTCGACAACTTTGACATAATTCGTCCTAGAAGGTACGTGTATGGTGTAATTCGTTTGCCCTGGGATGAGTGCAATACTCATGGCTGGAAGCTTCTGACCTGGTGCTGTAAGTGAATCCGTGACCACGGACAACCTCAAGCTGCTTAACGTCGCATCCGAGCTCGCCTGCTTTAACCTAAGCGAATAGTAGTTCGCGCCATTCCCTTCACTAGATAGAGCAGCAATCATATAGGTTTTCTCTTGTCCTACCGCATCGAACGTTACTTGCCCTGAAGCTGGCGAAACCGCAATACTGCCTGTTCCATAGGCTGAACCTGTCACCGTCACTGTGCTGGTTGAAGAAGGCACAAGTACTGTGTAGTTATTAATTTTAGGATCAAATCCGTTGATCGTCACGCCATCCACTTTGATACTGCCAAGCAACGGTACGATTGGATATACCCGCACATCATCATAACTCGCTAGGGCATCATGACTGCGTAAGCCGAATTTACCGCTTGTACGGCTGGTATCCGTCGTTTCAATGACAAGTACACCATCGACATAGCCTTTAATTGTCGTGCCGATCGTTTCCAGATTGAGCTTATACCATTTCGATGAATCAATCGCTGTCGGTAAATCAACCGTTGCTAGAACAGTCGTCGTTCCGCTTATTCTTTTTTCCAGAATAGCTTGATTCGTCGTACTCGTTCTCATTAATTTAAAATAATACTGACTATTATACGTGCTAGCTCTAGCTAGCAACCCCATCTGTACTTGACCTGTGTAGCTGCTATTCGCCACTTTAATGCGAGCTTCAACCCCATAATCTTTCAAGTCGTCTCCGAGGATGGCAAAACTAGGTGTTGTACCATACGTATTTACCGGAATCGCATACGTGTTGTTCGTCACGCTGTCGGTAGCGAATGTCCATGGCGTAGAGGCGCTGCTATACCCCGTCATCGTCCAAGCGGATGTATCCCGATCGGCGACGGATTCGAAGTCATTTTTGTACATCCCATCTGCAAATACTTTCACTTCATTGATCGATAGCGGGCCATCGTACGTAGAGCCTGTTACCGTTAACTTGACGTAACGCTCTTTCCCAGTGAACCACGCTAGACTATTTCCCAGAGGAGGCACGTAGGTTGGGTTTGAGCTAAACGTCATATCCGATGCTAGCGTAAAATGAGTACCATCCAGACTGGTCTCGATCTTATAGGTGTACCCTCTGGAGGCGCTATTCGTCCAATCGATGCCCATCCCCGCGAGCTGATAGGACTTACTTAAATCGACAGTCACTGTTTGCGGATAGGTGTTAGCAGCAGCAACAGCTGCAGTCGTATCATAGCCATCTACGAGGTTCGCCCCGCCCGTCATGCCAGGAGATAAGGTCACCGTTTTACCTGCGGACACGATATTTTTAATACTCGGATCTACGGCTTCCAGCTCGATGAGCATGACCGCATTTTTCTCCAGCGTTTGGCTTAGCACGATCGTATCGGTGAGATTGACGACTCCTTCATCGACCATTTGCAGGTCATCTATCTTGTTATAGGCATGATTGCTGTGAGCTTCATCGACAAGGAGCTTTTTGTAGCGAACGCTTTTCCCTTGGAAGCCCACAGGCAAATTCTTCACGCTAATATCCACATTGGCGGATGCTGTACCGTCACCTTGCTTATTCCAAACCATCATCGTAGCTTTCGTATCGCTATTCTTCGTGGCTAACATCCGTGTGCCATAAATATCGGTGCTGCCACCGCTAGTTTTGACACGCGTATCCCCTAACTGAGCAAACATGCGCATCGTGTTGAAATAAGGTGTGAAAAAGGTATGCCCGAGCACCTCGTAATATTTCAGCTTATCGCTCGTCCCGATGAGTTGGAACGTGTTGATGTCCGTGTTTCCCCATTTGATATCCACTCTTGCGATCGCTGGGGCATTCGCTCCTAGGTCAAACTTTAACCATGTCCAATAATCGGATTGCGTAAATTGCGTTGCATCGTCATTATCTGTAACGGCTGCAATGCTAGGATCATTTAACACATTAGGGATCGGAATCGGAGTATTGCTGCTGTCGAAGAACCGAATCTCCTTGATTTTCATCGGCTTCGAGGTCGAAGCTGATTCGCGCCAACCGCGTAGGTTCAAAAATTGCAAGGATCTCGGATCGCTATTGGTAAAAGATTGCCAATTCCCCGTATCTCCGCTGCTTAACGCATAGTCGACATCGAATTGGTTTTTGAAATACGCGTTAAGCGTATGCACTGCGACCCAGTTCATTGGGATATCCGTGCCTCCACGTGCATAGAAGTAAGCTGAATCGGTCATGAATGCCGCTTGCTTGGCGAGACCAACATTGTTCGTCGCATCGCTTAAGCCACCGCCGCCTTTCCAGCCGTACTCACTCACAATGGTGGTAGCATTCGGATAAAACCTGTGCAGATAGCCCTTCATTTCAATTTCCTGTGTCTCATTCATCCGCACATCCTCTTGATAGCGGTGCCAAGAAACGAAATCCACTTGGTACCCATTGGCATAGGCGATATCAACGAACTGCTTCTGCTTGTCAAAGTTATAGCCAGATAACACCGGTCCTCCCACCTTCACGGATTGGCCAGCGAGTCCTTGGGTATTGACCCATTTCACCGCTTCCGACATACCTTGATACATGCGCATATAACCAGGGATGTCTTCCTTCGTATGACCATAAAAAGCGGGCTCCAAGTTCGGTTCATTACCGACTTCGATGTACTCTAGCTCTGGATTTTTCTCCTTCAATGTAAAAATAATCTTCTTCATGGCCTTATCGAATTCCGGCCAATTCATTGTGGTTTCACCGGCGATCAACCGGTTCTTCTCCGGATTCGCATCGCCGCCATAGGAATAGGCAAGGGAAATGAGGAGAGAATCCGAAAACTGTGACATGAAATCATACGTTTCTTTGCGTGCACTCAGTAGGTCTGGATTCGTCGCATTCCGCGCATCGTCGATAGAGTAGGCTAGATAGTCACTATTCGCACTATCTTTATTGTAGTACCAGTTGATTTTGACAAAATCCCGTACAACCTTCGTCTTAATCCCTTTCAATTCATCAACGACATGGACAGGCAAAGGGGTGTAATTCGTATTGTTAAATTGCTCCGTTCGCACGAGCGGCCCTTCCGAGACGGCATAGTCCGCCTCCAAATTCATGCTCGCTGCCTGCACAGCTTGCGGAGCGAAGCTAACGGCGGCTGAAGTGAGCATGAGAGCTGCGGTTAGCGCAGCGCAATGCTTTTTCAAAAATCGCATCCTACATACCTCCCGATCTATGGTAAATTCGGTATAACATCACGGCTGTTTCCGCTCTGCTCGTACTAGCCAACGGCAATAGTAAACCATCGTTGCCTTCGATAATCCCTTGCCCAATCAGCGCTTGGATGCTGTCCGAAGCATAGCTCGCTACGTCAGCTGCGTCCTTGAATGCGGCCAAATTGCCGCCAGTTCCAACATGCGCAAGCTTACCAACGATGGTCAGCGCTCTCGCCGTAAGCGTCATCATTTCCTGCCGGGAAATGGTTTGGTTCGGCTTGAACAGGTTATCGCCAAAGCCTTGCGTAATGCCAAGCGTTCTTGCCGTCTGAACCGCATCTTGATAATAATCACTTTCGTTAACATCTGCGAAGCGTTCCCCCGCTGGCGCCGTCATTTCTAGCGTCCGCATGAGTAACAGGACAAAGTCAGCCCGTTTGATCGAAGTCGCCGGAGAAAAAGCCCCCTCCGAAGTTCCCGCTATAATGCCCTTGGCTGCGAGAGCTTCAATCTGTTTCTTAGCCCACGGATATGCAGCGATATCCGCAAATGTCCTCGTTACATAGACGACAGCATATTGGCTAAAATGCGTGGTGGTGAATGTCACTTGGCCTGATTTCTCGTCGTATTTGCCGCTCGTCACGGGCACAGGCTTGCCACTCCCATCGAGATACCAGACCGTGATGTTCTCAGGGTTGGTCAGCTCCGTTAGCGTCGGCTGATACGGGATCGACACGCTGACGGGTGTCTGTTCATTCGCCCAAGGCACTGGTTGACCATCCAGCATCACTTGGATGTCCACGATGGGCCGATTGCCAATTGCAGCCTTCGCTTGCGCAGATAAGTTATCTGCTACGACATGACGCAACGTGATGGACACACTCGCTGCCCCGGCGATTGTCTCCGCCTTAAACATATTGCTCGGCAACGTTAACGAGCCGAACTCCGTTCGAAGCGTCAGCTGCCTTAGCTTGCCTCCCTCGGTTAGGGCAGCAGCTGGAAGGGTCGTTTCGTAGGCTTGCGCTCCCTCCACCTTCTGCACGTCTAGCGTCAGCTTTGATGAAGCAGCACCCTGCACCCTGGCGAAAGCTTGGTCTAGCGCTTCCAGTGTCACGGCCGCTTTCGCCACGCCTGCTGCGTCAGGCTTGCCCACAGCGAGCTCGCCGCTGCCGCCAGGCTTCACGCCAGGAAGCCCAGGAGCTGCCGGGGTATCCTCTGGGTCTGGCCCTGAATCTGTTTCCGTGTCCGTCCCTGGACCTGTCCCCGGATCTGTCCCTGGGTCCGTCCCCGGATCCGGATCACCGCCCCCGCTTGCAACAACGACGAACGTCGCCACGCTTACATCACTGCCGTTACCAACCTTCACCGTATAGCTCCCCAAGGGTGCTTGCATCGGCAAAGTTATGGTTTTGCCCGCAAGCAGCTCCGACTTCGTCAGTTGGTCCATTTCCATCAGCGTCTGATTCGGCCGCATAATCTGCACGATGACTTCCTGCAAGCTCGTTGTTCCTTGGATCGTCAGCGATTCGCCCTGCTTCTTTTGCCCGATGGGGGCAAGACTCGTTGACGACTCAGCTGCATCGACAATGCTTGCCGTGAAGAGCAACACGATTAGCACTAACATGCTTGTTAATCGTTTTATTAACACCTATTTCTCCTCCTGTTCCTATTGAAATAGTCAGATATACAACAAGGAAGCGCTTACTAAAACGCTTGAGTAAGAAGTTAACTGGATTTCTTACATCTATTTCCCAGAAAAACTAGCCTATGAGGAATTTAACTGGATTTCCTACATCTATTCCTGCTCAAAATTACCCGTTTGGCGATATCGCCTATAAATAACGGGAGAAAATCCAGTTAATCTAGGAAATCACAGCATTTCGCTTGAATTAGATGCAGAAAATCCAGTTATTCAACGCCGACTCCGTCCTCCGAGGACGGAGTCAATCTCATTTCTCTGGCTTGCCCCGATACTGTCCGGGAGTTATGCCTTCCATTTTGCGGAAATAGCGAATGAAATTCGCCGGATTATTGTATTTAAGCTTCTCGGCAATATCCGTGACCGTCATATTCGTCTCGCGCAGCCAACGCTTGGCAATATCGAGACGGTATTGCGCCAGATACTCGGCAAAGTTAATCCCCGTCTCCTGACGGAATACCCGAGAGATGTACTGCGGGTGATAATTAATGCGGGCAGCGCATTTTTCCAACGTCAAATCCGTATCAAACGCTTCCTCAATCAGTCGCTTCACTTCATCCGAAATCGTACGGAACTGCGTATCCCTCCGCTCCTCCAGCAAGCCGATGCTAGGCTCTACAATTTGCTCATAGAACCAAGCTTCGATCTCCCTGGCAGCATGAAGGTGCAGCAGCTCGTCGAACAAGGATCGTTCCCTCTGATTCAGCGCATATAACGAAATGCCGGAGTCCTGCAGCAGACGGATCAGATCGACCAACAGACGCACGAGTGAAAGCTGATAATCGTTGTGGTTATCGACGGATTTGGAGGCATTCTCGATAAAGATGGCTAACGCTTCATGCGCACGCGACTTATCTGACGACTGAATCGCATCGATGACTTGCGCAGCCGCTTCCTTCGGATATTGACTCTCCTTGCCTTTCTTGGGCTGCACGTCCTCAATGAACAATGCGGCCTCCCTTCCGAGCTGCACGCGATATTTCAGCGCTACTACGCATTCCGCGTAGCCCTGCTCCGCATCCATCCAATGCGCGAAGCTTCGGCTAATGCCTACACTCGCTTCTACGGACAAGTAACCTTTCACCGCTTCCTGAATGGCTACGGCCATCTCGAACACGTTATCCTTGAATGCCTCTTCCGAGCCTGTCTGCGTACCTGCAATCAATAGCACCGCATCTTGAAAAACGATCGGAGCCAACCGCTCCTGACTTGGCACTAGTTCCGACACGATATTGCTAATCGCAAAGAGCAGCAAATCACGGTCCTTCTCATCAAACCGACTCTCCGCCAAATCATCGATTTGGAAGAGGAGCACGCGCATTTTGTCCCACTCCAACGTATAGCCATAATACTGGAGCCGTTCTTGAATCTCCGATGACTTCGCTTCGCCCGTGAGCATTTTGCGAACGAGCAGCTCAGTCATATGCTCCTGTTGGCCCTCTAATTGAAATTGCATACGCGATTGATTGGACAAAAGGGATTGAATGCCCTCGCTAATGACGCCCATTTCGTCCTTCGCTTCACGAGACGTTTTGGCATTCGCAAGAGAGCGATAGATGCTTCTTACAGGCCTGTATACACTTCGTGTACCTAGCACGGCAATGATAACGGACGTACATAAAGCGATGACGCTGACCCATAAGGATGTCCACGCAATGCTTTTGGCCCGCTTCGTCATCTCGCTAATCGGAAGCACAGACACGTACGTCCAACCGTTGTAGGCTGATTTGCGATAAGAAATGGACATGTCCTCGTCTTGCATGCGGGACTTGAACAGCCCCGTTGGTTCACTGGATTCCGCAATGTGACGAATGAACGCCTCTTGCGACATATCCTTACCGATCATTGTCCGGTCTTGGTGGGCAACGAGCTTGTTCATTTCATCCACGATGTACATTTGTCCCATGTCGTCGTCTTCTAAATCGATCAGGTTGTTCGTTTCCTTCCCTGACAACAGCACCGCCATCATGCCCTGAGGCTTCAGGGAGTTGATCGGCCACTTTTTCACATTCATAATCGTGTAGTTATTGCTCACGACCAATGATTCCGCATCATAGCGCTCGGATAAGTCCATGCTGACCCACTTGGAGCCAGGTTGCATCGTTGCGAACTCACGCAACAGATCCTTCATGTTCACATGACTATATTCATTAAAACCTGAATTGCTAATTAACCAGTCATTCTCCAGGCTGTACAGGAAGACGTCCTTGATCCCAAGTTCGAAAGTCTGTATCCCCAGAAGGTTATCGTAGAGATCATTGATCAACTCTGCATCCGTGATCGTCAGCCGCTTGCCAATCGCGCTTGTCATTAGCGGTGTATTCAGCAATTGCGACGCCGTGTAATCGATGGTCTTCAAAGTCTGTTCGACGCGCAGCTGCGTTTGACGCAAGATCTGTGCGTTGCTTTCGTTCACCTTTTCCAGAACGGTATGAGAGGAATATGTATAGGAATACCACCCCAATATGAGAACCGGAAAAGCCCCCACAACGAGCGTCAGCACGATTAATTTGCGTAAGTACGTATGTGTCTTCATGCCCCAGTTGTCTCCTTCAGCAGACTAGTCTTGGTTACTGTCAATTCCTCTAGTATAACAAATAGGATCTGTGCCATGGGGAAAAACACAGACCCTGACAGCTGGGGCACAAGACTTCGATTATTTCTTGGCTGATTTGTTATATTCGGCTGTATACTCTTCGATTACTTTGCTGCCGCCATTTTGCTTCCACTGTTCCACGACTTTGTTCCAGCCGCTCTCATCCAGCGCACCCATAATAAATTTGGTTCTCGCGTCTTCGATCAATTTATCCAGTTCCTTGCCTTTCTCACTTGCCGTGTCAGAAATTAACGCATTGACTGGGTTCTCGATCGCGATTTTCGCATTTTCTTTCCATACATTGTCCCGTTGGTGCACAAGCTCAGGACCGAACGTTGTCACTTGATCTCTTAAAACAGCAAGCTGAGAAGAATCGCCCATCCCGTACTCTACAAGTAATTTAGGATCTGCTGTTTTCTTGTATTCACCGTTTTCAACCGTGTATTGACGGCCTTCAATACCATTGTAGAGCATATTTTGCATGTCTTTATCGGATAATTTATCGAAATAGTTCAAAATCGCCTTCAGCTCAGTTTCCGTTTTTACAGACGTCTTAGGAATCATGAAAATCCCGTAAGATCCAGTTCCCGCGATACTGCGAAGTCCTTTCGGTCCTTCCAATGCACCAATGATCGTAACTTTGGCTTTCGGATCTACTTTCTTCGCTTGCTCTTCAATCCCATTCGCATCATTCAGGTTCGCAACCCAAGCTCCCCCTGTTCCTTTGTTCATCACTTGGCGGCCGTCTTTGACCACTGCGAAATCGAGGTTGATCAGCTTTTCATCGTACAGCTTTTTGTAGAACTTCATCGTTTCCAAGTACGCAGGTGACAGGTGAGCTGGACTCATCTTGCCATCCTTTAACTCCCAATCGGCAGGCCCACCATGCCAAGCCAAGACACTTCTCCAACCTGCAGGCGTTTGCTGTTCAACGAGTCCAACCGTATCATTTTTACCATTTTTATCAGGATCATTATTCGTAAAAGCTTTCAGCACATTGTAAAACTCATCAATCGTTTTCGGTACCTGCAAGCCCAGATTGTCTAGCCAATCTTTACGCAGGGTAATCCCGTCTCTCGCCAAATCCCGCTCCCGATAAATCCCGTATACTTTGCCATCGATGGAAATCGCGTTCAAGGCAATGGGGTTCATGCGGCTTAAGTTTTTATAATCCTTCAAGTAAGGCCCGAGCTCCCAGAACATGCCTGAGCGAACAGAATTCACAATGAAAGGTACTTTCTGATTCAAAACGGTAATGACACTCGGCAGCTCGCCTGAGGCGACCGTTGCGCTTAATTTATCCGAATAGGTCGCAGATGGCACCCAATTCAACTTCAGTTCTGTGTTCGTCACGCTTTGGATTTTCTTGAAAATCTCACCGTCCGTTGACATCGGCTCCGGATTAAAGCTCGGCATCATGATCGACATTTTGTAAGGAGCTGCCGGCTTAGCTGATTCCGTTGCTGCTGTGGACGGCTTCGCACTACCATCGGCGCTCACCGCTTCCTTGCTCCCTCCGCCACAACCTGCAGCTACCCCAGCAGTCAGTGTTAGAACGGAAGCTAATGCGATGGATTTACTCATTTTCGGATGCAACATTTTTTTCATAGTAAACGTCCTCCCTTTTTATATGATACATCTATCGAGAAACTGTGGAAACAGTTTACCCTTTAACGGAACCCAGCAATACACCTTTCGCGAAATGCTTTTGTAGAAACGGATACACAATCAGAATCGGCAATGTGGAAATAACGATAACGGCCATCTTCACACTTTGCTCAGGCGGTTGTACGAAATCGGCTGCGAGTGAAGTTGAATCGCCAAGCCCGCCGCCATCAGACATGATGACAATCTGCCTGAGCAGCACTTGAATCGGCCATTTTGTAGAGTCATTAATATAGAGCACGGCACTGAAAAAAGTATTCCAATGTCCCACCGCATAAAATAGCGAGAACGTGGCAATGGCCGGCAGGGAAAGCGGTATGACGATGCGGAACAGTATTCCTGGATCGGAACAGCCATCGATCTTAGCAGATTCCTCCAAGCCGTCGGGCAGCTGCTGAAAGAAATTCCGCATAATGATGAGATTGAATGCGCTAATTGCGCCGGGAATCAACAAAGACCAGTACGTATCAATCATGCCTAGCTGTTTAATCACGAGAAACGTCGGGATCATCCCACCGCCGAACAGCATGGTGAAAATAACAGCGATTTGAATCGGTTTACGGTAGTCCAAATCTTTCCGAGCCAGCGGGTAGGCCATCAAACATGTCATCATGATATTGATGAACGTACCTGCAATCGTAATGAAAATCGTGACGCCCATGCTGCGCATCAACGTTCCGGTAGAGAAGATGTACGCATAGGCACTTATCGAGAATTCCGTCGGGAACAGGATAAAGCCTCTCTGCAATAATTCCTTTTGGGTCGCAAACGAACCCGCAACGATATAGATAAAAGGGATCAATGTCACCAACGCAAACACAGTTAACAAGGTGATATTGACGCCATCGAACAACCTGCTGCCTAACGAACGATCTTTAACCATGGGATAGCCTCCGTTCCATCATGTTACACGACACCTTCCTCGCCCATTCGCTTGGCGATAAAGTTCGAAGCTGCTACGAGCACGAGTCCAACAACTGATTTGAACAAGCCTACAGCCGTGCTATAGCTATACTGTCCTTCCGAAATTCCTGTCGAGTACACATAGGTGTCGAACACCTCGCCAACCTCGCGATTCATCGCATTCAGCATCAGCCAAATTTGCTCAAATCCGGTGTCCAGGAAATGGCCAAGCCGCAGAATAAGCAGAATCACAATCGTGGAGCGAATCGCGGGAAACGTCACATGCATCATTTGTTGCATGCGGTTCGCCCCATCGATGCGAGCAGCTTCATATTGCTGGGGATCCACGCCTGACAACGCGGCTAGGAAAATGATCGTCCCCCAACCTGTTTCCTTCCAAATCACCTCTGCTGTGATGAACGTTCGGAACCAGTCCGCGCTGAGCAAGAAGTTAATCTTGTCTCCGCCAAGCGACTTAATTCCCTCGTTCACTAGACCGCCTTCGGTTGTGAAGAATAGGTAAACAATGGATACGATGACGACCCAAGACATGAAATGTGGGATGTACACCACCGTTTGAATCGTTCTTTTGAACAACTCCACCCGAAGTTCATTCAGCATCAGCGCGATAATAATGGGTAATGGGAAAAAGAACACAATATTATAAATCGCTAATATGAAGGTGTTGCTGAGCAGCCGCCAGAACAGCGGGTCTCCGAAGAACCGATTAAAGTGCTTCATTCCCACCCATTCACTGTCCCAGAAGCCGAGGAACGGCTGGTAATTCTTGAAAGCGATGAGTACGCCGTACATAGGTACGTACTTAAAAACGAGAAAATACAAGATGCCAGGGAGCAGCATCAGATACAGCCATCGGTTACGCAGCATGCGTTTCATATGTTGCTTACGATGTATCCCTCTCGCGGATGTCGCGGACGCCTTGGTCGCGGCTAGGGCTGATTCCGTGTGCATAACTGCACTTCCTTTCTTACCTGGTGTTGTTCCTATTCGAACACGTTGATTGCTACCTCTGCATCATAGGGAACACGTGATATTGCCGTCCATAGTCATTCCTGCACGTGTTTCGGGAGGACGCGAAAAGCCTGTCACAGCAAGGGATTGCGGCATAGTATAGTCATCATCGGACACCGCATAGTCATTGTTATACTCGGCGTCGGAGGGACGACTATGGACGGAACAGAGATGACGAAAAGCCCTATCCGCTCGGCGATAGGCCGGTGGATAGAGCTTTATACAATCAAAAAAGGAGCTCCGCCGCGAAGCGAAACTCCCCACTATTTATTAACGTGATACCTCTAACGATTTCTTGCCGCTTAAGCCAAGAATCCGAGTGGTCGACGTATGAATTTCTTCGATAAGTTCTGGATGTTTCAGAAGTGACACACCATAACTCGGAATCATTTCTTTTATTTTCGGTTCCCACTCTTTGATATGTTCAGGGAAACATTTCTTCATTAACTCCAACATAACCGAAACCGCGGTAGAAGCCCCAGGCGAAGCGCCGAGTAATGCTGCTAATGAACCGTCAGCTGAACTAATGACTTCCGTACCAAACTGAAGGGTTCCTTTGCCAGCAGCCGTGTCTTTGATAACTTGTACACGTTGGCCCGCTACAACTAACTCCCAATCTTCCGTTTTGGCACTTGGGATAAACTCCCGCAGCTCTTCCATGCGCTTTTCTTTGGACAACATGACTTGCTCGATCAGGTATTTCGTTAAGGACATGTTCTTGGCACCAGCCGACAACATCGTCACGAGATTATTCGGTTTAACCGACGTAACCAAATCGAACATGGAGCCCGTTTTGAGGAACTTAGGCGAGAAGCCAGCGAATGGTCCAAATAATAACGACTTTTTATTATCGATAAAACGTGTATCCAGATGCGGAACTGACATTGGCGGTGCGCCGAGCTTCGCTTTACCGTAGACTTTGGCATGGTGCTGTGCGACGACAGCTGGATTATTACATACCATGAATATTCCGCTTACCGGGAATCCACCGATATTCCTACCTTCCGGAATGCCGGACTTTTGCAGCAGATGCAAGCTTCCGCCACCACCACCGATGAAAACGAATTTAGCCGTATGGCGTTCAACACTGCCACTGTTAATATTACGTATTTTCAATTCCCATGAGCCATCGCTAGTACGTCTCAAGTTATCAACGCTGTGCTTGTATTTAATATCAACGTTCTTCGTCTTTAAGTGATTAAATAGTATACGCGTTAAAGCGCCAAAGTTTACATCCGTACCGGTATCAATTTTGGTTGCCGCGATCGGTTCATTAGTTGGACGATCTTTGATAATCAGCGGAATCCATTCCATTAACTTCTTAGGATCTTCGGAGAATTCCATCCCTTGAAACAGTGAGTTGTTGGACATCGCTTCATAACGTTTCTTCAAGAACGATACATTTTGTTTGCCTAGAACCATACTCATATGAGGCAATGGCATAATGAAGTCTTCTGGATTACGGATTAGCTTGCTATTGACGAGATAGGACCAGAACTGCATCGAATGCTGAAATTGTTCATTAATTTGAATTGCTTTACTAATATCGACAGATCCGTCTGGTTTCTCGGACGTGTAGTTAAGCTCGCACAGTGCTGCATGCCCTGTACCCGCATTATTCCATTCGTTAGAGCTTTCCTCTCCAGCGCTTTCGAGCTTTTCAAAAACTTTGATTTCCCATTCAGGCACTAACTCTTTCAGAAGCGTCCCCAAAGTCGCACTCATGATTCCTGCACCAATTAAGATGACGTCTGTTTTCGTTTCTCTGTTGCTCATTTTAACCATCCTTATACCCTGAAATTTGCAGAAAGGATATAGACGCGCCTACTTCAGCGTTACAGCAAGCCAGGACGCAGACTAGACACACACCTTTTCTGTATCATTAATAAGACAATCGATCCAATATTTATTACTATTATATGATAGTTATAAGCACTACGACAAGAAGTGAGACGAAGAAGTCGTGTCGATAAAACGAATAACTACTAAGAAAGACCTGCAGCTTGTAGCTGTAGGTCCATTGATGATTAATGGCATCACATATTTACGCAATCGAATGACAAAGTTAGTTATTTTCCATGCGCTGATGGTACTCAAACCAAACTTCGCGCAATTCATTATAAACGAAACTGTGCTCTACAGCAACATACTTTACCCAATACCCATAATATAACTTTCCCCCACAATGCCAATCTCCACCTATATCCTGCTCCTACTCCCTGGAATCCATCCCTCCCTTTGCAGCTTGGCGCACAATTGTTTACTATAATGACATGAAGGAATTGTAAATAGTAATCATTTATAGTAGTTTGGTACCCTTATTTTACTTAAATCTGATGAAATTGGAGCTAACTTAATCATGCGAGCAAAATTAAAAGTAACTGTCTTCCTAGTTCTAAGCATTCTTTCGGTTCTATGTTTTAGTGTAGTCGCCTCCCTCATCAAAGGGCGGTGGATCGCACAATTCGACAGCAGTGTTATTTCTGTGGTTCAAGGGATGGAATCTCCTTGGTTAACGCCCATTATGCATGGGTTCACTTTTATCGGTTCAACGACCGTTGTAGTTGTTATTTCCCTATGCTGCTTATTCCTCTTCTTTAAATTCCTGCACCATCGACTTGAATTGGTTCTATTCATTGTTCTCGTGGCGGGCACAGCCATCTTAAATCAGATCTTAAAGTTCTTTTTTCAACGGGAGCGCCCTACGCTTCACAGACTGATTGAAGAAACCGGTTATAGTTTCCCAAGTGGTCACTCCATGGCAGCCTTTGCGCTGTATGCTGCGCTTTCTTTCCTGCTTTGGCGGCACATCTCCTCGAAAAGCGGCAGAAGGATTGTCATTTTAATAAGTATCCTAATGATACTCCTCATTGGTACGAGTCGGATCTATCTCGGCGTCCATTATCCAAGTGACGTTCTCGGCGCCTATTTGGCTAGCGGATTCTGGTTCACTTTCTGCGTTTGGATCTTCCAGTGGTATATGGAAAATCGGAAATACAAATAACTACTACGCTAGAACTGTTCTGATTATTCTCCCCCCTTTCTGGGCACGCTAAACCGAATGGTAATGTAAGGGAATAGGGGGGCTTGGCTTGATCGAACGCATTCGTGCTGAACTGAATAATCCTGCTGATCTATTCTATGACACCCTCGACAACGGCTATATGCAAATGGAAGTGATTTACTTCCCCTCTCTCTGTGACCTGGCCCTACTCAAAAACGGATTGACCGTTCCTTACTCCTACTGCTTTAATCCGGAAGAATTCGACCGTATGATTAACGCGAGCCCTGCCTTCGGCAAAGTGGATGACCCCGAGCATTGGACGTTCTTACTACTTAAAGGCACGGTTCTCTTTCAAATTGAAGAACAGGTTTACCGATTCGACATACAGCGGAAGTTCCAAGACAAACCCGATACCGTTCAGGTTGAGGTTGCCATACAAGGGCCGCAGAGTGCGTTTAACGAAGATTTGGATTTAAATATTAGCCTCGTTCGGATGCGTTATAATGCGCCCTCCCTTTGCGTAGAAACCCATACGATTGGACAAATCTCGAAGACGCGAGTCAGCGTTCTTTATGACAAAGGCTTAGTCAACGAAGATGTACTTGGACTATTAAATGAGCGGATTTCCACCATACAAATCAAAGTTCTCCAAGCTGCCGGCCAGCTCTTGCAATCGCTCTCGGGGCAGAGGCGTCGGTTTTTCCCCATCATCATTCAGACAGAAAGGCCAGACCGTATCGCATCTATGCTCGAACGAGGGAAAATTGCCCTTCTTCTAGATGGAAGCCGCTTCGGACTCGTTCTGCCTGTACGGCTGTTTGATTTCCTGCATGCCATGGATGATGACTATGAATCCTATTGGATGAGCAAATGCCTCGTCCTGCTGCGCTATTTTGCCATGCTTTTAACCATTACACTACCCGCTCTTTATATTGCGATTGTTTCTTACAACCCTGAAGTGCTTCGCGTCCAACTGACCCTTTCGATTGCAGGAAGCCGTGTCGTCGTCCCGTATCCATCCTTTGTCGAAGTCTTCATCATGTTATTCATGATCGAAGCTTTGATCGAGGCTAGTCTCCGGCTACCGCGCTATGTGGGCTCAACCGCCACGACTGTTGGCGGCCTCATCTTGGGACAAGCCATTCAACAAGCAGGTTTAGTTAGCTCCATTATGATTATTGTGACTTCTGTCGTTGCGATTTCCAATTTCGTATTTCCCAATAACAGCTTTGGATACTCGGTACGCTTCGTTAAATATATCTTTGTGATAGCTGCCATATTCTTTGGCTTACTTGGTGTCGTCGTGTTTGGCTTCATCTTAATTTCCTATTGGTGTAGTCTGCGAAGCTTTGGCCAACCCTATTTGGCCCTCTATATCCCTAAACTTGAGGCGAAAGCGCATCACTCCAACCTTAGAAAGGGGGCAAAATAACTCATGTCGCGCTATACCTACTATCATGTGCTTTATGTTGGCATGATTAATATCATGATGTTTGTCCCCTCTCTGCTCATCCGAGACCGGTTCAATGGCGCTGTATCAGGCATGCTAGTTGCCATGGTGATTGGCACCATCCTCTCACTTGGTACCATGGCTTGCTTCGAGCGTTTTCCAGGACTTGGATTCCCGGAAATATGTGATCGGTATACGCCGCGTTGGTTTAGTCAAATCAACATCTTATTTGCCGCGCTGTGCCTTTGGCTACCAGCAGGTATTATCGTGATCTATGCATATTCAGAAACGGTTCGAATGTTCTTCTACCCCGACATCAATCCCTTTCTGAACCTAAGTCTTATGGCAACCGCGGCCGTATGGGCATGCAGCCGATCTACACGTACGGTCCAGTTCATTCATGAAGTTATGGTTATTCTTAGTTCACCATTACTCATTTTGTTTATCATGAAAGCCACCTTTAATGAAAACATAAATTGGGATGCGATTCGTTATGTAGCGGGGTATGTCAATAAACCACCTTCCTTCGATACAATCGCTGCCTCTACGTTTCTATTCTCTGGCTACCTCAGCCTCCTCATTTTCAATCGGTTATATACCGTAGGTTTTAAATTTCGCTTTCGTTGGGTCGTGCCGCTATTCGGCGTGCTCTTCTTGCTGGTTACTTTTTTTGTGCCTATCGGTTTCCATGGTACGGTTGGTGTACAAAATTATGTATACCTATGGAGTATGACAGCTGATTCCATGGTGACGGAATACGGGTTTATTAACCGTGTTTTGTTCGTCTTCCTACTTCTCTTCACAGGGCTATCACTGTTATTCGTCATGAATACTTGGCACACGACAATTATGTTGCTCCGCTATTCCATGAATGGTGCCGTTCAAGTTGAAGAAGACCCTGTTCCATGGCTGAACGTAGGGCTCGGAGTGGGCATTGGTTTACTTGCACTCCTTTTCATGCGTGTTATTAATTTGGAGCGAAATCAGCATTTCTCCGAAGCTTGGTTAGTGCTTCGATTTTTCGTTGAAATCTATTTCCTTTTCCTGATGTTTTATTTCGTAAGGAAGCAAAAAAAGGAACAGGTCCACTTATGAAGACACTTCTCACAGGGATTTCCCTTCTGCTTATCTGTACATGCCTAGGCGGTTGCAGCTTTAAAGATATCGACAAGCGATTCTTTGTCGTTGCCATGGGTATTGATTGGACAGGCAAGGAGGATAAGCCTTATCTCGTCACGCTGCGGCTTGCCATCCCCGCCTCAAAGGTCGGTGAGGGCCTGGCTGAAAGCCAGATCGAACATCAAGAGGCCAAAAGCATTGCCGAAGCCGTAAGAAATCTCAAAGCACACGTTGATAAAGAACTGGATTTCGGGCATTGTCGTATGTTCCTATTCGGCGCTGAGTTAACGAAGGAGTCCTTAGAAGAACCACTAAATTGGCTTTCTCGAAGACGCGACATTCAGCTCATTTCTTATACAGCCGTTGCCGAACCTAATGCGCGAAAGCTTCTTGAATCGAACCCCACTACGGAGAGACTTGCTGGAAACTCTTTTTTTCTCACCTTCGGTAAAGAAGGAACCGTTTCTCCTTATACGGTAACCGCGCTTTTATTTGATACGTTCCGCCGCTTCAAAGAAACCGGGTTAGATCCCTATTTTCCGATTATTAGCTTCGATGGAGATTCTTATGTCGTTGAGCACCTTGCTTTGCTGAATAAAAAAAAGCAACGTACCATCCTCAATCCACAGGAAACTCAGCTTTATAATTTGAGTGCGAATGAGTTTAGCAAGGCTGGGATTACGATCACTTATGATGGAGAACCTCTAAGCTTCTATGTAGCACGTGTCAAGAAGCACGTTTCCATTTCCAAAGAAACTACGCCTGTCGTCACACTCAAACTCGATCTTACGGGCATGATTGAACAGGGTATTATCAATTTGGATCCTCACCAAGTTAAGACACAACTCGAACAGCAGGTCAACCAAACTATAGAGGCACTCCTCTACAAAATTAGGGATGCCGATGTTGACCCTTATGGCTTCGGGCTTCACTATTTAGCCCAGCATTTTGGCAAAGAGAAGGATTGGGCCTATTGGCAGTCCGTTTATCCACAGGTTAAATTCAAGGTGGAGACACATGTGAAGATTGAGGGTACGGGATTGGTGCATTGATGGCGTACTTAAAAGGAGCAGGGGGTAAAAGCTCAGGCTTATGTGACGGAGAAGCTCGGGCTTATGTGGCGGAGAGCCCAGGCCTCGTGATAGAAAGCTCAGGCGCGCGTGATTCGTTGCCGTAAGTCGATTTTTTCGACTTACGGCAGCCCGCCTAGGCGTCCCAGGAACATGAAAACGTGTCCATACTTGTCGCATGGCGTGTATCATTTTGCACAAAAAAAGGCCCTCCCTCACCTTATTGAGATGTGGGAAGCCCCTCAGCAATTCATATATATTTGATCAAAATGCTCTCCACATGCTCCAAATGCTCACGCATCGCTTGAGATGCTCGCACGGGGTCACCGCAGCAAATCGCTTCATAGATGACTTTATGCTCTTTCAGAAGCTGGACCGCTACTTCCTGGTTCGCATACAGCTCCGCGCGCCGGATATCGCGGATCATCATTTCCATCGCGTTACGGATGGATTCAAAAGTTTGCTCCATAATGCTATTATGCGTCGCTTGAACGAGCAACTGATGAAAACCGAGATCCGTCCGTTCCCCCTCCGCATCATTACCTACGGAAGTCCCCATGTCTTGCATGATGCGCTCCAGTTGGGCTAAATCCTCCGGAGTTCTTTTCCGTGCAGCAATAGATGCGATCGATATTTCCAGCGATTGCCGCACTTCCATGAGTTCTAGGAGCGTCGTACGATTCATGCGAAGAGACGTCCACTCTGGCAAGGATACTTCGGAAGGCGACTGCCGGATCACACGACATGCGCCGCCTTGACGAATCTCAATGAGGCCCATCGCCTTCAAGGCGCTGAGGGCTTCCCGCATCGTGGAACGGCCGACGCCGAAGCGCTCGGATAGTTCTTTGGTAGAAGGAAGCTTATCGCCCATCTTCAACTGCCCCTGCATAATCATATCTTTGATTTGTTGAGCGATCTCATCATAATGATTTTGTTTCTGCAGCTTCGTAACTTCCATAGAAATACCTCTTCTATCCGATAAGTAGCACGTGCACAATCCCTGGTCCGTGAACACCAATTGTCAAATCGTTCTCAATATCCGCCGAACGGCTTGGGCCTGAGATGAAGTGAATGCCGGCAGGCAGATCCTTCCTTGCAATCCCATCAAGTGGAGCGAGAATCTCGCCTAGTCTCGTTCGCAATCGTTCAATCGGCAGCAGGACGATTAATGCTGTGGGGAGCAAGCTCACCGATCGGCCTTTTTCTTTCGATGATAACACAGTTAACGAGCCTGTGTAAGCCGCGGCATGATCAGCTAAGACGATACCCATGTCGGCGTTCGCTGCACTAGCCTTCCAATTCGTGTCCTCATCGGTATTCCATACCGCGATGTCGACTTCAGGAAGGGCATCACCAAGCTCCAGCGCATGAAGCTCCGCTTGATCCTGATGAATCACACGCTTGACACTTAACGTGCCAACGAGTTCTTGAATGGTTGCCTTCGCCGCTTCCATCGAAGGTACTCGGACGACATGCCCGCCTGCGGCATGAAAGTTCGCCGTAAAATTCTCGATGCGTTCTTCTGGGGACCAGTTGAACGCTTTCCAGCTATCTGAAGCCCCTTGGTAAGGATGGGCCGGCTTCTCCGTTACCCGTGCGCGCCCCAGCTTCTGGGCGATGCCTTGAATGAAACGCTCTTGTTCCACTAGCGCTTGCTGATCCAGCTCCTGCAGCTTCGCCTGCCACTCTGGCGTGATGTCACGTTTAGCCATGATGATGTCCTCCCTTTTTGCTTCGTGCCGCCAAGGCTTCCGCCAACCTTGCTTGAATCGCGGGATCAGCCTCAGTCAGCCCATGGCGAATTTCTTGCTCGAGTGTCTTCCAACCCTCGCGGAAAGAGGCCTTCGGCAGGCTTGGTGTTACGCGGTACGTGTTCCACCCTTTAAGCGGGCCGACCTTCAGACGAATGCCGCCGTCGCGAACGACGAGCTTTTGGCCGATGCGGCCCAGCTTAAGCACCGCGCCCATCCGTTTCGAGCTGCCCATCAGCGCAGCAAAGCCCTTCATACCCGCGGCCTCGATCTTGTCGCCATGGCCGCTTTCGACCTTGCGGCGGCGCAGTGACACGAGCATGTCGTGCAGCGGAATCTTCACTGGGCATGCCTCGTAGCAGGCGCCGCACAGACTTGAAGCGTTGGCAATGTCATCCCAATCCGCCACATTTTTCTTGAGCGCCGGTGTAAGCACCGCGCCGATTGGCCCGCTGTACGTGCCCCCATAAGCATGGCCGCCGATATGGCGGTATACCGGGCACGCGTTCAGACATGCACCACAGCGGATGCAGTTGAGCAGCTCTTGGAACTCAGGGTCGCCGAGTTGCTGCGAGCGTCCGTTATCCACGATGATGATGTGCATCTCTTCCGGACCATCCGCATCTGCGTCTCTTCTCGGACCCGTGATGCCCGACATGTACACGGTCAGCTTCTGCCCTGTTGCGGAACGAGGAAGCAGCGTCGCCATGACCTCAAGATCCGCCCAGGTTGGGATAATGCGCTCCATCCCCATGAGCGTGATTTGCGTCTTGGGCACCGTCGTGACCATGCGGGCGTTGCCTTCATTTTCAAACAAGACCATCGATCCGCTCTCCGCAATTGCAAAATTACAGCCCGTCATTCCTATATCGGCTTCCAGGAATTTCTCTCTTAATTTCTTGCGAACGTAGCCAGCCAGAATCGTCGTATCGGGAGCAAGCGTCTCCCCCGCATCCTTCGATAAGAGCTCGGCGATTTGATATCTATTTTTATGAATAGCTGGAATAATGATATGGGACGGCGTTTCATCCGCCAGCTGAATGATGTACTCACCTAGATCCGTCTCAATCGCTTCAACCCCAATGGAGTCAAGCGCCTTGTTCAAATGCAGCTCCTCCGTCACCATCGACTTGGATTTCACGACCGATTTGGCTTGCTTGGCTGCTGCGATTTCCAGGGAAATTTTAACCGCGTGGGCATCCGTATCGGCAAAATGCACATGAACCCCATTCGCTCTCGCATTGTTCGCAAACGTCGTTAAATAATAATCCAAATGCGCAATCGTATGCAGTCGAATTTGTCTGCCGCGTTCACGCCAATCGTCCCAGTTCCCGTGATCGGCCGCTGCTTTCAGCTTGCCACCGCGCAACCGCTCCGTCGTGAACTTGACCGCTTTGCGCAGAAACTCATCGTTCAACGCGATATCGGCCCGCTCTTTAACTGTTGATTTGCTAGTCGCTTGACTCATGCCCGCTTCACCCCTTCATATAGCAGCTCAGCTAGATGCATCACCTTCACCGGCTCATTCCGATAGCGCAGATTGCCCGCAATATTCATCAGACAGGCCAAATCCAGACCAACCAGCACCTCAGCCTCGGTTTCCTTCACGTGATCGACCTTCTCCTGCACCATCGCACCCGAGATATCGGCCATCTTCACCGCAAAGGTTCCACCGAATCCACAGCAATCTTCTGCAAAAGGGAGTGGCACTAGCTCCAAATCTTTGACGCCTTGGAGAAGTGCGAGCGGCTCTGACTTCACGCCGAGCAGCCTGCTTCCGTGACAAGACGGATGATACGTTACCTTATGTGGAAACACAGCGCCCAAGTCTTCAATGTTTAGCACATTGACGAGAAACTGTGTAAATTCATACGTTTTGTTCTGAAGCTGTATGGCTTTCTCCAACCACTCCGGTTCATCCTTAAATAAATTCGGATAGTGATGAATCATATACGTGCATGAGCCCGATGGCGAAATGACAAAGTCACTATCGTCAAATGCTGTAAGAATCGTCTTCGCTGTTGCTCGCGCCTCATCCCAGTAGCCGCTGTTGTAGGCAGGCTGACCGCAGCACGTTTGCACCGTCGGCAATTCCAGCAAGACGCCATAGTGCCCGAGCAGTCGAGCAATAGCCTCGCCAACCTTCGGATAGAGTGCATCACTTAAACACGTAATAAATAAGGAAACCTTCATGAAAAGCCCCACTTTCTTTCATTAACTTATCAGGTTGTCAGACAAGTTGAGTTTAACATAAACCCCTTCTCTTGAGAAGGGGTTTATGCCAGATAAACGGAACATTACCCAAGTTTTCGCTCAAAAATAACCTCATAAGCCAGCGGCTTCCCATGACCGTTATAATTAGTCGGCAGTACCTGTACCAATCGCCATCCCTCTAAGGCATGTTCATCAATGGTTTCGCGATGCTTCGCTGAACTGAAAAATCCACCGAGTGTCGTTTCGACATACTTGTATTCGTACATGGTAACTCCTCCTCAATGTAGCGTTATGATTCGAATGATTGGCTTGATCAAGCTGCATGTATGACCAATTATCCATTTGGGGAATAGCACTACGAAACCAATCATAAGCAATGAAGAAAGTCATCGCCGTGAAAACATATATCCATTTACGTGTGAACATGCGCTCCCCTTGTGGGATATATGATTTTTAGTAAATTGGCTGCCAACACTTTCCCCTCAATGCAGAATTATTAGCTAAGTTATTCTATAGTCACGCTATAATTCCTGTAATCCAAGTGCTGTACAGCCTTCTGCCCACTCCCCCCTCGCGCCACAACTACATGTATAAAGTACAGCTAATTTCTTGAAAATCGACTGAATTTATCAATTAGATGTAAAAAGTACAGCTAATCTAGCCACACCACGCAATTCTCTTCAAATTACGTTCAATTAGCTGTAGAAAATACAGGTAATCCTAATAGCCTTGCCGATTCAAGCCCCATTCCTGTATACTTTGGCTGTAACGAGCCACCCAGAGCCTACAATTCTACACCGAAGAGGAAGTGAGCCTGATGTCCTATGTTCAAAATATCGGCTTGAACGAGATCCCGCTCTATTTTGCCTATCAGCGAAGCACCATTGGATCTGACAAGTATCAGGGTACGTTTCACGCCCACCAAGGCATTGAAATCCTAGTCGTGCATGAGGGTCGTGGGACGCTGATCGTTGATCAGAAGAGCTATGAGATAACCTCAGGCACGCTTTGCGTGTTTCAGCCGTTTCAGTTGCACCATATTCAGATGGACCCCGAAACGCCTTTCGTGCGGACTGTGGTTCAATTTGAACCATCCGTCTATGAATCCTATTTCGCACATTGGCCGCGAATGTTGGCTTTTTTCAAGCATATCCATACCAGCACGCTGCATGCTCCTTGTCTCTATGGACTAGAGGAGGAGAATCAGTTCCATTCGATCTTCCAAAGCTTAGAAACGAAGCTGCCCTCCATAGACAAAAAAGATGAGCTAGAGGAATATTCCCTCTTTCTCATCGCTTTTTTTCGTAGCTTCATGCCGCTGTGGGCACAAAGTGAAGATCAGAATCGCTCTGGCCCCACGCGCACACGCAAAACCCATCAAGCCGAGCGTATTCTTAGCTGGTTGGAGGAGCACTACACTGAACCGCTGCGCTTGGAACTGATGTCCGCTGAACTGCATCTCTCCCCCTACCACTTGTCCCATCTATTCACTGAGTGCACGGGCACGAGTATTTCCGACTATGTGACTGCTCGGCGGTTGCAGCAAGCCGTGAAGCTGCTTACGTCAACGGATCAGGCGGTTGCTCGCATTGGCGAGGCGATTGGGGTGACGAATTGCTCTTATTTTTGCAAAATGTTCAAGAGCCACATCGGCATTACGCCTCACCAATATCGCAAACAACTACAGAAGCATCACGAGGCATCCTTTACTCAGCGCCCGTAATGATCATCGCATCGCGCTGCGCAATCAGGCACAGCTCTGCTGCTTTGAAGGCATGCTCCTGCGTCATCGCCACTTCCGTGCGGTTCAAGCAATCCAAGATTAGCTGCCCGAAGTATGGGTAACCGACTTGCCCGCTAACCGCGAAATGCTGCTCCCCATCCTTGTTCACAAGGTACACGTGATTACTCGTCTGCTCTCTGGCGATATCGACATATTTGCGAAGCTCAATGTATCCTTCACTCCCCAGAATCGTCATGCGGCCATCTCCCCAAGTACTCAGCCCATCTGGCGTCATCCAGTCTACCCGGAAATAACCCGTTGCTCCATTGTCCCCGATTAACGTCGCATCCCCGAAATCCTCAAAATTCGGATACTGCGGGTAATTGTAGTTGGCTACTTTACTGTGCACAACCTTCGCATCTTTTGCCCCTGTAAAGTACAGGAACTGCTCAATCTGGTGACTCCCGATATCGCACAAGATACCGCCGAATTTCTCCTTCTCAAAAAACCAATCCGGTCTGCTCGATAAACTAATACGGTGCGGCCCTAGTCCAATGACTTGATGAACGCGACCGATTGCGCCCTGTTCAATTAATTGCCCTGCGTAGATGGCACTTTCGACATGCAAACGCTCGCTGTAATAGACCGCATACTTCTGACCTGTTTCCGCTACCTTCGCCTTCGCCGCTTCCAACTGCTCTAGAGTCGTAAACGGTGCTTTATCGGTGAAATAATCTTTGCCGCTATCCATCACACGCAGCCCTAGAGGACCGCGATCAGAAGGAATCGCCGCAGCTGCCACCAGTTTCACTTCGGCATCTCCTAGAATCTCCTCCAACGAACTTGCCGCACGCACACCAGGGTAGGTGCTCAGGAATTTATCCACTTTGGCCGGATCTGGATCGTACACCCATTTCAATTCCCCGCCTGCTTCGCGCAGACCATTGCACATCCCATAAATATGCCCGTGATCCAATGCTGCCGCTGCGAAAACAAACTCCCCAGGCTGACATACCGTTTGAAAACTCCCTTGCGGAGCGTAATTCATGCCATCGCTTTTTTGCATTTCCATCAATCTCCTCTTATTTAAATGAGCTTCCTGTCGTAATCGTCTGTGGTGCGAAATTTTCAATCGATGTGTTCTTCTCATAAAAATGGGTCGCATTCGCCTGCACGCCGCTTCTTGTATAGAAGGCATCTTCCGCGCCTAGCGGGAATTTCACAAGCTCACCCGTGCTCGCTGATTTGTAAATACCCGTGATAAGCTCCAACGTTTGACGCCCGCTAATCCCATCGATTAGCACAGGTGCGCCAGTTTCAATAGCGGTTAACACATTGTCGATTTGACCGGCATGCCCTTCGTAAATCACTTCTGGCAAACCATCGTACAAAGCTTGCAGCTCCTCCTCTAGCGCCGTATTCGGCTCTGGGAAACCATTCGACGTCGAATTCGACGCCTTCACCTTCCATGGCGCAGATACGCGTGCTTTCGCACCTTGGAAGATCAACTGCTGCTCCTCGCCATGATGCACGACCGAGCTCGTGATCTGCCCCAACGATCCGTTCGCGAAGCGCAGCATCCCGATCGAGAGGTCTTCGACCTCCGCGTTGTCATGCGACACATTGCTCATGAACGCCTGCACTTCTGTCGGGCTGCCCATCATCCACAGCAAGGCGTCGATATGATGCACCGCATGGTTCAGCGTTGGGCCGCCGCCTTCCTTCTCCCACGTGCCGCGCCACCATAGGTCATAGTAACAGTGGCCACGCCACCAGAAAGAATCGACCTGCGTATGGACGATGTTGCCCATGAGGCCGCTTTCCAGCACCGATTTCATTTTCATCATCGGTGTCTTGAAGCGGTTCTGCGCAACCACCGAGAGAAGCTTGCCTGTCCGCTGCGCAGCCGCGTTCATGATATCGCATTCCTCGAGCGAGGAAGCCATTGGCTTTTCCACCATGACATGCGCGCCTGCTTCTAGGAATTCAACTGTAAGCGAAGCATGCGTATACGGTGGCGTACAGATCGACACCAGATCGATCCCGGCTTCCAGCAGCTCCTTATAATCCTTCACAGCCTTCGCATCTTTCAGCTCAAACTGGTCAATGCGTTCCTGCGCTTTATCCTCATAAATATCACTGATCGCGACAATCGTACACCGCTCTGGAAATTGTAAATACGCTTCAATATGCGCCCTCGAGATCGCGCCAGCACCGATAATCGCTACCTTCAGCATCCACTTCATCTCCTTGCTTTTTGTTGTTCCAAGCATACCAAGAATACGGTTACAAAAGTGACGTTAGCTTGTGCAAAAATGCCGTTACTTTGCGGTTTACATATCCAGTGTCTGATAAGCAAAACAAAAAAAGCCCTCGCACACCGCAAGGACTCTTCTGTCTGATCTATTACAATACTTGACCCTAGTGTTCTATTGATCTGCCGTTTTTATTTTAACGGTCGCTTCTTCGACCAAACTTGTCATTCTCTTCGCGTATTCAAGCAATACTTCCCCCTGCTTCGTCAGTTCAATTTTCTTTCCTAAACGAAGAAAAAGAGTTGCCTGAAATTGCTCCTCCAGCTGCTGAATTTGCGTCGTAATGGTCGGCTGGGAGCAGTACAAACGTTTAGCCGTCTCCGTAAAAGAAAGACATTCAGCTAGTGTGATAAATGTTTCTATTTTATCCAGCCATTTCAGACAGATCACTCCCATTTAAACAAAACCCTCATTTATTGATAAAGATTATCATTATCAATAAATATTGTCAATGCATAGGACGATACCAATCCCCCAAAACGCTGTATTTCCGCTTCTGCCGAGACACACAAATGACTAGTGATTGGTAAAGGGGTGATCCCTAATCCATTCGGAGACAATCGCATACACATTGTCCTTCAATAAGGGACTAAATGTAGGGTCATTTATAATCTCATGTTGCTTTGGAACAACATCTAACAGCCTGACACCATCCGTCTCGAATCCTTTTGGCAGCTCATTAAGCTTACTTACCTTTGAAATATAGATATTTTTCACAAATACAAGATGGTTCCCTTCATAAATGAGGTATTGCCCAATTCGTTCAATCGTATCGAGTTCTCCGCCAGCCTCTTCATGCATCTCCCGGATAACCGTTTGTATAATAGACTCGCCTTCCTCCCTAGTTCCTCCAGGTAATTCCCAACCGCGATCCTTATGCCTAACAAGAACCAGCTTACCTTGATAGAAAGCAAAAATCAGAACACAATTCGCTTCTTCCCTCAGACACTCCTTCGATAATAGGATATGTTGATGGGGCAGCGCACCGGCAAACGCATGAAACAACGAACTATTCTGATTATAATCAATGCTGAGGATGAGTTTCTTTTTCACAGGATGCACTCCATTTTCTTGTTTATGTGTTGGGTTTCTTCTCACCTAAATGGAAAATATACAGCTATTTTCGCCATATTCCCCTGAGTATCTAATTTAACTGTAAAATATGCAGGTAAAACTGCCACTTTCTCTCGAATCGGATAAAACAGGTCGATTTAACTGGAGGTTTTCCATCTAATCTTCATTTGATCAGCAATCCCCAAATATAACTGTATAAAATCCATGTATTCCCCCAGAACACCGGTAAATTCTCCAAATGCCCCACATGCCACCGCCCTGTATGCAAAAAAGTATTTGATCCTAGGATCAAATACTTTTTCCAGACGTAACTCAAGGGATATTTCAATGCTAGAGTAAGAATTACTGGTTCTACACTAGAGCAGCATGCTGGTCACGAGCAATTTGCGTCGCCGCTACCATGTTGCGTAAGGAAGCAACCGTTTCTTCGAGTCCGCGCGTTTTCAGACCGCAATCCGGATTGATCCAGAATAGCTTCGGATCAAGTACACGCAGGGCGCGTTCGATCATCGCTGTCATTTCCTCGACACTCGGCACGCGTGGGCTGTGAATATCGTATACGCCTAAGCCAATACCCAGCTTGTAAGTATTCAGCTCGAAGCTATGGATCAATTCACCGTGGCTGCGGGACGTTTCAATGGAAATAACGTCAGCATCCATCGCTTCGATGGAATCGATCATGTCATGGAATTCGCAATAGCACATGTGCGTATGAATTTGTGTTGTGTCTTGCACCGTGCAAGTCGCAATGCGGAAAGCTTTGACCGCCCAAGCCAGATAACCGGCTTGCTCTTCTTCCTTCAGCGGCAAGCCTTCGCGAACCGCAGGCTCATCCACTTGGATCATGCCGATTCCAGCTCCCTCAAGTGCTTCGACTTCTTGTCTAAGCGCATAAGCCAGTTGGTAAGCGATTTGTTCGCGAGAGATATCGTCACGGACGAATGACCAGTTCATGATAGTAATAGGTCCCGTTAACATCCCTTTGACAGGACGGCTAGTGCGAGACTGCGCATACTTCGTTTCTTCAACCGTCATTTCGCCAATGAAGGCAACATCTCCGTAAATGACCGGCGGCTTCACGCAACGGGATCCGTACGATTGGACCCAACCGTACTGCGTAAAGGCAAATCCAGCTAATTTCTCGCCGAAGAACTCAACCATATCCGTCCGCTCGAATTCCCCGTGAACGAGTACATCGATGCCAATCTCCTCTTGCAGCTTGATCCAGATGTCGATTTGTTCTCGAATGAACGTCTCGTACTGTTCATTGCTCCACTCGCCCTTACGCCACAACTGACGCGCCTTGCGCACTTCCGCAGACTGCGGGAAGCTTCCGATCGTCGTTGTCGGGAATAGTGGCAGCTGCCATTTCGCTTGTTGCGCGACATGACGCTCCGCAAAAGGACGGGAACGCTCCGGCTGCTGAACACGAAGCTCTGCAACCTTCTGTCCGACATCGTTGCGGCTGCGCGCTTCCGACTCTTGCAGGGCTTGCAGGGCACGATCGCATGCTTCCAATTCTCCGGCAATCGCTGCAGGGCCTGCGGAAACAGCTTTCGTAAGCAAGACAAGCTCAACCAGTTTCTCATCGGCATAAGCGAGCGCATCTTTCAATACAGCCTCCAGCTTCGTCTCCCGCTCCGTCGATACAGGCACGTGGAGCAAGCTGCTTGACGATTGTACGAGAAGTCGTTCAGCCGGTACAAGCGCAGTAATTTCTTCCAACAACGCCAGCTTCTCACGCAGAGATGCTTTCCAAATACCGCGTCCATCGATGACACCTGCACCTAATACTTTGTCAGCTGGGAATCCGAAGGTTTTCAAAGCTGCCAAGTTTCCTTGAAGGCCATGAACGAAGTCCAGACCAAATCCTTTGACCGGCAAGGAAATAATGTCAACGTAACGATCTACGGATTCAAAATACGTTTGCAAAACAATGTTCAAGCCAGGCACGGCTTCGGCAAACGTTTCATAGATGGTTTTCAGTCTAGCAACATCCCCATCGCTCAACTTCGTGACGAGAATCGGCTCGTCGATTTGTACCCATTGAACGCCTTCTTCTGCAAGTTCTTTAAGAATTTGCACATATAATGGAAGCAACGTGTTCAACCACGTGTCGAACTCCGATGCGCTGAAGCCTTTGGACAGCTTCAAGAATGTCAAAGGACCGACGATAACTGGCTTACCTTCGATACCTAGCTTCTCTTTCGCTTCCCGGTAAGCAATTAGAGGCTTGTTCTCCGTAATGACAGGTGAAGCTCCGTTCAGTTCAGGCACGATATAATGATAATTGGTGTTGAACCATTTGGTCATTTCACTTGCTGTAGCATCTTTCGTTCCTCGGGCAACTCCGTAATACACTGACAAGGGCACTACGCCACCCTTAAAAGCAAACCGCTCAGGAATGATGCCAAACATAGCAGCTGTATCTAGAATATGATCGTAATAGCTGAAATCGTTGACAGGAATAAGGTCAATCCCTTTCTCCTGCTGCTTGCGCAAGTGATTTAAACGAATCTCCTGCAACTGTAATTCAAACTCTGATTCTTCCAGCTTACCTGCCCAGAAAGCCTCGAGTGCCTTCTTCCATTCTCTGTCAGCACCGATACGCGGATATCCTAAACTACTGCTTCTTACCATCGGACAAAACCCCTCTGCAATTTGTTATACAAAAGATAACATAGCAGAGTAGTTATAACGTAACTGGAATAATGTATATCTAGATATAGGAAAAAGCTATATTAAAGCACCATGGGGGCAATGGCTTGTTGAAGGGCTTCTACATAAGCAGTTCCCAGCTTGGATAGCGAGATATGGCTATGGGAAATCCAACCCACATTGATGGTTTCATCACAATCCAGTGGTACAGGGATAATCTCATTGCCATTCAAATCTGAGCTTAAGACCCCGGTTGATATGGTATATCCATTTAAACCGATTAATAAATTGAAAAGCGTCGCCCGGTCATTCACACGGATGCTTTTCTTATGTGACATCGTACTAAGAATTTCTTCGGCAAAATGAAAAGAATTATATTCCCCTTGATCAAAGGATAAATACGGATAGCTCTGCAGCTGGTCAATGGTGACCATGGATTGCTTAGCGAGCGGATTTTTAATGGAGATAAAAATATGCGGTTTGGCGATAAATAAACTATTAAATTGCAGATTTGCGCTTTTCAGCAGCTTGTTTATCACCTTGCCATTGAACTCATTCACGTATAAAATGCCGATCTCGCTCCGCGAGTTTTTGACATCTTCGATGATTTCATATGTTTTGGTTTCACGTAAAGCGAGCTCATATTCCTCCTGCCCATACTCCGCAACCAGACTCACGAATGCATTTACGGCAAAAGCATAATGCTGCGTCGATACAGAAAAATGCTGCGAAGAAGGCTTCGCATTGAGATATCGACTTTCCAGTAACTCCGCCTGTTCGACAACTTGCCGCGCATAACTTAGGAATTCCACACCTTCCTTCGAAAGTGAGATCCCTTTATTGGATCTATCGAAGATCGAGATTTGGAGTTCTTCTTCCAGATCTCGAATCGCATTGGAAAGGCTGGGTTGAGAAATAAACAGCCGTTTCGCTGCTTCATTAATCGACCCGCGGTTCGCGACTTCAATCACATATTTTAATTGCTGTAATGTCATGGCTTCGTCCCTCCCACTGGCATATGAACCAGCGCTTCGTGAATTATGACTATGGTAACACATATTGTGTGAATTGCCGTAAATGGAAGGTCATTTGCTAGTAAACTTCCATAGACAAACAATTCAACTATATATATGATTAAACTAATTAAATAATGGATAGTTAAGGTGCATGCTTACGAACGTAGGTAATGCTTAATTGGGAAGTCTGGTGAAATTCCAGCACGGTCCCGCCACTGTAAATGACGAGCGACTCTAGAAATGGCCACTGGTATAGCTATACTGGGAAGGCGAGAGAAGCGTTGACGCATGAGTCAGGAGACCAGCCTTACTGTGTATTCACAAACTCTACGGATGATAGAGGAGGTGCTTTTTTTCGTTGTCTACGACCCATACTGACATCACAGCCCTTGATTTTTTCCACGCAAGGGCTTTTTTGTATGTTCATCATCCCTATCATTTTTCACTTGGAGGATCACAATGAAACTACCTTATAGGATGTTCACCCTATTCATGGCTCTATTCCTACTGGCAAGCAGTCTAAACATCGTGCCTGTATCCGCTATGCCGAATGCAGCTGTAGACATTGCTGTACAGGATACAGCGCAGTATGTGCTTACGACTGTACAGAAACCGGAAGTTGGTTCTATCGGCGGTGAATGGGCCATTCTTGGCCTTGCTCGCTCCTCCGCTGACGTGCCGCAAAGCTATTACGACGATTATTATAGAGGCGTAGAAACCTACGTGAAAGCGTTGAATGGCAATCTGCATGATAAAAAGTATACCGAATACTCCCGCTTGATTATCGCTTTAACAGCAATTGGCGCGGATCCCAGTAACGTCGGAGGCTATAATTTGCTGAAGCCGCTCGGCGACTTTGACAAGACGATATGGCAAGGGATCAATGGGCCGATATTTGCTTTAATTGCGCTCGACAGCGGCAAGTATACGATACCTGTCAACCCAACGGCCAAGACGCAGGCAACGAGAGAAATGTACATTGACGAAATTCTATCGAATCAGTTAGCAGATGGCGGCTTTGCACTTTCGGGCACGTCGGCTGATCCTGATATTACCGGCATGGCCTTGCAAGCTCTAGCCAACTATCAGAACAATGCGAAAGTCAAAGCAGCAACAGAGAAGGCCATTATACTTCTATCTCGCATACAGGACAATGAAGGCGGGTATGCCAGCTTGGGTGTAAGTACTTCGGAGAGCACCGTGCAGGTATTAATGGCACTATGTGAACTGGGGATTGACCTACACGACAGTCGTTTTGTGAAAAATGGCAAAACCATCGTCGATAATTTACTCTCCTTTTATTCAAAAGGACAAGGATTTCAACATACCACGGATGGCAGCGGAGCAACGGGCATGTCTACAGAGCAGGCCCTCTATGGACTTGTGAATGTCCAACGCATCCTATCAGGTCAGAGCAGCCTCTACAGAATGAACGATGTCAAGTTATCTACTTCATCTACGCATGTAGGCAATTACGGATTAGCCAACAAGAACAAGGATATCAAAGTGATGCCCGTCATCGCTGCGAATCCGTCTTTCTCGGATATTACCGAACATGCGAACAAAACAGCCATTGCATCCCTGGCATCTAGAGGCATTATTAATGGATTGACGGACAATCATTTTGCGCCGAATCAAACAATGACTCGCGCTGAATTTGCAACCATTGTAACCAAAGGTCTCGGCCTTCCTCTGCGAAAACAAACACAATTCCATGATGTCCCTGCTGCAGCATGGTACGCAGACTATGTTGGTACGGCATATTCTTACGGCATCGTAAGCGGAACGTCCGATACCACATTTACGCCAAATAATACGATTACGAGGCAGGAAGCTGCTGTCATGATTGCCAATGCAGGCAAGCTCTCTGGCATGAATACGACGTTAAGCACAAGTGCAATCCGAGATATGCTAGCGCAATTCGGGGATTACACACTCACGGCGGAGTGGTCGAGGAATGCACTGGCTTTTAACTATCGCGAACAGCTATTATCGCAGGATATGCTCAATATTGAGCCTACTCAAACTGTTACACGGGCTGAAATCGCGGAGATGCTTTACCGCCTACTCACTGCAGCACAGTTAATTAAAGAGGCGAGCTAATGCGATTTACTAAAAATAAAGTTATTGCCGCAGCACTTATCCTGGTCGTACTCGTCATTGCCTACCTAAGCAGCGGACAACCGCGGCAACAGGCTATGCCGACGTCTACCATCGCGCTTGAATCTAATAATCCAGCGGTAGCTTCACCTGCTGTGACTGAACCGAGCGCTGAACGGTCGCCAGCGCCCACAACATCACCCGACGCTGCACTTTCAAGTACCGAGACACCAGCGGCAAGTCCGACTGTGGCGTCTCCGCCTGCGTCTGAGGCTGCATCCCCATCTCCACCTGCCTCGACTCAGGCCGTGGAGCCACAGGCTAAGTCGGGTGGGGACGGCAGCCAATTGGATCTACCCAAGGCAACCGCCCCAAGCGCAAGATCAGCTATGCCAATTGACCCTAAGACGGGGAAGGATCCATACCTGACCGAGCCTGTTCCTGAAGGCAAGCCGCTGCCCATAGAGCCGGAGAACGCGAAAACTTCTGACAAACAACTGACAGCTACCCTTTCGGTAAGCTGCTTAACGATACTTAACAACATGAAACTTCTCGATCCGGAGAAGGTCGATCTAGTCCCGAAGGATGGTATGATTTTCAAAGCCCAGCAGGTGACTTTTTATGAGGGAGAGTCCGTGTTTAATGTCCTACAAAGAGAGATGAAGAAGAACAAAATTCATATGGAATTCGTGAATACCCCGATTTATAATTCCGCCTATATCGAAGGGATTAACAACCTATATGAATTTGATTGTGGAGAGCTCTCAGGTTGGATGTACAAAGTGAATGGCTGGTTCCCCAATTATGGTGCGAGCCGCTATCAACTGAAGCAAGGGGATGTCATTGAATGGGTATACACCTGTGATTTGGGACGTGACGTCGGGGACACCTATAATTCAGCAGGCGGTGGTAAGAAGCAATGAGGGATTCCTTTGCAAGCTTCCACCCCTTCGTTAATTTTCTATATTTTACATGCGTCATCCTGTTCTCAATGGTCTTCATGCATCCGATCAGTCTAGTGATTTCCCTGAGCTTTGCCTTTGCTTATTCGATCTATCTCAACGGGAAGAAAGCCATCAAGTTCAACTTTATCTACATGCTTCCTTTCCTTATCATCACCGCGTTAATCAATCCTGCCTTTAATCACGAGGGCGTTACGATACTGATGTATTTGCATAGCGGCAATCCACTGACCCTGGAATCGATTACCTATGGCTTTGGGGCAGCGGCGATGTTCATATCCGTCATCTGCTGGTTTTCTTGCTATAACGCGGTTATGACGTCGGATAAATTCATTTATTTGTTTGGTAAAATAATTCCAGCCCTGTCGCTCATTTTCTCCATGGTGCTGCGCTTTGTGCCTCGTTTTAAGGCTCAGCTCCTCATCGTTTCCAATGCACAAAGGAGCATCGGCAGAGATGTCTCCAATGGCAGCCTTATCCGAAGGATTCAGCATGGCCTACGGATCCTGTCCATCATGGTGACCTGGATGCTTGAAAATGCCATTGAAACGGCCGATTCGATGAAGAGCCGTGGGTACGGGTTGAAAGGAAGATCGGCATTCTCCATCTTCACATGGGATAGCCGTGATCGAACCGCGCTTATCACCCTTCTCGCAACCGCAGGCTACATCTGCATTGGAGCTGCTGCGAAAGCGATGTATTTCCGATACTTTCCTTCTATGCGAAGTACGGGGCTTTCTTTTTACAGTATAAGTGTCTTCATGGCCTATGCATTGCTATGTGCAATACCGCTTATTATCAACATAACGGAGGATAGAAAATGGAAGTCTTTACAATCCGACAATTAACATTCTCCTATCCTGGCTCCCTAGGGCATGCGCTGCATGAGGTATCTATAGCTATAAGGCAAGGCGAGTTTATCACAATTTGCGGTAAATCAGGGTGCGGTAAATCAACGCTCTTACGGCACTTAAAAACCGATCTTACCCCTCATGGATCACGAAGTGGCGAGATCTTATTTCATGGGACGCCTCTCGAAGAGCTCGACCGACGTACCCAAGTTGCCCAAATCGGTTATGTCCTGCAGTCTCCCGATAACCAAATCGTGACTGATAAAGTCTGGCATGAGCTTGCTTTCGGTCTTGAAAGCCTTGGATACGACACTTTGGAGATTCGGCGGCGTGTTGCTGAAATGGCCAGCTTCTTCGGTATACAGGAATGGTTTCATAAACCCGTGACCGATTTGTCCGGCGGTCAGAAACAGTTGCTGAATCTGGCATCCATTATGGCTATGCAGCCCAAAATTCTGATCTTAGATGAACCTACAAGCCAGCTTGATCCGATCGCTGCATCCGAATTTCTAGCTGCAATTGGCAAAATCAACCGAGAGCTCGGCGTCACCATTCTCATCTCCGAGCATCGTCTCGAAGAAGTAATGCCGCTATCCGATCGGGTTATTGTCATGGATCATGGCGAAATTCTCCAAGTAGGAACGCCGAAAGAGGTCGGCGAGAAACTTCGGGATGTAGGGCACGACATGTTCTATGCCATGCCAACACCTATGCGTGTGTATGCTCGCATCGATAATCAGCTTCCATGCCCCATTACAGTGCGTGAGGGAAGGGAATTCTTGCATCATCTTGCTCAGAAGCAAGCCTACGCGCAAGATATTCCAGCTGCGGACATGCCTGTGCGAACAACTGAACCAACGCTTGAGCTTGACGAGGTGTGGTTTAAGTATGAGAAACACGCCCCTGATGTCGTGAAGGGCCTTAGTCTACGTGCCTATCCAGGTGAACTCTATGCGATTGTCGGCGGCAATGGAACGGGCAAAACAACGACCCTCTCCCTCATCTCTGGACTCCGCAAGCCTTATCGTGGAACGGTCCTGATGAAAGGGAAAGCCGTCGACAAGTATTCGGACCGGGAGAAATTCAATGGACTCCTTGGCGTCCTTCCCCAGAATCCGCAATCACTTTTTGTCCATAAAACAGTGAGAGCTGATCTCCTAGAAATGCTGTCCGACAGCGAGCTGGACAAGGATCGTAAGCAAAACTACATACAAGAGATTGCCGAACTCTGCCTGCTGCAGGACCTTCTCGACCGTCATCCGTACGATTTGTCTGGTGGTGAGCAGCAACGAGCCGCACTTGCCAAAATCTTGCTTCTTCAACCTTCCATTCTACTGCTGGACGAGCCAACCAAAGGATTGGATGCCCATTATAAATTCATATTTGCCGACATATTGACCAATTTAAAACGACACGGGACAACCATCATTATGGTCAGTCATGATATCGAGTTTTGCGCTAACTTTGCTGACAGGTGTGCTATGTTCTTCGATGGTACGATCGTATCAGAGGACAATCCTCGCGAATTCTTTGCTGGAAACAGCTTCTATACGACTTCCGCAAGCCGTATGGCGAGAGACCTCATCCCGAAAGCCATAACGACCAATGACATCATTAAGGCCTTTCATGTGAATGAAGAGATGGATCATTTTACAAATAGGGAGCCCTTACTTCCATTGATTCGTAAAAGTGCCAGCACGACCATCGTTTCTGACCCTAACGAACAAACACCTATCGAACATAGAAGCCTCTCCAAGCGTACACGGACCGCCATGCTCATGATTTTTTTATTAATCCCATTAACTATCTGGTTTGGCATTTACTACCTGGACGATCGAAAATACTATTTCATTAGCATGCTGGTCATCTTGGAAACGATGCTCCCCTTCGCTTTGATATTCGAAGGGCGAAAACCGCAGGCCAGAGAACTTGTCGTCATAGCCGTGCTATGTGCGATAGGCGTCTTTGGGAGAATGGCCTTTTTCATGGTTCCTCAATTCAAACCCGTCGTGGCCATCGTTATCATTTCTGGCATCGCCTTTGGTGCAGAAACCGGCTTTCTCGTCGGTGCCGTTACAGGATTTGTATCGAACTACTTTTTTGGACAAGGGCCCTGGACCCCCTGGCAAATGTTCGCTTTCGGGATCATAGGTTTTTTGGCTGGAGCGCTGTTTAAAAAGGGGATTTTACAAAGGAATCGCACTGCTCTTTGTATGTTTGGAGGCGCAGCAACCTTTGTGATTTACGGGTTCATTATGAACTTTTCTTCCATCATGATGACGCAAGCCAAACCAACAATTAGCCTACTGGTGCTAGCCTGTATCCGAGGCATCCCCTTTGATTTGGTTCATGCCGCTGCAACGGTGATCTTCTTGTATGTCCTTGCAAGACCGATGCTTGAGAAATTAGACCGGATTAAAGAGAAGTATGGGCTGGTTTCGTAAAAGTAGAAAAGTAAAACAGAAAAACAGCACCTCATTGGTTAGTTAACCTTTGGGGTGCTGTTTTTTAATATAAGGGTTAAGCAAAAGTTGAATTACTTCTTATCGTGATAAGCTCTCATTGCAACAACCGTTGCCATTTCGCGCGTTACTTCATCACTCGGGTGGAACTGGTTATCCCAACCTGACATCAAGCCACGTGCCATAATCGTTTGCACACTCGCTTTAGCCCACTCGGATACCTGATCCAAATCGTCGATAGCTAGTGTCTGTTCAGCAGTTTGAAGCTTAAGGGCATTAACCATGATGACGGCCATTTGCTCCCGTGTTAACTTCTCATTTGGACTAAACTCGTCCGCACTCGTACCCGAGATCAGCCCTGCCTTATACGCCGCGTTCACGTAAGGATAGAACCAGTCCCCTTGCGCAACGTCGTTAAAGTTAATGACCTTAACTGCCTTCACATCTAGCCCAAGAACACCAACTAGCATCTTCATAAACTCCGCTCTAGTTACAGTTGCTTGAGGGCTAAATTTCCCGTTGCTACCCTCAACGAATGCTTTCTCTGTCGCTTCACGAATGGCATCAAGAGCCCAAGTGGAAATTGATTTAACATCACTGTACAGCTTATTTATATCCACTGCCACAGCTGTCTCTTCGTTACTCGTATAGGAAACAAAGCTCGTAAAATGATTCGTTTTAATAATCAAATTGTTGTCTTGTACAAAAGCATAAGTAATCTTTTCTTTACCCTTTGTTGCCTCGATGCCTTCAGCCTCTGTGCCATAAATCTCGATTGGCGTAAACACATTGCCTTCGATAAATCCAACTTGTTGGCCCTTAGCGCCTTTCAGTACAAGGGTTACAGGTCGATCGAATAACACAGACTCATTCGGGTTCCCCATGGCAAAAGCTTGACCAAGCTTGAGCTGTTTCGCAATCTCTTCACTTAAGCCGTTTTTCACTAACTCCTGAAGCGTTGAGTCCTTCGGATCTAAAGTAGTGAGTAGTTCGACATTTACATTCCCTGATTTTAGAACGGTTCCCTTATCGATGGAGAATGAAATGTCACCTTTTACAGCGGAAATCATAGGAATACTGTCTTTGACGTCTGTTAAATTAAGAATGACTTTAGATTTCACATCAGGGATGTTTATTGTGATTAATTCTTTATCTTGCAGTTCTTTTGTAATGTTAATCGGGTAATCTTGTTTAATATCCGTTGGAACATCAATAACTGGTTTCTTATCATTAGAATTAATAATAGGACCGGTTGGTTTTATCGGTTCCAGATCTTCCCCAAGATTAGTTGTATATCGCCATTGAATCGAGTCTCCATTCTTAAGTGAGTACTTATCAGCCCCATAGCCAGGATAAACACCATTAACGTTATACTTCCACCCGCTGCCTGTCCCATGGTCGAACTCACCATCACCATCAATGGATTTTACGTAAATACTGTTATATTTCTCAAATATGTCAGCTATATAGCTTATCCTACGGCTATCAAGTACTCGTTTAAAGATACTCCACACAGTATCCCCTTGCTTCAACTCAACGCTCACTTCTTGAACAACATATCCCTTATTAATAGTTAGTTTATCTACTGAAAAAGTAACCTTGTTTGTTGGAGGAGGAGTTGTCCCGCCGTTATTACCACTATTATTACCACTATCTGGTACCTCAGTTACACTTGAAGTATAAGCAACAAAATCTGTAAAATGTTTCGTTTTAACAATTAAATCATTGCCATTGTCATACGCATATTCATTTTTGCCGCTAGCAGCCCCTGCTGTATCACTAGCAAACTTCTGAATGACACTTGGAACACCATTTTGAATATAGGCCGCTTCCTTGCCTTTCATCCCAGCGAAGGTCACGGTAATGAATTGGTCAAATACTACGCCGATACTGCCGCCGCCAATCGTAATGACCTGATTAACCGAATCCAGTTTCTTCCCGCTTGTAACCAAAGAACTCACATTTTGTTTTACAGCAGCATCATCAGTATTCTTTGAAGTAACCAGCTCCACGGCTAGGGTATCACCGCTTGTTACCTGAGTACCTTGAGGAATAACCATGGTAACATTGCCTTTGACAGCCTTAATTTGTGGCAAGCTGCTGCCAGTAGGTAGACTCACATAAACCTTAGATTGGCTATCATCTGGAATTTGAATAGTTACTTCTTTAGCAGCATCTGTGTGCGAAACTGGAATAATGTAGTCTTGATTTCCTTCTGGAATCTCAATAGTAGGTTGATTATTCCCTATCGGTAATGGAACGTTAGTCGAAGCAAATCCTGCTTGTACCTGCAAGGATATCGTAGTATGAACAACGTTAGGAGCGCTATTTGCTACATAATCAGAAATATCAACCGTATAGTTCCCTGCTGGCAAATGTCCGAAGACTACTGCCCCCAGAGCATCTGTTTTATGAGAACTTACAAGATCGCCTGCAGTCGTGTAAATAGCAACATTGACGCCGGCTGCAACAACAGGAGTTAAGCCAAAATCACTATAGTCCATTTCTGTTTTATTCACGTGAACAGTGAAATTAACATCCTCATAAACCGTGCTTCCTTTAGCTGGTTCGATTGCGATCGAATCAATAGGCATTGTTGCATAATTATTATAAAAAAACACGACTTCATCGGAAGCTTTTAAAATAATCTGATCGCTTGTGCCTTGGTAAGAAGTAAGCCATTTATTCCCTCTATGGATAGCAAAATCCCATGAACCGTAATCTTCATCCCCATAGAAGCTGGAATGTATCCCTGCAATATTTAAATCAAGCGTGCCCCATTTTACTTCTTTCTTTACTTCAACACCTTTAGCAGTAGCTAAAGAATCAAGTGCTTGCAAAGGAGTAGCTGCCGTGACAGTCCCTTCAGCAATCCGGCCTTCTGGCCCCTCAACTCTAATGCTCACAGGTGATGAAGATACCTGATCCAAGCCAGGCAATGGTTTAGTTAAATCATATAATCTTTCATCTTTGCCTTCTTTATATAACTTGTACGCTGCTAATGCTTGGAGAGCCTGTTCTGTCGCCATACCATTGGATCGCATCTCCGTGGAGTGCGAGAAGCTTCCATCCGCTAAACGGAATTGAAATAATTTATCAAGTAGATTTACACCGTTTTTCGTATACTTAGCATTCGTTGGATCGATTTGATTGGACGTAAGAGCAATAATAGCTTGTGATACGCTCTCACTGCTATCCACACCCCAGGAAAGGTAACCGCCGTTTGATTCCTGATGTTGGGACAGCCAATTTATTGTTTTGGTAATCGTATTCGCACTCAACAATGCTTGATTGTCTACGTAAGGTGCAAGTGCTGTTAATACCATCGCCGTAATATCGGGGTCACTCGCCCCACTACTCAAGGCAAAGCCTCCATCTGCATGCTGTCTGGAGATGATTTCATTTATGAGTAATTCTCTGGTCCATGTAGCGTCTTGTGGTACCGAATAATTCTTGGAGTCAAGTGCTAATAATGCGAACACTACGCCGTTAATGCCTTGGTCGGTCACTTTGTTGCTGTTGTACAATTTAGCAATTAAATTGATACCTGAGACATTCGTAGCATCGCCACTCGCAACAGTAATGCCTAGAATTGTACGCTCTAAATCGGTAACTAACGAGAAATCACCTTGGCTATACGTTACGTTGTTTTGCAATTTATGATAGTACGTTTCGGGAAGCTTGTGTCCTGTTCTTGCTAAACCAATGGCAGTCCATTCTGAACTTATGCCACTTGCTTTCGATGTGAAATAATTGGAGGCAGCATCAATGGCAGTCTGAATTTCAACAGGCGATGGATTGCCACCGGAAGGACCGTCTGTACCACCACCAGGTGTTGTTGGATTCTCTAATTCGAAATTATCCGTATAACGCAGAACAATATCCGCATTTTTGGTCAAAATATAACTAGCTATACCTACATTGGGATCAACACCATCAACGGAGTACAACCATCCGCTTTTCGGTCCACCATCGAACTCCCCTAAATCTTTGACTTTCGAAATATAGCTCCCGCCATTACCTTCGTAATGAATCCCGGCCTCAGTTAAGACTTTGAATATTACATAAGCAGCGGTTTTCCCTGACTCCACTTGAATAGTTGTTTTCGGTAAGGAAACATCTTTCCCTACAGCTACCGCACTATGTCCATTTAATGTAAATGAGACTGAAATGGTTTGTTGCTCAGGTGGAGAAGTTGTTGTAACCAAACTCTGAAATGCTGAAGTCAGTTTGGATAGGGCACTAGTAGCGTGATATTGAATTGCATAGTTATTCGCCGCTACTTCTTTGGCAAGCGTCAAACTTTTTTGAAACGCTGACCAACTTACTTCTGTGTAAGTCCCCTGTGTTACATCTTTCAATTCATTGATTTTTAAATTTAGTGCCGTTTTATCTGCAAGTTCAGTAATATCTTCTTCGTAATCATCTGTGTAGACTAACGTAATGATATCCGAGCTCTTTAACACGTAGTCAGCAACACCTACATCAGCAAATTGGCCATTGACTAGGTACATCCAACTGCTTTTCGGCCCACCATCTCCATTTGCCAAACCACCGATACTCGTAATGAAATTGCCACTTGTATTTATAACGTTCAAATGACTCGTTAATTTATTGATCGCATAGGCAGCGGTTTTTCCCTCTTCTACTTGCGTATCCGCCTTGGCTAAGGTAACTGATTTGCCCGCTATGGCGCTATACCCGCTGATGCTAACGGAAACTGTTAGTTGTTGCGGTGTTTCTGGAGGAGCATTGATTTGTAAGCCCTGAACTGCGGCTAGTAAGTCAGATAAGGCGACATCTACTTGATCTTGTAAGGCAGTTGGATTCGCAGAGATCAATTTGGCGGCTGCCAAACTGTTTTGCAACGCTTGCCAGCTTGCGTCCGTATGGTTGCCTTTTTGCATGTTATCAACATGCGTGATCTCCGCATTTAAGGATGATTTATTAACTTCTTCGAGTCCTTTGCGGATGCTTAAATAGTATATTTTCGGTGTATTAAGCCCATCTTGCGCAATAACTCTAACGATTTTGGGCGTTGTCTCACTCAATGTGATTTCTTTATCAATTAGCGTTCCTGTCGTACCGCTTTTATTATTAATAAAGATATTTGAAGCTGTTCCATTAGCCGTTAGTTTAATCTTATCTGCGTTAATGAGAATATCGTTATACTCATACACACCTGCAGTTACGGTAACTTGCTTCGTTGCTGAGGAATCTGCGCCTGTCCCTGACAAAACGATGTTTGAAAGATCTGCAGTTTCACTAACTGAACTATTAGCTGTGACTCTTTGCAAGGAAGTAATTTCAGCGCCGATTTCTCCTAATGCACCACCATCCATTTGGACGGCATTAAACACTCTAACGTAACTTATGCTGTTCAAGCTGACAGGCTTACCTAAGCTGTCAACTGCCCAACTAATATCTATGGGATCACCTTTGGTTGGTGACGTTAAATAAGGATTTACAGGTACATCATAGGGTGCATTGCCGTTGGCATGCGTATCCGGATATCCGAACGCGTTTTTCTTTACATTAATTTTCACACCTGTATAAGTTTGAGACAGATTGTTAAAACCTATCGGTGCACTGGGATAATTAGCTGGTATCGGATAATAGGCATGCTTATGATAAGTGTTAGTATAAACATTCCCACTAACAGATTTATTGTCAGTCCAAGGTATTTTTACACCATTTGCAGTGGTAAATTCGGGTTCAGGATTGGTATATGTAACTTGGTAATCCCAAATCGTACTATCCTCATAATGTTCGGATCCTGCAATGTAATACCATGGGCCTGGATTGCCTGTCCCATCATCCTGTGCAACAGCGACACCTGCCGGTTCTTCATTGCCAGAGAAAGCATTCCCGAACACTGTAAAATCAACCCCATATGGGTTCAGTGAACTATTTTGGATAGGTTCATCAAATTTAAATACGATGCTTCCACCAAATGCTCCCAAAGAAACACCAGCAGACCCAGGCGCATTCGTCCATTTGGCGTTTATATCGCCAGTGCCCCCCCAACCCGCTTCATTCGTGAATTGGCCTGGTGCTGGGAGCCATTCTAGGATTGAACTAGGCCCAGTACTTGCAGCTGCAACTACCTGTTTATTGGTTCCAAATAAGAAACCAAGTGAAGAAAATAAAAGCATAAAAGACATAATAAGTGCAATAACTCGTTTTGGTGCATAACGATAACTCATTTTCCCATTCCTCTTTCCCTTATTAAATTGCATAAAGGGGTACAAAAAAAGCCACCCTCAACTACTAGGGTGACTTCAACTTTAATCAGGACATACATACTTCACACAACACAAATAAGCCTTATGTGAGCAGCATACGCTTAGTAACTAATCCCCACCCCCAAGGAATTAGAAACATCCAATAAATAAAGGCAGGTCTCCTGGCTTATGCGTCATCGCTTCTCTTCGCCTTCCCAATCTCGTAAACAAGACAGTGGCATATGAAAGAGTTACTCTGCAAGTACAGTGGTGGGACCGCGTCGGCTTCTACCGAACTTCCCTTTTAAGCAAGCATCTATATAGTATGCTTACACCCTTATTTAGAACATATGAAATTATCAAAGCAAACTTATGTTACCCCCTTTTAATAGTTTTGTCTACTTAAAACAAAAAAGGCACCCCACCAAGACCTCTGAGCCCGGCGGGATTACCTTTCTTATTACTTGAACAGTAGGTAGGTAATTGGATTAATATTTACAAATGCTGCGCGTAATGATAACTAGCAAAATGAAAAGGACTAGAATGCTAGCAGCTGAATTGTTCTTCGGAGGACAAGCGACTGCTTGCGTATGAACTGGTTTCGGGAAAACAAATTCAGTTTGTTGGTAGGACGCGTGCAGGTGAATATTATTGTGCATCGGTTGTTGCATGATTGGCGCTGGCGCTGGAAGCGGAGTAGGCGTCGGCATTGGCATTGGCATCGGGGTTGGCATTGGCATTGGTTGCATTGGGTAATTCGGAACTTTTACATATTCCATGAGAAGAGCACCTCCTTGGTATTTTCCCTATCGGGACTTGCACAAGCATACGGTTTAACTTAAAGGTTATTGTTTAAGTTGGGTGAATAGCTTACAACATCAGTCTATGGGGGAGCACCTACGTTGCACACGGTAAATACCCAGTTTATAAATAAATTGGGTGGGTGTCATGGGCGAACGAGCATAAGCAGGAAGCTACTTTCACCCCGGGTTAGTCGATCTTTTCGACTATTTCCCCAAGCCCCATCAAACACAAAAAGGGCCGCCCCCACAACAGCGGGAGCAGCCCTTCCATTTTTACACGTATGGATTATTCTCACGTTCAAAGCCAATCGTCGTCTTCGTGCCATGCCCGGAGTAGACGATGACTTCGTCATCCAGCAGGAACAGTTTGTCCTGAATGGAATCCAGCAAGGTATTGTTGTCTCCACCGAGCAAGTCGGTACGACCAACAGATAGTTTAAACAACACATCACCGCTGAACAGGTGATTGTCATACAAGAAGCTCACACTGCCTGGTGAGTGGCCAGGCGTATGGAATACCTTGAGCTTAATGCCAAGGAACTCCAGCACTTGCCCCTCATCCAGAGCGAATTCCGCTGGATCCGTTACAATCGGAGCGCCGAGATCAGGCCAGCGTGCGGAGCCGTTCTTCTTCGGATTCGTCAGCCAATCGGCTTCCAGGTCATGAATATACACCGGACAGCCCTTGAGCTTACGAATCTCGTCAACGCCGCCGATGTGATCGAAATGCGCATGCGTCAGCAAGATCGCCACGATATCCATGTCGGCAATTTTCTTAATCAGCGACTTCGGATTCATACCGGGATCGATAATAATGCCTTGATTCGTCTCTGGATTCGACAGTAAGTACGCATTTGTCTGAACCGGACCCAGAACGAAGGATTGAATGTTGATCATCGTGATGCCACCTTCACCTTTTTAGAACGATTCGATCAATGAACGAAGTTCCTTCACAATAACAGCATGGTATCCGTTACCTTCGCCATATTGACGACCCATTTCGGCTCTGGCTACTTGAATTTTTTCGTTATAATCAGCCGCATCGCGATCTGGATTATCTTTCTTGAATTGTGTCATAACCGCTTGCACGTTCTTCGGACGAGGTCCCCAGTGTCCAAGCGAGAAGCCGCCAGTATCCGTGAATACGACGATTGGAATCCCACGTCCGCCGCCTGTCAGGAACTGGTCAATCACATCATAGTTTTGTTCAATAATCAGCACTTCCGTAGGAACGCCGCTATCTTCCAAAGCCTTGAAAACGACAGGAACGTTGCGAACTACATCGCCACACCAGTCAGCAGCAATAATCAAGCAGCGAAGATCATCGCGATTATTCAGGGACTCGAAATATTCTTTATCCTCTTCATTGTCCCAGGCAAAACCATCGTAATACGCCAAAAATTGCTCTTTATTTTTCTCCATACTCTCGATAAACTGTTTCGGCTTCAGGCCCGTACCTAACTTACTAGCAAGATTTGCACCCATCGTTATCATCCTCCCAGGATCATCCTATTTCTCACTCATTGTAACAAAAGCAAACGAATCCGCCAAATCTACTTGCTAGACTTTCGTTTTTCTTTTGAGATAAAATTGATAGCCCGCATACAGAATCGTCAGCACGACCGCAGCGATAATTAATGGTTTAATATAAGGCCCTGCGTATTCGCCGATCGTCTCCCAATTGTCCTTCAGCTTCATGCCTAGATAAATATACAAGAACGAGTAAGGAACTAACGCTAATCCCGTGTACAAAGTGAACTTGCCTAATGGCATTTTGGCCATTCCACCTGGCAGCGAGATCGCATGACGTACGATTGGAATAAATCTCGCTGTAAAAATCATCCCTGTACCATACCGGTTAAACCAGCTTTCCGCTACATCGATATGATGCTTACTGATCAGCAGGTATTTGCCATATCTCTCTAGAAAAGGTCTGCCCCCGTAGCGTCCGATCCAGTACAAAACAACCTGAGCCAACGTCCCCCCAACGACCGCGCACACCATGCCGCCCACGAAGTTAATTTGACCTTTGGATACGAGATACCCTGCGTAGGCTAACAGCAATTCGTTCGGAATGACTTCCAACATGAGTCCAAGGAAAATCCCCCAGTACCCCAGGCCTTCCAAATATACCAAAACATTTTGAATCAACTCATGCATACGTAACCCTCTCTTCGCTTCGCTTTCCATTACATTTGCTACTTAGCTGGAAAACATACATTTAATTGGACCGATAGGATCAAAAGAAAGAGAATAACTGGATTTTATCCATCTAAAATCGCCCATTCTTCTCAAAATCACCTAAACTCAGCCAAATAACTGGATATTTTCCATGTATGCTACTTTTTCATTGGTAATCCTCATAATTAGCTGTAGTTTTTCCTGTTAAAAGCCTAGGAGGAGGCGCCATACTTCCCTATGAGGTATGAGATCGAATCTAACCTGAACATGCTGCCTTATTCTAAACCCTGAATTTTCTAATCTCACCCACATTCTATCATAGACAGGCCGCTATCCTCTACTTGTATGCAACTCATCGTTGAAATACGCCAATATGTGCAATTTGCATGCTTCCACGGGTGCGCTGAGCTCTTTGCCTACGCGATGAATCAGCCCGTGTTCTAACGGAATCGCTGGCTCCGACTCAACACGAAGCAGCTTACCCGCTTCAAGCTCCTTCTGCACCGAAGTGACAGGCAGCAAGGAAAGGCCCATGCCGCACATCATCGTCTGTTTGAGCATTTCCGTGCTGTCGAAGGCCATTTCGGTAAACGTAGCGAGCCCTTTGTCCGCTAGTACCTGAGAAGCCAAAGATTGATAAATGCAGCGGCTGCCGAAGCCGATGACCTGTGTCTGCGCGATCGCTTCCCAGCCCTCCAGCCCGATGCGCTTCACGAGTGACGGAGCCCCGACCCACACCAATTCATCCGCGAGCAGCGGGATAAAAGTGAGATTGCGCACCTTGGGATCGCGCGGCACAATGCCTAAATCCACGCGGTATGCCGATACCTCCTGGATAATGTCGCGTTGAAAGCCCGTTTCCAGCTGCAGCTGGATCTGTGGAAACCGCTCGAACAACGTAGGCAGCATCATCGGCAGATGCGGTACGCAGAATGATTCCAGCGCACGCAGGCGCACTACGCCCTTGGGTTCCTGCAAGCCCATCAGCTTCTCCTGCAGAGATTCGCCCAACTGCAAGAATCGGTAAGCGAACGGCGCCACCTCGCGACCCGCCGCTGTCAATTCAACCCCGCGCGGCAACCGCGTGAAAAGCGCCTGTCCCAGGGTTTGCTCCAACTGCAGAATATGCGTCGTAACCGTGGACTGCACATAACCAAGCTTAAGTGCCGCTTTGCTGAAGCTCTTCTCCTCCATCACCGTAACGAAGGTTTTCATGCTTCTGCCATCCATCTGTTCCAACATGAGCAACACACCACCCATCGAATTATCGAATATCAACTATCGAAATCATTCGTTATTCAAATATCTCCTCTGATGATACCATCAGAGATATCACAATGAAAAGAGGCAGACCCTATGTTCACTCGTCTTCGACCGCACTTCTCTCCCTTGTTCATAAAGCTCGCCCCCGGCATCGGCGGCTTCCTCGCCATCCTGCTGTGCAGCTTGCTCGGCGACCTCGCCAGCGTCTCGCTGCTGATGGCACCCTTCGGCGCCTCCTGCGTCATCGCCTTCGCGCTCCCGCAGAGCCCGCTCGCCCAGCCCCGCAGCCTTATCGGCGGCCACGTGCTAAGCACGCTCGTCGGGCTCTGCGCCCTCACCGCGTTCGGCGTGCACGCGTGGAGCCTCGCTCTCGCGGTCGGTGCCGCCATCACGCTCATGCAGCTGACACGCACGCTGCATCCGCCTGCAGGCGCCGACCCGCTGCTCGTGATGCTCACGGGAGCCGGCTGGAGCTTTCTGCTCACGCCGGTGCTGCTCGGCGCAGCGCTGATCGTGCTCGTTGCCTACGGGTATCACCGGGCAACTCGTGTCCACCACTACCCCACGCAGTGGTGGTGACTCACTCATCACTCGCAATTCCCATTCATGCGCTGACAAGCCCCCGCATAAGATGTACAAGACCCTTGTACAGGAGGCGGACCCTATGTCCCGAGTATGGATTATCAAACGCAAACATGTTCTTCAGCTTGCAGCCGCACTTCTTCTCCTTCTCATTGGATGGCTGTATGTCAATCGAGATACCGTCCTGCCAACCTTAGCGGAACCTACGTCTGAACGTACGATCCACATGGTTGTTGGGGAATTCAAGTCCACTACCGCTGATGGCAAAACCATCGAAGCCTATCGCTGGGACCCTGGTTCCGTCGACGTGAGAAAAGGCGAGCGTATCAAGCTCAGCATCCTTGGCGTCAATGGGGAGAGCCACCCCTTCCTCATAGAGGGACTCAATATCTCCGGTGAGATCAAAAAAGGCAAAGAAACCATCGTTCATTTTACCGCCAATCAAGCTGGCACCTATCGCCTCATCTGCATGACACATACGGACATGGCACATAACGGGCCCATGATTGGCTATATTGAAGTTCATTAAGTTCCTTTATCAAATTTTGTTCATCAAAGTAGTTTCACCGAAGCCTTATGTCCTCCTTCTCTCACCTCGAATCGTCATCTGACGTCGGCTTGAGATCAGAAGTGGCATTAAGGTTTCTTTTCGTTTACACTGAGGCCAAGCTCAATTGATTCCTAATGAAGAAGGTGCCTCCCCTGTGAAAACACATGTACTCGTCGTCGATGACGATGCCCATATTCGCGAACTGATGCGCTTCCTTTTTTCCAAAGAAGGGTATGCGGTCTTCGAAGCAAGTGATGGTGAACAAGCCTCAAAACTGCTGGAAACGGAACAAATCCACCTAGCCGTCGTTGATGTGATGATGCCTCTGCGTGACGGCTTGGAACTGTGCGCGGAAATCCGCGAACACTACGATATTCCTGTTCTTCTTGTGACCGCCAAAGGAGACATGGAGGATAAAGAAAAGGGCTTTGCCTCCGGCACCGATGATTACCTGGTAAAACCATTCGAGCCGAAGGAACTGCTTTTCCGAGCCCGCGCTTTATTGCGGCGATACCAACTCGTTTCCTCGGAGATGATTACACTTGGCCACACGGTCATTAATCGCAGGAGCTATGAAGTCACGATCGCAGGTGAAACCCTGCTGTTACCGCTCAAAGAGTTTCAGCTGCTCGCTCAATTAGCAAGTCATCCTGGGCGCATTTTCACGCGTGAGCAACTGATTCACATGCTTTGGGGCACAGATTATGAAGGTGACAGCCGAACCATCGATGTTCATATCAAGCGACTGCGGGAGCGTTTTTATGACAAAACAAGTGACTTTATGATTACGACGGTGAGGGGACTTGGTTACAAGCTTGAGGTGACGGAAGGGTGAAAACCTTATATTTTCGCATCGTTGTTACGTTTATTCTGATCGCTATGGTCAGCTCCGTGCTCGCACTCTTTCTATCGAATTGGTATTATCTAGCGAAATTAAGGGATCAGAACGAGGAGCAGATTTGGAAAATCACAACGGAAATCAGCGAGCTGTACATGGAAATGCCAAGTGTAGCACCCGCTTCCTACTTCACTCATATTGCCAATATGGGATTCCAATTGTATGTCGTTGATGACCAAATGGCGGGGACCTTCTATGGAACACCGTATAAACATACGCAGTTCGATCCGGAGCAAGTCAAACACGTTCTAGCAGGTGAAACGTACCGCGGGATGCTGCAGGAGCGTCATTTTCTCATGGTTATCGGGTATTTTGAGGATAGCCTGCGCAACAGTATCGGCATCCCCCTGCAGGTGCAAGGGAAAACATATGCCTTATTTGTACGACCTAATCTTGAACAGCAAATCGGTGGCGTGCGCGTCCTGATGGCTTTTTTGCTGGGACTTACGTTCCTTTTCAGCATCGTCCTTATTATTCTTCTCTCCCAATTTATCGTGAAGCCTGTCACCAGATTACGAGAAGCCACAAGGCGAATCGTTGGCGGAAGCTACGATATGAAGATGGACGTTTCCCGGCAGGATGAAATTGGGGAGCTAGCGCGGGATTTCACCTACATGGCGCAATCGCTCAAACAGGTAGAAGCTATGCGGCAGGAATTCGTGGGCAATGTCTCCCATGAAATTCAGTCTCCATTAACTTCGATTCAGGGCTTCGCCCAATCTATCCTGGATCAGACGACCTCCGAGGAGGAGAAGGAGCGCTATCTTCATATCATTTTAGACGAAAGCCGTAGATTGTCCTCTCTCAGCAAACAGCTTTTAACCCTAGCCTCGTTAGACAAAGAAAGTCATGTAGTGAAACGCACCAGGTACCGGCTGGATGAACAAATCCGCCAAATTCTCATTCTTACCGAGTGGCAATGGTCGGAGAAAACGCTCGACATCGAACTAGACTTACCTGAAACTGATGTCTCCGCCGACCACCAATTACTGCATCAGGTTTGGCTGAATCTCATTACGAATGGCATCAAATACGCTCGCCCACAGGACACGTTACACCTTGCGATTCAGTCATCAGAGACATGGGTCACCGTCGTCGTAAGCGACACAGGGATTGGCATGTCGGAGGCGGATTTGCCTCATATTTTCACCCGCTTCTACAAAGCGGATCGCTCCCGAAACCGCGCTAGTGCGGGCACGGGCCTTGGTCTATCGATTGTTCAGAAAATCATCGAGCTGCACGGGGGCAGCATCCATGTGCAGAGTGAGCTCGGCAAAGGTACGACTTTCACCGTTCGACTGCCCCGAATGTAATCTCCCATTCATCATCCGTTCATATTCCTCTCCTACTATGTGAATTAGATTTAGGAGAGGGGAATGAACCTGCATGAAACATGCGTTATCACGTCTTGCCCAGTTCGTTAGCAGTGCCAAAGGCGCCAAAATCGTACTCATTAGCTGGCTAGCTGCCATACTTTTATTAAGCGCATTAGCGCCATCCTCCAAAGAAGTTGCCCTAAGCGGCGGTGAAGGCAGCCTAGCTGGCCATACCCTGTCTGAACAAGCTAAACAGGTATTACAAGAAGCCTATCCTTCCCAAGACGGCTTAACCGCCCTCCTCGTGTTCCATGCCGAGCAACCCATTACGGATGCTGAGCGGGGGGCTATAACGAGCATCAGTTCGTGGCTAGCCTCTGATCAGAAACCACCTTACGTCACGAGTTCGCTACCTTTTCATCACATGCCCGCCGCGCAGCAGGAGCTCTTATTTTCCACAGATCGAACAACGCTCTTGTTAACGCTCTCCCTACAGAAGGATCTGGCATCAGGTCCTGTCTACGATACGCTTGAACTCATTCGTCATAGGTCAGAGCAGCAAGGCCTAGGGTCGATGAAGCTTGACATCACAGGTCCTGCGGGTATCTCATCGGATACCATCATGCTCTTCAAGAAAGCCGATTTCGTGTTAATGCTCGCCACACTTGGGATTATTCTCATCATTTTAATCGTCATCTATCGCTCCCCGCTGCTGGCTTTGTTACCCTTAGTGATTGCAGGCATGGTGTATGCGGTTGTCGATAGAGTCATCGGTTTAGCGGGCAAAATGGGCTGGATATTCGTCGAGAAGCAGTCCCTCTCCATCATGATGATCTTACTTTTCGCTGTGCTGACGGACTACTGCTTATTTATCATTACGCGCTACCGTGTCGCCCTGCGGTCAACGGATTCCAAGTACGATGCGATGTCGAAAGCCTTCTCCAACGTAGCAGAACCGATTTTCTTCAGCGGCGGCACCGTGCTTATCGCTATGCTCACATTATTCGCAGCTGTGTTCAAGCCCTATCATAACTTTGCACCAGTCTTCTCCATTGCGATGTTGGTTATTCTGCTTGGTGGACTGACGCTAATTCCTGCCCTGTTTGCTTTGATTGGGCGCAAAGCATTCTGGCCGTTTATTCCACGTGAGGATGCGGCGCTAGTGGAAGAGGAGCCTCGCGGTTTCTGGGCTTGGATCAGCACTCGCGTTACCGCAAAGCCACGGATAACCGCGCTTGTGCTCATTCTCGTATTGGTGGCACCTGCGCTATCCACACTAAGTATGCGCTACTCGTTTAATCTCATGAAATCCTTTCCCTCCGATATTTCTTCCAGACAAGGCTTTGACACGTTGGAAGCACAGTTTCCACCAGGGGAATTAGCGCCTGTTACGGTTCTTATGGACTCCAAGAAGGAAATCGTTTGGGATGAGACCTTTATTGGCAAAATGAACACATTGACTGGACTTATCCGTGAGCACGAGGGGATTGGTTCATTTACACCAGGGATTGATCAAGCTGAGTTAACGCCTGGCAATGCGAATTTACCGAAGCATACGGTGAAATTTCAGCTAATTCTGAAGATGAATCCCTATGATCAAGCTGCGCTTGAGGTGATCTCTGACTTACGTAAGGATAGTGCTGCCGTGCTTGAGCAGAGCGGCTTTGAACCTAGCCAGTTCACCCTTCATTACGCAGGCCAAACAGCTGAGCAGCTTGATGTCCGTACAATGAATAAGCGGGATACGCTAGTCATTTTCTCGCTCATTACGTTATTGATTACCGTTATGCTGATCTGGCAAGCACGATCCATTCGATTGGCGCTTACCATGATGGCCACCATGCTGCTGTCCTACGCTGCTACGATGGGGATTGTGTGGAGTGTGTTTCATTTTGGGTTTGGACATGATGCCTTCAGTTATCGTCTACCTATGTACACCTTTATCTTCCTCATCTCGTTAGGTGTGGACTATAACATCATTCTAGTCTCACGGGTGCAAGAGGAAGCACAGCGTCATCCTTGGCGAGTAGCCGTGCAGCGCGGTGCGGCATTGACTGGCGGTGTCATCTCGTCGGCTGGCATCGTGCTAGCAGCGACCTTCTGCGTCTTAATGACGCAGCCTTTGCAGGAGCTGCTGCTGTTTGGGTTCGCCATGGCAGCAGGCATTCTCATCGACACCTTCCTTGTTCGAGGCATGTTGCTTCCGGCATTGATGACTGGGATGGGGCCGCGTGTGGCAAAGGCGGAGCATACACCTACTCCACGAACTTGGGCGTAATAGATTCTTGTCTTGAGTCGCTCTCCGCCCTCTCTGTGCATACACATAACAGAGAGAGGAGTGTCGATCCCTGTATGGTGTATCAGAAACAAAATGAACGACATAAACAGCAACTTCCCAACGCTCGTGCCATTCGGAGAGCATGTAACAAAGAGCTATATCGGACCATTAAGCGGTTAAAAATATGGCTCACACCCGAGCAAATCAAGTCTGCCGAGACTATTTACGTAAAAAAAGTGATGCTTAGTCTTCCCTTTATCGTCGAGAATGGCAGCAACCGTCGTTTGCTTGCCGACTGGTTCGGCGAAAATGTTGCTCCCGAGGTCGCTCCTATATGGAACGTGGAGCTGGAAAGCTTGAATGAGGCGTTTCGCGACGCATTTGGTGGATAGCACAAACGAGTTGCGTATAATAAGAGCGGTGCATCCGCTCTTATTTGCGTTGGCCCATTTCACTCACATTCTACTAACCACACACCAATCCCACTCCACTCCCCTTCACCTACTTCTATCACTGGCCAATCCAGCTATTTCCCCTCCGTCCCTGTAACACGCCTAGATTCCCCCCAATTAACAATTAGATGGAAAAAGTACAGTTATATTAGTTAATTTCCTGCCATTTTATAAATTAAATGGAAAATATGTAGCTAATTCCACTCATTTTCATCCGATCAGCCGATATTTCAAAAATTAGCTACCTGTTCTCCATCTAATCGCGATTTTCACCCTTGAAACGTGAATTTAGCTGTAGATTTTCCAGTTAAATGCTGCTCAGCACCCACCACGCGCCTCTCACCCTCCCGTGACCAAAAAAAAGGCCGCAGGGACCATCATCCCTACGACCTCATTCTTATTTATACTCTGGCAGCCACTTGCCATGAGCCTCAATCAACTCATCGCACATCGCGATGATATCATCCATGGAAAGCTCAGCTGATGTATGCGGATCCAGCATCGCTGCATGATAAATATGCTCACGCTTACCAGTAATCGCCGCTTCAATCGTCAACAACTGCGTGTTGATGTTCGTACGGTTCAGCGCTGCCAATTGCGGAGGCAGATCACCAACGTAAGTAGGTGTTACACCGTTACGGTCAACCAAACATGGCACTTCAACAACAGCTTCGCGCGGTAAGTTCGTGATCAAGCCAGTGTTCATGACGTTACCGCCGATTTTGAACGGCACATCTGTCTCGATCGCTTCGAAAATGTACGAAGCATACTCATGTGAACGCTCATGCGTCAAGTTTGCATCGTTCACGAGATCTTCGCGCATTTGCTTCCAGCGGCTAATTTGATCAACGCAACGACGCGGATACTCATCCAATGGGATGTTGAAGCGGTCAACCAACTCTGGGTAGTTGCGTTTGATGAAATACGGGTGATACTCAGCATTATGCTCGGAAGATTCCGTAATATAATGACCGAATTTCAGCATCATTTCGTAGCGAACCATGTCTTTGTGCTTCTCTTTTTGCTTCTCAGCAGCGCGTTTCTTAATCTCCGGATAGAGGTCAACGCCGTCCTTCGACACTTCGAGCAACCAAGCCATATGATTAATGCCCGCGATTTTGGCCTTCACACCTGTTTGGTCAATGTCCAGATGCTTAAACAATTCAGGCACACAAGTTTGCACGCTATGGCACAGACCAACTGTACGCACACCGCCATACGTGTTCATTACATTTGTCAGTACAGCCATCGGATTTGTGTAGTTAAGGAATAGAGCGTCAGGACATACCTCGCGCACATCAGCAGCGAAATCCAGCATAACCGGAATCGTTCTCAAGTTTCTGAAAATACCGCCAATTCCAACCGTATCTGCAATCGTTTGACGCAAACCATACTTTTTCGGAATTTCAAAATCCGTAATCGTACATGGATCATAGCCACCTACTTGAATCGCATTCACCACAAATTTAGCGCCGCTAAGTGCTTCTTTACGGTTCGTATATGCTTTAATCGTAGACGTACTTCCACTCGTTTTTTTAATGTTGTTCAGCATATTCGCCGAATCTTGCAACCGTTCATGATCAATATCAAAGAGAGCGATTTCATAGCCTTGTAGCGCGGGGGTAAGCAAACAATCACCTAGTACGTTTTTGGCAAAAACGGTGCTTCCTGCACCTAAAAAAGTAATCTTGGACATGTGGGATCTCCTCCAATAGTCAATCTATTATCATATCCTTACTATAGCGCAAGCTCGCTTTGAAAAATATGGATTGAAACAACTCCAATATGGACATTTGTAGTTTTTTGGATTACGATAACAATAAAAAAAGCGAGGCACCTATGAATCAAGATCATACCTACTTCGACATCAGTATTAATCCCTTACATAGCAATCCGGACTTATCTGTCCTATTCAGCGGGGAAGGCAAGCCCCTCCCCCAACACAAAATGGGACCTGCCGTTCATGATTACTATTTAATTCATTCCGTTCTCTCAGGCAATGGTATCTTTGAAATAGGAGGTCGCACCTATACCTGTTCTGCTGGCGATACCTTTATTATTTTTCCGGGAGAGTTATTCTCGTATATAGCAGATGCAGATACCCCTTGGCATTATATTTGGGTCGGCTTTACAGGACGGAATGCAAGCTCAATATTATCTCACATTGGCGCGGCCCCTGAGCAAGCCGTAATATCCGGCAGTAATCCGCGTAAGATTCGCCACTACTATCGGCATATTCGCGCCTCTTTCCAGCAGACAGAATTTCCAGAACTCGAAGAATTGGAATCCGAAGGTTGGCTAAAGCTTCTCCTGCGTGAACTCGGACGAACAAACACACACCACATCACGACCAAACAAATCGCCGAGACCGATATCCAGCGCCAGATCGGACAAGCCATCCGCTATCTTGAATTGCAGTATACACAAGCAGTCTCGATCGAGCATCTCGCGCGCAGCTTGGGTTATCACCGTACCTATTTGTGCAAAATGTTCAAACAATCCACCGGATTATCTCCAATGCAGTATCTGTTCAACATCCGCATGGAACGGGCCAAGCAACTGCTCCATACCGCTATGACCATCGATCAAGTCGCCTCCTCCGTCGGCTTCAATGATGCGCTCTATTTCTCGAAGCAGTTCCACAAGTGGAGCGGTTCCGCGCCATCGGTGTATCGGAAGGAACTCCGAAATATCTAACTCTATGACAGGTCGACCCCAAGAAGGCCCTCCAACGAAATAAATGGAAAAAATCCAGCTATGTCTCCCCATTTCCATTTGAAATAGGAAGATAACTGGATTTTCTCCATTTATATTTGGTTCTTAAATCTCGATATCCACGATTAAGCTGTCTACACGACCAACTTCACGAATATACGCGGCTACTGCTTGATGCTCTGGATTCGGACCGTAAGCTGCCAGTGCAGCTTTATCTTCAAAACGAACCGAAAGTACAACTTGGAATCCTTGATTTTTCTCGGAGAAGTTAATCCCCGCTTGGATATCAACGATACCTGTCAGATGAGCGCGCAACGCTTTGAAACGGTCAACAACCTCTTGCAGCTGCTCTTGTGTAGTAGTTTCAGCAAATTTAACTAGGACGATATGATCAATCATGATGTGAACCTTACCTTCTTTCTATAGACATTTAGGACATAAATAATGAACGACACTAATCTTATCAAAAACACAAAGCGAGTACCACTCTCATTCTCCATGACTGTGGCGTAGGCATGACACCCTGAACAGACTGCGCTTCCCGGTCATCGACCCGCAATCGAGGCAATCCGATCCGAGCTAAGCACCTGAACGCCTGTTTTCCCCGATTTCGCGGCTCTTATCAAGCCGGTAGCAATCGTATGTGCATGGATAGGACGATACTTGCGAAGTCGACCCGTCATCAAAGGAGCAATGGCCCGCGAAACGATGCTTCCCAGTTTCTCCCCTAATCGGAATTCCCCGCGGTTGCCAAGAATAAGTGAAGGCCGAAGTAAGTGAAGGGAGAGAAGGCGCATGCCCCGCAGCTTGTCTTCCACCTCTCCTTTTACCTGATTGTAGAAAAAGGAGGATGAGCGGTCTGCTCCCATCGCTGTCACGATCGCGAACGCGTCGGCTTGTCCCTTGCTCGCCAATTCGGCTAACAGGAGAGGATAGTCGCGATCTACTCTACGAAACTGTGGTTTGGAGCCCGCTTTCTTAATGGTTGTCCCTAACGTACAGTAGACATGTGCATGCGCGAATTCGGAGGATTTCAGACTCTCGCTCAGCTTAGCGAAATCAATTACTCGCTGCTCAAGTTTCCCCTGTCCATTTGGCAGATCTAGATCCATCCTCTTACGAACTAACGCAATAATTTTATCATAGTCCGGATCATTCACTAGTTGCTTGATCAGTTCCTTACCGACTAAACCCGATCCTCCAGCAACAATCGCCGTTCTCCCTTTCATTGCACACCTCCGCGTCGTATTTATACATGATCTTCTTCATCATACAACCTTTTGGTATCAACTACGACACGATTTCTTCCGCCTGACTTAGCGCGATACAGCGCATGGTCTGCTCTAGAAACCATATCTTCCAGCACCATCGTTCCGTACTCCAATGTCGGTGAGTATTCTGCGACTCCGATGCTTGTCGTTATTTTGACTGTTAAAGATTCTTTGATAAATGGTTCGTCTATTAAAATATTTCGTAACTCCTCCGCCAAAGCAGCACTCTCTGCCGCATCCTTCCTCATTAACAGAATAATGAACTCTTCGCCGCCATATCTCGCTACAATCGCATCGTCCCCCGCATACCGTCTGAGGATACTCGCGACATGATGGAGAACGCCATCACCAACTAAGTGGCCATATGTGTCATTTATTTTCTTAAAATGATCAATATCCATCATCAAGACGGAACATGTCTGCCCAGAAATAATGCACATATGCAATTGCTTGTTGCCTTCTAGCATCATATAGCGCCGATTATGAACATCTGTCAATTGATCCATCCATGCCGAATGCTCCAATAACGAAATGTTGGATTTCAACCGATCGGACATGAGATTGAATGTAGCCACTAATTGTCGCAGCTCCACGGGAGCCGTTCTAATTTTCTCCACATTGATCTGGTAATCGTAATTCCCCTTCTGAATGATCTTCGTAGCGCGCAGCAAGTAGCGAATCGGTCTCTCAATTTTGGAGGCAATCATCACGGCAGCCGCGACACTGAGAAGCAGTGCAATCAAGGAAATGATAATAATCGTAATACTTAACGCATTTAACTTGCGGAAAATCTCTCTTTGCGTAATTTCCCCTACAACAAGCCAGTTTTTGGCGGGTGACCATTGGTATTGACCATACACGCTTTCGCCACGGAAGCCAATATACGCACTATGATCCGTACTATTCGACACAGCACGGTGATAAATTTCCGATGTCACGCGTTGCGTAATTGTCCCATTCTCTGAACGGTTCGAGGCCGTTACAATATTGCCTTCAGCATCCAAGACATAGACTTCACCTGTATCCCCGAAACTTAGCTGCGAAATGAGTTTATTCAGCATCTCTAGGGTAACAACGCCAAGCACAATCCCCTTAAATTCACCGTGATCACCGAGTACCGGTGAGGAAAATGTAATCACAGGATTTCCATTTTCTTTGGACATCACAATACCAGAAACAAAGCTCTGCTTTTGCTTGCCAAGCTTGTAGTACAGACGATCTCCCACATAAATCGAAGTCGTATCTGTGCGAATGTTGCCATCCGGCTCAACGAACGTAATCGAATAAAACTCCGAGTTCACCAAGGCATAATCTTGAAACTCCCGTTTCAAATCGCCAATACGGTGGAACTTGGCATTATCTGAAAGTGCGAAACGTTTAATCGCGTCTAACTTTTCCTGATTCCAGCGTTCGATATATAAGCTCTGTAACGCAATCACTTGTTTGAGTTGAACCCTAGCCTCATCTAACCGATTGCTCTTCTCTATAAAGTAAAAGGGAACGATGATTGAAAAAGCCAACACCAATATAATTGCGCTTATCCAGAGTTGAAGTCTTGTTTTAATCGTATGATCGGAGAAAAGAGAAAACACATGCCCCATTGAGGTTTCCCCCCTTTTTATTCTATATCTATCTATATATCTCCATTATACCTTATTTCCCGTTGAAAATTGACAAATTCCGCTGATTTTCGGCACGAAAGTTCGCAAAACTACGAATAGTTCGAAATATTGTCTGTTTGAAAAGTAGGAATCTTTCGCTTATGCTAGTTGGTAAGTAGAAAAGAGGTTATTGCCCCCATGAAAATTCTCGTACTAACTGAAAAACCAAGCGTCGCCAAAGAAATTGCTCGTGTATTAGGGTGTAATCAGAAGCAGAAACACCACTTTGAAGGTGCCAAATATGTCGTTACCTGGGCACTTGGCCATCTCGTCACACTCGCGGAACCCGATGATTACGATCCGAAGTATAAGACCTGGAACTTAGAAGATCTGCCCATTATCCCAGGCAAAATGAAGCTCAAAGTCATGAAAGAAACGTCGCAGCAGTTTCGTGCCATCGAGCATCTCAGCCGTCGCGGTGACCTCTCCGAGCTGGTCATCGCAACCGATGCGGGACGCGAAGGCGAACTCGTCGCGCGCTGGATTATGGAGCTGATCCGCTGGAAGAAGCCGTTCAAACGGCTTTGGATCTCGTCGCAGACGGATCAGGCGATTCGCGAAGGCTTCGCGCAGCTGAAGCCTGGCACGGACTACAACCGGCTGTATCAAGCAGCCGTCTGTCGTTCTGAGGCCGATTGGCTTATCGGCCTCAATGTAACCCGCGCGCTGACCAGCAAGTTCGGCGCGTCGTTATCCGCTGGGCGCGTGCAGACGCCCACGCTGGCCATGATGATCAACCGCGAGGCGGAAATCCGGGATTTCCGGTCCGTCGACTACTGGTTGATCGAGGCCGAACTCGGGTCCTTCCGCGCCCAGTGGCGGGACCCGAAGACGGGCGACTCGCGCATATGGGATCGCGAGCGCGCCGACAGCTTGAAAGCCAAGCTGCAAGGTCAGAGCGGCCGCATCGTGCAAGTGAATAAGACCGAGAAGCAGATTCCGCATCCACTCGCTTATGATTTGACAGAGCTGCAACGCGATGCGAACCGTAAATTTGGCTTCTCTGCCAAACAAACGTCGAATGTTTTGCAACGACTCTATGAGCAATACAAATTGGTCACCTACCCGCGAACGGATTCGCGCTACTTGACCTCCGATATGGTACCGACCTTGCTTGGCCGTCTGAAAGGGTCAGCGATTGGCCCTTATGCGGCGCTAGCCGCGCCATTTATTAGGAAGCCGCTGACGATTACCAAACGCATCGTCGACGATTCGAAAGTCAGCGATCACCACGCGATTATCCCGACGGGTGAGGCGATCTCGCTTGCAACATTAAGTGCGGATGAGCGTCGACTCTATGATCTGATTCTTCGCCGATTCTTAGCCTTATTCAGCGGTCCTTGCCGCTACGATGAAACGAAGTTAACGATTGAAATCGCCGGAGAGAAACTTTACGCATCAGGTAAAGTCGTGAAGCAAGCCGGTTGGAAAGATGTATACGGCGCCACCGATTTCACTGATCCTGACCGCGAAGACACCGAATCCGAGGAAGATTCAGGGCAGCTGCTGCCCCAAGCTTCAGAGAAAGACGCGGTTACCGCTCGCAACGTTCGCCAAGTTAGCCGCCAAACGAAGCCGCCTTCTCGCCATAATGAGGCTTCCTTGCTATCGCAGATGGAGAAATTCGGCCTTGGCACACCTGCGACTCGTGCTGATATCATCGAGAAACTCGTGTCCTCTGACACGATCGAGCGCCAAGGCTCCTTGCTCATTCCTACTGGCAAGGGCACGCAACTCATCGAGCTTGCTTCCGAGGAGCTCCGTTCACCTGAACTTACAGCACGCTGGGAGCAGGAGCTTGAACGCATTTCCAAAGGCAAAGGCAGCATGGAATCTTTCCTCAGTAGTATTCGCAAGAAAGCTGCTGAGCTAGTCGATGAAGTCAAACACAGCTCCGCAGCCTATAAACCGCATAATTTAACCGGCAGTAAATGCCCGGATTGCGGGGAATTCCTTCAGGAAGTCAAAGGCAAACGGGGTCGTTATCTGGTTTGTTCCTCTCGTGAATGCTCGTACAAACGCGAGGCTGACGGGCAATTAACGAACCATAGATGCCCACAGTGCCATAAGAAAATGGAAATACACACGGGTAAAGCCGGGAAATATTTTCAGTGCCGTCCCTGCAATGTTGTTGAGAAAATCGACGGCGAGTCACGGGGTGGTGGCCGCAAGGCTACAGCCAAAGCGAATCGCCAGCTGATTGAGCAATTTTCCGATTCTGCCAGCGTTGGAAACTCACTCGCAGACAAACTGCTCGCAGCCCTTCAGCAGCAAAAGAAGGAAGACTAGAACCAAATAAAGCCCAAGCGATAACTTACTCGCTTGGGCTTTTGTATGATATGACATTTCATTGCGCTCTGGTTAATATCCGTCCTTTAACCGCTAATTCGAGATCTTCTAACGTTGTGATCCCCAAGCTAACCAGTGCATCGCCTGGTTCCATGTGAACATTAGCTAGGATGTGCATACTTGTATGAGGTACTAGTGATTTCCGAAACTCATGAAAAAGCACCGCATTATACGTTTTGAGAACTGTCATAAACTCCACATTGGGCGGGACAAATCCGCGAATTTCTGATGATCGCCAGAAAAACTCCCTAACATGCATAATATCCGATCCCGTGCGGTTCAGCTTTCGAATCATCGCAAAAAACTCATCAACAAGTACTTGTCGATCCTCTTTCATGTGACTATCCCTCCTATGACGTATTCCTACTAGAAGGATACCATAAATAGTTCTTTAGATCTATATGAATCTCTCATGAAAGGGCTTAAATACCTAAGAAATTTGTGTATTCTTCCCATTCCCCTTCCATCTCCCTCTCTGCGATAACAGCATGTCCACCAAATACAGAACAACACCTATATTAATAGCAATATCCGCTAGATTCATGATCCCATTACCCGAGTTAATTACGATGAAATCGGTGACCTTCCCGAATAGAAGCCGTTCAATGCCGTTACCAATCGCCCCACCTACTAGGAGTGCAGCAGCACTTTGTTTCAGAATCCCCGGAAAGCCGCCTTTTCTACGATACCACCATATCCCTGCCACAATAAGAACCGCTAGAACACCGAGTATAGGAGCCCATCCCTGCAGGGAACTGCCAGCTGCTCCACTATTTTGATAATACGTAAATGAAATGAAATCTTTATAAAATGGCATGGATTCGCCAACCGTCATCACGGACCGTATCCAATACTTAGACAGCTGATCGATAGCTGTAATCACGATAATAATTGAATAGAATAGCATATTAACCCTCCCATGGACTCTTAAACTATAACTTCATTCTTATTTTACTTGAAATGGGGGACTACCTGTTAATTCTGCGATTTGCGGTTATATGACAACTCAAAAAGCCCCCTCAGGCGCTTCTGTGGCGGCTCTTCTCGATCGGCTAAGGTTCCCTTAACTTAGACTTATTAGTGTTCGGTACAGCTCACCAGGCGTGTGTGCCATATGGTCCGGATTTCCACTGTGGAGCAGTTGAGGTGAATCATAACCCCACGTTACGGCTACGATGGGTACACCTAACTTTTTACAGGACTCAATATCCCGCAACTCATCACCGACATAAATCATCCGTGCTGGCGTCGTTCCCCATTGCTTCATCACTTTGCGAATGGAGTGGTGCTTACCGAAAATATGCTTCGCAGAAATAATCTCCTTAAAGGCGCCTTCCAGCTTGTTTTTTCGTAAAAAAAGCCGAATATTCGCTTCTGAATTAGAAGAAAGAATCGAGCTTTTAACCCCTTGTGAGGAAAGCTTCGCAATGACTTCTTTCATACCAGGCACGATTTGCAGGGATCGAATGTTCTCGTGATAGAGCTGCCGCCCCGCTACCATCAGTTTAGGAATTTGGAGCATAGGTACTCCTAAGCGATCTACACGTTCAGAAATCGACATGGAACGCAACGGCCCCAAGTCCTGTTCGCGGATGGGACGGAACCGATGTTGCATAGCCATTTCATTATAGAGCTTAACCAGGAGCGCCCTGGAATCGACAAGTGTCCCGTCAAAATCAAATAGGATGTGCTTTACCATCTGGGTGTATATACAAATAAGGCCGGACCCTCGGGCGGCACTTGGCGAATTTGATTATGTTTAAACTCTTGAGCTGGATCCAGAACCACATATGGATTACTTACCGTTCGCAAATCCTCCCACGTACAAGAAACACCATGGTTGTAGCCTGTTGCACCACCTGCGAACATTTTACAGCCATTGCAGAATTGCTCCTTTTGCTGCGCGTCCAGTTTCACAATTTTGTTACGAAGACAACAGTAAATTTCATTAACAGTGTTACATACATTAACATGAGTGATCATAGCCATTTACCGTCAACTCCTTGCGGCACTTTGAGTGTGTAATAGTAAGTGTATCGAACTACTATTAAGTGTATGACACAATTTTGTAAACGGAATAACATTTCTCACGATAGACCGTCCAAATTTGCTACAATTAGGAAATACAACGATTGGTTTGGAGGTGCTTCCCCCTGCAGGACTCATTACATTATGTCATTCCGTTTCTTATCTTTGGCTTTTTTATTTATCGACGGGTGAAGCGTACCATTGGCTTTCAAAAGCTTTCCCGTGGCAGACTCACCTTTCGTCTGTCTTTGTTCAGCTTATTCGGGGTGATTATTTTCCTCCTGGGCTTCGTCCATCCCATCCATTTCATCGGCTATCTAATCGGACTTGCCGGCGGCGCCTTGCTCGGTCGAACTGCAATTCGCCATACACGCTTCGAGCATCGAAGTGATGGTTGGTACTATCGCACACATCTCTGGATTGAGATTACCGTCCTTGTTCTCTTCCTAGGCCGCATTGCGTATCGCTACGCTAGTGTCGCTATCTCCACCGGGTCAACAACTAGCTTCACACCGGCTGATTTCTCTCAATTTTCAAAAGATCCCATCACCGCAGGCGTCTTCTTCATCATCGTGTCGTACTACATTTTGTTTTTTGGCTACTTACTGCGCGAAGGGAACAACCTGGATCGAGCAGGATTGCCGGATAGCGAAGCTGATATCGTCGGGAACCATGTAGCTCCGAATACCGAGATGATTACCCCGCAGGCAAATGTTCGGTTAGAGTAACAGAACGTGAGGGCGCTATTTAGACAATTTCGCTCATTTCATTAGAGTTACGGAACGTGAGGACACTATTTCATCGCGATATGCCGATTTATGGCTGATAATCCGGTGATAGCGGATCTACGTTCCGTTTCACTTCTTTTGGACAATATCAAAGGAACTACATCCACTGATCAGCCTATTCCCTTCTGGGCTAAATATAGACTTCACTGTGATTTGTTTGAATTGTCCAATCAAATTAAACAATTGGCTACTTTTAAGGACAGCTTCTTGTACTTTTACTGCTACTTCTGCTACTAATTCTCACTCTACTTTTACTTCTACTCTTACTTCCCTCTACTCTCCACTAAATCGTCCACAAATGCGCTGCGCATACTTCATCCTTTAAACAAATTAAGTACTTAACAAGAAAGGGATACTCCCTAGGCCATTTTGACCTGAGGAATATCCCTTTTGCAGCTAGAATAAAAAGTGGACACCTCGTTAACAAATTTAAGATAATACAATTAACGAGGAGGTGTTCACAATGGGTGAACAGCGGCAAAGGTACAATGATGAATTTA
>NZ_JCAUAM010000023.1:0-134643 GCF_059691955.1 Paenibacillus sp. J22FR83
CCCGCTCGACTTGCATGTATTAGGCACGCCGCCAGCGTTCGTCCTGAGCCAGGATCAAACTCTCCATAATAGAAAATCTGAGTTGTGCTCATTTTGAAGCTAGCGAGATTAATAATCTCATTTATAGTCGATTGCTCGACTGTGCTTACTCACTCGTTGTTCAGTTTTCAAAGATCAATTTCTTTCGTCCGCTACCGTGTTACCGAAGCAGCGAGAAGTAATATACCACAGATCATTTCACCATTGCAAGTTCTTTTTTTCGAATGGCGTCGATGTCTGTCGAGACAACCATTTTCTTATCCTGTTATTACAAAGCAAGTTCACTGCTTATTCGCTTGTGTTTGCTTGCTTCAGAAGAACGAGGACTAATGTACCATGTCTAGAAATCAATTACAACCCCTTTGGAAAAGTTCCACTATTCCCATTGTTTTGAATTGTTTTACACGGAAGTTCCCTACATGCAAAGAACCTACAGCACTAGGCTGCAGGTTTAGCTTCATTCCTATTCCATAATAAAAGGCAGGCCATCCCGCCAACCGATCTCTACCTTGGAGAGGTACCACGTTTTGCCCATGTCATTATTCCCTTGATAAAATAAATAAGTCCGCTCATCCTGATCCACAAACAAGAAGGGATGTCCAGATTCACTGGAATTCCAACTGCCAGGTTCCCCATTAGGCAATAGCGGTTCCACAAATAATCGCTCCCACTGAACACCATCCGTACTAATCGCGCACCCGATTTGCTGAGGCGCATTGTTATAGGCTCCTGCATAGAACATGTACAGTTTGCCCTCACGTTTGCACATAGCGGCAGCTTCAATACAAGCGCCTTCCCACGCTAGTTCTGGCTTCAGAATGGTTTCTGTGCAAGCTTGCGTCCATGTGGACTGTCCATAATCCGAGTGAAGCGGCGCTGTTGCCACACCTTGCATTTGGATTTCACCCTTCGGATCCCGTGTCGCAAAGTAGAGGAATAGCTTCTCGTCGTGAACAACAACATCCGCGTCAATGGCTCTGCCATTGTTCCACGCACCTGTCGGCGCAAAGATCGGGTTCGTCTCATTTTTGGTGAAAGTCACCCCATCCTCCGATACAGCATGACAGATCGCATCCTTCGGAAAATTACCATACGTTTGATAAAATAAGTGCACGCGGCCTTCTAGCACGATAGCGCCAGGCGCACAGATGCCTTTGGCTTCACAAGGCTGCTCAAGCGGAACTTCCCCAATCTTCGTCCAATTGTCTAAATCTGTGCTCTCGGCTACACCGATCCCCCAACGGCCATCAATAAATGGTCCTCTTGAATAATATAAGAAGTACTTCCCTTTATAGAAAACAACTGCTGGATCCTTCGCATAAGGTACGCCCGCTGTCATATCGGCAAATTTCATGATGATCTCTCCCATTCTCTTGTAAAAAGCAAACCGCTTCTCACGCATGCATGAAAAGCGGCGCTGATCTCGTCAATTAGTTTTGCTTGAATTTCCACATATCCTTCGCCAAAAATGCGGTATCCTTGTTCTCGTTATACCATTTCAAGTAGAACTCCTCTAATTTGGCTCCGCCTGATTTCGTCCACAAATCCTTGGCGTCAGCAAATGCTTGATCCACCGTGTACGCAGAACCGGAGACAATCGCTTTGTTGTAGAAGTCCGTTATTTTGGTCACGTTCGTATTCACGATCTTGAGATCTTCCGGCAATGCTGGCATATGTTCACCAGCCGTAATTGGCGCATATTTCACATCATCGCTCAGGTTGGCGATATTATTTTGTTTAATGAGCTCGATGAATTCCTTCTGTAACGGCTGGCTAGCATCCATCTGACTTGTTACGCTTGCACATGGCTCAATCTCGATCTGCTGCAGCAGAAGCTGGAAGTCAAGATTCCAAGATACTTCTTTACTAAATTGCGCCAAATCCTTAGGCCCATAGCAGCCATTGGCTTTTTTGACAGAATCCACTTCTGGTGTTCCGTAACGAAGCACTTCAGCAGTCGCTTTATCCGACATGAAATCGATATATTTCATTGCCGCCTGCGGATCCTTCGTTTTCGAATTAATAACCGTTGTCATCTGAACCGGATTATTGACACCCACGGCAAAACGACCATAGGTAGAAGCAGGAAGCTTAATGGCGGAAACTTCGGCGGTCGGTACATTCTTCTTCAATGGCTCGTAATAAGTCGCATAGTTCGCAGGGTCAACCGTACGTCCGACAAAAATACCTGTCTTCCCGTTAATCCAATCTTGAACCGCTTTCTGGCCATTCTTATCTGTCAAGAAATCCTTATCTGTAAGGCCAGCGTCAAACAATTGCTTCTTGAAGGTAACAGCCGCCTTGGCTCTGTCCCAATCGTGTACAAGCTTCCCATCCTGGAGGACCCAGCTTACGTCTTGGAACATCGTGGAGATCGCACCGCCAGTTTCACCGCTAAGCGCGATACCATAGGTGTCCTTCTTACCATTCCCATCGGGATCGTCATTCGCAAACGCCTGAGCGACCTTGAATAGGTCTTCCACGGTTTCAGGCGCTTTCAAGCCTAGCTTCTTCAACCAATCTTCACGAATAAAGAGCGCTTGGAAACCAACAAGCTTCTGCACACGGCCAAATTCGTATTGCTTGCCATCTGATTTGGAGCCTGCCTTTTTCAGCTCAGGGTATTTCTGCAAGAGTGCCTTATACGTTGTGCTGTACTTCTGGATCAAATCATCAACGGGCATGATCTGTTTCTGTTGGTAAAGTTGATCTCTGAAATTGGTATCGAACTCATGAATAACGTCAGGTGCGCTGCCAGATGCGAATAAAATATTCAACTTCTGCACGGACTCTCCACGAGGAATAGGCACAAACTTGGCTTCGGTTGGTCCTGTTTCACTTACCCATTTGGTCCATCTGTTATTATCAATGGTACCCATGCCTTGTGGAATATTGCCGCGATCATAGAGCGTGGCGGTGATGTTACCCTTTTTGGCAGGCGCAGTGGTTCCTGTCGTTGTTCCCGTTGGTGCAGTAGTCGACTCCGAGCCACTATCTTTCGAGCAGGCAACCAATAAACATCCACAAGCCATTGTTAACGTTACGAGTGTTACCATTTTCCGATTCCAAGTTTTCATATTCCATAACCCCTCTTCTGAGTTTTATCCTTTAATAGCCCCAATCATGACACCCTTAACAAAATGCCTTTGCAATAGTGGATAAATGATCATAATCGGAAGCACCATGACAATAATGGCAGCCGAGTTGACTTCTTCTGGTGTTAATAAAATCTGATCTGCTGCATCCGAGCTATTCATTTGCGCTAGCATCGTTTGACTTTGAATCATTTGTTGAACCAAAACCGATAAGTTATATTTCGTTGTTTCATTGATGTAAATGAGCACATTGAAGAAGGCATTCCAGTAGCCCACACCATAAAATAGGGCAAGTGTCGTAAGAACAGGCAGGGATAACGGAAGTACAATTCGCGTCAAGTATTTCCAATCTCCACAACCGTCAATCCGAGCAGCATCATCCAGCTCACTAGGAATGTTCTCCATAAAAGATCGGAGCACGAGAAGATTGAAGGTACTGACTAGCCCCGGCAACCATAGCGCCCAGTAGGTATTCATGAGTCCATAGGCTTTGATAGTCAAGTAAGTCGGAATTAGTCCACCGCCGAATAACATCGTAAAGACGATTGCAAATAGGTACCATTTCCTGCCAAAAAAGTAAGACCGCGTTAATGGATATGCCGCTAGTATGGTGAAAGCCATACTTAAGACAACACCAACCCCTGTAATCTCTACACTATTGAAAAATGATTTGATAATTGGCGAGCCCGCCATCAGCTGTCTATAGGATTCGATCGAGAAGCCAACGGGGTAAAAGGTTACCCAACCTGAGGCCACCGCATGCGTATCACTAATCGACAACGATATGATGTGGAGCAAAGGGAATAAGCACGCCAATGCCGCTATTGTTAATAAGCCATAAAAAATGACGACTAACGTTCGTTCACCTGTTGATGTTTGCATGTCGTCCTCCCCCTACCACAAGCCATTGCCGAATTTACGAGCAATTCGATTCGTCATAAATACGAGGATCAAGCTTACCAAGGACTCGAATAGTCCGATTGCTGCTGTCAAACTAAATTGTGAACCCATTAAACCAATTTTGTACACATAGGTAGATATAACCTCAGATACATTGGATACGGTTGCGTTTTGCAACATAAAGATTTGATCAAACCCTACTTCCATCACACGTCCCATGGCCAAAATAAACATTAATACCACTGTGGAACTGATCCCAGGAAGCGTTACATGCCAGATCTGTTTCCATTTACTCGCGCCATCTAATCCAGCAGCCTCATATAGACTGCCATCAATACTGCCTAAAGCAGCCAAGTACACGATGGCACTAAATCCAGCTTCTTTCCAAATTCCTGAGCCTACAAAAATAGAAAGCCATGATCCTTCATGATACAAGAACGCGTAGGAGTGACCAAATACATACTGCCAAACGCTGTTCAGCATGCCGCTTTGCTGTGAGAAGATGGTAACGATGATCCCGCCTACAATGATCCACGAGAAGAAATGGGGTAGGAAGACCAACGTTTGTACGACACTTTTAAACCATTTGGAACGAACCTCATTTAACATAATCGCTAGTAATATCGGAAAAGGAAACCCGATAAAGATCGACATCATACTTAGCAGTAGTGTATTTCGGATAATCTGAATCGTAGCAGGTGTACTAAATAGAACCTTGAAATTCTCGAATCCAACCCAAGGACTGTGGAGAATGCCATCTCCGAAATTGTAATGTTTGAACGCCATGATACTCCCGAACATCGGAACATATTTAAATAAGATAAAGAAAAGGATAATCGGCGTAAACATGAGGTAGAGTGGAATGTTGCGTTTCCAAGTTGCGCTGCCGATATGGTTCACCCCCTTGATGCGTCTGTGTCAGAATCTCCTGCAGGTTCGATCTGAACACAACCTCACTATACTTGGAGGGGCGCCTCGCCACAATTTTCAATATTCGCTGGATAAACAATTATGTAAATTGACATGCAAAAGCCGCCCACAGTAGATATAAAGGGACGGCTTGTCTCGCGAGAAGGTGAATAAACAATTTCCGCAAGTTAACATTTTGGTAAATACGCTGGATTCTTAGGTAGAATGCTGCTTTCGGTACTCGCCTGGCGTGCTGCCTTCGGCTTTTTTGAAGGTACGAATAAAGGAAATGACCTGCAAATAACCGACTTGCTCACCGATCGACTGCACAGGTTCCGTTGTCTGAAGCAGCAACCGCTTAGCTTCTGTCATTCGGATAGCTATCAGATATTCAACGAAGCGTTCACCGGTTTCAGCTTTAAATAACTTGCTCAATACACGCGAAGGAAGGTCGAATTTCTCACTCAAGTAGTTGAGGGACAGGTCTGGATTACTGTAATTCTGAAGTAGATACAACTTCATCTCGTCAATGCGATTATGGTGCTCGTTGGCTAGCTGCCATTCTTGAATGGACTCGACCAATGCATGAAGCAAGGCTTGTAAGCCTATTTGAATATCTCCGATAAGATCTGTCGCTACAAGAGCTGTCCTCGCTTCATTGTTGAGCTGAACTACCCAATTGCTGGCGAGTTCTGGCGGCAGATCTTCCATTTCTTTTTCCAGAGCAAAAAATAAATAGTGGATGATATCCAGCACCTTCTCCCGAGGAAGAACCTCTGTTCTCATCTCTGCAAATAAATCATCAAAAATCCGCTGCCATTCCACGTCCGCTGCTCGCACAGCCTTGACTAACGAACGAACAGCTTGCAGTTGGCGATAGGTATCGATCTGAAGGTGCGATTTCGTTTCCGCCGCATAATAAACGTGGTTATAGCCGCGGAGCGTCCTAAATTGCCCCGCTTTCAGCGCATCTTGATAGGAATGGCTAATTTCCTCTGCATCATTGCCTTTGGTTCCCACATAAATGGATATCGTAAATTTCAAATTCGTGGAAACCCAATTCAGGATATGCTCCGCAAGGGGCTCAATCGACGAATAATCCTGATCCGGCTGCATGTAGAGAATAGCGCACAATTGATCCGCTTCCTTCCACTCGAACCAGACCGTCAGCTGTTGACTCTGGGCGATCTCTTGCAGCACTCCATGAATAACAAACTTGAAGAGGGATTGATCCCTACTCGAGTATTTCGCTTGGAATTCTTGGTAGTTATCGATTTCAATGATCATCACAATCGTGGAGTTAAAACTCGGAGGAAGCTCCAGTTGCGCTGCTTCGGTCTCCCACTCGCCTTGATTCAGAGAGAAGTTACCTTCTAATAGTTCATAAAACCAATACTTTTTGCGGATGGATAAATCTTCTTGATGCCGTAGTTCATATTGATTGGATTTCTCAACTAAATTATCCAGCGCCGAGGTAATAAACTGAAATTCGTCATGATCAGACTTCTTCCCCATGGACAGACTTCTTTTCAACGCATAACGATCCATTCGAATCATGATCTCTTCAATCGGTTTATAGTTCCGGTGGGTAATATACATTAAGAACATAATGCTAAGTAAGATCGCACCGAACATCGGCAATGTCCAAGCGCCAAAAAATACAGCAAGTAAACTCCCCTGCTCCAGCTTAGGCACCTTCACAGTGAGTTTCCAACCCGTATACGCAGAAGTAATGGTGCTGATCCCCCATGCATTCGGTTCAACATCTACCCCCAAGCCAAATTCTTTGAATGGTTGATCTTCGGCACTCATCATCTCAATGGAATCCGCTGCATTCGCTTTGATGGATTGCAACATGCCAATCAGCGACCCCAGCTTAATATTGATGACCACAACACCATTGGGAACTGCGGATGTAATCGGCACTCTTTTGACAAGCGAAAGCACCTTATCCGAACGACTCTCCCCAATGAATTGATTATACGAACGAGGAGCTGTCCACTGAACGCCCGCTTCCCCCCTGAAAGCCCCCTCCACAAAGGAAGCATCAGCGAATTGATCCAGTTTAAAAATGGAATTATCCGTAATGACTTCATTGCCAGTCTTCTTATAAATGTACACATCACCGGCAAATGGGAACAGCGTCTTGATATTGTTAAGCCTCTGCGAAATTTCATAAGCCGCATACGGCGGGACTGGCTCATTATTGCTAAAGTAACCTTTGATCAATTCGTCGGTTAGCATTTGTTGAATAACGAAATTCTCAATCGTCTGAAACGAGGAATCCACGACATTCATGACATGGGACGCGAATACTTCATTCGTATTCTGAATGCGTTCTCTCGTTTCTACATTCCATTTGTAATTGAACACCATCATTAACACCAACACGATAAAAAAGAAAAAAGGTACATATGAAAATAGTAATCGGTAAAACCATTTCTTCTGCATGGTCTCCCCCTAATCGTCATTGCGTAGTTTATTTTAGTTTACTACATTCGGGAGGACATTTGTACGAGGGGGGGGGCGCAGAAGGCGCTCGCTATTCAGTTAGCAGCGGCTCGCCCGCAATGCTCCCCCGCTCATCCAACTTAAGCTGACAACAAACGTTTCCCTTTCCATCGCCATCCCGCTCATCCGACTTAAGCAGATAACAAACGTTTCCCTTTCCATCGCCATCTCCGCTCACCCAACTTAAGCAGACAACAAACTTCTCCCTTTCCATTGCCCCCCCGCTCATCTGCTCCAAAATGAGTTGTGAGAATATAGAAGAGTATTAGAATAGTGGAGTAATGTGAAGTAGGAGTTGGGGGCTGGGGGCTGGGGGCTGGGGGCTGGAGGTGGCGCTGAAGTTGAAGTCGGAGATGGCGTTAGGAGTTGGACAGAGAATGAGAAGCAGTGTGATGGAGTAGGAATAGGAGGATGAGAATGGATGTAGTCTGATGGAGTAGATGCAGGTGGGGAGTGAGTAGCTAGGGGGTAAAGGTGACATTGAGTGATTGTTGGAGTAAGGTTGTTGATTCTCTGGAGAACTCTCAAATCTTCAGGTCCTCAAGTCCTAACCCTGTCAAAAATGCAAAAAAGCACTTTTTCGAATGACTTTCCCCTCCGTTGTTGGAAATTGATGCATAAAGGCATCAATTTGGAGCGATTTTAGGGAATTCTCCTAAAATACGTTAAAAAGGTTGCCTATTTGCACGTATTTATCAATTTTGACTATAAATTAGTGGAAAAGGTTGTATTTTTGCATTTTTGAGAGGGGGAGAAGGAAGTGATGGGTGAAGAAATGATTTAAACGCGTTCTCCAGCACCCAATAGTCCGAAATAAAATGGGACTAAAACGAATTCCCACGGAAATAGAGGTAAGCTCCGCTTACCCCATAACCCATCATATATATGAATGTGCAACAATGAGGGACGCCGCTTACAGCGGCGCCACGTTGCGCCAGCCGCGCAACGCCGTCACATCTTCCGCGCCCTCTGCCGCGTAAGCTTCACACACAAAGCCCGGGACTTCCGTACCGTCCCGGAGCTCCACCTTGCCGATCCCGAGCGGAGCCGGGATCGCCGCAGCAAAGCCGCCGAATGCCTCGAGCGGCATTTCCCAAATCTCCAGCAGGATGGCCGCGCCACCCTGCTGTTGTTTGATCATCCCCGGCTTCGCAGGGGATGTCGGCAGCTTCACAAGGCTGTACTTCGCCGCGGATTCATCCTCCCGGATGAACCGCGCTCCGCAGCCTTGCATCTGTTTCTCCAGCGGGTAGCCACGCATGTGGAGCCCGCAGACCGCCACCAGCGTTGTTTGCGCTGGAATAGATGGTGGTGTTGTGGGCATGAATTCGCCCGCCACTAACAACTCCGCCGCCCCACAAATCAACCCTTCCTCTTCCGCCAACGCGAAGAGGGTAATCCCAAAAGGCGTCTCCGGCGCCGCATCGCCCGCAGGCACAGCAACCGCGCACAAATCCAGCAGGTTGCAATGGTTCGTGTAACGACCCATGTCGCGATTCGTGCTGACGGGGTCCGCAAGAACTTGCTCGCGGGTCCAGGTGCCTCCGCAGGTAGGCATCACCAGCACCGCATCCTGCAACAGTTGCCTAGCTTCCAACTTATACTTCTGAAGCTTGTGCATCGCCACAAATACCGATGCTGCATCGTACTCGCTTGCTGCGCCCGAGCGCAATATCTTCTCCGTCACTGGATAAGCTACACCAGGATTTCCTTCAATGAAGCTACCTAACGCTGCCCAGCGTTCAGCCACCCAAGGACCTTCATATAAAATCGCCGCAGCTTGCGCGAAAAGTTCAACATCAACCTCAACAATCGAAATTCCCTCTCGATGAGCAGCTACACGTACCTGCTCTACAGCCCGCGACCACGCTGCACGATACTCCGCAGCGTAAGGTCCGTAGAAGCCTAGCTCGCCGCTAGGTAGGCATATCTGTAAAGGCAGTCCCGCCGGCTTTCGCACGACATGGCGGGACCAAGGATCTTCGGCGTGGACACCACGCGCCACGCTGTCTACAACAAGCGCATCCGCTAGGCTATGCGCGAAGACTGTGACGCAGTCGAGGCTCGCACAGGCCGGCACGACCCCAAGGGTCGGCCATGCGCCGAGACTCGGCTTATAGCCGACTAGGCGATTCAGCGCGGCCGGCACACGGCCGGAGCCTGCTGTATCCGTGCCAAGTGAGAAAGCCACTTGGCCACGGGCTACGCTGACGGCTGAGCCAGAGCTCGAGCCGCCGCTGATCAGTTCAGGACGCAGCGCGTTATGCGCGTCACCGTAAGGGCTGCGAGCGCCGACTAAGCCTGTCGCGAACTGATCAAGATTGGTTTTGCCTACTGGAATGGCACCTGCCGCAATTAATCTCTCCACGACACCTGCATGTTCACTCGGGATATAGGTATACTCGGCACAGGCCGCGGTCGTCGGAATGCCAGCGAGATCGATGTTGTCTTTGATTGCGAAAGGAATCCCCCACAACGGAGCTTCCGCCAAAGGAAGAGATGCAAGGCGATCCAAGTAAGGCTGAATCGCATCCATCGTTGGCGGCGTAATCCAAATGTTCATATCCGCATCCGTGTTGGAACGCTCTACAATAGCCAACATAACCTCTTGTGGAGATAATGTGCCCGATTCATACTTTTCACGCAAGTAAGGTATAGTCAGTTCTTTTGTCACCGTCATGCCCATAGCCCCTTCACCTCTCCCTTATGCAGATTGCGCAATGCCCAAAATTAATTGTCCAGCGTGTACTTGATCCCCTGGCTTCACACCAACCATCGACACATAACCATCACAAGGTGCGTGCTGTGGGAACTCCATTTTCATACTTTCAAGAATCGCGAGTTGATCGCCTTTCTTCACTTGCTCACCTGGAGACACGAGCACTTTCCACACGCTTCCTGGCATAATCCCGCGCACCGCCACAGTCCCTGCCGGCAACTCGTCTTCTGGCGCAGCGTCCCCTGTCTCCTGCTCGGAGACATATTCGGCAAGTCCTTTTGCCTTCCAACTCTCGCGTTCTTCTTTAAATGCTTCACGCTGCTGAGTACGGAACGTATCCGTTGTTTCTTCTATCGAACTTAGGAATTGGAGATACTCTCCTAAATCAAAGGTCGTCTCTTGAATGTCAGCCTCATATCGGCCACGAGGGAAGTCCTCGCGCAGCTGCAGCAGTTCTTCCGCACTCACTTCATAGAATTGGATTTGATCAAAAAATCTCAACAACCACGGTTTACCCGCCTGGAAACTCTCCGTTGAGCGCAGGCGATTCCACATTTGAATCGTACGTCCTACGAATTGATATCCGCCTGGACCTTCCATCCCATACACACACATGTAAGCTCCGCCGATACCGACGGCATTTTCTGGTGTCCACGTACGAGCAGGGTTATATTTCGTTGTGACTAGACGATGGCGTGGATCTACAGGCGTCGCCACAGGAGCCCCTAAATACACATCACCTAACCCTAGTACGAGATAGTTAGCTTCATAAACAATCTTCTTCACTTCATCGATTTCATCCAACCCGTTAATGCGTTTAATGAATTCAAGATTGCTCGGGCACCAAGGTGCATCCGGGCGCACACCTTGTTGATAACGTTCAATCGCCAACTGTGTAGCTGGATCATCCCAGGACAATGGCAAGCGCAGGATACGCGATGGCACACGGAACTGTTCTAATGGAGGGAGAGCAGCGTCGATCTCCACAACTAACTTGCACGCCTCTGTCACCGTAATTTGCGATGGATCAATATGAATTTGCAAAGAGCGAATGCCTGGCGTCAGATCCAAAACTGGAATTGAGCCGCTTTCTGTTATGGCCTGCATCAATGCCTGCACTTGAAAGCGAAGAAGCAAATCGAGCTCTAGCTCACCGTATTCGACGAGCAAGTTTTGGTCGCCGCAGCAGCGAATGGTGATTGGGAATCGGCGATTCTCCTCTGCATGATAAAGACGCGGATATTCCGGTGTAATCTCCTCATTCACAGGGGGCAACTGCACCTGTACTAATTGGTCAAAACTCCCCTCGCCAATCGCCCGCAGGTTGCTCTCTTGCAGATCACGCAATGCTTCCGCTTCCGGCAGCGTCAGTAAGTGGAAACGGATTGTATCTCCAGGGTGCAACTGACCTAACTTCCAGAACTCCGCCGAAGCTGTCGTCACCGGGCACACGAAGCCGCCAAGACTCGGTCCGTCCGGCCCAAGCAGTATCGGCATGTCGCCAGTCAAATCCAGCGTACCAATCGCGTAGGCATTATCGTGAATATTAGAAGGATGAAGTCCCGCTTCCCCACCATCCTCACGTGTCCATAGCGGAGCTGGCCCTTTCAATCGAACACCTGTTCTCGACGAGTTGAAATGTACTTCCCAACTTGTTTCTGTCAATTGATCCAGATACTCCGTACGCAAAAACTCACCTGTACAATGCGGTCCAGGAACGACCCCGATCGTCCACTCGCGAGTCATGCCAGGACGATGATCCCGGGCTAATTCGTAAACGTCCTGCACACGGTTTTCTCCGCCTTCATTCACACCAAGCACATCGCCCGTGCGCAGCGCACGTCCGCCATGTCCCCCGAATCCACCCAATGTAAACGTGGATGAGCTTCCTAAGAGCTTCGGCATATCCAGCCCGCCGCCGATCAGCAAGTACGTGCGCATGCCTTCTTTGGCTTCGCCAAAGCTCAGCACTTGCCCCTGGGACGCCAACACCGGACGGTAGGTAGCGACCGTCTCGCCATCAAGCTCCGCTTGCATATCCGCACCCGTTACGCAGAACCACATATCGCTGCGGAACTTATAGGAGCCGCCACGCAGCGTCATTTCAAGACCGGGAGCATCGTCTGCATTGCCCAGCAATTTATTCCCGATACGGAACGACAATGGATCCATCGGTCCGCAAGGCGGCACACCGACATCCCAATGACGAATGCGGCCTGGGAAGTCTTGCACGGTTGTTTGAATACCGCCATCGACGACTTCAAGCGCGCGTTCTGTTGGTTCAAATGTATTCAGCAATTGCGTGTAGACGTTGCCGCTCAAGCAAGCTTCCTCTTGCAGCAGCGCACGCACATACTGCAAGTTCGTCGTTAAGCCGTACATGCGTGTCTCCGCTAACGCTGCGACTAATTTATGGATCGCGTCTAAGCGGTCCTTGCCGTGCACAATGATTTTGGCCAGCATCGGGTCATAAAGTGTCGTTACAGTAAGCCCATCTCGCACCCACGTCTCATTACGAGCTTCGCTCGAGAAAACGGCACGATCCAATTGCCCCGCGCTCGGACGGAACTGCTGAAGGCAGTCCTCCGCATAAATCCGCGCTTGGATACTATGGCCTTGCGGCTTGCGAATCAGCGATTGCAGGTCATTCAACTCCAGTGCCGCTTCACGCACCATCCACTCCACGAGATCAACACCCAGCACTTCCTCCGTCACACCATGCTCGACTTGAAGGCGCGTGTTCACTTCCAAGAAGTAAAACTCACACGTTTCTGGATCGTAGAGATATTCAACCGTCCCTGCACTGCGATAGCCCACTTCTGCTGCCAATCGTTTCGCCGAAGCGAACATCGCCTCACGCACGTCATCCGACAGGTTCGGCGCTGGACTCTCTTCAATGACCTTTTGATTACGGCGTTGAATGGAGCAATCACGCTCACCAAGCGTCACAACTTCACCGAGCGAATTACCGAAAATTTGCACTTCCACGTGACGAGCACGGGTAATATATTTCTCGAGGAACATGCCCCCGTTTTTGAAATTCGTTTCAGCCAAATGGCGTACGCCATCGTAGGCCGCTCTTAGCGTAGCTTCATCTGCACATACGCGCATACCGATACCGCCGCCGCCTGCTGTACTTTTCAGAATAACCGGATAGCCAATACGCGCAGCTTCTATTAAAGCTTCATCTAGTTCCGTGATTAACGGCGTACCTGGCAGCATCGGCACACCAGCACGTTCGGCGATCTCCCGTGCGGAATGCTTGAGTCCGAACATCTCCATTTGCTCCGGAGTCGGTCCGATGAATACGATGCCGTGTTCGCGACAAGCGCGGGCGAAATCCGCATTCTCGCTCAAGAAGCCATAGCCGGGATGAATCGCTTGAGCGCCGGTTTCGAGCGCTGTTTGGAGGATCAGCTCCGTATTCAAGTAACTTGATTTCGCCGGCCCCTCACCGATAAGTACAGCCTCATCGGCTCCATCCACATGTAAGCTATCTTGATCTGCCGCCGTATACACAGCAACGGATTGGACTCCCAGTTTGCGTAATGTACGCTCAATACGTACGGCAATCGCGCCGCGATTGGCAATTAGCACTTTGGTAAACATCGTAACCACTCCTTCACGTTTATCTTCGTTTATTTATCCCAGATGAGCACCTGAATCGGTGTCGGGTTATAGGCATTACATGGATTATTAAGCTGCGGGCAATTGCTGATCAGTGCCATGGTGCTGCCAATCGACTGCATTTCGACATAGCAGCCAGGAGCTGATACGCCATCATCAAATTTCAAACCACCCTCCGGTGTCACGGGTACATTCATGAAAAAGTTGATGTTCGGCGCCAAATCACGCTTCGTATACACGCCATCTTGCCCAGCTAATTGAAGCATGAACGTATCGCGACAATTGTGCATCGACAGCTTATCGTGCGAGTAACGCACCGTGTTGCTTTGCGCTGAGCACGACCCACCGACCGTATCATGACGTCCGCAGGTGTCCGCTACGATTTTCAACAACTCCTTCCCTGACTCTGCTCGCAGGATGGAACCTGTGCTCAAGTAAATATTGCTTTGTCCTGTGATCGTCGCTACTGCACTGTAGTGATCCTCCGGATTCTCTGCGTCATAGAACAAGGTGTCTGCGGCTTGATTGCCTTCCAGATCCACGATTCGCATCACTTGCCCTGGCTTCAGGACACGCATCCAGCCATCTCCTGCTCCAATCACTTCACTATATATGGCATCCGCCACTTGACGTGGGCTTTCTACTCGATTAAATACAGCCATACTTCCCGCCTCCTCCGTTTTGTCGTTTCGATTAAGAACCTAGCAGTGCGTGATATTCCCATGTATTCTCAAAAGCTCGGCGATTCTCCGGGCGATAATTCAAGCAATAATCGTCTTCATGGACGGGTGATGCTGCGAGCACTTCGATTTTGACAGGCACAGATGGATAACTCGCCCTTGGATCAAGTGGGTTCGGTGTGTTGGACAGAACGACTAAAGTATCTAATTCCGTCCTTAGCGTGACCGTTGCCCCTGCTGGACAGTGATCTAAGCTGAGCCTCATATCCCCTTTGTCGTCCACGACAACTTTGGAAAATAGATTCACCACTGGCATCATATCCCGCATGCTTAGGCCATTACGTACAAGCTCTACCCCGAAATTTTCTTGACCGCTCCGCAGCCAACCATTACGCAGCTCCTGGTAGTTCGTCTTGCCGTACTTGGCATCCGTCGTCGCACGACTTGTGTATCCGCTAAGCGGATCATGCCAACCTAAGCTGTCTTCCACGATGCTCACCATCGCTCGGCCGTTATCGCTCATTAGTACATTCCCGCGAGTTAGATGAGCGGTATGCTGCGCTTTGAGCGTGTCGGGCATATTGTAGCGCTCCGTCAAATCCTTCGCATGGTACAACTGAACCGATACATTCGCGCCCGCTTCCAGCGCAGTAAAACGTATCAATTTTCCTTTGCCGATCGTCCCTGACCATTTATCTCCTGGCCCGATGTCCTTGCTCCATATGTTCCCCATGCTATCGCTCTCCTTCGCTTTTTGCTTAAACAAAAAGGGAGACATCACAAGACCATTGTCTTGGTGATATCTCCCAGGTTTTTATCCTTCCGTGGCACTCTCTCACAAGAGTGGTTTACTCTCGGACCAGCCCGGTACGTTACCGGCGGAACCCTAGTAAACAATCGTATTCGTTTGTGTTACTAAACATAACATCATTGATGATACGTGTCAATAACTTCTAGTCATTTTAGTTAATTTGCATAAAATACTTCTCACAAAACTAATATTGTGTTATATTAACTTACATAAATGAAAGATATCTAACATCGCAAATAAATTGGTTAACCACCTTAAATATAAGTTAGGTAACATCACATACAAAGTTTTCTAGGGTTCCGCGGGTTGCCCAATCCCCGGACTGGACCAAGAGAAGACGCACAGCTAAACACTGTGTTCACGGAGGGATAAAAGCCCGGGAGATATCTGTAACCTAGATATCGCCTTGGCTTTTTTGCATATAAAAACCACTTCTGTGTTCACAAACAATCAATGATGAGGGAGTGTTATCGCCATGACCAATGAAATCACACTACGTAAGTCCTTGAGCTTGTATCAAGTTGTATACATGGGACTCGCTTGGATGACACCTATGATTTACTTCTCCATCTATGGGATCGCTTATGAGAATGCACATGGCATGTTAACGCAAGCATATTTACTTGCTTTCATTGCTATTTTCTTCACCGCGTACAGCTATGGTGTGATGTCCAAGGTTTTTCCAACTTCAGGATCAGCCTATACCTACACCAAAAAAAGCATCCATCCCTATCTCGGATTTCTCGTCGGCTGGGTCTTGCTTCTGGATTATTTCTTCTCCCCTATCATCGCGTGTCTAACTTTCGGCATCTACCTGCATGCTCAGTTCCCGTCCATTCCAGCTTACCTGTGGATCATTGGACTTAACATCGTCCTCGGTTTCATCAATATCATTGGTATCAAATTCTCAGCAAATATCAGTAAATTGTTCGTCTGGATTCAGATTGTGTTTATTGCCGTGTTCTGTTTCTTTCTATTCCGCAACTTATCCGGTGTTGGTGAGACTAACCCGCTTCAGCCCTTCCTGCAAACGGATGTGCCCTTCTCTACGATTCTCGCTGGCGCTTCGATTATCTGTTTCTCTTTCTTAGGTTTTGATACGGTGACAACGATGGCCGAAGAGACGGTCAACTCGCAGAAAACCATTCCGCGCGCTATCATGATCATCATCATAACAGCTAGCGTTCTTTACTTAGTTCCCTCATTTCTAACACAGCTCGTGTATCCGCATTTAACTTTTGTTCATATGGATTCTGCAGGCTTTGAAATTGTCAAAATGGTCGGCGGCGCCGCACTGAGTTCCGTGTTCCTCGTTGTTTTGATTCTTGCGATCTTCACACAAGGATTATCGTCAGTTACCAGCGTCTCACGTCTCCTGTTCGTGCTAGGTCGAGATAACGTGTTGCCGAAGCGAGTGTTCGCATTCCTTCACCCGAAGTTCAATACACCGGTTATCAACATTGTGATCGTTAGCGTCGTCTCGTTGCTCGCGCTCGTAATCTCTCTGGATAATGCCGTGAAATTCGTCAATTTCGGCGCCCTTTCCGCCTTCTTCTTCGTCAACCTATCTGTCATCGCACAAAAGTATATGAAAGAACGTAGGCGCTCGCCGAAGCAAACGATCTTGTATCTTGCGCTTCCGTTGTTAGGCGCCGGATTCATCGGTTATCTTCTGTCATTGCTGGATAAGGACGCGATATGGATGGGCGTAACGTGGCTGCTGATTGGGGTTATCTACCACCTCATCCAAAAACGTACCGCTCAAGCCAAAAATGCCGCAGTCCCCATCAGAGCCGCACGGTCAACTCCGCTAAACTAGCTAGCAATTCGAAGAACCTGAGGATTTCCTCAGGTTCTTTCGCTACCTTATTACCTCTATTGCTCCATTCCTGCCTACGCCAACGCGCCACCCCTATCTCCAACTAGCTAATCACTGCCTCTCCCTAACGCAAAAAAATAGCTGGAAAACCTCCAGCTATTTCCTTACTAATTCGGCTATTCTGAACCTTAACTGGAAAAACGCCAGTTAATTCTCGCTTCTCCACACGATATGGATCAAATATGCGATATTAACTACATATTTTCCATCTGTTTCAGATTTTCACTCGAAAACGGTGAAAATAGATGTAGGTTTTCCAGTTAAACACTGCCGCAGCGGCAAAAAAGTGTGAAGAGGTCAGGTAAGGTACATTTCCTTACTTCCGATCCGCCGGGTACACAAGCCCAATCTGTCTCCGCGCTTCATCCATAATCGCCATCGCTGCGCTGGAATTCGCATGCGAGTTCGTCGGGGATTCCAGCTCACCCGTCTTAATCAGCCGGCTGAATTCCTCCGCCTCGTAGCGCATCGTTCTCGCACTTTGCTCACGCGTCAAATCCTCTACAGAACCATCGCGGTAGCGAATTTGGACTTTCTCCGGTTGGTTAATCTTATCGATGACCATCGTCGCTAACTCACCTTGAATTTCAGCTGGCAGGTAGGAGCTGGCTATTTTGGAATGCTGAATGACAGCATCCATTTCTCGGTAGCTTAGCAATAAGCTGCCCTCGCCATCTACGCCTGATTCCAGCATGACCGCACTCGCTTGCACCCGTTCAGGCGCACCGAACAATACGACCAAAGGATAAATACAATACACACCTAGATCCATCATCGATCCATTTGAAAATACCGGATTAAACGCATTCAATACAGTCCCCTGCTTATAGGCGTCATATCTGGATGAATATTGGCAATAGCTTGCAAAATAACGTCTAATGGGTCCAAGCTTATGTATATTCTCTTGTACGACTTTAAAATTAGGCATCAGCGTGGATTTCAACGCTTCCATGAAAACAACCCGATGGCTGCGCGCCGTTTCAATCATAGCAGCTAACTCCGCACTATTCGAAGCCGCAGGCTTTTCACAAATCACATGCTTGCCATGCTTCATACAATGAACCGCATACTCCGCATGCAGCGAGTTCGGACTCGCAATATAGACAGCATCGAATGTATCACTCTGCGCGAATGCTGTTAAGTCTGTGAATTGATGGGCCACATCAAATTTCCCGGCGAATTCCGCAGCCTTCTCCTCCGTACGGGAGTACACGGCTGTCAATTCGAAGTCTCCTGTTTCGAGCGCCGCATGAATGAATTCCTCTGTGATCCAGTTTGTACCAATAACTGCAAATCGTATCATTTTCCCCATGACTCCTTTATCTTGCTTGTTCTGTGTTAGACTTACCCTATCAAATTCAACCTCCGAATTCAATTATCATGACCATTTAACACAAATCCGCACACTCACTGGAACTTCCCGTAATGCTTAATCTTCACTTTCACTTGACAATGAATCTCAACTTCGGGGTACACCTCACGCCAGTTCATCGCTTTCCATTCCTTATAAGCAATCGAATTCTTCACAGCGTTACCTATACCAAGACTATCCACATTATGTTTTTGCATTTCTTTTATCATCACGTCCATGTGCTCGGTAATTTTCTCAGCAATCTTACTTTCAAGCTTATGCCGATCATCTTCCTTACTGATCTTCAAATCTCCCCTGTACTCCAGAATAGATCCGCTTACTGAGATCTGATAATTCAATGTAAACGAGCCCTGCCCCCCATGTGCTACACGAACTTTTCTTTTACTAATTAGCGAATCAAATAATACAATCTCTTTCGTTTCATTTTCTTCACTTAGTGTCATCGGCAAAGAACCTAACTTGAAATCTTTGCTCAGCATAGCGAAAAAAATCGCGTCTTGCGCAGCTACCTTCATCAGATACCGATCATCTCGAAACAAGGCAATCCCATCAATTTTCACATGTTCGCCAATATCCTTAATAATCGGAGCCACAGGATCAATACCATCATCATAATAATCTCTCGTAAAATCATATAAACTAATCTTCGGAATGTTTTGGAATTTCGATTCCGATTCCATCATTCGGTCAATATACTGCGCCGTTCGCAGGTAATTGCTGTAGGTTTTAACTAATAAGTCATTCGCATTGCCATCCACAACAGTTACTTTAACCCGTGGTGAAATGGAAGGATCTCTCACAAGAGTATCGATGTCATCCCAAAATCCTCGACGTGCGAGCGACGAACCGAATAAGATATTCCGCATCTGGCCGCTGACGAGAATCAACTGACTTTGCCTAGCAAGGTCTACCTTAGCTCCTTTACTGCTATCCGTAATGGTCGTCAACACTTCTCTTGGCTTCAAACCTTCCCCTACAGCTAGAGGAATGCTATTAGTTACTCTAAGCATACCTCCAGGTGCTAAATCGAAACTTGTCGTATGGGTTAATCCAATTTTCTCTAAAACTCGCTGGTCACTCCCACAGCCCGTGATCATCAGCAACAGCGCACAAGCCATTAGCCATTGAAACCGATTATTAAACAAGCTGTTTTCGCCACCTTTGAATAGAAAGAATGCCAATTAAGCCGAGCGGCAGAACAAAGGTATACGCAATATTGAAATAACTTGCAATATACAACCATTTACTAACCTCATCCAACACACTTGGAATCCATGAAATCAGATACATACTACCCATCATATAAAGTGTGATTCGTTCAATCTTTCTATTTTTAAATACCTGCTGTAAGCATAAACTTGCTGACCAATGATACATCACAATGGTAATGAGAACCCTAAGAAGCAGAAAGCTGAAGAGGAGATTCTCCGCTCTCTCGATAAAGGGAAATTTAATATAAGCGAGCAAATCAATGGTTGGAAACATAATTAACTTCAACTGCTGTAAGCTATAGAAGCCGAAGCAAATCAAAGTTACACCCAAATAAATTAGAAAACTAAAACCATTAGCTAGTTGGACACTTGTGAAAAATCGCGTTTTGGGCTGAACATAAGGAAATAACAGCAGGCACAGCTCAAACCCTAAGAAAGAACCAAATAGATTAAAGGCACCCAGCCAGTATTCTTTCCCCTCTTTAAAAAAATAGTGCGTATAACGCGAAAGTTCCAAATCATTAAAAAACGTACCTTCCAAAGGCATCATCCACATCACTAAAAAGAAGAATACGGTACTTGCCTTCGCAATCGCGTAAATGCCTTTGACACTCAATAAATACGCAAGCAGTGTAATAAAGAACATGAAAATCATGGGATTGGCTGTGGGAAACGCAGTCACTTGAAAAATGAGAACATACAGTTTTGCAACTAAACTAGCTGTAAATGACCAAGTAAGCGCCAATATGACATATATCGGATAAGCGACCCAGCCCGGCAGGCAACTTTCAAAAATAGCGAAAATACTTGCTCCCTTTCCCATTTTCCATACGATCCAAATCAAATAAATATTAAATGCAACGATTGCCGCAATAACAACCAACATAAGCCAACCGTTATAACCAAAATACTCAGCTGCAACACGTGGTAAAGAAAAAATACCCACACCGACTTGAATCATATGGATTAAAATGAAGATTTGGAAACCGTTCAGCTTCTCATTCACGCCAGGATCATCCTTATTTTCTCATTTTATTCTTATTCGGATTGGCTGTTTTCACTTGATCTGGCCGTGACGTCAGTATAGAGAAAGGACCACGAATGAAAACATCCTTCCAATCTGCCCATTTCGTAGGCGCAAAAGGGGATAGATAGGACGTTCCTAAACTTGTCAACCCACATAAATGGATCACAATGAAGGCAATCCCCAACATCAGACCGAAATTCCCCCATACACCGGCTAGCAAAATTAGACCAAAACGGATAAGGCGAATCGATGCACTCATGACATAACTCGGAATGACAAAAGAGGAGATCGCAGATGAAGCTACTGCAATGATCAGAATGTTACTCGTCAGCCCAGCTTGAACGGCCGCTTGACCGATAACAATACCGCCAACGATACCGATGGTTTGACCGATTTTGGTTGGCAAACGTGCGCCAGCTTCCCGTAGCAGCTCTATCGTTACTTCCATCAACATCGCTTCAATTACCGGTGGAAACGGCACCTTGCTTCGTGATTCCCTCAACGTTAGAATCAACGCTTCAGGAATCATTTCATAATGATACGTCGTCACCGATACATAAACCGCTGTAAACGTAATCGTTATCACGAAAGCGATAAACCGAAGCAACCTTGTGGCAGTCCCGATCGACCATCTCTGATAGTAATCATCCGCGGAAGAAAAGAAGTCGAAGAAAGCCGTCGGAGCACTCACCACTGCCGGACTACCATCCACGATTGCCAGAATCCTCCCTCCCACCAATTTGGAAACCGCCGTATCCGGACGCTCTGTAATAAGGAATTGCGGGAATAACGAATACGGATAATCATCGATATACTGAGAGAACATGTTGCCATCATAAACCGCATCAATTTCAATCCCACGAATACGCCCAACAAATTCATCAACCAGCTCCATATTTACAATGCCTTTGATATAAAGGACAAAAACGACGGTTTTGGTAACTTCGCCGACTTCAAGCTTAACCACCTTCAAATGTGAGCTTCTCACCCGTCTGCGTACCAAAGAGAGATTCGTACCCGCTGTTTCTGTAAACGCATCATGTGGGCCCGTAATAACAGTCTCCGTCTCAGACTGTTGCACACTCCTGGATTCAGGGCCATAGGCAAAGAATAGATAGACCTTCTCGCGATGAAAGATAGCTGCTTGCCCCGATAATATGGCAATGACAATTGTTTTGGGATCATTCGCTACTTCAAACTGAGTCTGCTCCAAAATGAGACTTAAATCATCCGTTTGTGCATTCGATATTGGATCCATGACTTCCCGAGACAATAAATTGTGATCAATCATATGAGGAATATAGACGATATCCACTTGAACGCTAGGTATATTGCGATGAAATACATCGATACAATCTTCAAATTGATTCATAATATGAGCTAGTGATAACGGATCATTCGTAACTGTGGGCTCGGCTAGAACGGGTACATCAAAACGTTTAGACCCACTATCTGCTTGCCGCGAGAAGGAAAACAATAAACGATCCCATATGGCCATGTACGATCCCTCCCACTCTAAGCATTCTTTTATTCTGAGCAGTTCGGCTTAAAATATTCCATTTGGCCCAAAAGTTGCGCCCTGGTGTTTGCCTTGACACGAAACCAAATGGTTTCGTATAATAAATTACGTAACCAAACGGTTTCGCGTTAGCGAGTTCGGTGGAAAAATGATTTTACGGGAATTCTAAGTGGATGCGTGTGAAAATCCCTGCTGACAAGGAGGTTGTCTGAGGATTCCCCTTTTGAACGAGGATGCCTTGTTCTGGATTACATACCCGAGCAAAGCTCCAAAATCCCAACAGATATTAACCGTGACCGTTTATTCACATTAGTCGGTGATTCGACAGACTATCGAGCGGTCAGCAACGTCGCGGTAGATGACACCTGGTCAGCGCTGCGTTTTCGTCATAAGTGTAAGGTGAAAAGTAAATAACTATACGACATTTGGAGGCCTTTTACCATGGAAAATCACAAGCAATCCTTGACTGACATTACACAAACGCTCGTTTTTAATGCACCTATTCAAAAAGTATGGAATGCCGTAGCCACTTCGGAAGGTATCGCGGTTTGGTTCATGCCGAACAATTTCAAGCCAGAAATCGGCTATGAGTTTCATTTGGAAGCTGGCCCCTTCGGCAAGTCCCCTTGTAAAGTCACAGAATTAGATCCCCCGAATCGACTCCGTTTCTCTTGGGGCAAGGATTGGTTCTTATCTTTTGAATTAACCGCGTTAGATGACCAAACACAGTTCACCCTCACCCATGGCGGCTGGGATATCGACAAAGTGACCGAATTCGGTCAACCGCACGATACGGTTCGCGACACGATGTCACAAGGCTGGGCAGGCATCGTCCAAAGGCTTTCTGCTTACATCGAGGGTTAAGATGGCCAGTCCCGCGCAAAAGCATGACGTCTTCCAAGCCATAGCCGATCCCACGCGACGACATCTGCTGCAACTGTTAGGTGATCAGGAAATGCCTGTCACTGTCATCTCAGGCCATTTCCCCATGAGCCGTACAGCGGTTTCGAAGCATCTTCGTATTCTTGCCGAGGCCGGCTTAGTGAAAGAACGCAAAGTCGGCCGCGAGACGCGGTACCGCCTAGAGGCCGAGCCGCTGTTGGAGCTCAAACGATGGCTCACCTTCTACGAGCGCTACTGGGAAAACAAACTCAATGTGCTCAAACGTTTCGTTGAACAGGATGATGACACAACTGAACTTATCTTCGACCCACTCAAAGTGGTCGATCCAGAGAAGTAGAGGAACCGTATGAAGAGCCTCCCGATTGGGGAGGCTCTTTTGTGTTGCGGGAGTGGCTGGGCGTGACTTAGCGTGGGGGCGATTGGCTGGGAGATACAGTGATGGGAGCGATGGGGGCGGATACAGTGGGAGAGAAGGACGACTGGGTGGTTAAACTAGTGTGACGAGGCGCGATAGAGCAGGGACGGGGCGATTAGGCCGATGCGACGAGCCGAATACTAAACGGCGCGAGGACAGCCGGGCGATTCGACTGGCGTGACAGAGGCGCGATAGAGCTGAGACAGGGCATGACGGGCTGCGACGAGGTGTCAAATGAAATAGATGGAAAAACTCCAGTTATTCCTGAGATATTCATACGAAATTACCAAATAGATGGAATTTATGTAGTTAATTCAGGGGAATTTAGTGTTTAGGCCAATAATCAGCGAGATTAGCTGTAGGAATTCCAGTTATTTGTTGAGGAGGGCATTTTCGTGGCAAATTAACGGGAGAAAATCCAGTTATTTGCTATGAATTCAACCTCTGCATACGCACCATCCACCGCAACATACGTTAAATAGCCGATAGAGTTGCCACACTACACTTACTTCAACACACGCTAACCCACTTCATTACACGCACGTTACCTCACTTTCACCTCTCTTTTATCTCACTTTTCCTCACTCTATCTCACTTAATCACACTTAATCACACTTCAATTCACTTTATCCTACCTCATCTCATCTCATCACATTCACCCCAACTCATCTCACTTAATCACACTTTATCTTGCTCACTTCCTCCTGCTCACTCAATTGCTAATCCTTCCCCACCTACTCCTACTCCCCCCACGCCACCAACATGTAACTTACAAAAAGTAACTCGCTTACTTGACGGAGCAAAAACAAAGGCGTATCATTAGTTACATAAAGTAATTAAATATACTTAAGTACATTAATGATATATAAGGAGATGTTTAGCCATGATTTCACCTATTTTTGTAGGACACGGTTCACCGATGATGGCGCTTCAGGATACTGCATGTACGCAATTTCTACTCGATTACGGTTCAAAGCTAGCACCCAAAGCCATCGTCATTTTCACCGCGCATTGGGAAACCGAATTGCTTACCATTTCATCCACCAATGATGTGTATGAAACTATCTATGATTTCGGCGGCTTTCCCGACGAGCTGTTTCAATTAAAATACCCCGCCAAAGGCGACGTTGCACTGGCACAGTCGATTGCTGAGAGATTTCAAGCGAAGGGAATCCCTGTTCAGCTCGATAGCACCCGCGGCTTAGACCATGGCTCATGGGTCCCTCTGCTGCGCATGTTCCCTACACCTGAAGTTCCGGTCATTCAAATTTCGGTGAATCCCTATTTGCCGCCTGCCGAGCAGTACCGAATCGGCGAAGCCCTACGTGGATTGGATCAGGAAGATATCCTGATCATTGGCAGCGGCGCCACCGTGCACAACCTGCGCGCATTGAATTGGCATGCGACCGAGCCGGATGCTTGGGCGGTGGCCTTCGACGATTGGCTTGCCGCCAATATGCAAGCCAAAAACCTAAAGGCGTTGTTCAACTACGCCGCAGAAGCCCCAAATGCGAGAATGGCCGTACCGCGGCCTGAGCATTTCATCCCGCTCTATATCGCGATGGGCAGCGGCGACCCTGAGCGGCCAGTCGAGATCATCCACCGCAGCTACGAAGTCGGATCGCTGAGTTATCTGTCCGTTTCTTTCTAATACGGCGCGATGCCTTGCGTTCCGTATGAAATTAGTTAGGTTGCACATGCTAACATAACCAATTTCAGCAAACAGAGGTGCTCAATCATTGACATGGATGACTCGCATCATTCAAATCTTATTGGCAGCAGCGTATGTCATGTTCGGGATTTTGAAGCTGTCCACCCATGAGCTGCAGATGGAAGTCTTCACATCGACCTACGGATACAGTGTAGGTTTCATGTACATCATCGGGGCCGTCGAACTCATTGCCGGTGTCGGTCTCATCATCGGATTCTGGCACCCGCGGATTGCACTGCTCTCCGCAGGCGTCATCGCGATGATTATGGCGAGCGCGATGCTGACCCATATTCGCTCCTACGAGGGAATGCGAACTTCGGTGTTACCGCTTCTCTTCCTGCTCATGGCCATGTTCGTCGTTGCGAGGAACTCGCGTCGACGAGAACGGGAATGGCACTAATATTGTTTATAAAAAGCGTGCAAGCCACTAGGCTTGCACGCTTTTTATATAGTGCCGTGAACAATTAAGATTCATTAAAGGTTCTAGCTCTAAGATAGATGTATGACCACAATAGTCCTACCATAAACACCTACAACAAGGAGTGATCACTATTTCTCACCATCGAAAACGAAAAAAGACCAAAATCATAGCTTGCATAACTATTCCCTTGCTGGTCATCGCCATCATTCTATATGGGCTCGCAAATCGTTATTTGTTCGAACACGTCGAGGTCGTCGTCACCCCGCAGAGTGTTACTACCCCAGCTGAGCCCGCGAAACAATCAACGGTGCAAAAGGATGACTGGAACTATGAAGATGACAACGAAACCATTCATATCAAAAAGGTAACCACTGGCTTAGGGTCAGATATGATTACCTACTACGTGGCCGATGTGACTTTTAATACGACTACCAACCTGCTTACCGCTTTCGCCAAAAATGCCTTCGGTACGAACATCATCGAAAATACGTCAACCATCGCAGCTAACAACAACGCAGTGTTCGCGATCAATGGCGATTATTACGGCTTTCGCAATGACGGTGTCATCGTTCGCAACGGGTCGCTTTACCGCGACGAACCGGTGCGTGACGGCTTAGCACTGCTCAGCAACGGTACCTTGAAAAGCTATAACGAAGAAAAGATTTCCTCGAGCACTTTGCTCGCCGAAGGAACAACGAACACTTTCTCCTTTGGCCCGACTCTCGTTACGAATGGCGAAGTGGCCGGAGACTTCAGCAGCGTGACTATTGATAAAAACTTCGGCAACCGATCGATTCAAAACGCCAATCCGCGAACCGGCATTGGGATGATTTCACCGAATCACTTTCTGTTTATCGTGGTCGATGGGCGAGCAACCAATTATAGCCGGGGCATGACGCTCACTGAATTTGCAAACCTATTTCACGAGCTAGGCGCAACAGAAGCTTATAATCTGGATGGCGGCGGTTCGTCCACGATGTATTTCATGGGCAGAGTCGTTAACAATCCACTGGGCAAAAGCAATGAACGCGGTGTAAGCGACATTATTTATATTCCAAATTCTTAAGCGAGGAGGACTGCTAGAATGACTATACTTATCCCTTCCTACGAGCCGGACGAACGATTGATTACTCTTATACACAAATTAAAGGAAGCTGGCGACGATGCCATTCTTGTCGTTGATGATGGCAGCGGTGCAGACTACCGCAGTATATTTGACGAGGTGGAGCAAGCGGGCTGTACCGTGTTGACTCACAGGTTTAACCAAGGCAAAGGAAGCGCCCTGAAAACGGGCTTCGACTATGTAAGACAGCAAGCCCAAAGCGATGGCGTCGTCTGTGCGGACAGCGATGGCCAACATCTGCCGGGGGACATTCTGAGATTATCGGAAGCTGTTCGTGAACATCGGAATCATATTGTGCTAGGCAGCAGACAATTCACTGGCAAGGTCCCCTTGCGCAGCCGTATCGGGAATTCAGCTACGCGAATGATTTATACTTTGGCAACGGGCAGGCCCATTCAAGATACGCAAACCGGCCTTCGGGGCTATTCTTCCGACATGTTAGATTGGTTATGCCAAGTCCCTGGTGATCGCTTCGAATACGAAATGAACATGCTTCTTGAGGCACCGCGAGTAGGATATCCGTTAGTTGAAGTACCGATCGACACCGTCTACTTAGACGATAATAAATCTTCGCACTTTCGCCCGTTGGCCGATTCCGCCAGAGTCTATTTTCCTTTTCTCAAATTCTCCACCTCTTCGGGATTCGCAGCAATCTTGGATTTCATTCTACTGCTTATATTGCAATGGTTGACCTCGAATCTACTTATATCCGTTATTGGAGCTCGAATCTGCAGTTCCATTTTCAATTATTCGGTGAACCGTAAGTATGTATTTGCCAAAGGAAAAGGACAAGGATCCTCCATCCGCAAATCGCTCCCTCGGTACTTCTCGCTCGCACTCATCATCGTTTTGTTAAATTACGGAATGCTGCACCTTTTTCATGAGAGCCTTGGCATTTCACTTATTGCTGCTAAGCTTGTAACGGAAGCTTCCTTATTTATGCTAAGTTATTGGGCTCAGCGAACCTTCATATATTGAAAGAAACCTCCCTGTCGGATTGTGCCAGGGAGGTTTCTGCAACGAGTGGTCAAGACCCACACAAAAAAAGAGACCCACAGCAACGGGCCGCAGGTCTAAAGGTATATATATATTTAAAAGGGGGTCGAATTTCATTATAGGGTCCGAACCTTAAAAGGAGATGAAATTCAGATGTCATTTCCGTGACAAATGATTCCTCTTACGTTACAGCTTGCACACTGTTTCTTTACTCAGCCAACTTAGGCTTGATCGGAATATAGATATCCATCTCCACAAGCTCATGCAGGTTCGCATGACAGCGCTCATCATACCATTCAAACTCGGCGCTCCCCGCATGCTCGTACCCGGAATGAGGAAACCATTCCGAGAAAATCGCCTGCCAAGTCGTCTGAATCGAGGCAACGAAGTGATCTTGCTTCACCTTCGGTGTCGTGAATACGGCGTAATTCGCCTCTGGAAACTCGCGGCATACCATATTCGCCGGAACATCCTCGAAGCTTGTGGCTTCCATCCCGATGATGTAGGTTAAATCCCCGCTTTCCAAATCGAAATCCGCACAGATCCCAAGCTCAACAGGCAATCCCTTGTGAACACGATTCGGTATATGTTGCCCAAGCCCTTCTTGCATATACTTCTGCCAGAACAATGGGATATCTCGGTGATTCTGCCCATCCTTGCAGGATGTCTTCAATTCATATCCAATCAATTTAAAGCCAGGTTTCGTTTTCAACGCGTAGTCCATACGTATTCCTCCTAAATAGGGGTTAAATTTCCGATCCAGCACATTCACTTGGGGATAGTTTGGCGGTCGTATGCCTTGCTTGCGGTAGTCCAGCGGCGTACGTTCAAACACCTTTTTGAATGCCCGTGAGAAGTTTTCTGGGGACCCAAAGCCATTGTCGAAGGCAATATCAATCAATTTGTGCTCTGTATAGGCGATTTGATAAGCGGCTCTCGCTAATCTCCTCTTGCGCACATACTCCATCACCGCGTCGCCTACCATCGTTTGAAAAACCCGATGAAAATGAAAGGCTGAGAAGCAAGCGACCTCGGCTAAGCATTCAACAGACAATGGACCCGACAGATGCTTTTCAATATGATCCAGCGTCTTCTGAATCCGCGTCTCATAACTGATATCCATCATCTGCTCCCTTCAACTTCGTAACCTTAGTTTACGCGATCCGGAACTACGCTTCTTGATATTTCTTGCTCTTACTTCCAACTTCCTTTGGAAGCAACGGAATACGTCTTGTATTGATTCTTCCCCTTAATTTCAAGAAGATTTAACTGCAAACCGTAGGCGCAACCGCCATCGATTCCAATTTTGTCCGAATCAAACCACACTTCCGCTTTCCCATGAATATCTTTGGTCGTGGTATGTCCAAACACAACAATCTTCTTCACAACGGTTTTCTGCTGGACAAATGGTGCACGAATCCAAAGAAAGTCCCGCTCCGGCTGTGTTTTCCAATCCACATAAGCAGGATTCAGCCCCGCATGGACAAAAATATGGGTGTCATTCTCGTAATAAAGCGGCAGCTCACGCAAGAATGCTAGATGCTCGCTGCAATTCGCCCGAATGCGCTCTTTGGCTGTTTTCAAATCAAAATCCCTAACCCCGCTAAAGCTTTGAAACGTCTGTATGCCTCCATGCTCAAAAAACTTCATTTCCGTCAGATCATCCGTGCCGTTCATTACTTCCAAAAAACGCTGATCATGATTCCCCTTGAGTGCAATCGCACCCTTCTCACGTACTAGGCGCATCACCTGCTCTACTGTCTCCCTACTCGCCGGTCCACGATCTACATAATCCCCTAGCAAAATAAGCTGATCTTCTTCCGGGTTAAACTTGGCTTTATCTAGTAATTCCTTAAATTCATCCGCACAGCCGTGGATATCGCTAACTGCTAGCAATCGTTTCATAGACGTTTCCCCCTGATGTTCTCTAGTCTATACTCCCATGTATATAGCTTATTCTAGCATATTTCATGGTGTACGAGCCCCCTTAATTATGGAAATCCGTGTGAAAGCAGGAAAAAGGACGCCCTGAGCGGACGCCCTTCCACAACAATTAATTGATAAACTGAACCCCTTGCAAGAATCTCTTCAGCATGACTGCAGCTTCTGCTCTCGTTGCTGGAGCCGCTGGGATGAATTCCGTTTCGGTGACGCCATTGACAATACCAGCATGTACCGCCCCTGCTACGGCCTCTTTCGACCATGCGCTCAAGGCCTCGCTATCGGTAAATTTGTCTAATTGCTTGAGGTCAGCTACAGCTGATTTACCGGCAAATGCCATAGCCCGCGTAATCATGACCGCCATCTGCTCTCTCGTGATGCGTTCATTCGGTCTGAACGAACCATCTTCAAAGCCCTCGATCAAGCCAGCTTTAGCCGATGCACCTACAGCTCCCGCAAACCAACTATTCACAGGTATATCCGTGAAACGCGCTGCTCCCTCCTCTTTTACACCAAGCGACCTGACTAGAAGAGCTGCAAATTCAGCACGAGTGATGGGATTGCTAGGTCCATAAGCAGTATCCGAAGTTCCCTGAATCACCAATTTGGAAGCAAGCAATTCGATCTCATTCTTGGCCCAATGTCCTTGAACGTCTTCGAACGTTTTGGAAGATTGAACAACGGCATAGATACTGTTGCCTTGACGTTTGATCGTGACTTCTGCCTTGCCATTGACGGTTGTTACAACAGCAGGTACGAAAGACATCTCCCCGGTCTCCGGGTCGAACATTACCGCAGTAAGTTGATCGGAATCTACCGTTTTAGCTAAGGTAATCGTTCTGGATACATACGTTTTCCCAAAATCAGTCACCGTTACCGTCTTCCCATTCGCTTGCGCGGTAATCGTGAAATCAACGGCATCGAAAAGCAGCGTAAGTCCAGCCTCTTTGGCTTTCGTGTTTATCAGCTCCGCTGAAGGACCTGTAACTTTTTCGATAGAGATATGCAATGTTAGTTGACTTACATCGGTACCAAGCTCTTCCGCTATCTCTGCAAGATCCAATGATTTAACAGGAAGATCGTAAGTAAACGCATTGTTTTTCATCGATAACAGCGCATCTGGCGCGATTTTCAGACCTGCCGATAAGGCGTTAGCATCGATCTGAACTGTAGCAGCCCCATCACTGCCCTTTACATCAACCGTAATCTTGGGTTTGTTGATCGCATTCGATTGGAGTGCATCAAAGGCTTTACCCAAAGTACTGCCATCCACTGTAACGACAGCAACGGTTTTCCCGTTCAACGTTCGATTCACAGGATTGATTGATATGTGCACCCCATCATCGTCGCTAGTTACAGACGCGGTAGGTGCTGCCGAACCTCCTGACCCATTGTTCATTGCTTCTTGATGTGCAATAAATTGAAGGAAGCTCCCTCTAATTATGTTCCCTGCCCCATCTCTTTGATATGGCAATGCAGGCGTCAAGCTTACAAAGTTAGCATTCGAAAGCGCTAGACCTGATTTATTGGCGGAGACAGTACCATTAAACAGAAAGTTAGTATCAGATTTCAATTCTGCTGGGTAACTGTCTTTGGATACATAATCCTTTTGATAGGACACAAATCCGTTTAAGCTGAAGTAAGAAGGTTTATCCGCATACGGTTGGAAGTATAAGTTTCCTCTCGCATTGTTAAAAGCAATATTATTTTCCGCTATGACACCTGGATTGCTATTATTCGTAAATCCATAGGCGCCGTTGCCAAATGCCAAGCTATTCCGGATGATATGGTTGACACGAATGCCTTCCCCTCCAAGTTTGAAGCCATTTTTATCGCCATCACCTACACGATTATTCGTTAAAGTACCATTGTTATACGCGATGCTGTCCTCAATGAGAACCGCGCCAATAGCCCCCGTACCTGCCTTCGTGTATAAATCCCAGCCATCATCAATATTGTTATGGGCAATATCACCTCGGAAAATGTTCCCTGTGCCCGATGTTAATTTGGCAGCAAACCCATCCGCGTTGTTATTCGAGGGATCCACATTATCAAATGATTCACAATTCAGAATGAGGTTGTTGGAAGGCCACAACGATTTATTGGTTTCCGTTACGTCTGTCCGGCTGATTTGAAGACCTGTATCTCCATTGTCATAAAATCTGCTGCTTTCTACGATGTTGTTGCTGCCGCCAACCGTAAAGCCTTTGGTATTCGCTGCCGAACGAGTGAAGTCAATACCTTGCACATGCCAGTAATTGCCGCTTAGCACAACACCTTCTGATCGTTTGTCAAAATCGATAATCGGCTTAGCGCCTGGGGCTGCCATGATATACTTCATCGCATCGGCCCTGCCGTCGTTGCCCTTCTTGATATCTAATTTGGCGGTGCGTACATATCGACCATCCTGCAGGATAATCTTTTGACCAGCCCGTACATAATCGATCGCGGTATCCAAATCAAGCGGGCTATCCGCGGTGCCATTCCCGTTACTAGTCGCTGTTGACGATACATAGATGTCACCGTTATCTACGTAAGTTTTCATATCAACCGTATGATTTTTGACGATTTTATGATACGTAGTCAAATACTGCGTATCATCAGGCACGAATGTTGCTGTAAAGTTCGTATACGTATTAGCCGTAACCGTACTATTCAACGAGACAAGCTGCCCCGCTTCCATAACGGCATCTTGTTCAATGACATTGGTTCCTTGTTTAATCGTAACTTTACCGTTCACATTGGACATCAGTCCTAACGTATACGCGGTTACAGAAGTTCGTGTTAGACCTACAAAGTTAACATCAGGTACCACTGGCTGTGGAGCAGGCACTTGCATCGGCGTATCCGTATCCGCAGAAGTAACTTTCAGTTCCATATTGCTTACTACAATTGTTGCTAGTCTAGCGGTGTAGAAGCCGACATACATGTTATCGCCATCTTGAACGGTCATGATATCCGGCACATACATGTCGACACTAGTCCCGTTATTTAATCGACCCGTGAATCCGTTGTTCGTTTTGCTTAGCGTGAGCTTATAATTGGTTGCCGTATTGCTTGCAGCAGGTCTGACCGAGCTGAGCATACTGCTTTGAATCCCTTTACTGCCCGCGCCATCTGGTGTGGTAACACCTGTTCTAACGAACAATTGTGTACCATTCGGTAAAGTTGTTCCCCCGCTGTAACCACCGATCGCCGCAATGTTGGAGGCAAATACCGTGGAATCTCCTTGCGTACCGATGGATCACGAGCCATAATTCCGAACGATTCTTGGCCGTCCTGCGGCTCCTTGGCATAAGCTTCAACTCTGATATCTGCCGATAACTCAAAGTTATCCTTCCTTGCATCTAACTCCGTATAGTAGAACGTGATACCATCATGGTCGCCGGTAACTTTACCGCCACCCTCCAACGCTTCAAGCTTGACCGACCCATCATCGTTAACTGTTACTTTATTGTTCGCATTTGACGTGGATTGTCCAAAACGAATCGATTTCCACTCGTATGTTTTATTCGCAACTACCGCCACTTTCAGAAGCGTCTGCGGGATTGCAGCGTTACTCGGAATGATTGCGATATCATATACACCTGGCTTCGTTTTATCAAAAGCGTTCGTATCGACCGTATACTGGGTATCTGCCAGTTCTTCTAACTTACTGCTGTACACCACCGATACAACCATACCTGTTTGATCAAAATCTTCATCTATCGCATAGGTCGTTCTCGGATATTTCGTGACCCGGCTGCCCACAATTTCTTGTGGCATAACCGTAATTGGAAATGAAGCTGTCGCAGTTCCTTTACCTGTAGAAACCTGTAATGTCTTCGTACCTGCTGAACTCATGTCTGCAAGTGCGATAGCATATTCGCTTTTCAAAAGCTTAACTTCCGTATGATCATCGTACTTCGCGTATACAGCTATGCCGTCTTGGACGAATTTATCCCCGACAAAATAGTTCGTTTTAAGCGGCAGCTCTCTGACTTCTAAGCTTGTCATATGTGCATCTCTTACCGTAACATCAAGCTTCGTATAGGTAGACGAAGTAACAGTGGAACTCACAGTTACTCTTTTGACCCCTGCTGTTGCCGTTGGCTTGAATGTATACGTCGCATTCGTTACGGTCACATCCGCTTCCGGAATAATAGAGAAGGCATATTGGTTGCTTGCCAATTCGACCCAACTACTACCGTAATTATATTGTCCTAAAACGGTTAGACCTTGCGGGTCGAAGACTTCTCCAGGATAATAATCCGTCTTCGCAGGAGGATATTGAATGTCGATCCCGGTTACGACCAAAGGCTGGAAGGTTAACGGAATGGATGCCGTTTTCCCGTTAAAATTCACCGTAATGGAACTGGGTCCTGCTTGCGTATTATTAAATCCAGTGACAATATAATCGCTAGTTGATAACTCTTTCTCAACGTTCCCGTCATAGACAGCTGTAACCCTTAATCCTGTTAAATCAAGGCTGTCGCTGACGTAATAATCTTTTTTCATCGAGGTAGCATCCACCTTCAGACTAAGAGGGGCTCTCGTGTCCTTAGTGAAGGTTACCTCAGTGAAGGTAACCGCCGTATATCTAGCAACATATAAACCTACATAAGCCATATTTCCTGTTATTTTATCGATCACATGAGTCTGATCACCGACTTTGACGCTGAAAACATTCCCTGTTTTCTTGATACTCAGCGCGTAGCTAACCCCTGCATCAGGGACAGCTGCTTGGCTAAATTCATATCCTGTTTTTACTTGTGTTAGGGTAGGACTGCCACTTTTGTAGAACCCCTGCATTTTCTGATCAAGGGCACCTACGGCAATATATTCGCCCGTGAAGGCATTCGGTGATCCTTGGCTTACGTTCTCAAGCACATTGCTTCTCAGCATAATACCGAACGAGGACTGCTTTTTGTTCCCTGCGCTATCACCCGGGAGTGTAAACGTATCCACTCTGACAGTCGCGGATAGCTCATAATTATCATTGGCATTCACTTGCTGATAATAGTAAGCCAAACCTTCACTACTACTCGAGATTTTCCCCTTAGCGCTGCCAGCAACCGTATTCGGACCTTTCGCGCTCGTTAATGTGACTGATTTATCCGCATTCTCCGTAACGCCAAAGTTGGCTGTCGACGGACTGCCGCCGATATCGCCGAAGACGCTTCCCTTCCATGCACTCGTGCTCGGAATATTAATCAGCCCCGCTGGCGGTTCTGCCGCTAGAGCTGCCCTCGGCAGCATCACTGCCACTAAGCATACAGCCATTATTAAAGCGGTCCATCGATTCTTTTTCCTCAAGTCACATGTCTCCTTTAATTGGATTAAGCATAGATAAATGGAAAAACTCCAGCTAATTTTCTCACTTTAGGCGTGTTTGAAGAACTAACTGTATTTCCTACAGTTAGTTCTTCTCCTTTTAGCGAGTAACGGTTGAATTGGCCGAATTAGCTGGAGTTTTTCCATCTAGTTGTTGAGATCAGGCTATTTCGTGAAAAATAGCTGTATGTTTTCCATCTAACCCGCGATTGCGGGGCGGGAAGTGCCGATTTTCGATTTTCCGGGTTGCCAGGTTGCCAATAGGTTTACCTATCCCTTAATCGAACCAATCATCGCACCCTTAGCAAAATGCTTCTGCAAGAACGGATACACCAATAGAATCGGCAGCGTTGCTACAACGATAACGGCCATTTTGATCGACTGCGCTGGTGGCGGTGCTACGCTATCCAAATCGGAACTCACGTCCATGCCGCTGGCCAGAACAACGATTTGACGAAGCAAAACCTGAATCGGCCACTTAGCGCTTTCATTGATATAGAGAATCGCGCTCATATACGTGTTCCAATAGGTTACCGCGTAGAACAACGAGATTGTTGCAATGGCTGGCATCGACAGCGGCAATACAATACGGAACAAGATACCGAAGTCGCTGCATCCATCAATTTTCGCCGACTCCTCCAGCCCTTCCGGGATGTTCTGGAAGAAATTTTTCAGAATAATCAAGTTAAACGCACTTATCGCTGTAGGCAGAATCAACGCCGCATAGGTGTCGATCATGCCAAGCTCCTTGACGACGAGGAACGTCGGGATCAACCCGCCGTGGAACAACATCGTGAATACAACGAGGAACATAATCACTTTGCGCCCATCCACATCCCTGCGTGCCAAGCCGTAAGCCATCAACGCGGTGATGAACATACTGATTACGGTGCCGATAGCCGTCGTACCAATCGAAACAGCCATTGCTTTAAATATCGTATTCGTCGAGAATATAAATCGATAAGCTTCGATGCTCCAATCCGTCGGAATGAGGACGAACTTCTTCGCCGCCATTTCCGCGCTCGTCGTGAAGGAACCTGCCACCACGTGCACGAACGGAATAATCGTAACCAATCCGATGATGGTTAATAACACATAGTTGATAATACCGAACATTCTGCCGGCCATTGTTCTATCTTCTACCACAACATTCAACCTCCTAGCTGCTTACGCTCAACACATGCCTAGTAAACGCCTTCTTCGCCCATTTTCTTCGCAATTCGGTTCACAATCATCACCAGAACAAGTCCAATAAAAGATTTGAACAAACCAATCGCTGCGCTGTAACTGAATTGCCCTTGTTTCAAACCAGCTGTATATACATAAGTATCAATGATCTCAGCAACTTCTCGGTTCATGGAGTTAAGGAGCAAATACACATGTTCAAAACCGAGCTCGAGAACCGCACCAATTTTCAAAATTAATAGAACAATAATGACACTTCGGATCGCCGGCAGCGTAATGTGCCACACTTGTCTCAGACGTCCTGCGCCATCTATACGAGCAGCTTCATACAACCCAGGGTCAATGGAGGCAATCGCCGCCAAATAAATAATCGTCCCCCAACCTGCTTCACGCCAAATGACCTGCAAAATATAAATCGGTCTGAACCATTCTGGAGCCAGTAAGAAATTCACCTTTTCAAAGCCGAAATACGTAATTAACTCATTGATAACGCCGCCATCCATAGTCAGCATAACGAAGGAGATGGAGACGATAATGACCCAAGACATAAAGTGCGGCAGGTACACAATCGTTTGAAACACTTTCTTGAAGAGATCTCCTCGAACTTCATTCAGCATAAGCGCCAAGATGATAGGAATCGGGAAATAAAACAGAAGATTCATAACGAACAAGATTAATGTATTGCTCAAAATATTCAAGAAATCAGGCTCTGTAAACAAGCGTTGGAAATGCTCGAAACCGACCCATTCACTCCCGCTAATCCCTTTGAAGGGCTTGTAGTTCTGGAAGGAAATGATTAATCCATACATGGGGATATATTTGAACACGATAAAGTAAAGAATACCCGGCAACAACATGACATAGATCCATTTATTTTTCCAAAGACGCCTGCTCAGTTCACTGCTCGACTTCTTTGCGACAACACGTTGCGCAACATTCACTTCTTGCATAGGACTTCTTCCTTTCCTTAAAAGGAGAAGACTGCCGCGATGCAAGCAGCCCTCTCGCCTTGACTAGTCAGACACAGTGTTGCTGAATTACTTCTTAAGTGCGTTGTATTCTTCGATGATTTTGCTGCCGCCACGACTTTTCCAATCTTCAACCGCTTTATCAAAGCCAGCTTTATCCAGCGTTCCGTAAATGTATTTGTTCGTTGCATCTACGATAACCGCTTGCAATTGAACACCTTTTTCAAGATTCGTTTTGGAATCTAGCGCAGCAACTGGATCTTGCACGGCGAACTTCAGGTTCGCGATTTTCAATTCGTCTGCTTTACCTTGTGCTGGGATCGTAGGGATACCCAAGAATCTGCCAGACGTATCTTCATCACCAATTGCTGCATCTGTGAACGGTTTCACTTCGCGTGTCCATTTCTCTTCATCCAGCTTCTTAGCTTTGTTATCGGTTACGCTGTAGTTCACATCTTTAATGCCCCAGTTCGCCATGTTAGCTACTTCTGGTGTCATCATTTTGTCGAAGTATGCGAGTACCTTACGAAGGTCTGCTTCTGTTTTGTTCGCAGATTTTGGGAATAGCACAACGTTGGCATAACCAGGCAGTGCCCATGCGGCGAATTTGCCGTCAGGTCCAGCTACCATGCTGTGTACATCGACTACGGCTGTCGGTACATTCTTAACCAAGTCTTTGTTCAACGTGGAAACGTCTGTCATCGCACCGATATACATACCTGCTGTTCCGCTTGTGAACAGTTTTTGTTGATCTGTTTTACTTGTTGCAGCGAAATCTTTGTTGATGTAGCCGCCGTCACGCATTTTTTTGAAATAATCCATCGTTGCTACATATTGTGGGAACATGAATTCCGGAGCTAGCTTGCCATCCTTCGTGCCCCAGTTATTCGGTGTTCCCTGCCAAGCAGCAACTGTTTTGAATGCACCATAGATCAAATCGTTACGATCGGTAAGTCCGATGGTATCTTTTTTACCATTTCCGTCTGGGTCGTTCTCTGTAAACGCTTTCGCCATGGCGAACAATTCATCTAGATTAGCAGGAGGTTTCAGACCCAACTTGTCTGCCCAGTCTTTACGGTAGATGAGACCTTGACGAGCAATGTCTACGCCGCGGTACAAGGAGTACAACTTGCCATCGACTTTCGTATTGTCATTCGTTGTAGACTTCAACTTGCTCAAGTTCGGGAAGTCTTTCAACAGAGGCCCGATCTCCCAGAACTGTCCGTCACGAATCGCTGATTTCATTTGAATGAATGTCGCTTGGTTTTTCAAGTACGTTGCTTGTGGCAGTGCGCCCGTTGCAAACGTCGTATTCAATTTCTCTTCATAAGTGTCTGCCGGGAAGAATTGATACGTCAGCTTCGTGTTCGTCAGCTTCTCAAGTTCTTTAATAATGGTATCAGGAGGGGTTTGCGCTGTATTGAGTGGTGCCATGATCGTAATCGCTGTAGGTGTATTGTCTGTCGGCTTCGGTGCTGCTGTTGTCGTTGCTGCCACTGATGACGATGCTGCAGTTGTTGATGCAGGCGTTTCTTTATCTCCGCATGCGGCTAGAGCAAAGCTGGAAACGAGCAGTACGCTTAGTGGAATCGTAACTATATTTCTCTTCATATCGGTTTGACCTCCGTGAAAATGTGGTGTGCTACAACTCACACATTACACGGTTCGCAAGGGGTACCGAAACAATCATTTGCTCATATAACCCGCGTCTGGCGCGGGATGTGAGATGATGATTATCGGGCGGGGAGATGATTATTGGGGGGAGGCTTGCCACCATGATCATGATGATTTTCCATATTAGAACAAAAAAGAAAAAGTCTACCAGTTGGTAGACTTCATATGATATATTTAGTTGGTACAATCTCAACTTGTGTGCGGCTCCCTCTGGAAAGGAGGTTGATGCCATGGAAACTTTCCAAACGATAATCGTTATGCTTGCGTTCGGTACGTTCATACTGGCGCTTCTGACTTATATCGAGAAACGAAAGTAACCCACCCAGGTTGACTGCCTACTAGTGGGTTACACCTTACAACTAACTTGGAGGTTGCCCACCAAATGATTGTGCAGGAGACGTGTTGGTAGCACGTCTCTTTTGTTATTTATAATCTTAACACGCCTGTTTTATACGTGCAACTTACTTGTTGCCATATGAGGCTTACCTCAACGAGATACCAGTGATTAACTGGAAAACCTCCATCTATTTTCACCGAAATGCGTCAATTTTCCAATATAGATGGATTTCCTCCATCTAATCTAAGCTAAAATGCTCATTTCGACGATAGTAGCTCAAATTAACTACCTATTTTCCATCTAAACTCATTTCCCAACGAAATCTGACAAAATTAGCTGTAGGAAATCCAGTTATTCGCACGATGTCCCAGAGTTTGCAGGTGCGGGACCCGACTACCCCTTCTTCCCATACGCCTCATTATACTCCGCTATCATCTGATTCCCGCCGCCGCGCTTCCAACGTTCGATTTCTTGCTGGAAAGCTGCTTTATCCAACTTGCCCAGGATATAATTGTACGTCGCATCGGAGATGATTTTGTACAGCTCGACGCCTCGCTCGTCGTAGGTTTTCGACTCAATGCCGAGTGTCGGGTCCTTGACGACGTATTTCTCATTATCCAAGCTAAGCGTATCAGCCAGTTGGGACAACGATTCACTTTCCACAACAGGAATGACATTCGGGTTGTTCAGATCTGCGATCATCAGCGCATACAAGGCGTTGACTTCGTTGACACGAATCTTCGACGTCTCTTCGGAGAGCTGGATTTGCCCATTTTTAACCGTATAATGCCGGCCCTCTAGACCGTACTTCATGAGATTGGCGACATCCTTATCCATCGTCCGATCAAAAAACTGCAGCATCTGCTTAAGCTCCGCCTCCGTACGTATCGCCTTTTTCGAGAACAAATATAATGCACTATAATTAGGAATGGACCATATATGGAACCCCTGCGGCCCTTCAATATGATTCACCAACGTCAGTCTTGCCTCCGGATTCACCAACTGCGCTTCGTCCGAAAGTCGCTGCACATCTTGCATACTGCCAATATACACGCCGGCTGTGCCGCGAATCAGCTTATCCCGCTGGACTTCCTTGCTCGTCACGGCAAAATCCGAATTAATCAACTTCTCCTCATACAGCTTTTTCATGAAATTCATAGCTTCGATATACGGCTGCGTTTCAAACTCCGGCACAAGCTTCCCACCCGATATGCCCCAATTATTCGGTGCCCCGAAATAGGAGGCCAGCGTCTTAAAAGAACCGAATACCAAATCATTGCGGTCTGTCAGCCCAATCGTATCATCCTTGCCATCACCATCGGGATCACCGTAAGTGAACGCTTTAAGCACCTCATATAACTCATTCAAATTCGTTGGCTTTTTCAACTTCAACTTGTTCAGCCAATCCTCGCGAATAATAATCCCTTGCCGAGAGGATGGACGCTCGGTGTATAAGCTATAGATTTTGCCATCGACTGCCGCCTGGCCCAAAATCTCTTTATTCAACTTATTCAAGTTCGGATAAGCAGCCAAATAAGGTCCAATATCCCAGAATGCGCCGGAACGGATCGAATTTTTCATCAACATATAATCTGTATATTTGACGTAGGTCGCTTTTTTCAACGAGTTCGTGGTAAGGGCTGTATTCATTTTATCCGTATAAATGCCATCAGGAACCCAGTTCAACTCCAGCTTCGTTTGCGTCCGATTCTCAATCGCTTGAACCAGCTCGGGTATCGGTGGATGTGGAAAATGAAGCGGTGCCATAATCGAAATAACAGGCCTAGCGCTTTGGTCATTCTCCGCCTTGGGCGTGTTGCCGTTCTGACAGGCACTGAATAACAACATCATAATTAGAGCAATACTCATTCGTCCTGTCCACTTGAACCGCTGATCAATTCTCCTACTTCTCATGCTAACTCCTCCTTGCAACAGCTGTGTTTTGGCGGAAAATATGAGATAATGATTATCCCATCGGCAGATGATTATTGATTCGAACCGCACTCTTGACTACAATACATAGATAGTCTGACGAATGATTCTTTGAATAGATAAGGTGTTGGATGCGATGCGCTCTTTAAGTTTTCTTAGCAAAATGACGATATTCAGCTTCCTGCTTAGTACGCTGCCTGTGATTTTTATCGGCGCTTTCGCCTTCGTGACGTCCTCAAGCGAGATACAAAAAAATGTAAACGAAGGAAAAATGCAGTTAATCACGCAAATTAACTCCAATGTAGAGCAGAAATTAACCACTGTCAACCATACACTGAATCAGGTCATCAATTCCACTGTGCTCAAAAAGGCCATGGACATGCCGCTCACTGTAACCGATTTCATGATGTACGATGATCTGCGAAGCGAGATTCGGTATATGCAATCTTTTGACACGAGGCTAGAAGATGTACTCTTGATTAATGCCAAACAGAACTGGATGATCAAAAATTCAGGGCTGTACCGATTCGATACCTATCCGTTTGCCGATAAATTAATTGCTTTGATGAATGCCCAAGATAACAGTACGTGGACTCTGAATCCTTCCGAATGGTTCTATACCGAAGAGAATGCGCGAAGCGTGACTTGCGACTATAGTATTTCCCTGGTTAAAAAGCTGCCTACCACTGGCCTCGATAAATTCGGCATGGCGTTAGCCAATATTCCTGCTTGCTCGCTGCAAGATATGATTCAAAGCGACAGCGAACATCCCGATGACATTGTTATCATGGATGAACATCAGCGAATTGTAATGAATCGCGATCCCAGCTTAATTGGCAAATCAATTACTGCTGCTGGTCTATCCGAACTCACGCGGCTAGAGGAAGATTCAAGCGGACAGTTCCGCGCTAGCATACATGATAAACCGTATTCGGTTACTTTTTTGCGTTCGAACCTGAACAACTGGACGTATCTTTCCTTAACTTCAATCGAAAGCTTGACCAAGGAATCCAGCAAAATCGGGACCTACACGATCTACATTTGTGTCCTGATGCTGCTTCTGGCCTTGCTTCTCGCATGGCTCGTTTCGCGTAAAATGTACTCCCCCATCCAGCTGCTGCTGAATCAAATCGGCGGCTTGGTGAGCGGGAATCAGAAACGCAAAGCGGATGAATTTCAGATGATCAGCGAGCATGTGCACACGTTATTTCAATCGAAATCGCAGCTCGAAAAAGAAGTCCATCAACATATCGGCCAGGTGCGCACCTTCTTCCTGATTAAAGCGTTTCAGGGTCATATTAAATCGGGGGAGTTGCTCGAAAAACTCGCGCAATTCGGCTACACCGACCATATCGCTGCCTGGAAAACGATGTCCGTCATCACCATCCAAATCGACGCCATCGATCACACACGCTATGAGAAAAAGGATATGGAACTGCTGCTCTTCGCCGTGCACAACATGATGGAGGAGCTCATCCCTTCGGAGCAGCGCTTAGCGCCGATCTTGATTGATCAGACGATTGTAACTATGATCGGCAGCTCAGACAGTGTTGATAGCGATTTCCGTACGATGGTGTATGGCCTGACTGAGCAGGTGCAACAGCATATTTATAACTTCCTGAAGCTGCATATCTCTATCGGAATCTCCTTGCCGATTCATGCATTCACCCAGATGTCGCTGGCCTATAAAGAAGGGCTCGAGGCTTTGAAGCACCGTATCAAGCTCGGTGAGGGCATCATTATCCAGTATGAGAATATTAACTCAGGGAAGCATTACTTGAATTTGAACTATCCGAAGCCACTGGAGAATGAATTGATCGATAGCATTAAGCTAGCCGAAAAGGATAAATCCCGAGAGCTGTTGAAACAGTTGCTGCATGCGGTCTTTGCGGCACAACTTACTCCGCAGGAGTATCAGATTCCGCTCGCGCGACTGCTCAACAACCTGCTGATGATGATGCAGGAATCCGGCATCGCCTTGAATCAGATTCATCCGAACAAAGGCTCCCTGTTCGAGGAAGTGCTCGGCTTGCACACGACCGCCGAGATCGAGGATTGGTTCTGGACGGAGGTCATCCATCCGCTGATCCGCATTTACCGCGACCGGCAGGATGCCCAGTACCATAACATCTCGGAGAAAATTATCGATCTCGTGCAGCACTATTACGACACGGATCTCACACTCGAAGAATGCGCTTCTCGATTGCATTACAATGCCAATTATTTGAGCAGCATTTTCCGCAAAGAGACGAATTGCTCCTTCAGTGACTACTTGTCGAACTACCGTTTCAACATGGCCAAAAAATGGCTCTCCGAGACCGATATGCCGATCAAGGATATCTCCTCGAAACTGCGCTACAATAACTCGCAGAATTTCATCCGCTCCTTCCGGAAGCAGGAAGGGCTTACGCCCGGTCAGTACCGGGATAAGCAGAAGGAGGGCTTGCCGCCTACTTAGGGTGTGGGAGCCTGCTGGCTAGGCGGGGAGTGCAGGACGCGATCGCCGGGCGAAGTGCGGCGAGGCTACGGGACGCGCTCCGGCGAATACCAAACAGCCTGCGATGCCACCCAATAATTGTTGGTGGTTCGCAGGCTATTGTTCGCCTTGTCGGATGTTGGACAGCCTCAAGGAGGCTTGTCCACATCTGTTTCGTTTCTACGCGATTAAGCGGAAACGACTTGGCTGGATTCAACCGCTGTTTTCAGCGCGGCACGGTTGTCCCAAAGGAAGGAAAGCAGCTGATTACGTTCATCAAAGAACAGCTCATCGGCGTCCTCGTAATCTCTCCCCACCCCATGCACACTGAAGCGCTCATCTTCATAACACATTAAGGTCCATTGACCTCCACGTTTTTTATCAGCAAAAATAAAGTAAAGCTTCTTCCCTGCTGCGTCCCACTCTGCGAAGTTTGAAAAGTTGTCCAAAATCAAGCCGATATCCTGTTTATTCTTAATTTGCATGATCTTATCTCCTTTTCGCTTTTTTAAAATCGTACCCGAGTTTCCATGAGAAGTTTGTCACACTTTAGGGAAGAAATGTAGGAATTTTTGTCGAAGGGGATGCATCGTGCGGGTGAATCAAAGCGGAAGTGACCTGTGACTGGCCGTGGCGCCATTTAACTGGAAAAACTACAGCTAATACCGGCGAATTTAAAGAAAATCTGAGATTAGATGGATTTTCTACAGCTAATTCCCGGCTTTTTGGCATGGAGGAGGAAAAGGGAGCAAAATAACTGTAGGAAATCCAGTTAAACGTCCCTAGACGTGGATTTCCCACGAATTAGCGGGAGGAAATCCAGTTATTTTTCAAGAAGGGGGCCTAGCTGTTAGGTAGCGATAAATTGTTTAATGCTTTCTTTTAGCGAAGTGACGGGGCCTCCAATTAATTTCTCCAAATCTGATGAAGTAGAAGATGTATCAATCTTGCCCAAGAACCCATATATCCAGTTTTGAATCTGAGGATTCTGGCGAAGGGAAACTGGCTTACTTGAAAGATCAGACAGAGCTACTGCTAGTTCATTGAAAGTCCATGAATGAGGAGCAGTAAGTTCGTACGCCTTATTCTCATGACCCGATTCAGTAAGAACTGCTGCTATTCCTAAAGCGAGATCATGGCGAGTCACAGTATTAAATTTCCAATCTCCAGGGTAAACGCTCAGTTCACCTCCAGCTATTGCAGCATCCAAACCAAGCACTCCGACAAAATCAGTATATAAGGCATTCCGCAGAAACGTATATGGAATTCCGGTTGTAAGAATGGCATGCTCCGTAGCCAAATACAGATGAATTGGTGAAATCGAGCCCTTTCCAGGAAAAGCAAAGCTCGTAAATAGTAGATGCTCCACTTTCGCTTTTTTCGCCGCTTCTATGACATGGGCATGTTGTCGTACGCGAATCGTATCATCGGTATTAGAGCTTGAAATGAATAATAGTTTGGAGGCTCCAGCAAATGATTGATCAAGTGATTCAGGTTTATCGTAATCACAGAATCGCACTTCAATGCCTTGCTTCAGATATTCTTCTGCTTTTTCAGGTTGGCGAACACAAGCAATGATTTGATCGGCTGAAACTTTCTTAAGGAGTTGCTTCATGATTAAGCTTCCTAATTTACCATTAGCTCCTGTAATGACAATCGACATTGGATTTTCCCCTTCTTCCTAAAGTTGTGATTTTAGTTAAGTGCTTAACTAAATAAACAAAACTAGGTTATTATCACCGTAGTTTATTTAATAAAACAAGGAGTTGTTTCATTTCTTGCTCTTCGAACACTTTCATTTTTTCGGCAATTCTTTGACGATTTTCAGGTAAATATGTTAACAGTAGGCTCTGACCTTCACTTGTGATTGAAATCACTGTTTTTCTACCATCCTTGGGATGACTTGCCCGACGAATTAATTCTTCATTCTCTAATGGAATAAGTAAAAGGCTAATATTCGGTTTCGTAACGCCAATTTTCTTGGCGAGCATCGAGGGTAGCATAGTTCCTCCTTCCTTCATAAGTTCAACCAAGATTCGAATTCTTGCACCATTCAAACCTTTGGATTGCCAATATTTTTCGGAGACATCAACTAAATTTGCCGTTGCTTCCACCAGTGAGAAAAAAACGCGTGTATGCATCGGTAAATCATGAACGTATTCTTGCAGCTCTTTCATATGTCACCACCACCATTTAGTTAAGCACTTAACTTATTTGATATAAAATTACTACAGATACTAGGAATCTGTCAAATTCAAATCCCCAAGGATTCGCGTTGGAGGCAGCAGAGCCCCAAAGAAACCAAAGAGCGAATCCCAAAGGATTCGCTCTCCACACTACCACACAACCTACAGCCCCGCCGCCGCATACACCTTGTCGAAGCCGGCTTTGGACCGCTCCGCCAGGCTCTCCGGAGAATCTGTCGGCGCTTCGGCCGTCAGAATCTCCTGCGACACGGCGCCGGTGTAGCCAATACGCTGCAGGCCTTGCAGGAAGCCTGCCAAATCAATAACACCCTCGCCCGGATACACGCGTCCGTTGTCGAGCACGTCCTCAACCGGCACATCCGGCGCATCGTTGATGTGCACATGGACGATTTGATCGACGCGGAGCTTCTCGATATCCGCGACAGTCCCGCCATTCGTGTACCAGTGGTACGAATCGAACAACAATCCTACGTTGCGCTCCCCGATCGCATCGATCCAATCCAACGTTTCATCGATTGTCCAGATGAACGGGTTCTGCCACCGTGTCCGCAGGTGATGCGGACCGACGAACTCCAACCCTAGGCGGATGCCGTAGGCGCCTAGGATCTGGGCGCACGTACGCAGTCTGCGCGTCGCGAGCGCCATGAAGTGCGCTGCCCCGAGGTCTGTCGAGGGCAGCACATACGTGCAGCAGCTCGTGCAGCCGAGCGCTGCTGCCGCTTCCGCGGCTTCGGCCAGCTTCGGCAGCCCCTCGCGGAACACCTCTTCCGTGGAACGCCATTCCACGGGCAAACCGATGGACCCGACGACGAGTCCATTCTTCTCTAATAACTCACGAGCACCAGCTACGGTGTGAGTTTCTACAAGGCTCAAAGCGTCGATATCGACCGCTTGGAAGCCATATTTTGCCGCTAACTCGATGAACTGCTCATTGCTCTCGATCTTGCCAAGCCCTGCTCTCGTTAATCCTCTAAGCATCGAATAATCCCTCCAAATGATTGTTTAGTTCCCGACTAATCCCAGTTCAACTTCACTTCATTACCCGTGCGCGAAGACTCATAGATCGCATCGAGAATCAAATTGTTCGTATAACCAGAAAGCGCCGATGTGATCGGCTGTTTGCCTTCACGAATACAATCTAGGAAATGCAGGCTAAGACGCACGCGCTCGCCTTCATCATCCTCAGGCTTTTTCAAATCCGTCTCGATGGGGCGGTTGAACTTCTCCATTAACAATTTACCTGTAGCACCTTTGTAACTAGCTCCGCCGTCCGTGCCCATGAGGTGTACGAAAGGCGTATTGTCCGTATCCATGTGCACTGCCCAGCTCACTTCAAGCGTCAGCGTGCTGCCATCCTCCATGCGAATCAGCGCAGTCGCTAAATCCTCTACATCATACGTGCCGCTCCAATTCGGCTTGCCCCATGTGCCAATCCCTTTGCGACGCGGTCCGAATTCGGCGTACGTTGCACCAACAACGGAGACTGGTTTCGGATTCCCCATCAAATAGAGGGCAAGATCCAGCATATGAACGCCGATATCGATCAACGGACCGCCACCGGACTCATCCATTTTGGTAAACCATGTTCCCCATCCTGGTATGCCTTTGCGGCGGAACCAGCCTGTTTTGGCTGTATAAATTTTACCAAGCTCGCCCGCATCAACCTGCTCCTTGATCTGTAAAGGAACGGATTCCCAACGCATTTGGTGACCGATCATAACGATCGTATTCGCCTTCTTGCTTGCTTCATATATTTGTTTAGCCGCTGCGGCGTTAATGCCCATTGGCTTCTCGATAAGAACATGTTTACCAGCTTCAATCGCTTGTACAGCAAGGGAAGCATGATATTGATTCGGCACCCCAATAATGACAGCGTCGACGTTCGTGCTTTGAATCAGTTCTTCCGGTGTGGCAGCCACATGTGCAATGCCATGTTCTTGCGCTCTCGCTGTTGCTAAAGGCAAGTACGTATCTGTAATCGCCGTAATTTCACAGAGCTCCGCCAGCTTTGAAAACTCACGAATATGAACCCCGCCAATATTGCCTGCACCAATAATACCAATTCTAATTTTGTTAACGCTTTCCACGGTTCGTTCCTCCTCATATGTGGGTGTTGCCCCAGTGCTTTTATGATAAAATAAGATCACGAAGAAGTCGTACCGTATATTCGGAAAACGTCCCATTTTTTCGAAGGAGCCCTGACTGAACATGACGTATTTTCCAGATTATCTGAAAACGTATCCCAATATGCACTCCCCCTTCCCATTTCACCTTAGTAGAAATACACTGGAACATGGTTTTCGCGCACACCGCCATGATTACCTTGAGTTCTCGTATGTCGTGGAGGGACACGGGGCAGAATCGATAAATGATGTGAAACACCCGATGGCACCTGGCACTTTTACCTTTGTGCTGCCGTATCAGGTGCATGAGATTTTTACAGATCCGGGTCAAAAGTTAGTTCTCTTCAACGGCATGTTCAGTATGGATCTGCTTATGGAGCCAGGAAACGATCAAGGTCTCTCGGACCTGCTCAATGATTCGAATGGATTGCCTGCCTATGTACAGTTCGAAGGCGCCGAGAAGGAAATGATGTCCGCTCTTATCGAAGAGATCGTGAAGGAATATCACGGTGACGAGCGCTACAGACAGACGCTTCTGAAGGCCAAATTGAAGGAAATTCTGATTCGCTTTGATCGACATCGCTTTCAGCATGCAGGCCAAGAGGAGGAAGCCGCAACGTTATCCAAATCCTCTTCAAGATCTAGTCACGCCGTGTGGCCAATCATTCATTATATCCATCGGAATTATCAAGAAGATCTGGCACTGTCTGATCTGGCAGCTCGTTTCACGATGAGCGTATCACGCATCAGCGAAGTGATTAAGCAAACGACAGGCCAAACGTATGTCCACTTCCTGCACGATCTGCGCTTGCGCCATGCATGCAGCCTGCTGGTCTCCACCGATATGAGCGTCACGGAAATTGCGTTGGAAGTCGGCTATGGCTCGTACAAAACCTTTTCGCGAATATTCCGAGAGAGCAAAGGCATTGTGCCGAAGGAGTACAGGCGGGTTGAGCATGGGCGTGCGGTGACTTAAAAGGACTAGTACTTAGAAAGCTGCCGCAAGGCAGCTTTTTTGCCGTTCCGCTGAACTGCGCTCCCCCTACTACACTGGTACTATGAAATGTTAGTACTTATCCTACTGGGCTTACTTAACTAAAATGTAAGTATCGAAGGGGAGGTGTGTTATGGAAAGAATAAGCATGTATACGAAAGTTATTGATTTCATCGGTTTAATTATTCTGGGTCTTCTCGTAGGGTTTCTATATTCGATCTTATCCATCGTCATTCTCGTACTATGTTCACCTTATTTGGAAGCGAAGTTTGAGATGTTTAGTCAAATCTATATGTACTATCTTCCGATAGCTGTTTTACTAACTTCCATCATATTCAAACAATTCAACGCATTTATTACTATACTCGCTGCCATCCTGACTGGGGACTACCTATATTATATATGGGATAATATGAAATTCGGATTATTCTAAATCTGTGCATTCACAAAAAAATAACCCACAGCAACGGGCCGCAGGTCTCAAGTTATCTATATTTAAAAGGGGGTTGAATTTAGTATAGGCTCGCTTCCTTAAATCTACCTGAAATTAAGATTTCAATCTCATTACAATTACAAAACAGCATGTTGCCATCTGCTTATTTACCCAAAACACGGTTGGACACAGCGCTGATCTGCTTCAATTCCTCTGCGGTTAGTGTGAATTGCATCGCTTTCACATTCTCCTCCGCGTGATGGGTTTTGGATGCACCTGGAATGGCGAACACTGTCTCCCCATGCGCATGAATCAACCAATTCAGCGCGATCTGCGTCGGTGACGCATCATAGATCTGGGCGAGCTCGTCTAACTTGTCGATGAGTGGCCTTGATTGCTGCAGCCCCGAAGCACGGAAAGCAGATGTCCATTTACGTGGACCGATGATAGCTTTCACTAAATCTGGGTTTTTGTGAAACTTGCCGCTTAGGATCCCTTGTTCCAGCGGGGAATACGCGATAATCGCGATACCAAGCTCCTTGGCAGCGTCCATGATGCCGTTGTGCTCAATCCTGCGATCCAGCAAGCTATATTTCACTTGGTTAGATAGGAGTCGGAGTCCGTGCTCTCGCAGGACGCGGTCGGCTTCACGCATTTTGTCCGCAGAAAAATTACTGACGCCAACGTTCTTGATTTTACCCGACTTCACGAGCTCAGCCATCGCGTTCATTTCTTCTCGAACAGATGAGAACGAATAGGGCTGATGCACTTGATACAGCTCGATTGGCCGATTCTCCAGCAGCCGTATGCGCTCATCAATTGTACTCGTGATGCTGCTTGCCGTGCGAAGGACAGGCCACCATTTCGTCGCTATGTGCACCCCGTCTGCCAAAGGCCCCGCTTCACGCAGTGCTTCCGCCAATATGCGCTCAGACTGACCTTTTCCGTAAACCTCCGCTGTATCAAACCAATTGATCCCGCCCTTGAGACTGGTCTGAACGATGCTCCGCACATCCTCTTTCTTCAGGACCGGCCAGAACTTGCCCACCATTCCTTGACCATTGCTGAATTGCCAACAGCCTAGTCCAAGTGGCGATAAGGCTAAGGACGAACTGCCCATCTGCCGGATTACTGCTTTCCCCACCATACGTTTCACCTATTCCTCGCTAGCTATGATGTGATTCCTGCCATGATTATACACGATATCCGTTGGAATCACCCAATTCACGTGAGGGGGGAAGTTGAGCTTCATAGAACGTGAAAAAACTCAAGCTATCGAGAACATCTCGACGACTTGAGTCTTTATGCATGGCTGAAGGATAACAGCTGTCTGGCTTCAAATTACGCCAATCATTTATTGGTAATCTTTCGCTTTCTTCACCAATTCATCATACGCCGCTTCTGGCGTAATCTTGCCGAACATGATTTTCTCACCAATATCCTTGAAATCCTTCGCTGTGTAGTTGCTCCAGCCTTTAGCGCCAGGGTTGAATGGCTGCGCATCCGGAGCTACGCTCTTGATCAGCTCGATTTGCTGTTTATCTGCAGGCGTAAGCTTCGGAGTCAAATACTCGAGCACTTTTTTGGAAACGGGCACACCGCGCGTTGTCGTCAAAATATCCGCGGCTTCATTATCGTTTACAAACCAATCAATAAACGCCTTGGAAGCTTCAACGCTCTTGGAATCCGCACTAATCGACCAGAACATGGACGGTTTCAAAAAACCGCTAGCCTGCGCACCCTTAGGCTGCGTAACAAATTTATAGGTTCCCGGCTTCACGCCTTCATAACCAGGCAACAGCGCCGCAAAACTCCGTTTGATTAAAACCGTATCGTTATTCATCAAATCCATCTTGGCATCCGATTCTTTATCTGTCGTTGCAATATCTGGCGGAGGAACAACCCCTTCTTTGCGAAGCTCAGCATATTTCTTCGTATACGCGAGATACGTATCTTTATCCAAATTGAATTTACCATCACTAGTCACCGGGTAGCCTTTGCCTTGGCTAGTCTGGTAAGAAGCATAAACGGTGTAATCACTCGTCGCATCCATTAATGCATATTTATCTTTCTCCAGCTTCGCTTTCGCATCCCTGCCAAATTGGAAGTATTGATCCCATGTCCAACCATTGGCCGGAGGTGTAATGCCAAGCTTGTCCACGGCATTCTTGTTAAATAGCATGCCCGTAGCGTTATTTCCTAGCGGAATTGCATACAGTTTGTCTTTATATTTACCGGAGTCGACTAACGATTTATCGATATCCGCCGTATTGATGCCTTTGGACAGGTCCACGAGCTGATTTCTGCCGCTATATTCGGCTAACCATGCCGGATCCATCTGGATGATGTCAGGCGCGTTCTTCGCCGCTGCTTGTGTAGCCAGCTTATCTGCGTAGCCATCAAATCCGGAAAACTCCGGTTCGAAGGTGACGTTCGGGTGTTTCTTCGTGTACGCATCAAGTGCCTTCAAAGTAGCGTCGTGTCTAGCTTGTGAGCCCCACCATACGATGCGCAGCTTCACAGGTTTATTATCGACCGCTGCGGTTGCTGCTGCCCCACCTGTACTTGGTTTGGCTGTTTCGGTTGTTGGAGTCGTCGTATTGCTGCCGCAAGCGGTCAAGCTTACGGCTGTTAATGCTGTAACTGTCAGTAAACCCCATCTTTTTATCTGCTTATTCATCATTCTGTTAACCCCTTCCCGTATTCAGGTCCATGTGTCAAAGCTTTCCGATAAAAGGAACGAAGGTACTGTGGCAACTCCATTCATCAGCAACGCTTATAACCTCATTATATAAACCGCAGGACACATTCAAAATAAGGGTAATGAACACATCTCTACCACAATCGAGCACAACTTATTTCTTGCCTAGCTCGCTGGGGTTCATACCGTAGTGTTTTTTGAAAATGGAGCTAAAGTACGCTACGTTTTTGTAGCCTACCTTTTCGGCGATCTCGTAGATCATGTGTTTGCCTTCTGTCAGCAGCACCTTGGCCTTCTCCAGTCTTACACGGATCAAATAGTTCGTAAACGTTTCTCCCGTTGCTTTCTTGAACATCCGGTTCAAATAATTGCGGGTTAGATACAGCTGTTTCGATAAATCCTCCAACGCAATGTCCTCGGCATATCGCTCATGCGCGTATTGAATCATGAAATCGATGGCTTCCTTATGTTTGGAATGTTCACTCCATCCACGTTGTGAGGAAATGCCAGAGATTTTGTTCTTGAGCCATTCCCGGAGCTCATCGATTGTCTGAATCTTGGTAATTTCCTGGCTTGCCGGCAAGCCGGGAAACAGGTCGTCAAGCACGACGCCAGTGTTATATAGCGAATAAGCTAGAATCGTCCATAGCTCCGAACATAAGTATTGCAGATACGCTGGTGTTACGGAAGGCATCTGACGAAGCAGCGCCAAGTAGTCGTCAACAATCGCAAGCGTCTCCTCTTCCTTCGCATAAACGATAGCCTCAGCCAGCTCTTGATAAAACTTGATAGGGCGAATGGTGAAATCGGCCTCTGCTGCATCAGTATGGGACAAGCGAGTTCGATCTTCGCTCAGTGTTTGCTGCAAGAGATCTAGGAAAGCCTCCTCTGTCGAGTCGGAGAGCTGCCGCCAGTCCTCCTGCATACTGCCAATTCCGATACGGATACTCAGCTTCAAGTAGGTCTGGGTGCACGCTATGATGTACTCGCCAATACGCCTAATGATTTCCCTAGCCTCTGCTTCCTCTTGCTCGAGAGGGATATGAAAAACGATGGCAGCATGATGACTATGCAGCTCAATAAATTCCGACTGCGGCCAATCCCGCTCCAGCACCTCACAAATGATATTTGCCAGGGCGAACCGGAACAAACTCCAGTCCATTAAGGTGAGATTCAAGATACGGTTCGTTCCCATCAGCTCTATACCCATGATGAGATGCTTCTTCCCTAACCACGCTTTCTCGTCGATCGGCTCCATACTTTCCTCTGCCATAGCTCGGCCCAGCGTACCCGTGACGACCGACTTCAGCCATTCCTTCTGCACGAAAGGCTCATACATCGTTAACCTGCGCCGCGTCTCCTCCTGCTCTAGCTTTGCCAGTTCCTTGGTCTCCAGTTCATGAATAGCCCGCTCTAACACACCACTAAGCTCATCCATCGTAACCGGCTTCGATAAGTAATCACTTACCTGCAGTCGCAGCGCCTGACGCGCATATTGAAAGTCGGAATAGCCACTGAGAATAATAATCTCTCCCGCAAATCCTACTTGCTTCAGCTGCTCGATCATCTCGAGACCATTCATCACTGGCATATAGATGTCGGTAATAATAATGTCAGGACTCGTTTCCTTAACCTTCTGGATCCCTTCCTGTCCATCCATCGCTTCGCCTACCCATTCCGCCTCTAACCGCTCCCAAGGAATAGATTTCTTCATCCCTTCCAGCACCTGGAAATCATCATCAATAATAAGTACTCTCCACATGAAAGGCCTCCTCCACTTCGGCTTTATTCGGCAGAATAGGAAGACGCAGAATCACTTCCGTCCCGCCTTCCGCTCTACCTTGCATCGTGACTCCGTAAGGCTCCCCGAAATAGGCAGCAATGCGATCCATCACATTCCTAACGCCATAACCTCCTGTTTTGCGAGGCTTCGGCACATCCCATTCCGGTTTCAGCCCTACGCCATTATCGGAAATAATAATTTCCAATTCGTTCTCCTTGCGCTTAAGGGTGATACCAATCTCCCCAGCCCTTCTGCCATGAAAACCATGAATAAACGCATTCTCGACAAACGGCTGTATCGTTAAACGCGAAATATACAGATCTTTCAGTTCCTCTTCCGCTTCAATGCTGTATGCGAGACGTTCTCCCCAGCGAATCTTCTGAATTTGCAGGTAGCACTCTACATGCGTCAGCTCATCCCGAATTGGAATGACCGTCTCTCCATTGGAAAGGCCAATACGAAACATTTTGCCCATTAACGATACGATCGTACTGATCTTCTCTTGTCCAGAATCAATAGCAATCCAGTTCAACTGATCCAACGTGTTGTATAAAAAATGGGGATTAATCATCGCCTGCAGCGCCAGTATCTCCGCTTCTCGCTTACGCTTATGCTGGGATTGCAGCGACTGCAGCAACTCTTCAATTCGCTCCATTTGCCGGCGATAACCGTTGAACAAGCTCCCGAACTCGTTCTCGTAATCGGTAGGCAGATCCAGATCCATGCCAGACCCTGTCGCTGGCACACGTCCCATTCGCGCTAGCAGTAATCGAATCGGCTTCGTGAATTGCCTAGATAGGAACAGCGTGAAGAAGGCCGTGATACAGATCGCTGTCAGACCGACAGTGACTAGAATATAAGCCAGGCGGATACTACCGTGTACAATGTCTTTCCATGGCGTGATTTCAATTAACATCCAATCTGATCGCACTTTGCTCCATACGAGCAGAGCTCCTTCGCCTCGTTCGTCGGGAAGATGTATGTAATTCGATGCGATGTCCTTGCTGCTGATCAGCCCAAGTTCCTCTTCGCTCAAAGTCGGCTTTCCAATCGTAGCGATCGTCCTGCCGCTGGCATCCAACAGCAACCGATTCTTCTCTCTCCCCTCGGACTCCCCGCGAACCATGCTTTCGATTGCGGAAGCCTTCACGTTGAGCATGAGCATCCCATAGTATTTGTCCGAATTGTTATATAGTTTGCGGGCGAAGCTGATAAATTGTTGTGGCCCCTTGTTCGTAGGGAGCGTCCGTTCCCCGATCCAGGCGAAGTCTGAATTCTGGATTTCCGGATACCATGGTTCCTCGCGAACATGCTTCATATCCAAAATTTGCACAGGAGCCTGAGGATCTGTCTGAGATGGATTGTCTAAATATAAATAAATAGACTGCACCATCGTCGTACTATAGGTGATCCTAGACAACAAGAGCAGCATATCTTCCCTTCGAATATGTTTCTGTAGCAAATCCTTTTCAAAGGGATCATAGCCAATCGTATTCATATTCCTTGAAGCTGCCAATGACATTTGCTCGATCGATTTAAGCTGGATGTCAATCTGTTTGTTCAATTCATTGAGCATATCCCGCTGGTAGTACGATGACGTATCCGCCAGTTCCCTGGAGGTCATACTGTAACTGATCCACGTAAAGACGAGCAGCAAGAGCGATAAGAAAGAAGCGAAGCTCCTAAAGAACAAGCGGTCAATCCGCACGCGTTTGAATAAGTTCATCCAGACTCTCCTCTCAAGCGGCGATCCTAAAAGCCAAAAAAGCTGCACAATATCGCAGCTTTTCAAGCAACTCTCCAAATTCTACCCCTTCACTGCACCTGACGCAATGCCGTCTACAAAATGGCGCTGAGCCATAAAGAAGATAATTAATGAAGGAACGATGGATAGGAGTGACATCGCCAGCAATTGCCCCCAAGGCAAGGCTGATTGACTATCTACAAACAATTTGAGCGCTAGGCCTACCGTATATTTATCCACCGAGTTGATATACAACAAATGACCGAAGAAATCGTCCCAATTCCATAGGAAACAGTAGATGGCTACTGTGACTAATGCAGGCTTGGTCAGTGGCAGGATGATACGCCAGTAAATGCCGAACCAACTGCAGCCATCGATTTTGGCCGATTCATCCAGATCCTTCGGAAGCCCGCGAATGAACTGAATAAGCAGGAAAATAAAGAAGGGTCCACCGATACCGCCCGCTAAAGCATGTGGAACGTAGAACGGCAGATACGTATTAATCCAGCCGAATGTATTGAACATAATATACTGCGGAACTAACGTCACCTGACTCGGCAGCATCAACGTAACCATCAGGATAGAGAACCAGAAATTTTTGAGCGGGAAGTCAAGTCGGGCAAATCCGAATGCGACGAGACTGCAAGAAAGCACGGATGTAACTAGCACACCTGCGATGAGCTCGAAGGAGTTAATATAGAAGTGCGTGAACGTAAATTTCGGAAGCGCAACCCAGCCGTCGGTAAAGTTGCTCCACAACCATACCTTCGGGAACAAACTAGGCGAGCTCATCTCATCATTCGATTTGAATGCCGCGCCAACCCACCACAAGATGGGGTAAACCATCACGATACTGAACAGGGCCAAGAAGATATGGGAGCCGAGAGTCCGGCGTTGTGTGAGTGTCATTTCTTACGGCCTCCTTCTGTCTCATAGAATACCCAGTAACGGGATGATGCGAAGATTAGGGCAGTCGCGATGCCGATAATAACAAGCAGTATCCAGGCTAGTGCGGAAGCGTAGCCCATATCGTAGCGGGCGAAAGCTCTTTCGTACAAATACAGTGCATACATATACGTAGAGTTGATTGGACCGCCTTTGGTAATAATGAATGCCTGCGTGAACATTTGGAAAGAACCAATCGTCTGCAGCACCAGATTAAACAACAGAACCGGGGAAAGCATCGGCAGCGTGATGTTGAAAAATTGTCTGAGCTTGGACGCCCCATCTACAGAAGAGGCTTCATAAAGCTCCGAGGGAATTTGTTTTAACCCTGCAAGGAAAATGACCATCGAAGAGCCGAACTGCCATGCCACCAGAATAATTAACGTGCCAAGCGCTGTACCAGGGCTGCTGATCCAACTGATCCCTTCTACTCCGAAAACACCTAAAAACTTATTGATAAAACCGTCGATCCCAAAAATGTTTTTCCAAAGAACCGCAACGGCAATGCTGCTTCCGATTAGGGATGGCAAATAAATAAATGTACGGTAAATCGATATACCCTTGATGTTCTTGTTGAGCAGCATAGCAACCAACAGGGCGGTCACCAGTTTGAGCGGCACAGAGATAACAACGAACAACAGCGTGACCGTGAGAGACTGTCTGAACGTTTCATCGTCGGCGAAGATGCGTTCATAGTTTCTCAAGCCGATCCAATCGGGAGCATCCAGCAGAGTAAACTTCGTAAAGGAATAATAAACCGATCGAATCATCGGCCATAAGGTTAAGAGCAAGAAGCCAAGCAGCCATGGGGAGATGAACAAATACCCTGCTACAGGCGATTCCCAGCGGCCCTTCCAGCCCTTCCAATTGAAGGCGGAGAATCGCTTAGGAGCCTGCTTACTGGCATTTGTCGTAGGTTGTGTACGCATATGGGGCTCACCCTTTTCTAATAGTAATTTCATCTATCATCAGTATAGAAGAGCACTCTCCCCAAGAAAATGAGAGGATTGAACACAACTTCATCCCTATCGAACACAACCCCGACGAAAAAAACCTCCTAGCCTATATCGGCTGAGGAGGTTTTGTCTATAGCCATACTTGGACCTTCAATGAACGATTACTTCCCTAACATCGGCTCACCTATAATGCTTCTATCCCCTTGCACATAGATCCGAAGAGCCTTCGTATCTTTGACATCCAGCTCCACATCGGTAAGTTTACCGGACTTCACTTTCAGTTCCTTCACAGTAACGTTATGTTCATCCACGATCTTCACCTGTAGATCATCGCTAGTCAGGCTATCTGACGCCCATATTTTCGCTTTAAATTTATCATATTGGAAATCCGTGGTGACCTCTATGTTGACCGAACGGCTGCCTCCCGTCACATACCCATAGTTCAGCTTAGTTCCGTCAGCGGTTGTTAACTCCTCTGGTGTTCTGCTCGCTAAGCGATACGTGATATTCCCATTGTAGACGAATTCCGGCGATGCTTTGATGTAGCTGATCGAATTCGTAGTTACACTACCGCCAACCTCGCCTAGATAGGCTGTTTCGGTTTGAGGATCCCAAGTGACCTGTATCCCAGCAGCTTCGGCTACAGCCCGCATCGGCAGGTACGTTGAACCTCTGTACGTAATCGGTACAAGCTTCGTGCCATCATCCTTGTCCGTTGGTTCAAACGGCTTGCCGTTCAGCATAACCTTGATTCCCGTGTTCATGAACACCTTAATTTCCGTCAATGAACCTGCCCCTAAACTCTGCTGCGTCAAAAAGAGAGTCAACATAACGGCTAGTGTGGAGATGACGATTCCTTTGTTTCGCAAACGTCTATTCATCTAAGATTCCTCCTTCACTCGTTTAAGGGATGACAATTAATGTTGCAGACATCGCTGGCAACTTCACCGAGAGACCTTGGCTTGTTCCTTGAACGGTTCCTGCTGGGGCAAGACGCTTTTGCGCATCAAAACGGTAGACAGATGCTGCCCCATTCAGCGATAAATCCGACTGTAGCTTGGCTTCCCGCGGGGCTGTGTCTTTATTGAACAGCAACACGTATTGCTTGCCTTGCGGCGATACAATCGTATACGCGCCTATCGTGTTCAGGTTGGAGCTCGCTGCGCTGACAACATCGCCTTCAATGCGGCTGCCTTGACCGTCATAATCCAAGTACAACTTAAACGCGTCCTCAAGTGGCGTATTGCCAAGAAGCGCACCCCAGCGCATCGCATAGTCGACGCCTTCACGGGCGAATAAGGCGAGCGCCTCTGCTTGCGCAAGTCCACTGCCAATACCTGTTCCGTCTCCGAAGTTATATTCGGAAATAGATAGCTTCATCCCAGGCGAGTTATTCGCAATGAGTTCATGCATCCGTGGTATCAGGTTCACGGGTTCTTGAATCCATGAAGACGGATCGGTGAAATTCGGATCATACAGCGATTTCAAGGAGTCGAAGCGACGTTTTCTCATCTGCTTGGATTCATCGCTCGAGAACGCAACGTTATTTTCAGCCGGGTAATAATGAATATCCAGCGTGTCTACTAATCGTTGACCGGTTTGCACGCGGTAGTCCTCAACTTTGCCCAAAAACCACTCTAAATAAGGCTTGTTGTTATGATCCTCCATATCTTTGCCAGGTGAACAACCATCTTTGGCCGAGTAGAAATACTCACACCAGCCCCAAGGAACTGGACCGAAGATATTGGCCTCAGGATCTGCCTGTTTGATTGCCTGCGCGTAACCTTGCGTATAATTCCAGACCTCATCATAAGTCGTCATCTGCGGATGAACGTCCCAATGGGAATGCGGCCACAGCATTGGCTCATTATCTAGCGCATAGTTGTTCACGTAAGAACCGAAGCGCTGCTGGAGATGCTGGACCCATCGCTTCACGAAGTCATAGCTGACTTGCTTGGATGTATCCTTAGGATCGTTGCCAGTCATATAACTGCCATCCTTATTCCGCCCATTTCCAGCATCTTTGCGGCACCAAGCTTCGTGCCAATCGCACTCGTTCCCTTGCTGCTGACCATACTTACCAATTGAAAAGCTCCAGCTCGTATCCCGGCTCTTCGGTGTCCAACCAATCGTCGGCACCTGCAGCAAGACCTCTGTGCTCGTATCTTTGGCATCCTGAATGAACCGATCGGACAAGGAACCATTTGGCAGCTTCGACGGGTCCGCGTTATCATTCGCAATGTTCAGGAAGTACCAGTCGCCGCCGCGGTTGGTCGTATCGATTTCCCAGTTGTAACGGGTCATCGCATTGCCGCCCCATCGTTTAACTGGCACATCCATCGTGGAATGACCTTCGGTAGGGGCATCCTCGAAATTAACGCCAAAGATGCCAGGGCTTAAGGCGCGGCGCCCTTTCGTTGAGTCGATCGTAACTTGGACCGATGGAAGCTCTGGATCAGGCAAGTTAACGATGGACGTGGTCTTCAGCATGCTGATGTCATCGAAGTAAACCATGCCTTGATCATGCTCGCCCCACGCCGATACGACCACGCCATCGAACGTTAGCTCACGGATACCCAGATCAGCAAATTTCAACTTCACTTCTGTCCATTGATTCGCTGGTACGCCTTCTGGCAGTACGCTATCAAGATCCAGCTCTCCGACGAAATTCCGATTGTCCATCAAGTTCACATGCAGCTTCTGGCCACCGACGGAGCCGCCGTGAACCTTCAACGTTAAGCCATAGTAATGATCGAGGTCCATCTTCGTATCCCGATGCAACCAAATACCGTCATACCCTTGGGCCAGAAAGGAAATGGATTTCGTTCCCGAGGCTGTTGGCTGCACGTTGTCGAAATTGTTCGTTCCCCAGCTCCAGGTATCATAGCCCTCGGCCAAGCCATCCTGATAGATAGCTTCAGGTGTGACTGGTACGACCTGTACGTACATAGAAGCTGATGCTGTGCCATAAACAGCCGTTAGCTTCGCCAAGCCACTACCTGTGGCTTTCAGGGTCCCACCATCTACGGTGACAATCCCAGGATCGCTCGTGGTCCATGTAGCTTGGCCGCTCACATCAGCACTTGTGTCATTCGAGTAACGAGCCTCATAAGTAAGCTTGGCGTTATCGCCAGGGGCTAACACCATACCGTATTGTGAAAGGACGCCTTCTACCAATACGGGAGGAGCCACATACTTCTCTAGCAAGCGAATATCGTCGAGGTATACGGTACCTTGTTCACCTTCGCTTAAGCCGCTGAAGAGTAAACCATCGAATAACTGATCCTTGATTTGCAGTTCTGGCAGCTGAATCTGGACCTTCGTCCACCCATTAGCCGGAATCTTGCCTCCTTCAATCAGACTTCCGATATTCACCTTCGCTCCAGCTTGACCACCAGCGTTAAAGACCAGTTCCAGCTGCTGTGCACCCGTTTCTCCGCCGTTAATCCAGAACTCGAGTCGGTCGTAATCCTTTACCTGAACCGCTCCATTTCCCTTATACAGATATAAACCACCTTGACCACTTGGATTAAAAGAGATCGCTTGCGTTCCCGTGTGAACCACAGCAGCATCGTTCAAGCTATGCTGTGCCCAGCTGTAATCCTGAAACATGTCATTCAGACCTTCTTCATAAATGGTTACTGCCGCTTGGCCATCTTGAACGGGAGGTGGCGCGATCTCGGAGATCCATACTGTCGTCTCTGCGCGAGCTGTGCCATATACAGCTGACAACACCGAGGAGCCAGCCTTCAGCGCTCTGACCGTGCCATTAGCCACCGAGGCCACAGTAGGATCCGATGAACTCCAGACCGTCCCCTGTGTCACAGGAGCTGAAGTACCGTTGGAAAAGCTAGCGTTGACCGCGAGATTCCCTGTTTGACCCGTTAGCAAATTCAGACGGGACGGTGTTACGGATATACCGGTGAGTACCGCTGTGTCCTCTACTTCTTGGGCACGACCTGATAACGAAATATCATCAATGTACACCTCCGGCTGCTGACCCGCCGTCGTACCGCGAATGAGAAGACCATCCCATATGCCATTCGGTATGTTCAGCTTATCTAGATCGAGGGTTGCCTTCTGCCATGTCCCTGCCTGGAAGAGTGTTTCCTTCAAAGGAACGGAAGCCACCTGCTCCCCGCCAGCATTGAAGACAAGCTCTAGCTTCTGTGCACTTGCTTTCCCACCGTTCAACCACAGTTCCAACACGGGGTACTCCGATACGCGAATAATACGGTCGTGATACAAATACAACCCATCGTCGTTATTCGGTTTCATGCGAATGGATTGACTGCCCGAATGAACCGTTTTTTTCTCCGTTAAGCTATGGTTAGCCCAGCTGTAATCAGCAAAGGAATTCCCTAGCTTATCTCCATATACCGTTAATTGTGCCGGCATACTTGCGGCTGATGCCGATGGCAGCCTCCCCATGTCCGCAGCTGTATTAGAACTGGCCGCGACTATCGCTATAGCCAATGTCAGCCTCATCGCAGCCGCCTTCTTTAATCTACCTAGTTTCACCATACTACCTCCTCTTTCTCTCACTAATCCCATTCATTATCAACAATATCGCTAGGTAGCGGATAGAGACTTAGCTCCTGTATTTCCCCTGACTGCGTCATGAAGATTTATGACGTGGTCAGGGGAAATACACCGCAGCTGCAGCACAAAAATATAGATAAGATGCCTATTAACCACCAATAAATCGTCATGAATGACACAATGACTCGTCACGATTCCTGCAATGACTTGTCATAATGTTCCTAATGTCCCGCTATTCCGTAAGCTGAGCTATGCTATACTGTCCTCATACCTATTATCGAAGGAGACTCGCTCGTTGAACGTGCTATACAGGGAACATACCGCCCACCACGACATCTCTATTTATGACACTACTACCTTTGCAGATGAAAAAGGGAATTTCCGTGTCTTGGAGTTTTCCAATCAGGCCATGCAAGGTGCGATGGATTTGGCTCAGCCGCATCGCCTTCTTTTCGAATATCCACGTGCCATGATCCACCTGATGGGTGTGAACGCGCCTCAATATGAACGTGTCTTCCTCATCGGTCACGGAATCGGCACGATCGCTTCCCACCTGAAAGAGAAACGCTTCACTGTTGCGGAGCTGGATGAGCATGTCGTGGCGCTGAGCAGGCGCTACTTCGGCTACAACCAGGACAACGTGCGCATCGGCGATGGCAGGCAGCTCCTGAGCAACGAGCCTTCGCGTACGTATGATTACATCCTTGTAGATGCTTTTACAGACAAGGGCACACCGTTGTCGTTAACGTCATTAACCTTTTTCCGAATTGCCCAAGATAAGCTCGACGAAGGAGGAGCCATTCTTCTGAATCTTATGGGCAAAGGTGAACATGACCCGCTGCTCGCGGCTATTCACACCACGCTTAGCGAAGTATTTCATTACGTTAAAGCATTCGCCTTACCTTCCGAGGGACGTCGTGATCTCCAGAATATGATCTTTATGGGTCAAAATAAGCCAATCACCTGCCACATGCGCCATATGGCTGGCTTCGTCGAAATAGAGCCAGACTATGGGCATATCCTGATGGATGAGGCTTAATTTCCTTTTTTTATTGGCATAAGGGAGTTGTTTGCCCCCTATCGTTTATAATAAAATGTAAGAAGGAAAAAAGTTCAATAGAAAAGGTGTCATTCATGAGCATATTAAACGTAGAACGACTTAGTCACGGATTCGGGGATCGCGCGATCTTCAACGATGTATCCTTCCGCCTGTTGAAAGGCGAGCACATCGGACTTATTGGGGCAAATGGTGAAGGGAAATCCACCTTCATGAATATCATTACCGGGAAGCTGCAGCCGGACGACGGCAAAGTCGAATGGTCCAAGCGCATGCGCGTTGGTTACCTCGATCAACATGCGGTACTTAGCAAAGGCATGACGATGCGCGACGTGTTGAAAGGTGCTTTCCAGTACCTTTTCGATATGGAACAAGAAATGAACGATATGTATGGCCGTATGGGCGACGTTACACCGGAAGAGCTTGAGCGCCTGCTCGAGGATGTAGGTACGATTCAAGATACGTTAACGAATCAAGATTTCTACATGATCGATGCCAAAATTGAAGAAACGGCCCGCGGTCTGGGTCTGACAGATATCGGCTTAGATAAAGACGTGAATGATTTGAGCGGTGGGCAGCGTACGAAAGTGCTGCTGGCGAAGCTTCTGTTGGAAAAGCCAGACATCCTGCTCCTCGATGAGCCTACGAACTATTTGGACGAGCAGCATATCGAATGGTTGAAGCGTTACCTGAACGATTATGAGAATGCCTTCATCCTCATCTCGCATGACATTCCGTTCCTTAACAGTGTAATCAACTTGATCTACCACATGGAAAATCAAGCCTTGAACCGTTACGTTGGCGATTATGATCATTTCCTTGAAGTTCACGAAATGAGAAAGTCCCAACTCGAGTCCGCGTATAAGCGCCAACAGCAGGAAATTTCGGAGTTGAAAGACTTCGTGGCTCGTAACAAAGCGAGTGTGGCTACGCGTAACATGGCGATGTCCAGACAGAAGAAGCTCGATAAGATGGAAGTCATTGAGATTGCCAAAGAGAAACCAAAGCCTCAGTTCAACTTCAAAGAAGGACGTACGGCAGGCAAGCTGATCTTTGAAGCGACAGATCTCGTTATCGGTTACGATTCACCGTTATCTCGTCCCCTTAACCTACGTATGGAGCGTGGTCAAAAAATTGCGCTCGTGGGTGCTAACGGGATCGGGAAAACGACGTTGCTGCGCAGCATTTTAGGCGAAATCCCTGCATTGTCAGGTTCCGTGCATAAGGGTGAAAACCAACAAGTTGGCTATTTCCAACAGGAAATTAAGGAATCCAACAACAATACGTGTATCGATGAGGTTTGGAATGAGTTCCCTTCCTTGAACCAATTCGAGGTTCGCGCGGCGCTGGCCCGTTGCGGATTGACCACCAAGCATATCGAGAGCAAAATCGTTGTACTCAGCGGTGGTGAGAAAGCGAAGGTCCGCCTATGCAAGCTGATTAACCGTGAAACCAACTTGCTCGTACTCGATGAGCCTACGAACCATTTGGACGTTGATGCGAAGGAAGAACTGAAACGTGCGCTGAAGGCCTACAAAGGCAGCATCATCCTGATCTCCCATGAACCTGACTTCTATCGCGATGTCGTGACAGAGACTTGGAATTGTGAGTCGTGGACAACGAAGGTATTCTAAATTGTAGAGTGCGAGAGCTTACCTCATTGCTGTGGGGTAAGCTTTTTTATTTGTGTGAGCGGCCGGGTGTAGCGGATTACGTGGTAGATGTTAGGAAATAGATTGACCCAATCTCACGTGGCATGTTACAATTACTTAATCTTAGGTCCGTAGCTCAATGGCAGAGCAACCGGCTCTTAACCGGTAGGTTGTGGGTTCGACCCCCACCGGGCCTATATCAATCCCCCTCGATCTGTATCGGATCGCAGGGGGATTTTCTCTTAGACGGCTACGACTGGACAAACTGCCCTTGTGATGATACATTATGTATCACAGGCGAGATTCGTCCTCAGCACCTCTGACCTGCCCGATGCTCGGGAACGCATCCGAATGAAGTTACGGAAAGCGAGGAACCGTATGCTTGTTTTGCGATCCATGTTTAAGAGCAAACTGTTGATATTGCTGCTCATTCTCTGTTTTTTCGATGCGCTATTCACTGATATCGGCTTGCAGCTAGCCCTCATCCAAGAGGCCAATCCGTTCATCCGCCATCTCTATGAATGGCATATCCTTGCGTATTATCTCGTGAAACTGGTATTCCCGCTCGCATTAATGCTCATTTATCCCTATATTCGGCAAAAATTATGGGTCCAGCCCTGCTTAACCCTCACCGTTATCGTTTATGCGGCCGTCAATGTGTATCATTTCGTCTGGCTCTCCTACGGACTCACATATGTCGCTGGTCCTGCCTAGCGTATCGCGTACGCAGCCCGTCCTATTAGGACGGGTGTTTTTATTTGGGCGTAGACGCGGGGCTCCGCGGCGAGCGATGGGGCATGGTACGGCCGCGGCGGCGATGGGGTTGGGGTTGGTACATTGCCGCCACATTTGCATTAACTGGAAAACATACACTTATTTACGAGGAATTCCTTCTGAAAATCAATTTAACTGGAAAATATGTAGTTAAAATCACCACTTTCAGTTCATATTGTCCAATCTCGCTATATTAACTGTAGGTTTTCCATCTATTATATATTTGATCGTAAAATCTCGACATTTAACTGTATAAAATCCAGTTATTTGTTGGAGCAACGTTTACTCTTACAATACTTCCAGCAATCCGTACCTTTACTTCTATTTCTACTTTTAATCTCCCCTTCTCCCCTACTCTTTCTCACCTCTTCTCTTCTCTTCTCTTCTCTTCTCTTCTCTACTTTAATCTACTCCAATTGACTTCACTCGACCTTCACCTTACTTCACTTCACGCCCTTCTACTTTACTCTCCCTTCCCCAGCCCTACTCGCAACCAGCATATCCCTACCATCCATAAGAGTAAGCTTAGGGTTTGCAAGTGATTCAAGGAACACACCGTCGCCTTATCTTGTGGACTTATAATTTCCCGCGAAAAACAAAAGCCCGATGCACGTCGACCATTTCCATCGGTCAACATCACATCAGGCCTCATCGTCTTTTCAATCTCATTCGTCCAACACGTTCAGTAAGCTTCACCCACCATTAGGTTGGAACTACCCTGCCCAATAATGGCCTCGATCTCATGCTGAATCTGCTTAAGAATGTGTACTACTTCCTGTGGTTGAATGCCATTCTCCAGCTCTTTCTCCATAGCAAGCACTTCTGACACCAGCGCATCTGCGTAGAAATTCACAGCGATTCCTTTCAGGGTGTGGATCTTCCTTTTAACAGCAACAAGCTCCCCGCTATCTATAAAAGGCATCAGCTGATCATAGAAATTATGATAATCTTGCTTGAATTTTTCCAACATATACTGAAAAATATGTAACTTATGATCGATATTCCGCAGTAATTGCTCCACACCAACACCGGGGTACTGCTTTAACAAGCTCAATTGATTCCATTTCCCTAACATATCGGTCAACTGCCGTTCCGTAATCGGTTTAATGAGCAAGTCATTCATGCCCAGTTTCAGCAGCTGCATGCGATCCTGCATAAGCATATTCGCGGTGAGTGCTACAATCGGCACGAGATTCAAGTGTTTGCGCTGTCTAAGCTTCTGCGTTGCTTCATACCCATCCATCTCTGGCATATGGATATCCATGAGAATCAACTTCCACGGTTGGCTGTCTGCTACTTCTAAAGCTTCAAGGCCATTCTGAGCAATCACCGTGTGATATCCCAATTGCTTTAATTGCTCAGAGATCACAAGCTGATTAATCTCATTGTCCTCTACAACGAGAATGTTCCCCTTGGACTCCGTGCCCCACTCCGCTTCCGTGTGAGTCAGCGACGCAACTTCCTCTACAACCGCCTGGATCTCCCTCTGAGCTAGTCCCTCGATAGCCAGCTTCAGATTCGCTCTGCTTACTGGCTTCACAAGCATAACATCCGCTTGCAGAGCCGCTGGCAACTCTGACATCCATTCCCTGCCATCTAGTGTCGTATAGGCGATTATCTTCGTGCGTGAACGGTCTATTGGGGCAATCACACGCTCTAGCCCAACCTGGTGCGCGAGATCTTCCATTTGCATATCGAGAAGCACATACTCGACTGGCGAGCCATTCCATGCATCATTTTCTAGTGCAGCTACTAATTCCGACACAGTCGTTACGCGATCAGTCTCCAACTGCATGGCTGCAAGCAACTCAGCGATATGCATCGCAACGAGCGGATGATCTTCGGCGATTCGGATTCGTTGATTTTGATAAGAAATCTTCGGCTGTTCAATATCGGCTTGCATATCCTCTGCCGAGCTAGCCTTCCCTAGCATCAAATTGAAATAGAAACGACTTCCATGGCCCAAGGTAGATTCGACTTGTAAGACACTACCCATGGATTGCACCAAATGTTGGCAGATAACTAGCCCTAAGCCTGTTCCTCCATAACGTCGAGTCATCGACGTATCTGCTTGTGAGAATGGTACAAAGAGCTTCGAGAGCTGCTCCTTAGAGATGCCGATGCCTGTATCTTCCATAGCGAAGGAGAGTAAGTAACCCTCATCGGACGTTTCCTCCAAAGCAACTTTCAATCGCAAATAGCCTCGCTTCGTAAACTTGATGGCATTATTCGTTAGATTAATGAGCACTTGTTCTAAGCGAAATGGATCACCACTAACGAGATCAGGCAGGTCCTCCGATGTATCGATGATGATTTCAATTCGGTTCTTCCCTAACGATACGCTCGTAAGATCAGCTACCTTTTGGAGGGATGCCTCCAGTGAGAATTCCACTGTTTCCAGTGTCATTTTGCCCGCTTCAAGCTTCGAGAAGTCAAGGATATCATTAATCGTAGCTAGCAGAACGTTAGAGGATGAATCAATTTTGCTCAAATAATCCTGCTGAATGGTAGATAGCTCTGTCCTTTGTAAAAGAAGAGACAAACCGATAATTCCGTTGAGCGGCGTACGTATTTCATGGCTCATCCTAGCTAAGAACTGACTCTTGGCCCTATTGGACTGGTCGGCTTCTTCCCGCTTCTTCAGATCCGTAATATCGTGGACTGTCCCTGTCACACCGTCGATGTCCTTCTCGTCCTCCGTAAATAAAGGCGACAAGGTCACATTGTAGGCATGCTCGGATCCATCCGGATGCAGGAGGTGAATGCCGAACTGTTGCGTTTTCCGCCCCAAAATGGTTTGCTCGAACCCCATTTCCCATTTCTCTGGATCATCCATTTGAACCACTTCCGTTAACAACTTTCCTTTGACTTGATCGGAATCCATGGCGTACGTAAGATACATCTTACTGTTGGACGAGGCAATAGTACCATCTAGTCGAAAGCGAAAGATGAAATCTTCGGAGTTTTCTACCAAGGTCCGATACTGTTCATCCCTTGTTCTTGCTTTAAGTAACGCCGCGCGTTGCTCCGTAACATCACACGCAGAACCGATCAATTCAATCACATAGCCATTTTTGTAGATGGGTTGTAGACTTACTAGGATTGTAAAACCGTTGTAATCATACTCGTAATTGACACGTTCGCCTTGCCAAGCTCTCTCGTAATACTGTTGCATACGAGCCACAAAAGATTCGTTAAATACATTCACTTCACTTATTCTCTTGCCAATAAACTGACTTGGTTTCAGGCCTAGCATATGCAGCAACTGTCCTTCAATTACGATATACACGAATTCATCGCGATGCTTATGTAGTTTAAACGTGAATCCCGGTTGGAAACGCAACATATCCAGCAGTTCTTCCTCTACCTGCCGAATCTGTCCCTTATACTCGCGATTTCGAAGCAAATACCGCATAAAGCAAGCGATTACAAAAACACAAATTAACTGATAACTGATGTATTTCAATATAACAACTAGCGATGTCTCGAATACCAACCATACCATCGAATAATAAAAGAAAAAAAAGAACATAGAAGCATACAACCATCTCATCCAATAGGCTTTTACCCGGGCAAAAATGATGCCAGCTCCAATAATCGTTCCAAGGCCAATTAATAAAAGCGGCAAAGAAATTGCGCCTTCCACAATAATTCTAGCTACCCACACACAAACAAACGTAATGAATATAGCTAGCATTCCTCCCATGTAGGCAGCTAGCAGCAGACCGACACCACGGAAATTCAAACTCAACTGTGGGGCCAATTGAATACTGAAATTCATTAAAACGACTACAAGCGCCCCATGAGCCAATCCGATATACACTTTATGTAACCAAGTTGGTCGCTGATCAAGCTTCATGACAAGGAAGAAATGTTCCACGACTACCACAAAGACCGTTATTAACGCAAAATTGACAATCAAATCACGTAACAGAACAATCACCAACCCGTTTCTGACTCTAGTGCGGATACGCTTCTAACCTATCCTTCATCATTCTATCATTCAGTTAGGCTAGTTGATACAACATTTCTTCAATATGTTTTACTTCGACTGGTTTGCTATAATAATAGCCTTGAACGAAGCAGCAGCCATACTCGCGCAGCACTTGCAGCTCCTCTTCGGTTTCAACGCCTTCGGCAACCACAGAGAGGTTCAATTGCTTCGCCATGGCGAGCATGGTACTCACGATAATCGCATTCACTTGACCATGTTGCAATCCTTTAATGAAGGATTGATCTATTTTTATTTTATCCATCGGAAGATCACGCAGGTAACCAAGCGAGCTATAGCCTGTTCCGAAATCATCCATGGCGATGCGAAGTCCTAACTCTTTGAGTTTCCCTAATGTATCCGCAGCTAGCCTGGCCTCCACACTCAAACTCTCTGTAATTTCAAGCTCTAAGTACTTCGGCTCCAAGCCCGTTTCCTCCAGAATCGCCGCGATCGTTCCACTCAAGCGACAATCATTGAATTGCTTACGCGATAAATTGACTGCAACAAACATAGGGGGAAGGCCAGCGAGCTGCCATTTCCGGTTCTGTCTACACGCCTCTCGCAGCACCCACTCCCCAATATCGTGGATAAGCCCACTTTCTTCAGCAATTGCAATGAATTCCGAAGGTGGGACATAGCCCACAGAGGCATTATCCCAGCGAAGAAGACACTCCAATCCGACTACACAATTCGTACTAATATCCACGACAGGCTGATAGACCAGATTAAATTCCTTCTTCATTATGGCATGGCGAAGATACAATTCAATATCCATCCGTCGCTGGAGCAAGGCACCGTTGATTAAGGGAGCGCCAGGCTGCGTGCTGTCCATGTATCCTTCGAATTGTGTACTCGCGGGATACACGCCTTTTACCCCATTTTGGATAGCAAGCTTGCAACGTTCCAAGAAATAGGTGACTACCCCGTCACCCTTAAGTCCCGAAACTAACATCTCTTTATGGAAATAATCGACTGCGCCAAAACGCATCGCTTGAATCGTCTGAGCGGAGCCTTCTGATGTAAGCGTACTTAGTATGATTACAGGAATAGGACTATGGTCCATGATGAGTTGAAGTGCTGAAAGTCCCGATAAATCAGGCAAGTCCATATCAATGAGAATTAAGTCCGGTCTGTCACGAAACACATGTGCCAATACCTCACTGCCATCTGCTACAAGGCCGGACAGTACAAGCCGTTCATCTTGTCTCAAGATGGTCGTAATGACCCCCTCGGTTTGTTCCGATTTACTCACTACTAGTACTTTATACCTGCCTATCAGACTCATTTTTCCGCCACCTCTTCAACCATTGCTTACTTATGTTACCATTATACTTACCACTTATTAGGACACTTCCTTAAATCGAATGAATTTTAGAGCTCCTTTTCGCTAATATTTTACTAACATTTTTTTGAATATCCTAGATGAAAACGGTTTACTCTTAAAATTCGACAGCGTATAATAGAATTATTAGCTAAATATTAGCAACATCACTCACCTCATCACTATAACTAATTTCAAATTAGAAACTATGCGTTAGGGGGAACTTCTAATGGACAGAGTTCTATTAATTGAGGACGATGATATTATCGGTGAGATGATCTGCATGTATCTGAAAGAGGAAGACTTCTTAGTACTCAGGTGTCACAATGGACAGGAGGGTCTAACGGCCCTGCACGATTTCCAGCCAGATCTGATTCTACTTGATCTTATACTCCCAGACTTTGAAGGTACAGAGCTATGCAATTCCTTGCGCGGGCTTACACCCGTTCCGATTATTATCATCTCCTCTAATTCCAAAGTCAGCGAGAAAATCGAAGCTTTTACCGTTGGAGCCGATGATTATTTATGCAAACCATTCAGTATGCATGAAATGAAGGCCCGTATCCAAGTGCTATTACGCCGCTTCAAAAAGGAACTACCCGCTGAGCAACTTGCTCCTCCTACCCCGATCCGCCAACGGATTACCGTTCCTGCTATGGAGCTCCAAATTAATTTAGAGAAACGAACCTTGCATGTACGAGGTGAATCGATCGAAATGACCTTCTCTGAATTCGAGCTCATTCGATTGCTAGTTGAACATCCTGAACGGGTATATCGTCGCGAAGACCTGATCAATGCTTTACGTGGATTCGATTCCTACATAAATGAGCGAGCGATTGATGTACATATTACGAATCTGCGCAGGAAAATCGAGATCAATCCCAAAGAACCAAAATATATTAAGACCGTATGGGGCGTAGGCTACAAATTTGTAATCTAAGCCCATTACATATCGACCTGATCCTGGATTGGATTTGGTCTTATTTTTTGTTCGTTATTTTTAAAAATAGTAAAAAATGGGTTGACCTTCCAGTTGTATTCCGTTATCATTTGAATTCTGAACACCGCTGCCGCGGTAACTATTACTATGTAACTTACAGGTGAGGTATTCGAATGCACAATGATAAGTACATGAGGAAACTAGATACGCCAAGTCAAGGGATGAACGAATTATGCGATACGTTAACAAGCAACCTAGAGCACGTTGAGCATGGCACGGAAGATCATCTAGTCGCTCTTAGGAAGGCTGTCTGGTCCACGAAAGTGCCGAACCATCTCGATATCATACATGTGGGGGAACACCATATTCATATCTTCAGCTCCACCGTTGAAACCCCTTATGTCATTCCCAATGGCATCCTCGATCTGAATCGTCAATTTCACTTACGAAAAGCTCCAAACCAAAGGCAGATCGCACTGTGCATCAAATGGTTATCATGTCGCCTGCCGCCTACCTTACAGACTTTTGCTTGTATCGGAAAAGGTCTCCATGCGTTGCAACAATCACCTATCGAACTTGAACATGATCTCTATTGTTTACGCGAGGATTTCCTTCTATTTGCGCAGCAAATAGCCCTCCAGGAGGTTCATGCTTTGAGTACTGATTCCTCTCATGAGGTTGTAGCCATACACTGTGTTATTCTGGCAGGACTGTTCAAATCAGGTGCATCTAAGTTCATGCCGCACCTCTACTGAGCTGATTTTAAAAGAGCAGATATTCCTTTATTCATACATTTATTTAGCCGAACTAAATATCATTAAGAATACTATGCTAATTATTAGTGATCTTAATGGGGAGAGTGGACGTCAAGGTGAAAGTTCAAGGCGTTGTTACAGGTGTTTATTGGCTACCACTTGGGACTGTTAATGCATACTTGATTGAATCGGAGGATGGTCTTATTCTGATTGACACCGGCACACCAGGAAGTGCCTCTGCAATCTTAGAGGGCATCCAAGCCATCGGTCACACCCCATCTGACTTGAAAACCATTCTACTTACACATGGTCATCCTGACCATGTGGGGAGTACCGCTGCACTGAAGCGCGAGGTGCCGCATGTGAAGATCTATATCAGCGAAGTGGATGCGCCGATCGTAGAGAAGGGGCAGCCGCAGCGTCCGCTGACCGCAACGCCTGGATTCATGAATAAACTGTTATTTCGTTTATTCATCAAAGAAACGCCGATAGAAACCTTTCCTATCGACGGCTACCTGAAAGCGAATGACACGCTTGATTTCGCGGCCGGTCTGCAAATGATCCCTGCTCCCGCGCATAGCGCAGGGCAGTTCGCCTTGCTGCTGCCGAAGCAAGGCGGCGTGCTGTTCGCCGCGGATGCAGCGGCCAATATGATGGGCCTTGGCTGGAGCATCGGCCACGAGGACTTCTCGCAAGCGAAGCAGGACTTGATCCGCCTGGGGGAGGCGGAGTTCAATGTCGCTTGCTTCGGCCATGGCAAGCCTTTGCTCGCGAAGGCATCGCAGAGGTTCCAAGCCAAATGGTCGTAGATGGCGACTCACCGCCCTCAACATCATTTAATCCGACTTTGCCGAATTAATTTCGCTGCGAGCGCCCATACACCTCTGTTAGTCCGAAAAAACCCAACTAAATCGCTCCAAATGCCTTTCAGATGAGGAAAAAGGGAAATTAGTTGTGTAAAATCGGACTACTCATCCTTTTCCCCTTGAAATGCTGGATTTAGTTCGGAGAAATCGAACTAAATCCAGCCAGCATTCAACAAAAAACAGGCCAGCCCAGAGTAGAATCATCTACTCGACAGGACAGCCTGTTTTCACTTTCTTTTACTCCACTCTCACTCTTTCTTCTTCACCCTAATCGAAGCCAATGTTGCCCCCTCAGGCACAGCGTGCCTGCTCGATTTGGACAATCCGATTCGCTGTGAGGTGTAGATTCCGGAGTGACCGGAGAACAGATAGCTGACGATGCACGCCATAAACATGTAGAGGATTCCCTCTGAGCCGAATAGCTCCACGCCCATGATGAAGCAAGCAAGCGGCGTGTTCGTCGCGCCGCTGAATACGGCGATTAGTCCCAGCGCAGCAAGGAATGGCGCGGACAAACCCAACAGATCGGCTAGCGAATTGCCCAAGGTGGCGCCAATAACGAACAGCGGGGTCACTTCCCCGCCGAGATAACCAGCACCGAGCGTGAGCGCGGTGAATACCGTTTTCCACAAGAAGGCGAAGTGAGCTACCGGCTCTGCAAAAGCTTGCTGCAACAACGGAATCCCCAGCCCAAGGTAATCCCTCGTTCGGAATACCGCGACAAGCGCAATAATCACAAGACCGCCGACAAAGGCTCGCAGTACCGGATTGGCAAATAACCGCGTATATAGCTTTTTTAGCCCATGGGTAAGCTCGCTAAATAGGATGCTCGCTAACCCGAATAGAATCGACGCCAACACGACCTTGAGTATAACCCCTGTGGATAAGTCGGGCACACTCCCCATCGCATAGTGAATATGGTGAATCCCCCATGACGTGGTAACGAGGTTGGCTACTACACTGGCAATAAAACAAGGAATCAGCGCCTGATATCGCATCATCCCAATGGCAGCCACTTCCAAGCCGAAGATCGTTCCCGCAAGCGGAGTCCCGAACACAGAGCCAAACCCGCTGCTGATGCCGCACATGAGCAGGATTTTCCGATCCGCCTCATCCACACGGAAGATACGTCCTATCCATTCGGCGAAGCTTCCCCCCATTTGAACAGCCGTCCCTTCGCGGCCTGCCGATCCACCAAACAGATGCGTGACAAGCGTTCCCATGAGCACCAATGGCGCCATACGGAAAGGAATGGATTCCTTTCCATCGTGAAGTTGTTCGAGGATCAGGTTGTTTCCCCGGCCCGAATTACGACCTATTTTCAGATAGAGATAAGCCATCAACGCCCCGCCAAGAGGTAAAAGGAACAACAACCATGGGTGATGTAATCGTTTCTCGGCAACAAGGTCTAAACTGGCTAGAAACAGCGCCGAAGCCGAACCTGTCACAATGCCCACTAGGCTTCCGTAGAAAATCCATTTGATGAACGAACCCATAAGTGCAATATGCAGAAACGCAGCGACCATCTCAAAAACTGCCCTTAGACGATGTTTCAACGCCATTCTCACCTCTCATGAAGACCTAATGTTGCAGTGGGCCTACTCGATCCATCAGATGCTTACTTTCTGCGTTCAATCCAATTATTGTTACCTTTTTATTCATTCGCTCGTATCTTTGCATCGTTTTGGCAATCGCCGTCACGGCAGAATGATCCCACACATGCGAAGCGCTGAAATCGATAACGATCGCTTCCGGGTCATTTTTATAATCGAAAAGATCTACAAAATGCGCCATCGTACCAAAGAACAGCTGTCCCGTTATCCGATACACTTTGGCACCATTCTTCTCCATACTCGCGTTAGCCTTAATTTTGGCAGATCGCCAACCGTAGACCAATGCGCTCAAAATCACACCAGCTACTACGCCTAAAGCTAAGTCGGATGTGGCCAAAACAACGGCAACCGTCACGACCATGATCAGCGCATCGCTCCGCGGAATTCTAGCTATCGTTCGAAGTGATGTCCAATCAAAGGTCCCGATCGACACCATGAACATGACACCCACCAGCGCTGCCATCGGAATCTGCCGAACAACGTCGCCGAGAACAAGAATGAGGAAGAGCAGGAATACCCCCGATACGAACGTCGATAACCGCGCTCTGCCACCGGATTTCACATTGATAACCGTTTGACCGATCATCGCACAACCTGCCATCCCACCGAACAACCCTGAGACCACATTGGCAATCCCTTGGCCTCTGACCTCTTTATTTTTGTCGCTTTTGGTTTCTGTCATCTCATCCACAATCGTTGCTGTCATCAGGGATTCCGTCATCCCGACAACCGCAAGCGCTAGGGAGAATGGCAGCATTCGCCAAACGAGCTCAAACGACAGATCAATTTGTGGAATATGGAAAAATGGCAGCTCTTGTGTGATTTTGCCCATATCCCCTACCGTTCGAAGATCCAAATGCAGGCTCATAGCAATGATCGTCATAACAATAATAGCCACTAGCGGTGAAGGTACAGCCGTAGTAAATCTAGGCAATATATAGATAATCGCAAGCGTACCCGCAATCATCACTGGCATTTGCCAATTCGCCCCTTCGAAACTAGGAAACTGCGCCATGAAAATAATGATAGCCAAGGCGTTCACGAATCCTGTCATGACCGAATGAGGGATAAAGGTGATAAATCTGCCGAATTTCAAAAGACCCATCACATACTGGAGAACACCGGTCAGTATCGTCGCGGCAAATAAATACTCGATCCCGTATTTCGCCACTACCGGTCCCATTAATGAAGCCATAGCGCCCGTTGCCGCCGAAATCATTCCTCTGCGCCCACCTACAATCGAAATCGTCACTGCAATACAAAAAGAGGCATACAGCCCCACCATCGGGTCTACCCCCGCTAAGATTGAAAAGGCAATCGCCTCAGGAATTAACGCTAAGGCGACCGTAATTCCCGCCAGAACATCCTTTCGGACGTTTGAGAACCACGCCATTTTAAACTTGTGAATCAACAACCTTTTCCCACTCCTTCATCCTATTTAATGACCTTTCAGTCTCAGAAAAGTCGGGTCCGCTCGTCAACTTGTCTCATTATACACAAATACGTGGCATCCCTCTAGATGAAAAATAAAAAGCACAGCACACTCCAAAGGAGCGCGCTGCACTTAACCAATTCTATTTATCTTACGATGCACTCACTGGCTTGCGATTGGCAACGACTTCGGTTTCTTCTTCCTCCGCTTGACCTACGCGTTTGATGAAGAAGGACAAGACCAACCCAACAACGGCAATACCAATAATAACGAGATAAGAATCATTAATCCCTTGGATCGATGCTTCTTTAATCATTTCCTTCGTTGCTGTAGCCGTTTTACCTGCCGTCATTAACTCGATAACATGTGATTTGGTTCTAGTCGTCATAACGGTGATCAATAGCGCTGTACCAACGCCCCCAGCTACTTGCTTGATCGTATTGGAGATCGCGGTACCATGCGCATTCAGCCTTGCAGGCAACTGATTAAGTCCAGCCGTCGTGATTGGCATTAAGAAGAGTGCCATACCAAAGCGTCGTCCTGTAGACATGAGAACAAGGTATGTGTAACTTGTAGAATCCGTTAAATTAATGAAACCAAGCGTGGTAATAATCGTAATGACCATACCGATAATAGATAGCCACTTCGCTCCGAATTTATCGAATAGCTTACCAGCGATTGGCATCATCAAGCCCATCAACAATGCGCCAGGGAGCATCAGAATACCCGATTCCAACGCGGTATAACCGCGAGCATTTTGCAAATACAAAGGAAGCAGCATCATATCCGCATACATGACCATTGTAACTGCGATGTTGATTAACGTGGTCAAGGTAAACATGTTGTGCTTGAACGCTCTAAGATCTAGAAGTGGATCTTTGATAACCAGTTGGCGCCATGTAAACAAAATTAATGCGACTACGCCGACAACAATGGATAAGATGACTTCCATGCTGGACCAGCCTTTGCCACCAGCACTACTAAAGCCGTAAAGTAGGAAACCGAATCCGATGGTGGAAAGAATGGCACCCCACGTATCAATTTTCGGATATTGACGTTCAGAGACATTTTTCAAATACATGAAAGCAACAGCAATGACGATAACAACAATAGGAATGATGCCGTAGAAAAGAGTACGCCACGAATAGTGTTCCAAAATATAACCAGCAAGAGCAGGACCAATGGCAGGGGCAAAAATGATCGCCAACCCAACCATCCCCATAGCGCCACCGCGCTTATCTGCTGGGAAGATTGTCAAAATAACGTTCATAAGCAGCGGCATAATAATACCTGCCCCAGCTGCTTGAATCAGACGCCCTGTCAACAATACCTCAAAGCCAGGCGCCACAGCGGATACTATCGTACCGATGAGGAAAATAATCATGGACGCTTGGAACAGCTCCCGCGTCGTAAAGCGTTGCATCAGGAACGCAGTTATCGGAATCAAAACACCGTTAACCAACATATAACCAGTGGTCAACCATTGTCCTGTTGAAGCGGCAATATTGAATTCGACCATGAGTGGCGGTAAGGCAACGCTCATAATCGTCTGATTCAGAACGGCGATGAATGCCCCCAAAATCATAACGAATAGCAGGGGACCTTTCTTAATAGAACTTGGATCAAATGCTGCAGTTTTACTCATTTCACATATTCCTTTCAAATTCGATTTCAATCTAATTGACAATGTGTTGTATAATAAACTCGATGTAAATAGTATTATAGTCATCAATGCTCATGTTCACAAGCAACAGCTTTTTTATAAATGTATATTAGTTAACAGTTTATATGAATCTGTCGTCTATCACTCACATAATACACACAACTTGCAGACAATGTTGTCTATCCTAGATCTAGAGAGAAAGAAGGTCGTGCTATTATGACATCCAAATTACAACGAACAGATCCCCGCGTGCTTCGTACGAGGCTTTTGATTCGGGAAGCATTTATTGAATTACTTCAAGAACTTGAAGTTGATAAAATCACCGTGAATCGCATTGCGGATCGAGCGACGATTAATCGCGTCACCTTCTATCTTCATTATCGCGACATCCCCGATATGATTGATAAGTTGGCTGAAGAGATGATCAACGAAATCCATGCAATCTTGAAAGATGCGCCGGATCCACCTGGTTTCCATATTCGGATCGTCCTGAATATGCTTGAGCATATCGCGGACAACTCTAATTTCTATAAAGTTCTTCTTGCATCCAAACGTATTCCTGTATTCACGGAACGGCTCATGAAGCTGATTGCTGATTTTATCACGAATCGAATGGATAAGTTAGAGGCCTCCTCTGCTTCGAATCCGAAGGTGAAGAGGGATATCGCCATTTGGTACGGCTCTTCCGCTATCATTGGCACGATTGTCTTCTGGCTTCGCAACGATATGCCCTACACGCCAGAATTCCTAGCTTCACAGCTGGCTGAATTGCTCCATCTCCCTCAACCGGAATCTCCCTGAATCTCAGGCGATGACTTCCACAAAAAAACGACATCCCTAGGATGCCGAAAGTAGATTTGCGTATTTACATCAAATAAACAATTAAAACAACGACTAGGATCACAACATACAGGGCATTCTATAATGTCAATCTGTACATATTGTTTTTCGTATCCTTCGTATATTGATTACGGTAAAAGTGGCTAGAATGGAGATTACACTTCTCAAGCTTCATAACGCTCCAGCATTTGATTCGCAATCGGGAAAACCATCTCTTCTTCGGATCGCAGATGCTCGGAAATGACGGAACAAGCTACACTAAGCAGCGTGATTGCCTTCTTCAGCTTTATGGTGTCGGTACCTTGACATTGGTCCGCATAGTCAAGAAAGGAGCGAACAAACCTTTCCGCTTCTTTATGATCCTCTTCCAAGACCCACGTTGAGGTGAGGAAGGAGGGCTCCATCCCTTGATTCGCATACTCCGTAAGGAGAGGGAGTACCTCCACTTCCTCCCAGTGTTCGTGTGCCTCGAGCTGTTGCATGAAGTTTTCCATTACTTTTCGAATTTCTTGAAGCAACAGCTTGGATTCCTCTGAGCCAAGCACGCCCACCAAATGACTTGTCATTTCTTGGACGTGGTCAAGCTCTTTTTTTAACGCGCCATGTTCGTCCTTTAACCGTCCCAGAACCTGTTGAACACTAGCAGCTTGATCGTCGTCTAACGGCATTCCATGATCATTCACCATACCTAATTCCTCCTTATATTGCCATACTCACATTATATGCCTTTATCTTCGCAATCTCTGTGAGATGAATCACAGCTATTGTTGCTATTCCGTGACGATCAACATTACATGAAAAAACACCTATGCTTACCCTCCTAATGCGGAGTAGAAAGTATAGGTGTTAGAAACTATTTAACATTAAATTATACATGTATGTGAAAAAAATCACAGTCTCCCGCAATTATCTTGTTTATAATAATTTTACCATTGATCTTATGTGAGAATAGGGAGATGATTCTTGCTATGAAACGAGAATTTACCGTTCATTTCAAAGTAATCCACCATGATAGAAGTTCCCTTTTACGGGGCATTATTTACTTAGAGGAGAATCAAGAGCCCACTTTAAATGATTATGCCCAATGTCTTAAGGATTGTGGCCATGATGTCGTTCTACAGGATAAAGAAAACATCATTTTCAGAGCTTTTAAACCAGATGAAGACGCCTACCTTATTCACATTTTGGAGGAAGACAACGACCATATTAGGGATATCGTTATTGAGAATCTAGTTAGAAATCTGATGAAATAAGCGAAAACAAACAAGGAGCGAACCTAAAATCAGTTCGCTCCCTACATGTAGCCCCAACCATGTTACTTCTTCATCGTTTTATAAGCATCGCTAATCTCTTTGTCGTAATCTTTGCCTCCAGCTCTTTCCCAAGCGCTAAGCATCTCCGCATAGATTTTCTCGAAATCCGTAGAAATAATGACTTTGGAAACTCCTTCGTACAGACTCTTCTCAATGGCTGCAACTGTCTTCTGAGCTACTGGTCGTGGTGAGTCGATGATCGTCGTCGGTTTACCAAATTTCTTGAAAATATCATAATAAGTAACGAATGAATTCGCGTACTCTTCTCGCTGCTTCGCGTCCGGAAGTGAAAGGGCTACTGACTTCAACAGTTGTTCTTTGTTTAATGCAGGTCCCCCTTGCTGAACAATGGCAAGATCCCCTGCAGAGGATACCCACGTAGTTTTCTTATTCAGTTCAGGATCAATTTGGACTTTAACGCCTCCGTCATCCTTCCAGTTGACTCCCTCAATTCCGCTCTGAACGGTCGCAAGATTCTTCGGTTGAACCATCCAGTTCAGATATTTCATGACAGCATCTGGATTCTTGCTGGATTTCGGAACAGCGACAAGCATAGAGAAATCGGATACCTTGTTCATCACTTGAGTTCCATCTGGACGTTTGAATGGTTCTACAGGTACCCAAGTTGCTGTTGGAACTGATTTACGTGTAGCCACATTCATGTTCCACGGTGTGTCGTTGGAATCTACGAAGCCAGCAACCCCACTGTTAACCTGTTGTGTAAATTGTTGCGAGCTCACATCGGTGACGAATTCCTTCGAAATTAGCCCCTCTTTGTACACTTTGTTCATCCATTGGTAATACGCTTTTCCTTCCGGTGTAGCAACTGCGGAGGTGAAGACACCGTTCTTATAGTTGCCATCTGGCGCATAGAACTGATTACTTGGACCATCCATATTGACGCCGAAACCAAACATTGGGCCATAGTAGAAGGCTTTCATCGATTGATTGATCGCAGGGAGCGCCCATGGAATCACTTTGTCTTTCCCTACGTTACCCGGGTCTTTCTCTTTAAAAGCCTTTAATACCTGATATAATTCCTCGTTCGTAGTTGGATTCTTCATTCCTAGCGCATCCAGCCAGTCTTTACGAATCTTCATGTTAGGACCGGAATATGTGTTGGCCTTCAGGGCAGGAATCGCATACCGCTTACCTTTGTACATACCCACTTGGTCCAGCGCTGCCTTGTTATTCTTAATCAAGTCTGGATACTTCGCTAGATAGGAATCCAGCTCCCATAATCCGCCTTGTTCCGCGTATTTGAAAATCGTATCCATCGAATAGGTTAGAATAATGTCAGGTGCTTCACCGGAAGCCATCCACACGTTCAGTTTCTCCGATTCCTGCGCTCTAGGCAGGGAGACGAATTCTACGTCAAGACCAACCTTCTTCGTTTCATCAATGACATATTTAATAATTGGATTATTGCCGAGGTTCTGTCCCTCAGGCGCATTGGCACGGTCCCACAAGGTAACTCGGATCTTTGCTGGTTTCTCAGGCTCTTTACTTGGTGCTGCTGTGCTGCTGCCACTAGGTGAAGTTGTTGTTGTGCTGGCTCCCCCATCCTTGCTAGAACAAGCAACCAAGAAACCCGAAAGCATGAGCATAACTGTCATACTTCCTAATACCCCTTTTTTAAATACCTTTACCATACTGCTTCCTCCCTAGTTTAAATTTGCAGACCTGCTCATTGAATTGACATGTACCCCTATCTTGTTGAAAAAACACATAAGTAAAGCGCTTGCATTGTCAATATAGGCGCTTTCAACTTGTGATTCTATTCGATAATTTTGACATTTTAGTAGTTTTTTTGTTATTCACACGTCCGCTTTTATCCCTTCACAGATCCAAGGAAGGACCCTTTAACAAAGTACTTTTGCAAGAATGGATATACAATCAGAATCGGAACTGTGGCGAAGACAATCGTAGCTCCTTTCAGAGACTCTTCAATCACATTGAGATTATCCATGGATTGCATGGTTTCTAGCGAAGTATCCATCTGGGCAAGCAGCAAAATATTCCTCAGTTTCACCTGTAACGTATAGAGCGCCGAATCGTCGATGTACAAGACAGCTGCAAAATAGGAGTTCCAATGGCCGACCGCATAAAACAAACTTATCGTTGCTAGCACGGCACCGGATAGGGGAAGTACAACCTGTGCTAAGTAACGCAAGTTACCACAGCCGTCCATGACGGCCGCCTCGCGCAACTCCTCAGGGAGATCTTGAAAAAAGGTTTTCATAATAATGACGTTAAAAGCGCTGATCAAACCTGGCAACATTAACGCCCATAAGCTATTCAATAATCCTAGCGACTTGATCAACAAATAGCTGGGAATCATACCGCCGCTGAATACCATGGTCACGATCATGAAATTCATGAAATACTTGCGTCCCTTCAAGTCTTTCCTCGAAAGGGGATAAGCCGTTGTAATCGAGAACAGCATGTTAAGTGCAGTACCGACTACGGTAATATAGATGGTTACCCCTAGCGATCTAATGATATTAGAATCTGTGACGACGGACTTCATCGCATCCAACTGAAACTCCACCGGCCACAGTACGACTTTCCCTGTCTGTATGGCATGGCTGGAGCTGAAAGCATTCGCTAACGTATTAATGAAGGGAAATATACATATGAAAGTGAATAGAATTAGCAAGGTATAATTAACGATATTAAAACTTACATCCCATCCCGAGTACTTACCGAATAAGCTGCGTCTATTTCCATGTTTGTGTGCAGTAGCCGCCATATCTCTACTCTCCTACTCATGCGAATTTTACCAAAGTCCTTCCTTACCCAGACGCTTAGCGAAATAATTCGCACCAAGCACAAGAATAAGATTAATGATGGATTGCGACATCCCGATTGCTGTTGTTATTCCGAATTGTCCCTGTTTAATACCTGAGGAGTACACGTATGTGCTAATAACCTCCGAAATGCTGGTAACAACAGGATTTTGTAAGGCAAAAGGATGCTCGAAACCGATGGATACCATATGACCGATATTGAGAATTAACAAGATAATAACCGTTGGCATAATGCCTGGCAATGTTATATGCACGATTTTCTTCCATCGGCCTGCGCCATCCATGACAGCTGCTTCGTACAAAGAAGGATCGATCATCGTCATCGCTGCAAGATAAATAATCGTTCCCCAACCCGCTCCTGCCCATACGCTGGACAAGGTGTAGATGATGACCCACCAGGTCTCCTCGATCATGAAATAGATTTCTTCCATCCCAAAGAATCTCATCACACTATTAACGATCCCGTATTTCGGGGAAAGGAGATTGTAAATAATCCCGCCCATGATGACCCATGACATAAAATGTGGCAAATACAGAAGCGATTGCGATATTTTCTTGAAATATTTCGCTCTGATTTCATTCAACATTAAGGCCAAAATAATCGGTGCTGGGAATCCCACAATAAGACCTAGGACATTAAGTAGCAGGGTATTGCGGACGATGCGATAGAAATCCTGAATCTGCAGCATCTCCTTGAAATGATGGAGCCCTACCCAATCAGAATCGAGGATCCCTTTGAAGATGTTATAATCTTTAAAAGCTACAACAAGCCCTAGCATCGGAACATAACAAAATACAAAGAAAAAGATAATGCCTGGGACAAGCAGTAAGTACAAATCGTAATTTTTGAACAGCTCTTTGGTAAAAGCACTTCTTCGTTTACTGTTCGTCTGGGCAATTATCTGGTGTTTCTGAGATTGTACTTCCATACCCTTGCTCCTTTCTTTACCTACTAACCCCTTAACTGAAAGCGTTTGCTATACGGCTAAAAGTTCACCGCACACCCTATTCTTCTAGGTATGTTGCAAGTGTACTTCCTTGTGAAAACGATTGACATGCTAGAAATTTTACTTTTTATTAGTTTTCTTTACTTCCATCTTGATCTATCTAGCTTTCATCCACTGATTCATCCACCAATAACTCAAACATACCCTGTAAGCAGATTTCGGCATGCCTCATCATATCGTCAATGTAGACGAACTCATCTGCTTGATGGACGTGGGTATCAACGCCACCAGGCAGCCCCGCACCGAATGCGACACCATTGTTTCGCAATTTACGGGCATAAGTACCAGCGCCCATACGCAGCAATACGGCTTCGTCTCCCGTCATTTTCTTGTACGCACGGCTTAACCGGACAATGACGGGGTGGGTCTCTGGCACATAGACCGGAAGCAGGTGCCGCGTCAGTTCAATGTGGATGCCATGCTTGCCGGCAAGGCCAGCAACTGCAGCTAATATACCCGCACCATCATGGCTGACTGGATACCGAATATTGCTTAGTGATTCCGCTCGATGGAGATCACAGGAAATGGTGCGTAAATATACGATCAACGCGCCTGATTCGCTATCACTACAAGCAATGCCGAGCGATTGTCCGCCTTTCTCCGCGCCAATTTTCTCATTAAGGAAATGTAAGAACGGATCCCAATTGGTCGTTAGCACTTGCGCACAGAGGAAAGCAACCATATTCGCGATGGCATTTCGCGATCCTGTCGGACTGTCTGCCAGAAACTCACTTCCCGCTGTTAACAGCAAATTGCCGCAATCGTCGTATGCGAACGACATATTTGCCTGAAGATTAACCGCATCATGAAAGTCTGCCACCTGACTATCGGTGAGAAGGGCCAACGATAGCGAAGCCGTGCAGCTCTGTGGAATCAGCGTGAGCATGTTGCCACCCTTCAGAGACAAGATCGTCAGCTGCGGTTTCGGTCTCGTGGAAGAGGCCTCTTGTTCACTCGAGAACACTACGTTCATGCTGCCCATTTCCACATTGAAAATAGGGTAGCCAGCATCAGGCGCAAATGCCATAACGGGGAGCTGCTCCCGCTCGAAATAGTAGTCGAGGTCCCTCATGCCACTCTCCTCGTTCGTCCCAAAGATTACTCGGAGACGGCGATTGCCGATAATTCCTAGATCCTTCAACACTTTCAGCGCATAGAGCGCGACTACGGCTGGTCCTTTGTTATCGGACGCTCCTCTTCCGATGATCTTGCCGTTCTCGACAAGCCCACCGAACGGCGGGAAGGTCCATCCTTCTCCTTCTTCTACGGTATCCAGGTGAACAAGCACCGCAGCGATTTCCTCACCTTGTCCGTATTCGGCATGGCCCCCATACCCGTCCACATTGGTCACGTCGAACCCTAACGACTCAGCTAGATGGAGCATATATTGCAGAGCACGATCGACGCCAGCTCCGAACGGCTTTCCCGGTTCCGGGTCAGCCATGATACTTCTTATTTGTACGAGTTCAGAGATACCAGCCGTAATCTCATCCCGATATTTGTGAATTTCATTCCCGATTATCATAGATATATCCCCCACCTTCTCACATTCGCTTCCAACCGACAGTCAGTCGACATGATGAAGACTTTCTACCAACATGAGCAGCGTCATGGACTGCCCGTAAGGCATCGGGCATAGGGGGATGTCACGATAGAACTGCAGCGTACGCCCCATGCGCGTTCCGTAAGATACTCCGTGAACGGCTCCTTGTGCATCAACCTTATTCATAACGGCTTGCAGCGCTCTCAGCCCGACTTCTTTGTAGACTTCGCTGATATAGCCTTTGCGAACCGCTTTCAGAATCCCGTACGCAAAACCCGCAGTTGCTGAGGTTTCCTCGTAAGATGTCGGATCATTCAGCAATGTCGTCCACATCCCGCTCGGTCTTTGCAGCTCAGTCAGTTTATGAATCTGACGCTCTAGCGAAGAAAGCAGGAATACTTCTACACCTAGCGGTATCTTGACGATATCCAAGTAATCGACCAGTCCTGCCGTGTACCACGCATTACCGCGCCCCCAGAGCGCTTCCGCGAAATTATGCCCCTCCATGAAGCTCCAACCATGAAAGAATAACCCTGTTTTCTTATCCGTCAAATACTTGAGATGGACGAGGAACTGACGGATACTTTCTTGTACATAGTGATCTTTGGCCAGTACAATACCCATCCTGCCCATGAACAGCGCCGTCATATAGAGCGTGTCGTCCCACAACTCGCCCTCATTCGCATTATCGATCGTCTCGTGCGTAATCCCGAACTCAGGCGTCCGAGGCATTTCATCTGCGGCATAACTTGCCCACTCTTCACATATCCGCAAATATTCCGGATTACGCGTTTCCTCGTACAAGTAGCTTAGCGTAAGCAGCGGACACATCGTATTGACGTTCTTCGGTGGCAGCCCTTCGCGAATCCGGCTGTCGAACCAATCGGTTAAATACGTAAACACATCCCGATTCTGAGTTTCCTTGTAATATAAATAGAGGGAGAACAAGCCCACGCCTTGAGACCAGTCCCATTTATCCATCGTAATGATGCTGACAGGCGTATCTTCCTGGATCGTTGCCTCCAGATTTTTCATACCACTAATGACTTTATGAATCATGATCTCTATCTCTTGCCGCTGTAACTGCGTGATCATCACGGTAAGCACCTCCAGATACGCACTATAAAGTGCTTATACGCCTAATGTAACGCACATGCCCAGCAGTTTACATACGAGAATCTTACCCTTTTATTAGATTTCTTTACCTCTGTTCTTATATTCTTTAGGCGATTGACCTTCAAGTCTCTTGAAAACCTGATAGAAATAGGCGTATTCCTTATACCCTACCATTTCGCCTACTTCATTCACCTTATTCTTAGGATCCATGAGCAGACGCTTCGCGGTCTCTATCCGAGCCTTCGATACCAAATCCACGAAATTAATACCCGTTTCTGTGCGCAACAACCTGCTAAGATAACTCGAGCTCAAACCGAAATGCTCAGCGGTCGACGTCAAATTGATGGTGTCAGCGATATGGGTGTTAATGTAATCGATGACCTTCTTTACGACAAGGCTGTACACTTTCTCCCCGCCTTCAAGCTTCTTTTTAATCGTCCCAATAAAAGTTGTCAGGTAGGTAGACGCTTCCATCATACTCGTCAGGCGATACACATCCTCTAGAATTTGATCGACACTTTTGCCAAGGCCAAACTCATCGCCAGTTATACGGAAATAGTAGCGTGCCACCGCAAGACATACTTCGGAGAGCAAACCCTTCACGACAAGGATATTCCCTTCGCTATAGGCGGTAATTTGTTTCAGGAAACGCTCCAAATAAGCTATCACATCTTCGCTGGATTTGTCCTCCAACATTTGATTAAACTGTTCCAAATCTTGAATAATCGAGAATTTCCCCAGTTCTTTTTCTTGCTGACCATGATCGGGGAATAACACACGCTCCTCCATCCGGAAAAAGCTTGAATCCATAATCTGAGAAGCTTCCCGGAAAGCATCCGGCAGCTCTAAAAGGGATTTATACACGGAACTGACAGCAATATGACAGGAGACTTCCTCCTTCATTTTCGCCATATCAATAAACGCATTGCAGAAGCTCTGCAGCTTCATTCTGTACTCTCTCTGCGAGAATACCTTAGGAAAAAGACAGACAAATACAAGATCATGATCTCGCAGAGATTCGATTACATAGAAATCACGTTTGGCAGTTAGATTATGTGCTTGTTCAGTTAGACGGAGCTGCATCTGCTGCTTAAGCTTGACTATGTTCGCTGCACCAGACTGGCCCCCTCGATCTGCAGTACGAACAATTTGCACAACGAATCGGCTATACAAAATTTCAAGCTTCTTCACTTGTTCTTGCATATCGCCTGTTCCTGTCATTAAATCACCGATCAGCTTGCTTCTGAGTGACGGGATGGAATCGCTATGTTGTTTCTCCAACTCGACGTAAGCTGACGTAATTTTGACCGTCTGCTCATTCTCCCTGCGCTTGGAATCAATTTCGGATACGGCACTCCCGATCACCTGGCTTAACTCTTCGTAATTGATAGGTTTGACGATAAAATCGAATACCCCGAGTCGAACAGCTCTTTTCGCATATTCAAAGTCTTGATAGCCGGTAATTAAAATTGTTTTGGCCAATGGATAATTCGCACTCATTTCTTCAGCAAGATCGAGCCCGCTTAAGCCAGGCATTTTGATGTCCGTTACCAGAATATCTGGCTGCAGCTCCATTATTAAACGCTTGCCTTCGATGCCATCCTCCGCTTGACCGACTACGGTGCAATTCAGCTGATCCCAGGCGATTGTTTGCACAATAGCTTGCCGGATCAGTGGTTTATCATCTATGACCACTACTTTGTATGTCATTTGGGACTCTCCTCCGTTAGGATTGGCAGACGAATCCGAATCGTTGTCCCCTGATCCCTTTCACTCATAATAGTTAAACCGTATTCGTCTCCAAATAAGATTTGAATCCGCTTGTGTACACTGATAATTCCGACGTTCGTATGCTTATCTTTCTGTTTCAGTTTCGAATTCTCTGGTGGGTTGAGCAAGTGCTCCTTCGTTTCCTCATCGATGCCTACGCCATTATCGGATACCTCGAGATATAGAACGTCTTCCTTAATCCAGGAGCCGATACTGACAATCCCTTTGCCTACTTTCTCTTCAATGCCATGCTTGATCGAGTTTTCTACGAGCGGCTGCAGAATGAATTTAGGAACCCTAAGGGCCATCAAGCTGCTGTCAAAATAGTAATTTACCTCTATTCGATTGCCATAAATAATTTGATGAATCGATAAATAACTCCTAATAAAGTCGACTTCTTCCTGCAGGTAAATAATATCCCCCTTCTTGCTGATGCTCTCTCTGAGCAGCTTTCCGAGAAGGTAAATCATTTCGCTGACTTGTTCGTCGCCACGCAGCTTGGCTAAGCTATGAATCGACTCCAGTGTATTGTATAGAAAATGAGGGTCAATCTGGGCTTGCAGCGCTTTGTATTCGAATTGTAACGTGCGATACTCCGCTTTCTGCTTCAGGAGCTTCTCCTCGTACACAGTATGAATTAACTCGCTGATCTTCGTAGCCATTGAATTAAATTTCTCCGCAAGCAGACCTACCTCATCTCGGCTCCTCGGAACGATAACCTTATGGGTAAAGTCTACGGAGAAGTGCGTCATGCTCTGGAGCAGGAGACGCACGTTTCCTGTAATGTTTCTAGAGATGAAGACCGCTAAAATGAATGCTAAGCATAGTGAGACAAGAATAGTGCTTAGTGTCCACAATTTGATGACTTCCGTGCCGCGTGTTAACTCGTTGACAGCAATAACTTGGACAATCATCCATTTATCATAAGGTGTTGAAATTATAGTAGAAATGTACGTTTGCCCTTCATATTGAAAGCCCTGATTGGGACTAGGCTTCCCAGCGTACATCTTATTTTCAATGAAATAGCGGGTCGGCTCCGAAACAAGCCTATCGTACAACAGCGGCTCGAGTTCCTCGTTCAGGATGACGATGTTTCCCTTCGTCAGTTCGTCCACATTGGTGTAGATACTGCCGATCAAATTAATGTCGACACCGACGATAATGATACCCACGTAACGGCTAGATGTAACGTCATATACCGCCTTCTCCATGAAGATAACGTTGCTCTTTCCTGGAACCCAGGAAGTGCGGCCACGCTGATCTTTAATTCTCTCAATATCCAGATCCACCAATTGTTTATTATAATTTTGGGTTGCACTGCGTTCGAATCCGAATGGGTTGCCAGCCGTGTCGATGACCATGACGGACAAGTAATCCTCTTTGGAGAACACTAAATCTTTCATGAATTCACTAATTACCCTATTTTTCATATACAAATCTAATTCACTTGCATCCTCCGAAATACCCAGCGTCGTATTGAGCGTGGAATTGCGGAACTGTTGAAAGACATGCTCCTCAATATCCTTAGTCCGTTTCTCGAGGTTAATCCCGATTTGTTCAATTAAATATTGAGAGAAAACAGACGTATTCTGTTTAATTACACGGACAGAAACATAGTAATTAACGATACTAATCATCAGCACGGTTAACAAGATGATCACTGTGAAGGACAGCAGAAACTTCGTGCGCAGCTTCAAGCTCAGAAATTTGGAAATCACATTAGACAAACATTTCACCTGCATTCTGATGGAATGGCAAGTGCGTGAGCCTTCAGCTCACGCACGTATTGTTAGCATTATAAACCTTTCCACAGTAATCGGCTATGGATGGCGTTCATTAGTATTTATCGTAATTAAGTTCCATCGTTGCAAATCCGCAAAACTCTGGAAAACTATGCAGCACTTTGTTAATCTCATCCTGGCTGTAACCCATTTTGCGCAGATGCATCTGTTTAACCGTTTCAGCGGCATTCTGTGCAGATATGAAATCATCCATATGCTCGAATAGCTTTGCGCCCCATTTCTGCCCAAACCCCACATGAAGACGCTCATCTGCAATATCATATTCGGATTGGATGGACGATAATGGATCACCGTGCTTCATGAAAGCCGTAATCGACTTCCGCTTCTTGATAAAGGAACAGGGCTCCATTACCATGGTCAGACTGGAATAGAACTCTGGAAACACCCCCTTCATCGTTTCTGGTGTCGGCGCTGTCGATGGATGCCATGAGAAATCCTCCGTGCGATAGCCCATCTGCTTCAATCGGCGAACGCCCATTTGACTGTGGCGAACCTCATCCCAAGTATGCCGTGCAACATCAAAGTAGAAATCTACTGGCATTTTCTGCACGCCATAGTACAGATAGGTTAGGCTCTCTACAGCCGACATTTCACTGGCATTAATGAAGATCATATGTTTCAAGCTATCGTATGTGGGCGATTTCGGATCGAACATCGCACTCTTGTACTTAGTCAAATCGACATGCGGGTACTTCGGATCGTTAGCAGGCTTCAGTGGGATCGGGCCCGCCGGCTCCATCACTGGATGGTCAGGCCAATCAATTCCTTTCCCCGACGATGATTTCTCAAGCACCTTCCATACCTGATCCATGTAAACCAGCCAAGTCTGATATGCATCACGCTTCTGCGCATCTTCCACATAAGCAAACTTCACATAAGGAATGCCCCAGGAAATCATCTGCTCCTTATCCAGCTCGATATATCGCAGTTTATCAAATGTCGGTCCGTCCAGGATCGGATCCAACGTCTCATGAAATGCCGTGTACTGCTCATAAAGCTTCTGGACGATAAACTTATAACCCGCAGCAAATTCAATCAGCCCTGCCGCCTGCGTAATACGCTGGCAAGCTTCTTGGAGACTGCTCGGCGTCCATGCTTTATCATTGATATCCGCTCCAGGCAACTCGCTAATCCGTTCACGCAAATGGATCATATGCTGCGTGTGCAAATACGACATTCGCACAAGTTCCCCTTTTAGTTCCCAGTCAGGCACAGAGGATACCCATCCCATCGTCATGCGAGACAGCTCAAACTCTAGCCAGAAGCACATCTTCAGCAGCTTTGCGGTATCTATCGGTCGCAGCAGTGAGCCTTTATAGGAGGATGCAGCTTCAAGGAAACTGTAATCCGTTACGTCCACTTCAATTCTCTTCGCCATTGATGATTACCCTCCATAAGAAGAAATGACTTTCTTTTTACTCTATCGTATAAAGGGCTCGGTATACGGCACCACGCCCACGCCTTCTCACCAATACCCCAGCTCGCTTCTTAGCCGTTGTATCTTCGTAGCCCTCGAATACATAAATCTCAGTACCTGCGCATCCTTCCATGCGAAGCGTTAACGTGCGTTCTGCCATAACCCAGCGTATCGACCAGATATCGTCCGTCGAGCAGACACGTAGATTCATCAGATGCTGGTAGCCGAACTCGCTCCCAATGGGTGCACATGGCTGCGTTTCGAACGCTGTCTCCATCTCTCCCTGGCAGTGAAACAGCCAGTCTGTCTGATGTTCGTCTGCGCTAATGACCTCAAACGTATCCGAGAGGCATCCTTCTTGCAGCTCAATATCGCGCACATAATCGACACCAGGATATACGTCCTTGGCATGGGCTCGAATTCGATTTCTCTCTGGTTCGAATTGTTCCACAACGCTCCGTTCCGTATAGACCTGATCAACACCATCGACGATGACCGTATTATGAGCAATTGTCTTCCGCTGCCACTCTAGGAATAAGAAAGAGCCATAGCCATTGGAAGAGATATCGTGAGACCATAGGCAATCCGCGTCGAACAATTCGATATTCATGACATCCGGGTGCGCATGGCTCCGCGTGTTCAATCCGTATTTCATAAATAAGGCCGTTTTCCCCGCGCGTAGCGAGCAGATTTGAGAAGTAGGATAATTCTTGGTTACGCGGATCATCTCTTCCCCCGCATACTTTCCTTTGCCGAAGAGGAGACGCTGAACCCACCCTTGGGGTGAATTCTCGATCATCCCTCCATAAGCCATGGTTGGCCGGTAGTAGGTCCCGTAAGATCTGGAAAGCGCGTACTCGAAGGCTTCATCTGGAAACAATTGATTCGCATACTCATATTGACCCGCATAGTGAGTTAACGCGATATTCGGCCAGCCGTCATTCGGATTGGGGAAAACACCGTTATCAAACGCAAGCTCAGCCGGGAAGACATACATCCGTTTAACGATCTCTTCCATGCCATTGCATGCTACATTATAAGTACGAGCGAACAGTAGGAAATAAGTGAACGGTTCTACGCAATAGAAATGATAGTGGAATGAACCTTCATACCAGAATCCTTCCGCTGTTACGCCCTCCTTCAATTGCTGCAGCAAGCCGAATGGCCCCTTCAGGGCTCTCTCTACATAGCTGCTATCACCGAAGAACATGCCTGTCATACCTATTGCTGCCTTCATCCAACACGCAATGTTGTGAATACTCGTACAGAGTCTTTCCAACAGCTCTACCTGGGGGTCGAATAGATGACTTTTGTAGTGTCGAAGCTCGGTAGCGCTTAGCGTCTCCTTCACCATCTCCATGCCCTGCAATAGCCAAATCATGCCAACCGCATCGCAGAGATTAATGCCCGCTATTTTTCCAACATAACCCGCGGGAACATCTACCTGAAGCTCCTCATAATGATCGCAATAAAAGGACAGTACCCTACGGATATAGGCCGGATACCGCTCATCCCCTGTGAGCCGATACAACACGCCTGCGTAAAAAACATGCTTATGCGCTTCATCCCGGTACAAATAATTCCATGCTTGATCAAAGCGAGCACCCTTATTGGCATGGCCGCAGCTTTGACAGATATTCGCATGGGGGGCTTCCCGCTCGAAATCAATCCGGCTCCCGCAAGCTTCGCAGAAATAGTTGTGCCCCCATCCCGTAATTCTCCCTGGATCATCGGCGTAATGATTAACCCACCACTCCGTGGTCTCAAGCAGGTTGTCATACACCGTCTTCGCCCAAGCTTCCGTCCGAATTTTCTCTTGAACAGTCTGCCAATCCTGAACATAGCTCACGTTAACACGCGTCCCCTCTATACTTCGTACAATTAACAACCGACGGTTCCCCTGACGACTATCGTGTCATTCCGATCAGTGCGCGATCCAGATCTTCAATAATTGAATCTACATGCTCCAGCCCAACCGATATGCGCATCAAACCGATCGGAATTCCTGATAGGAGGGATGTCTCCTCGTTGACCCACAACCCTGGTGAATTAATGAGACTCTCAAAACCACCCCAACTTGGACCTTCTTCAAAATAGCGCAAGCCCTTCATCATCTTCATAATCTGCCCTTTGTCACCCTTAGGCACGAAACTCATCAAGCCAGAGTAACCGGACATCTGCTTGCACCCAAGCTCGTATTGCGGATGGCTAGGCAGACCTGGATAGTACACAGCGGATACAAGTGAATGACCTTCAAGGAAAGCAGCAACCTTCTTGCCATTCTCCTCATGCTGCCGCATCCGAACCGCGAGAGTCCGCAGGCTCCGGATAAGCAGCCAGGATTGGTGGGGATCCATAACCGCCCCATACAAACTTCTTTCGTTATTCGTAATGGATTCCAGCACCTGCTTGCTGCCTATGATGACACCACCCAGAATATCGCTATGCCCACCCAGATACTTCGATGCAGAATGGACCACGAGATCAATGCCATAGGCAAGGGGATTCTGATACAACGGCGTCGCCCATGTATTATCAATAATCGTCGCAATCCCGTGAGATTTCGCCAGCGCAGCGATGGCCTGCAGATCCTGGAGCGTGAAAATGTTCGATAGCGGGCTTTCCAAATAAATCACTTTCGTATTCGGTCGAATCGCCTGTTCGAATTCCTCGATGCTTTCCCCTGACACGAGCGTAACCTCACAGCCGAACTTCTTCATGTACGTTTCTAGAAAGGCTTTGGCAGGCACGTAGGCCGCACGAGGGCATATGACATGGCTATCTTTCTCAAGATAATAGGACAAGGCAGCACTGATAGCCGCCATTCCTGAAGAGAAACATCGTGCTTCCTCCCCACCTTCGAGCGCTGCAATTTTCATCTCGGCAATCTCCGTCGTCGGATTGGCAACGCGCGTATACGTATAACCGTGATTAACCGTCTTCCTTGTGAAGAGTGAATTTTGGAAAATAGGGGGCACAATGGCTCCCAAATAACGGTCATAATCGTCACCGAGATGAGCAAGCAGGTCTTCCTTACTCGTGATATCATCCTTATCCATAGTTGGTCTCCTTCTTACGATCTGGAGGCTAATAGTGGGAACATCCGACCTGCCAACGGTTGATTTTCCTGCAAGTTCAAATCCATCGTAATCGCATGCTTCTTCCCGCTGAATGTCGTTCCGTCCGGCATATAAATAAGCGCTAGCGCACGCCTCGGTTTATCCGTTACATTCGAGTGAGCATAGTGAAAAGTAAGTCCATTATGGAACGTACAGCTGCCTGCCTTTAACGGCACCTTCACAGGCTTCGCATTCTCATAATCGGTCCCCTTCACGAACTCGAATAAATCCTGAGGGTTGGCCAAATCAATATGATTTAATTTACCGGCATTTTGTGATTTCGGTACGAACATCATGCAGCCATTCGACTCATCCACGTCATCGAGTGCGATCCATATTGACATGGCTCCCTGCTCCGTCATTGGCCAATACGGGTAATCTTGGTGCCACGGGGTCGGCTTGGAATCGCCTGGCATTTTCCAGAGGGCATGATCGTGAAAGAGACGAATGCCGCTAGCGCCTGTAAGCTCGAGTGCCATTTGCGCAAAGCGCGGGTTGAAGGAATACTTATGCATGCCGCCATGATCCCGCCAAACGTTAACACGCTGGTTAAGCACGCGGTAATAGCTGCCGCCTTTCTTATCTGTTTGCAATGAAAGCGCTCCCGAATCCTCGATCATCACTTCTTCCATGTATTGGCGAAGCTCAATTAATTCTTGCTCGTTAAGAACATTATCCACTTGGACGAATCCATTTTCTTGATAAAATGCGCATTGCTCTGCGGTTAAAAGCGATTGAATCGCGTTGGTCATGGCAGCCAGCTCCTTTTGTACTTTCTGTTCTTTAATCTCACTTTATCATGCGTACGAGGGGGCAGACTTGGTGAATCCGTCAGAGTTTCAAGGTGATTTGCCAACTTCCCTTCTTTCCGAATATCCTCTATGATAAAAAGAAATGAAGCACTTATCTTCCTTACCGGAGGTCTTGTCCGATGACTCGATTTGCAAATGAAAGTTACTTGGAATCGTACGAATTTCCCTTTCATCTCGAACAGTACACGTGCAAAAAAAAAGAATCCGTCAAACCACATTCACACGAATTCGTCGAGTTTGTGTATGTGGTAGAGGGATCGGGTCGCCATAGCTATGCAGGATCGGAATATCTGATTCAAGAAGGGGATGTCTTCGTCATCGAGCCTGATGTCGAGCATGCTTATTTCGTGGATGAACATCTCTCCGTGTACAATATCCTCTTTGCCCCTTCCATCTTGAGTCATGAGCTGCAATCGTTATCCAACGTCACGTCGTTCGTCGACTTTTTCTATGTGGAACCTTTTCTGCGGCAGTACGTCCATTTCCAGTCCCATCTCAAACTGAATCCACATCAACGAATCGAGATGAAGCAGCTGCTTGACCGCATCCTCAGCGAATACACGGATAAGATGCTCGGTTATCGCCTGCTCGTGAAGACCAGGCTCATCGAGATGTTCGTATTCCTCAGCCGCTGCTACGATCAAATGCTGCATAAACCAATGACAGCGCTTGCTTCCGAGCATAAAATCATTGAGCGAGTAGCCGAATTTATCGAGCTGCATCATGCCAATCCGCTGTCGCTTGCCCAAGTCAGCCAGATGTGCGGCATGAGCCAGTCTGCTTTCACATCTCGATTTAAGCTCTACATGGGCAAAACCTTCATCGAATTCCGCAATGAAATTCGCATTCGGATCGCGAAAGAGCTGATGCTTTCTACGAATAGCAACATTTTGCAGATTGCCCAAGAAGTCGGGTTCGACGACTTGAGCTTCTTCAATAAACTTTTCAAACAAATGCATGGAATCTCTCCTGGGAAATTCCGCAAGAGTCAGAAGGAGGATTAATCGCAGCAATACAGCAACCACTGTACCTGCCTGAGCAGAGTCCTTCAAGTCTATCCGATCCTATGTATCTGAATATCCCAATCGGCATACTGATCTTGAATCGCCTCTATTTGAATATCTAGCGGAACAGCTGCGTGCATTACGTGTTTTCCCGCTTCCTTCGACCACGATACATCGATACGCCCATAAGCCGTCGGAACGCTGCCTTCTGCCCATAGCAGTTCAGTTACTGGCGGGACGATTCGAATATTCCGATAGCCATCTTCTAGTTTCTCAATGCCTAACAGCTGATTCCCAAGGACATAAGCCGGCGCAGCCGACCAGGCATGCGCATGACTCCTTGGGAATACTTGAAAGGCTTCCCATGTGGTTGTAGCCCCATAACGAATCATTTGCCCCCAATCGGTCTTGATCTGCGCCAACGTGCGGTCTAGTTCACCGAAACGTTTCCACACTTCAAACAAATAGAACGAGAAGAAGGGCGTACCAATTTGAACCCAATCCTTCGGCGGATTCAGCAGTTGAGGTTCGATAACAGCTGCCTGCCGCTCTCCTAAGCAATCCGCCAGATACAGTAACACATGCGTCTGGAGACTTGTCGTCGTCGAAGGCTTACCGTTACGGTGGATACCGTCCAGGTAGACCTGAGCCTCTTCGTTCCATAAACGCTCATCAATTGCTCGCTTCATCTGCTCTGCACGCTGTAGCAGATCCTCCGCTTCGCCTTGTAGACCCAGCAATTCCGCCATCTCTGCTGCGATTCGGTGGCATTGCGCCAATTGCGCCTGCTGCGCAGTGACTACGCCAACAGTGGGAATATCGATTGGCGCCCAATCGAGCATATTCCAAGAGCTCGTATCAAACAGGCCATCTTCGTTGAGAAATCCTCTATACGCTTCCAGTGTTAGCCGGATTTCCGGATAGATGGCCTCGATGAAGGAACGATCACCGCTGTAATCGACATACTCCTTACAAGCGATAATCCAACTAAAGGTCCACATCGGAATCGCCGCCTGCCAATCCGTAGGGAATAAGGCAAGCAGAAGCGGACTTTGACTCCGCGAACGCGGCACCATTTCCAAGCAATGCCTGACAAGCTCATAGGAGCCGAACAACTGATAGTTCACAAGTGCGCTCACTCGGCAGTCCCCTACCCAGAAGACCTGCTCATAGGTGGGACAATCGACGAACGTATCCTCCATGCACATGTGGGACGTATGCCTGGATATTTCCCATATGTCATTCAACAGAGGATCAGAACAGCGGAATAACGCTTTATCCGTAGCCGGATAACTAGACTGATGCAGTTGGATTCGATGAATCCGAATCTGCGTATCGGCTTGGCGTACCGCCACGATCACATACCGGAAGCCCATCCGGGTAAAGCTCTTGAACACTTGCCTACCTTCACGGCAAATATACCGGAATGCATTATTACAGCCGGATGTATAGGCATTGACGCCACTGACTCGATTTTCGAAGCCATAGACATCGATCACTGTTCCTTGTGGTGCATCAACTTCTAGTTCAATGGTGCCTACGTAAATTTTCCCGAAGTCCAATACGATTTCGAGATCCCTGCCTTCTACGGTACGAGGGAGCTCAGTCGGCAGCAGATGGTCATGCAGCATTCGCTCTATTCGGTTCGTAATGGGATAGTGCTTCACGCATCGTTTCCGCATCATCAACGAATAGATCATTTGGTTAACGAGCACATGCCTCGGATGAACATCCTTCCACATCTCGTGGTATGCCCCGAATGCCTCCAAGGTTGAGCAAGCCCCTATTTCCAGCAGCAGCGGATGCTCATGATTCAGACCCGTTCTCTTCTCAACGCCGCCGTACACAGGCTGAAGGCCATCGGCATATGACTCGATTGTTTCAAACGGCCCCATGGTTACGAAGGCGGCATCTTGCTCGACATCCTTAGGATGAGCGAACTGCAGTTCCCTATCAAAATCAAATTCCATATGGCAGAACAAATCATTATGAACGCCGCAAATCTCCATCAGGAATAGGTGCTCGCCAGCCGCTAGCTGTATCTCATCCTGATGAGCATACCAGCGGTCATCGATCTTGAATCGCCCCTGAACGCCATTCCACTTGGAATGTGCGAATGTTAATCGACCGTGGGTTGCTGCCTCAACCACCAGCCTAACGGCCAAAAACCCACTGAATATCTTCGCATTAGCATCACGCGCTCCTGGATACAGATTATCCCGCATTTGAACGGAAATCACTTGGCGGATGGGCTCAATTTCACTCAGTGCGAGGACTTGCTTCGGCCTAACAATCTGTGTGGATAACGGCTCAATGACTCGTGGATAAAGTCCTCCCCAAGGTGCACCTCCGTAAGGAGCAACCACTTCACTCTGTACCCAGCTCCTGTCATCGTAGACAGGAAGTACCCATTGTTCGCTCAGCGCATTGGCATCGCATATTTCCATCCAACCCAAATTCACATTACGCTTAACGACATCGACCTCGTATCCTTCATGCCTGCAACAAAGCCATGTTTCATCTGTGCCAATGACCTGGATGCCATCGGAGCCGTGCAAGGATAATTCCACAATAAGTCCCGCTTCATTCTCAATGTATTGATAATTAGAATGCCCGTAGTGCCAAACCTGCACGGCAATCACATTCGTTCCAGTTCGCAGCAAGTGAGTCATATCAAACTCATCGTAATACCAGTGATCCGCAGTCGAACGTATAGGTCCTTCTCCCAGCTCCGTTCCATTTATCCATAACCTAAACTTGGTATCCGCAGAGATAGACAGTATCGCTCGATTGCATACCTCTTCCTCATATGTAAACGTTTTCCGAAAAAGGATGTGCTCATTAATCGGTCTCCGCTCTCCCGACTTCCATATCCATTTCGCCTGTTCGAACATGCGGCTCTCCCACTTTCTGTTGAAGTTATTCGTGTCCTTCGAATATCCGAGCTTCGATTCGTTCAGCCATCTGGGCATGTAGTTCGCGATCGGGGTGATTGATGCCATTGGCTAATCTAGCATGAGGTGCTTGCCCTTCCAGCAACCATGCTTCGAATAGCGCATACATGTCCACGTACGCCAGCTTTTCTCGCTTCACATACTCCCTAAGCGCAAGGGTATACAACCGTAAATACCCCTTCTCTGCTGTATCTGAGAAACGAGGCAATACAACGCGATCATTCGCATGAATGGTATCGTTATCGTGCAACATCATCATGTTGGGCGTAAGCATTAGGATATCTGCTTCTGTATCTCGCTTCACAGTTCGCACGAACGCATCTATTTTCTCCAAATAAGGCTCAAGCCCCGCCTCCCCCGCATGACAATCATTCACGCCGAACCCAATGGTAACAAGATCAGGTTGATACGCAATCACATCCCGCTGCCACCTCGGCTCCGACTTAACAGCCGTATCTCCCGATACGCCAGCATTGATGACATTTAGAATTGTCGTCGGATACCGTTGCACAATTCGCTTCTTAAGCAGATTGTGGTAGACTTGCTCGTGCTCGATAGCAGCGTATTCCATGCAGCCTTGGGTCACGCTATCACCGAAAGCCACGTAAGTGACAGGGCGAGCTCGGACATCGTCCGCTTTCTCCTTCAGGCGCTTATGGAATCTGGCAAAAGCACTCATAACGGATCCACCACCGCATCTGGATTATGATAATTACGTGGCCAATTGAACGGTTTCAATTGCTCCAATAGCTCCGTCGGCAACGGTTTTCCGTCCGAAACCTTAAGATTGAGTTCCACTTCCTGAACGCTGCGCATTCCCGGAATGACACAGCTCACAGCTTCATCCGACAGACAGAAACGAAGCGCAACTTCGGCAAGCGTCATCGTCGCATCGTACTCACGAATCATTCGTTTAATTGCATCCACCTTCTCCAGTGTCCGCAAGAAACGCTCCCCCTTGAAATACGTCCGCCTTACATCGCCTGGCGCGAAAGTAGCGTAGGTCTCTGGAACCCAGTTGCCGATCAATGAACCTTCATCAAAGGGGACCCTGGCAAGAACAGCCACGCCGTTCTTCTTACAAGCAGGTAACAGTGCCTCCGCAGGCCTCTGCTCAAAAATATTATAAACAACCTGCTGGGCCTGAATCAGCCCCGCCTCAGCAAGTGCAATACCATCCTGTGGACGGTAATCACGAATAGATACGCCGAATTCGCGGATTTTGCCTTCCTTCTGAAGCTCCGTCAACGCCTCATGCCATTCGCGATCTTCCAAACCCTGAGGAAACCAGCCATGCAACTGATACAGATCAATGGTATCCACACTTAGTCTTGTTAAGCTGTCTTCACACTGTTTGCGGATGTGGGCTTTAGGATAACGCCCTGTCATAGCAGGATCGATCTCATTGGGATGCGGCCATTGAACGGGCTGCACCTTGGAAGCTATATAAATATGATTGTGATGCCATTGCTTGAGTGCCATGCCGATGACTTCCTCCGAATGACCTTTCCCATACATTTGAGCTGTATCTACGAGATTAATTCCCCGATCCCATGCTGCTAGCAAGGTTTTAACGGAATCACGGTCATCTACTTGCCCGAAAGCTCCACCACCGCCAATCTGCCAACCCCCGAAACCGATCTCTGAAATATCCCACTCGGTATTGCCAAATTTCCGATACTTCATAAGAAGCATCCTCCTCTCTCGAATCACCTTTCAGTATAAGGGGGGTACGAAGAGGCTTTCTTGGTCGATCTGCCAGAAAAAACACGCCAAATTCGCGCTTCACAGCTCCTAAAGGATGCGGTAGAATGTAGGAAATTCTGGACATTTCCACATATCCGCGTCCGAGTGCATGCAGGGACGAAACGTATAAGAAGGAGAAATGAATGGCTATGCGAGGAGAAAATCATTCGAGTTTTACCGAAGATGGGGCGTGGTGTTTCTTCGCTGACCCACGGACCGTCCGCTATGTCGGTGAGCAGGATCGTACGTATATCGGTTGGTTAACGAAACAAGGTCACGTCATGATAGGTACCTACGATCATCGTGACGGGTCCGTCCAATCCATCCTAATAAAGCCAAGTCTACAGCAGGATGACCATGCGAATCCCTCGCTATATATCCCTGCCAATGGACGTGCCATCATCTATTACTCTGCTCATAATGGGAAGACGATGTATTACCGTCAAATGGAAACGGCAGAAGATATCACATCCTTTGGCGCTGAGCAGGAACTGCCAGAGAATACAAGCGGTATGCATGGTTATACATATCCCAATCCGATATATCTTCATCAGGAACAGCAACAGTATTTGTTCTGGCGTGGCGGCAATTTCAAACCTAATTTCAGTATCTTACCCGATGAAGAGGGGACATGGTCGGAACCCCAAACCTTAATCATGGGAGAAGGCGCCCGTCCCTACGTCAAATACGCCAGCAATGGGGAGGATACCATCTGGTTTGCTTTTACGGATGGACACCCTAATATAGAACCGCACAACAGTATCTACTGCGCTTGCATCCAAGATGGCTCTCTCCATCATGCGGATGGTTCAACGATTAAAACACTGGCTAACTTGCCTATGCTTCCTCGTGAAGCTGATGTAGTGTTCGATGGAATCCAGCATGATGCCAAGGCTTGGATCTGGGATATTGCGGTAGACGCTGACGGTCGTCCCGTCATTGTGTATGTCGTCTTTCACGCCAATACGGACCACCGCTATTGGTATAGCTATTGGAACGGCGACGCCTGGGAGAATCATGAAATCACAGCCGGCGGCTCCTGGTTCCCACAAACCGAGCAAGGCGCTGTAGAGCGAGAGCCTTTCTACTCCGGCGGTATTATCCTCGACCATGCCAACCCGGCCCATGTGTATCTGTCTCGCTCGGTCAATGGGATCTTCGAAATCGAGCATTGGGTTACGGCCGATCATGGATCAACGTGGGTATCCACTGCCGTCACCAGCGGCTCTTCGTGCAACAACGTGAGACCCGTCCTCACTAGGAGCAGCGGCCAAGATGACGCTCTCCTTCTGTGGATGCATGGGGATTACATGCATTTTACGAACTATGCGACGGCTTTGAAGATGAAGTTGGTTACGCGGACACAATAAACGAAAAGAGGCAGTTTCAATAGTCTATGTAGACTTATTGGAATGCCTCTTTTTGTTATTAAACCCCGCGATTTAACTGGATACTCTCCATCTATTTGAACCGGATAGAGCGAATTCGGATGATTAACTGTATTTCCTGAAGTTAAATTTCCCCAATTGTACCAATTTGTCAAATTCCATAGAATTTACCTGTATGTTTTCCATCTAATCACGAAAATCCCACAATTTCGAGCACATTAGCTGTAGTTTTTACATCTACATGTGATGCGGCAGTGGGACATCCCTTTATTCATGTGCTTATATGGACTTATTTCACCTCAACGACGAAAGGCACTGTAAACACTTCTCCGTTATGCTGAAACTGTCCCCACAGCTTGTAGATGCCCGCTTCTGGAAATGAGGTAGCGAACTTCGCAATAGGACCCGTCGCCTTCTCCTCAAGGGGATGTACATGAATGTACTTCTCGGCATCAGCCGACAGAATCACAACATGACCTACAGCGCCTAAGTAGGGCTGCAGATTCGTGATCTCTTTGTTCGTCCCAGCATCTCGAATTGTAAAGCTAAGCGTTACCTCTTCCTTGGCTTTCGTGCTGCTCAAGGAAAGTTCAACAGCTTTACCGCTAACCTCTTGGCGCAGCTTGGCATCGGCTTTGAGCACGGTATGTTCGGACTCTTTACCAGTGACCTTCACCCATTGACTGAGTGTGGTGCTCGTTCCGCCACTCGGAATGAAGTCAGCGATAAGCTTATAGTCACCGCCTCCGTCGAAGGTTGTGCTAATCGTAAATTTACCATTTCCTTGGTAGGCAGGATGGACATGTTGAAAAGATGAAAGACTATGATTCACTATAATCAAGTGCAGCAATTTCTCATGATTCACTTGAAAATCAGAGACGGGTTTGCCGGTATCATCCGTAATTTGGATCGTTAATTCCGACGTCTCCTTATCATTCAGACTCCCCGAGCCGAAGGTGAATGATGCTTTCAGATTCGTGGATGCCTTCGGCATTTCGCCCCCATGTCCGCTATGTTCATCGGCACTTGATGGGCTGGAGGCTGCTTCGTGACTGCCATGCTGACTCTTGCTCGAGGAGGCCTCTTTCACACTGCCGCATGCGCTCAGAAACAGTACGGCGAGCATGGCTGTGATAAGCCCTATTTTCTGAATATACACGCGCTATTCCCTCCTATATCAAGGTTAATTCCTTACGAATCTTGGCACGTTGAAGACGAAGTGCATTAAGAACAACGGAAACCGAGCTTAATGCCATGGCTAAGCCAGCAACCCAAGGCGCCAATAAGCCAAGCGCAGCAATAGGTATCCCTAACGTATTGTAACCGAGTGCCCAGACCAAGTTTTGTTTGATGTTGCGCATCGTTAAGCGGCTCATATAGATCGCATCCGGTATGCTGGCTAAATCCCCGCGCATCAGCGTCACGTCAGCAGCTTCCATGGCTACATCCGTGCCCGTTCCGATTGCCATCCCAATGTCAGCCGTCGCAAGCGCCGGTGCATCGTTAATACCATCTCCAACCATCGCTACTTTCTTTCCTTGCGCTTGAAGTTTTTTCACTTCTTCCGCTTTGCCTTCGGGTAGAACCTCCGCGAAAACATGCTCAATGCCCACTTGTGCTGCGATCGCTTTGGCCGTCCGTTCGTTATCGCCGGTGATCATGATGACCTCAATGCCCATAGCTTTCAATCGGCTAACAGCAGCATGCGACGTTTCTTTGACGGTGTCCGCAACAGCTACTATACCCCCGTACCCTTTATTAATGGCAACAAGCATAGCTGTTTTACCCGACTCCTCTAGCTGCGACATCGTGTCATAGGAATCTTTCGCCTCTACACCGAATTGCTCCATGAGTCGTCGTGTTCCAATGAGCAGCTCTTTTCCTTCTACAACAGCTTTAATGCCATACCCAGGGATGGCTTCGAAAGATTCTGTCGCTGGGAGTTCAATGCCCTTCTCCCTAACGCCTGCTACTATCGCTTCTGCGAGGGGATGCTCTGAGTTTCTCTCCGCGGCGCCTACAAGACGTAGGAATTCCGCTTGGTCACCCTCCGCGTACACATCCGTAAGCGCTGGCTTCCCTTGGGTGACTGTTCCTGTTTTATCCAAAATGATCACATCAATCTGATGCGTCTTCTCCAGATGTTCGCCACCTTTGAACAGGATGCCCAGTTCGGCCGAGCGCCCTGATCCCGCCATAATCGAAGTCGGCGTCGCTAGGCCTAGCGCACAAGGACAGGCGATCACTAAGATCGCTATGGCTTTCTCCAACGCACCTGCAAAATCGCCCGGTGTCACCACGAAATACCAGACTAGGAACGCGATGACGGAGATCCCCACTACAATAGGGACGAAAATACCCGAAATGACATCAGCCACCCGCTGGATCGGTGCTTTCGAGCCTTGCGCTTCCTCGACAACTTTAATAATTTGTGCCAGCGCCGTTTCTTTTCCAACCTTCGTTGCTTGGATGCGAAGCATGCCATTTTTATTGAGCGTTGCCCCAATGACAGCATCACCGGGCTTCTTGCCAACCGGCAGACTTTCTCCTGTGAGCATCGATTCGTCCACTGAGGAAGAGCCTTCAAGCACTTCTCCGTCTACCGGTATTTTATCTCCCGGACGAACAAGTACGATATCCCCAGTCATAACTTCGTCAATGGGTATATCGAGCTCTTGACCTTCACGAACGACCATCGCTGTCTTCACCTGCAGCCCCATCAAAGACTTAATCGCTTCCGATGTCCGTCCCTTGGCAAGCGCTTCAAACAATTTCCCCATGATGACTAACGTAATCAACACAGCGCTCGTTTCATAGTACAGAGACGGTCCATGATGCATGCCGGCGCCCCCGATAACCCAATCGATCGTCAAATACAGGCTATAGAAGTAAGCAGCCGACGTTCCCAATGAAACCAGTACATCCATGTTGGCAGAGCCATTTCGCAGCGCTTTATAAGCACCTTCATAAAATTGTCTTCCGATATAAAATTGAACCGGCGTTGCCATGACCAATTGAAACCATGGGTTCATGAACAATTCGGGTATCCAAATCCATGAAGTGAACGAGAAATGGCTGACCATCGACCACAGCAATGGCAGTGATAAGAGCGCAGATAGCAGCAGCTTGCGTTTCTGCTTACTAATCTCTTGCTGCCTATGTTCAGCGGGATCGCCTTGCTCTTGCTTAGGGACTGCTTTGTAGCCGATCTTCTCCACGCGCTTCTGCATATCCGATACCGTAAGTTCGGACGGATTGTACACGACATGGGCCGTTTCCATCGCCAAATTAACCGTAGCCTCGCTCACACCAGGCAACTTATTTAAAGTCTTCTCAATCCGCTGCGCACAGGCCGCACAAGTCATGCCTTCAAGCTGGAAATCAACTGTTTCCTTCACGGTATCGTAGCCTAGCTTCTGAATGCTTTGTTCCATCTTGACCGCATCGATGCGACCAGGGTCATAAGTTACCGTTGCTCGCTCCATCGCGAAGTTAACATTAGCTTCCGTGACCCCGTCCAGTCTGTTCAAACCCTTTTCAATGCGAGTCGCACAAGCGGCACATGTCATGCCTGTGATCTGCAGTGATGTTTGCTTCGTATTGGTATTTGTTGCAGCATCCGCAGTTGCCATGATCTACACCCCGTTTAGTTGACGTCGTAGCCTTGCTCTTCAATCGCTTCTTTAATCGCAGCTTGCGTCAGCTTATTTTCATCAAATTCCACATTCACCGTTCCGCTCGCTAAGTCCACTTTCCCTGAAGCACCAATCGTTTTCAAAGCTCCCTCAACAGAGTTCACACAGTGATTACAGGACATGCCGGCTACTTTCAAAGTTACATTTTGCATGGTTCATTCTCCTTTATATGTTAGATTTACTTCATCTTTGTAAAAGGTTACCGACTACTTCAGTAAGGCCAACTTGAAATTGTTCAACAACCTGATCTCGGTTTTAGTATACCCCCCTACCCTATATAAGTCAAGATGGAAATCGGGACTTACGAGGATGAATTTCTCCCCTTGCGCATATCCTATCCATAAAGCACCTTTGGAAATCCTGCCTAACTCGTTTAATAAGCAATAGATCCGTGTAATTAAACACAGGAGGTGTTGTACGATGAAGATCATGATCACAGCTGCGGAGGCTATGGAAAAAGGGGTATGGCTAGAGCTCCTTCGCCTATTCGGCAGAGATGCAGATGAGGATATCTGGCCTCAGCAGGAATTTATTCTTACGGAACAGCAGGCACTACATTTGAAGCTAATTAAGAAATAGACACATAGCGATTAACTCACATAGGGACTTCATCTATATGGTGAAGTCCTTTTTTATATGCGTTGGTAGAAGTTTTCAGTCTATTTCATGAGTTTATTAATCGTTGTTAATAACTCCGTTATCACTTCTTCATCGCCTTCTTGAATGCGATCAATGACACAACTTTTCATATGATGCTCAAGTAATTGCTTACTTACTCCATTCAACGCGGATTGGATCGATGAAATCTGATTAAGCACATCATCACAATACGTATCCTTTTCTATCAGCCCTTTAACCCCACGAATCTGCCCCTCAATCCGGTTCAATCTCGTGATCAGATTACTCTTGGCTTTGTCGGAATGGTGACTCTTTCGTTCACTTGAAGTTGCACACATATCGTGTGAATGGCTCTCCTCCGTCATCACAATCACCCCTTATTGATTGCATTTTATCATAGCCCCCCACCCTATGCAAACGAGAAATGCCGAAAGCAAAGGCTGAGCGAAAGTAACTATTATGTATCTACTGACTCACCACTCATCCCGTTGCCATCTATCCGTTCTCTACCTTACTGCCTATCTACTTATTACCCCATCTTTCCAGCCACTCATCTACCTATTGCACACTCTCCCCATCTATTTCACCATTCATCTGCCAACTCCCTAACTACCCATCGCATCCAGCCGTCCAACTATCTATCTACTATCTACTATCTACTATCTACTATCTACTATCTACTATCTACTATCTACTATGTTGCCCCTCATCTACCTACTCTCTATCTACCTCTCCATTCAGCCGTCCATCTACCTATTACCGATCTCCCCTCCTATCGTCCTTCCAGCACCAGCCATCCCAGTTCTCCCCCTTCCAAAAATGCAAAAAGGCACTTTTCGAATGGCCTTCCCCCTCCGTTACCGCAAATTGTTGCAAATAGGCATCAATTTAGAGGGATTTCAGGAGATTATCCTGAATTACATCAAAAAGGTTGCCTATTTGCACGCATTTACCAAAAAAGTCTCTGATTTAGCAGAAAAGGTTGTATTTTTGCACTTTTGGCAGACAGGATTGAGCATTCAATGCGAGCTGCCCACGATATACAAAATATCCCCTAGATTCCACTCCCGCCTCTTTTGGCGTGTAGAATCAAGGGGATACTACGAATTTCAAAAAAGATCATCCAATCGGCTTAGGCGTATGAGATGCTGACACGATGGCCATACGGTTTTTCAGCGAAAGGTATAAGGTAAAGAGTGCAATCAAAGCCACAACGACAGCTAGAATCCAAATTGCGTTGCTAAAGCCATATGCCGTCGATATCACCCCGCCGCCGTAGGCGCTGAGGCCTTGGAATAAATAAGCGATAACCAGTACTGCAGAGATAAACTGTACGCGATACTCCGCAGATGCGTTGATGACGACAATCCCGATTCCACCCGCAGCTGAGAAACCATAGCCAAGTCCTCCGAGGATCGACGAGATGAAAAATAGCGTAAAAGAATGCAACTCCGAAGCGGTGACCAGCATAACCACAGTCAGAATGGCGGAGACCATCCCAACCCGGATCGATGTTCTAGGCCCCAAGCGCCCAGCAATCGTTGCGCTAACCGCGCCAAGCAGATACGATATCGACAGGACTGCTCCGATAATAAGAATGTCATTCGTTCCAATGACGTCACGGGCAATTTGAGCGCCTAGCGATAAGAAGACCGCGCCGTTCGCGAAACCCGTTCCTACTGCTAGCGCAGCTAATGCATACAATCCCCATTGTCCGGGCGGAATTTGAATGCCTTGCGGCCTCCAACCCATTTTCCGGACCGCGTTATTCTGAGGAATGAAGAAGCATAGGATCAGGCTGATGACCACAATTGCAGTTAAAAACCAATAACTGAAATGCAGCGGTGAGGGGGCATATTTAATGAGAACTGCACCGATAATCGTCGCAAAAAATAGCCCGCTAGCCTGAGTAATCGTATTAATGGATCCAGGGTATTTCGAATTGGACTTCGGATTAAATTCGACAAGTGCCGCGGCTCCAGATCCTGCTGTTAATCCTACTCCGATACCTTGCAGGATGCGACCGCCAAACAGCCAAAACACATTCGGAGCTGTAGCAAAAGCTAATGCACTTATGAGTAGAAAACTAAGTCCGATGAGCAACGTGTTTCGGCGGCCAATGTAATCCGAGATATTTCCTAATAGAATAAGTACCAGAATAAGTACGATCGGATATGTTGCAAAGATGCCCGTCGTTACTGCCTTAGATAAATGCCACTCCGAAGCATAAATAGGAAAAACAATCGAAGGAGCTGTACTTGCCCACAAGCTGACGGTTAATATCCAAGCTACTGCCCAGAATGCCGCTTTCGTTGACAATGTTTTCATTCACGTTTCCTCCTTCAATCGTATTCTTGGTTCACTTAACAATAAATTCTTCTTAACCTCGAAACAATTGAGGGTACAAGCTCGCGACTCCACCTGCAAGGCCTTTCTGCACATTACGACTCGTATCGTCAGCTACGATCTCCAGGCTATCGGCCTCAATGCCATCAATAGCAATTTTGGCGATATCTGTAGGATTAACTTTTGGTGCTTGAATATTCGCAGTCATATCCGTATCCATGAACCCGACATGTAGACCGGCAACTCTAATGTTACGAGGTGCCAAATTCAACCTCAGTACGTTCGTCAATCCCCACTCTGCTGATTTAGCAGCGGTATATGCGCCAGCGTCTCCGATACTGAACCAAGACAGGGCAGAGAGTATGTTCAGAATGGTCCCTCCCCCATTTTGCTCAATAATCGGTGCGAATCTACGGACCATAGCGAGTGTACCGAATACATGCGTGTCGAATTCAAGTTGAATGGTATCCCAGTCACCTTCAAGCAACGAAGCACCTGTTGATGAACCTGCGTTATTGATCAACACCGTTACATCCTTGGCCACTTCTCCAGCCGCGGCTACCGATTGTGGATCCGTGATATCTAATTGGAGCGGAATGGCTCCGGGAATATTAACCGTTTCTGGGTTTCTAGCACCTGCATACACTTTAACCCCTCTTGCAATCAATTCAATTGTCAAATGACGGCCAAGACCTCTGTTCGCTCCAGTAACTAATGCAACTTGATTTGTCATATTCATCGTAAAATCTCCTCTGCTTATTTATTTTATTTAAAGAATGACCATTCTTAAAAGATCGAAAAAAAAATGCCTATTTGCCAGTATTAAATTTCTTTTAGCATTCGCCATTAACAAGCGCGCTCCATCTCTCTACGTCTTACAGCATACATCATTCAAGAATGATCAGTCAATAACTATTTTAACCAATCCCCTATTCCTACTAATATCCCATTCGTATTACCGCACTAAACTCAGAGAAAACAAGTATTATATAAGAATGTTCATTCTTAAAATTTTAAATAATCACGGCGACTACGTCCGCTCTTACACTAAAATCGACATAGCCACCGCTGCTGCATCCTCTAACATTTTACGATCTGTTGCTGTTTTGGCCATAACGTGAAGACCATGCCTTGTGTTTACGAGAAACCGCGCAAGCTCTCGAATCCCAAATTTACTCTTGAGCGCCCCTTTTTGTTGTGCGCGTATCAAGAAATGATAGAACGTCGTCTCCAAATCGAGTGTATGAGCTTCCACACGCAGTGATATTACAGGGTCCTTGCTAGCAATGTCCATAGCTGTGTTAGCTACAAAACATCCGCGGCGCTGATGCTCATCGCTTAATGAAACATCGATCAGCTTCGTAAAGAAGCGCTGCAAAATCTCTTTGGGTTCGCCTTCCTCTTCCAAAATGTAGTACACGCGTTCCTTTGCAACCATTCGGAAACGATCCAAGCAGGTTAAAAATAATTTGTGCTTATCCCCGAACGTATCGTATAAACTTCCACGATGAACACCTGTATGCTCAACCAAATCTTGAATCGATGTTCGTTCGTATCCTTTCTCCCAGAACACCTCTAAAGCTTTATCTAGCGCTGCCTCTTGGTCGAACTCCCTAGGTCTCGCCATTCCTCTCACCTGCCTTCTTTGCTTATCTTACACGTTTAAGAATGACCAGTCAAGAATGAATGAATTCAATAATAGGACAACACCCAGCACAGGCCGTTTCGATCGGTAACAATGGCTAGTAATCGTTGAATGGCGCTTCATACATGTCTACGGCCGATCCACTCGCTCCCGTTGCACCTGCTGTTCCTCTTGCACCTGTTGGGCCAGTTGCACCTTTATTCACATTTTCAATTCCAGTCATGTGAATAGTCTTTTCTAGTTTCATTTCCTGGTTTATATCAAAAGATCCTCAGACTGGGACTACCTTATCCACCAAACCATAAAGTTTATATTCAGTTTAAAATGGCCCAGTATATTGTACCTAGTGATCCGACTTCGCGGTATTTGAAGACAAAATTGAAGATTGAAGAAAGTGGTGAACGCTATGGATGCAGAAAACCTCCATTATTTCGAAAAAGCACCAATCTATAAAGCTATCGCTCATTTCGCCGTTCCTATGATGCTCGGCATGTCGATGAGCGTTATTTACTCCATTCTTAACGCATATTTCCTAGGTACTCTACACAATACTGAAATGCTAACGGCACTAGCGCTTACCCTGCCACTGTTCGCTGGTATTATGGCAATGGGTAATCTAATCGGCATGGGTGCAGGTACATTCATTTCAAGATTATTAGGCGAGAAAAGATATGATGAGGTAAAGCATGTATCCTCCTTCGGCTTCTACGCAAGTCTTGTGCTCGGTGTATTGCTGATGATTGTGGGACTCCCCTTCATTGACCAGATTGTTCATGGACTTGGAGCAACGGCCAGTTCCTTTGCATTCACGAAGGATTATGTCACAATCATGCTCATTGGCTCGCCGTTTGTCGTCTTATTCTTCGCCCTGGAGAACATTGTCCGCGCCGAAGGATCCGCTATCACCTCTATGATCGGGATGATTCTTAGCGTTATCGTCAATATTATTCTTGATGCACTCGTTATCTTTGTCTTACACGGCGGTGTGATGGGTGTAGCAATAGCAACTGTCATTTCCAACGTGGCAGCAAGCATCTTCTTCGCTATCTATATAGGTAGAAAAAGTGAATTCCTTAGCATATCGTTAAAATGGTTCAAAGTATCGCAAGAGATCTTGAGTAACGTCTTCAAAATTGGTGTACCTGTCTTTATTATGAGCATATTTCTAGGTGCCATGAGTCTAATCTTCAACCACTACCTTATTGAATATGGTGATCATGCCGTTGCCGGATTTGGCATTTCATCACGACTCTTGCAATTCCCTGAATTTATTCTGATGGGGCTATGTGAAGGGGTTGTACCGCTCATTGCTTTTTGCTTCACCGCCAATAAGCTGCGGATGAAGAAAACGATCAGCTTTACGATCAAAATGGTCGCCACAATGGCTGCCGTATTTGGTGTTATCGTGTATCTAACTTCGGATCACTTGATTGGCTTCTTCACGAATGACCCGCAATTGATTGAACTAGGCAGTTATATCCTGCACGTCACATTCTTGTCATTGTTCATTTCAGGGACGACCACGCTTTTCACAGGAATTTTTCAAGCGACGGGTCAAGGAAAAGCTGCTTTCGCCATGGCAATTGTGCAGGGTGTAACGCTAATCCCTGTCTTGTATCTCGCTAATCGCTTAAACGGCTTCCATGGTGTCGTTTGGTCGCTCGTCATCGCGGATGCGGTTGCCTTCCTCGTCGGGGCGGTCATGCTCTATGCGCTGCGAAATAAACTGCAGCCGGATTTAGAGCAATTGGTGCATTAGTTATGTTTAAAAGAGATATAAGCCATGCGCGGGAAATCTACGCATGGCTTTCATTACTTTTAAGACAACCTCTCTTCTTCACTATCGCAAAAACATATTCTCAGGCAAAGACACCACCGTTTTAATTTCATAACCTGGTTTGCCGCTTTGAGCTACCACGGTACTTGTAGTCGCACCATAACCACCGTTCCCTCCGCTTGCTCCACCGCCGCCTCCGCTAATGATGGTTGCCGACGCACCCGCAGTAGCTCCGTATGCCCCGCCGTTAACCTGTACAGTGCCTGTGATTATTGCTACGCTCGACGAAATCAGGTGCACGATTCCTCCACCTCCACCTCCGCCGCCGCCTTCGGAGTTGCCGCCATTGCCGTCAAATCCAGCACTGCCGTTGCCTCCGTTCGCTTGGACGGTTCCTGCAATGGTCAAGTTTCCTTTCGCACCAAGAACGATGATACCGCCTGCGCCTCCACCGCCTCCTGGAATGCCTTGGCCTGACGTATTCGGATTTACTCCACTAGCCCCATTTGCCCGAATTGCCGCGGCATTCGTTATAGTCAGATTTTCTTTCGCAATCATCACAATAGATCCGCCACCTTCTCCGCCAGTTGCCGCACCGTCACGGCTGCCGGCACCTCCGGCTGTTGCCTCAGGCAGCGTTTTACGAGAAGCAGTAATGTAAGAGACTGCTACACCGCCAATGCCTTGCCCTGCCGCTGCTAAAGATATGCCGGGATGCGGACTATTCGGATTTGAATTCATGGCTCCCGTCATCACCTGAACACTTCCCGAAACATGAATGCTCCCTGTTGCGCGAAAAATGATGCCGCTAGGAGCGATCAATGTGCCTGCAATCGTAATGTTAGTGAATTGCAGATTTCCGCCATAGTGCGGGCTTGCCGAAGTCATGGAGGTCAAATCCAGGGTTTGACCTGACGGAACATTTAAATCTCCGGCCGAGCCGTCTCCGTAGATGCCACTATCTCCAGATGGCCCCTGTGCTCCAACCGCCCCCGCAACTCCTTGGACGCCTTGAATACCTTGAGGACCTACTGCTCCAGCAAGACCTTGTTCACCAATATCACCCTTATCACCCTTATCTCCCTTTACTCCTTGCGGGCCCGCCGGTCCCACTAAGCCTTGCTCACCGGTATCACCTTTATCTCCTTTGACACCTTGTGCTCCTGCTGACCCCGTTGCGCCTGCTTGCCCCTGTTCACCAGTATCACCTTTATCTCCCTTTACTCCTTGCGGGCCCGCCGGTCCCACTAAGCCTTGCTCACCGTTTTCGCCTTTGTCTCCTTTATCTCCTTTGACACCTTGTGCTCCTGCTGACCCTGCTGCGCCTGCTTGCCCCTGTTCACCAGTATCTCCCTTATCTCCCTTTACTCCTTGCGGGCCTGCCGGTCCCACTAAGCCTTGCTCACCGGTTTCGCCTTTGTCTCCTTTGACTCCCTGTGCACCTGCTAACCCCGTTGCGCCTGCTTGCCCCTGTTCACCAGTATCACCCTTATCTCCTTTTACTCCTTGCGAGCCTGCAACTCCAGCCAGACCCTGCTCTCCCTGCGGACCTACTGGCCCCTGATCCCCCTTCAGATTAAGCGTGTACAGAGTTTGGTTCGCCTCACAACTGCTGCCTGGCGCCAGCAATTTGATCTGCCCGTTGCTGCTGACACAAATTTGAATGGCATCCAACAGCATGGAATTCGCCCATACCCCTTGGAACTGTGTGCTTAGTAATAAGAAACTCACCGCGACGGCGATTTTGCCTTTTAACGATTTCATTGATACTGCTCCTCTCACAACTTACTGAATAAACCTGACAAGCTTCAGCATTCGCTCCAGCATGGCCACTGTCTCTGCCCGTGTCGATAAACTCGTCGGACGGAACTTGCCGCCCCCGTCAATAATTCCCATTTCAGAAGCCCGATGCACGGCTTGCAGCGCCCATTCGGCAATCGCTCCCTCATCGGTTATGACAGAGGTACGAGCTTTACCTTCCGGCTTCGCCTCCGTGTATATCATAGCGCCGATAACCATTTGAACTAGTTCTTCCCTAGTAACAGATCGATCGGGACGGAATGTTCCGTCTTCATAGCCAGTAACAAGTCCCGCCCGGTAAGCCGTATTCACTGCTTGCTCATACCATCCTCCAGCAATGTCTGTAAATGGGCTATTCTCTTCACTTGGTGTAAGGCCCAACGATCTGATCAGCAGTGCTGCAACTTCTGCGCGCGTGACCGCCTCATCCGGTGCAAAAGCATCTTTGCTGCGCCCCTCAATAATTAGCTTGGAGGCGAGCAGCTCAATAGGCGTCTTCCCCCAATGATTCTGCACATCGCCAAAAGTAACCGGCCGGTCGATCACTGTATAAACACTCGCCCCCTGCCGCTTCATGACAGCGATCCATTGTCCGTTTGTCTTTTCAAAATAGGTCGGCACATAATGAAACTCATTCGTTTCCCGAACCCACCACACACCAGTCGCCGTTGCTGGCACTGTATTTCCCGGAAGAGAAAGCGTACGTGTCACATAACGATTAAATGTGCTGATAAACGTGCTCTTGCTATTCTCGCCTGTGACTTGAATTTCAAAGGTCATGGGAAGTACCAGCATCTTCGCGCCCATCCGTTCCGCAGTCCGTTTGACAGCCGCTTTCATGGCATCGTCAGGTGCTCGAACAATAAAATGAAAAAGAACATCATTTTCCAGCATGTTAAACTTCTCGCTGTAGGCTTTCGCCGAAAGTTCGGCGATTGGAATCGACATTGTAGCTCCACCAGTTTGCAGTACCAGCACCGTCTCCGGATTCAACTTCCTGATCTCGCCAATGCTAGCTCCAGATATACGAATCTCCCCGCCATCAGCCGGCATATTGAGCGGCACGATACCTTCCTTAATAGCCGCCAGCGTAACATGCTGCGAAACCGCGGCTCCCTTATCCGTCACTACTTCAACCTTGATAATCCCATCAGGCAGGGTTGGCGTAACCGGTGGGAACACCCCCGATTTGCCCGGCTCTGCAGACGAATCAGGATCAACAACTGGCACCGTTACCACAATCTCCGCATCCTTCGATAGACTTCCATAAGTCGCCGTTAGCACTGTCTGACCGGCTTTTAACCCGCGTACAATCCCACCGATATCTACGGCGGCAATGGATCCATCGGCCACCCGGTAAGCGGCATACTGCGTCACACTACTGTTGGACTGATCACTCCAGAGCGCGTTCAGCCCTACCGGCACTTGTTGTCCTATATTCATCGAATAGGAAGCCTGATTGAAACTGAGCGCAACCATTTCGTTGGATATAACACTTTGGGTAAAAGCCACATACACACTTGACGTCACCGTTACCCCATTTAGGCTGGCCGAAACGGTAGCGCCACCCTCTGCACTTGGTGCTCGCAATACAGCCTGATACGTACCGTAACTTTCATAGGTAAAAGAGAGCGATACCGGCAGCGGCGTATCATTCGGCGTTCCTGATGGAATCGCTCCCGCTTCCCAGTTGAGCTGCGGCTGATGCAGAATGCCTGCGTCCCCAGTTAGACTACCTAATCGTCCATAAACCGCCGATACCACGCTCGCCTCATAACGACCGTATGTGACGTGCGTTACACTGCCGAGCTCGCCGCCTGTCGTAAATAGTTGCAGCCCCTCCGCCGGTTCGGAGATGTCGTTGCCGTATGCATCTTTCAATTGCAGTGAAATAATCGTCTGGCTGCTGCCGTCCGCTGGTAAGCTTTGGCGGCTAGCTGTCATCATGGAGTACGCCGGTGAAGGCGCTCCCGGTTGAACATACACCCGCGCCAGATCCGTGACCATCTCACCGGCCACTTCTGCGCTGATATAGCTGACCCCTGCGGTTGTCGGAGCGATCAACAATGCGGTATAGCTGCCGCTACCTTCTGCCTCAGGTGTTCCCGCCCATGTACCAAGTGTCGCATGCATACGAATTTGGTCCAGCGGCAAGTCAACGGCATGGCCGTCCTGATCTCTAACTACAAGGAGCACTTCTACCACGCTTGTCCCATTTGCCGGAACGGCAGATTTATCCGTGTAAAGTGTCCCTTTGAGCTCCGTCCATGAGAACGCGTAGGTAGACATGGCCGGCAGTAGTAGGCCTGCGACCAGCATAATTACCCCCAGACCGAGCGTGAGTTTGCACCACGATTGCATATTTAGGTATCTGCGCAATCTCATAAATTCCCCTCTCTTAAGTAAGCAAATAATGAATGATTTTATATAATATCTACAAATGAATCGTACACGGCTACCAGTAAAGCAAGTACCGTAAAAATAATGAAGTACCACTTGGTTACCCGAAGAGACAGCGTCCCCCACCCTTGCCACCATGCAGTTGCATATATCACAACACCAATCAAGAAAACACCCAGAAACACAGTGATAAAGTCCATCATACTGAAATCGCCCCCCATATTTTGTTATCTACTATAGATCAAAAAAATGCGATATCCCATACCACCAAAGTGGTATTTCGCCGTAACTACTCCGATTTTTCTACATATTTCTTCAAAAAATAGTCTGAATCCATTTTCCCGTCTGTAACGAGAACAATTCTTCCAGTACAATAAGAAATAACCGATAATCTATGAAACTACAGAGGTGTTCAGAAATGGAAGTCAACCAACCTATCGCGAGTCCTATCGGTAATCCCCATAAAATTGGAAGTTCTCCTGATTTACCGAATTCTGAAATAGGTATAACACTTAGAACCTATATAGATGAACGAGTAGGAATAAAGCTGGATGACTTTCTCCCAATTGCTAGATCCATCGCCGCTTGTGTGGGCGATCTTCATCAGCAGCACATGATTCATCTAGACCTAAGGCCGGAGAAAATCGGTATGCATCCCAATGGAGAACCCTATTTACTCGATATGGGCTACGCTGTTCATCGCTCGAACGAAGGTTATGCTGGTACATCTGGCATCGGCATCTCCGAATCAGCTCTGCCCTACTGCTCCCCAGAGAATACAGGCAGAATGCACAGACTGGTAGATGAACGAAGTGATCTGTATGCGATCGGTGTGATCTTTTATGAAATGCTGGCCAATCAGTTGCCTTATCAAGCCGACAATCCGCTGGAATGGGTATACCTGCATTTGACACAAAGCCCGCCATCTTTGACGAACCTATCAGTAACACTGCCCGACGGTCTGGAAGCTATCATTATGAAGCTATTGGAAAAGAATCCGGATAAACGTTACCGAAGCGCCGGGCTTCTGCTCGCAGATTTGGATAAAATAGGTGTTTCCCATGATGCACTCTTCTTCGAGAAGGGGTTTCATGGCAGGGAGAATGAAATTAACCTATTGACGCAAGCTTTTTACTCCGTTTGCCTAGGATCGACGGAAATCGTTTATGTTTCAGGTGAAGCAGGTATTGGCAAAACAAGCCTCATCGATGAGATGCTCCGGAAACAACAGCACGATCGGGATTTCTTCTACATCACAGGAAAGTTCGAGCAACTTTCGAAAGAAAGCCCTTATCATCCGATCATTCAAGCATTTCGCGGATTCATGCGGCATCTGTTGGGGCAGCGAAAAGAACAGGCAGAACGATGGAAACAAAAGCTGCAAGCAGCTCTGGGATCCAACGCTAACATCATTACAGATATCATCCCTGAGACTGGGCTGCTCTTAGGTGGTCGTACATCTCCTGTGGAGGAGCTTCAAGCACACGAATCGAAGAAACGGTTCCTCTATGTTTTCCGCAAGTTTGTCCAATCGTTGGCTTCCAAAGAGCATCCTCTCGTTTTGTTTATTGATGACTTGCAATGGGCAGATACTTCCTCACTTCAGCTCATTCACTCCTTGCTGTCTGACCCTGAATGTCAATATTTCATGATTATTTGCGCTTATCGTCATTCAGAAACGGATCGAAATAAGCTACCCGGATATGAAAACGACGGAAGTTTAATTGAACATACAAATGTTCGTCATATTCATTTATCACAGTTAGACCTACAACAAATGAACTTGATCGCGATGGAGACGCTTAGCAGCTCCGCCGAAACTACAGGGTCATTAACGGAACTCCTGTACCACCAGTCGAACGGAAATCCGTTTCATTTCAAACAAATATTGCGCCGCTTACAAGATGATCGCATTCTTGTATACAACCATGACAACCGATGCTGGCAGTGGAATTTAGGGCAAATTCTCGAGCAGGACTCCCGCTACACGATCCATGATTTGATGGAGCACAAATTACGTCGTCTTTCGAGTGAAGCCAAGGAGATGCTCCGAATCGCGGCTTGTGCAGGAAGCACTTTTCATACCCGTCTGATAGCTCGCGTGGCAGAGCCAACTAGTGATAATGCATTCGCAATATGGTCCACCATTGAAGCCGAAGGCATGATTGCAAAGGTTGAAGATGGCGTCTATAGGTTTGTTCACGATAGTGTACAAAAATTAATTTACAGTGGGATGGACGATACGAGGAAACAGGATATTCATCTCCGGATTGGCCGTTGCTTAAGCAGTCATGAAGGCGGATACGGGGAGAGCGTTTATGACGCTGTCAACCATCTGAATCGGGGTGCAAAACGAATATCGGAGGAGGATGATCAAGAAGTTTTGCAACTCGTAAAGCTGAATTTGGATGCAGGAAACCGCGCCAAATCATCCACCGCTTACGATATTGCCTTAGGGTATTTCAGAAAGGGTACGGGATTACTGTCCGAGAAATTTTGGGAGTGCGAATTTGAACTCTTCTTCGAATTATATGCTCAAAAAGCGGAATGCGAGTATTTGTGCGGCAATTACAAAGATTCCGAAAGGGAAATCGACCTCTTGCTCGAACGAGCGCGGAATCCGCTTGAGCGGAGCAGAGTACAAATGATTCGTATTATGCAATACATTAATCAAGGCAGATACCTGGAAAGCACGGTGCTTGGTCTCGATAGCCTGAAAGAACATCATATTTACATTTCGCCTAATCCGAGTAAAGTAATGCTTATGCTGGAGGGAATGCGGATTGATTCCATGCTGGGCAAACATGATCGCAGACTTGCTTATTTAGAAGAAATGTCCGACCCCTCTGCAATTGGTGCGATGAATCTCATTTTTGCCATGATTCCTTCCACCTTTTTCACCAACAAAAATGTTTTCTTCCTGCTGATGTGCAGAGCAATTCAACTGTCGCTTAAATTTGGAAACACGCCTGTTTCGGCTGCTGTCTATTCCGCAATCGGTATGCTTCTCGGTATTGCTATGGGGAAATTTGAGAAGGGATACGCCATTGCCAAAATCGGTGTCGAGTTGTCTGAACGCTACAATGTCACTTCCATCAAAAGTAACGCGTACACCATGTTCGGCAGCGTACTCTGCCAATTTGCTGGAAGTGCCCGTGAGGGAGACGCATATTTGGTGAAGGCCATTCGCTTCGGTATGGATACGGGCAATTTCGTGTTTGCAAGCTATGCTATGGGCGGTCATGTGAACTCGTTGTACACAAGAACATCGTTAAGTGAATTAGCAAGAACGATTGCCGACTATATGGCCGATCTGGATACAACGAATGATGAATTTGTAAGACAAAACTTTTACCTGTATCAACAAGTGATTCTCGCTCTGCAAAGCAAGACAGATGCGCCAGATTCGTTCAACAGTCCTGGGTTCGACGAAGCACAATTTATTGAACGCATCCGCAGAGAAGAGACATCAGCTACAACGTTATTCCAGTTCCGCACATACAAAACGCAGCTTTATTATCTTCTCGGCAGGTATGAAGACGCCATCCACTGGGCCGATCAAGCCATGGTCTATACGGCTTATGCCACACATTTACCGCATTTACCTGAATGCTTATTCTATGAGACGCTTGCTTTATTCGCTGCTCAACCGAAATCGAACACCTATGGGAAAAGAAGGAAACAAAACTTACTTCGCTTCCACAAATGGGCCGTATCGAGCCCAGTGAATTATCGATCCAGATTCATTCTACTGCAAGCTGAAGATGCGTCTAACTCCGGCGATTTCGACAAGGCTGAGGCATTGTACGATAAAGCCATCCGTGAGGCGCGGGAGCAAAACGATATCCATGTGATTAGTCTTGCAAGTGAACGCGCTGCTGCTCACTATTTGAAACGATTGAAGAAAAAGACAGCCTGCTATTATGTGCAATTGTCAATTGAAAGTTATAAACAATGGGAAGTTCATTTGAAAACAACACAATTAGAGGATCTCCTTTTGAACGTGCAGTCTCAGGAAGAATATGCCGATCAAGCCCCTGATCAAAGCACACTTGTCTCCCCGGCCAGACGTAATGCAGAATCAACATCAGAGACTTTGGATACCCACAGCGTCATCCATACAGTTGAGAGCGTCGATCTCGCAGCGATCTTGAAAACGACTCAAGCGATAAACAACCAAATGGACATAGGCACAGTTCTTGCAGAAATTATGAACACCATGATGAAGCATGCTGGCGCAAGTAAAGGTGCCCTACTTACGGACAATGACGATACGTTGTACATACAGGCCTATGCCCATGCGGAAGCACCTGTCGTTCATTTCCCGATGGAAATGAACGATAGCGCCATTTTGCCTGAAGGCCTCATCCGATATGTGTTTCGTACAAAGGAAACCATCCATTACACCGGAGAAACAGAAAGCTGGCTGATTCATAATCCCTATATAGCGAAGCATCTGCCTCAATCGGCACTCTGTATGCCCGTAGCCGTCCATGGAACAATGCTTGGCGTTCTATATCTCGAAAACAAACTGGCCAATGATGTGTTCTCGCCTGATCGTATGGCTGTTCTCCTGGCTATGGCCTCACATGGCATCTTTATGTGTGTGTTGCACAACATGCCAGATCTGCCGCCTGCAGAGTCGGCCGCAGATGGGGAAATACTGCCATCGCCTAGCACGATGGAAGAACCACTCACAGACCGCGAGCTCGAGGTGCTTGCCTTGTTAGCAGCCGGATTGTCCAACAAGGAAATTGCCGACCATCTCATCATTGCCGTGGGTACCGTGAAGGTCCATGTGAAAAACATTTTCGCCAAACTGAAAGTGAACCGACGCATCAACGCAATCACCCAAGCGAAGCAGCTTAAACTAATTAATGAGCATACGCGCCATCCGTGATTTGAATTACTTTTATTAATGAAAACAGGGAGCATGAACATAATCATAACCACTCTCATGATCACGGCAATTCAAACCAATTATTGAAACTGCTCGTTGTCTCCTTTCTTATTTATGCCGCGGCATTTATTTTTGACCATCCATTAAGCGATGCTCTGCAAATTGGTATGTATGTTGTGGCTATCATATTAAGCGGATACTCTACGTTTATCAAAGGGCTCAAGAACCTATGGCTATCTTGTCTGATATGGGCGTTACGATCTTTGTTTCACTTGTCAGTTTAACCGTATTGATACAGAAGAAATCATAAAAAAAAGCGGAGATTGTTTAACCAATCTTCGCTTTTTCGTTCATCTAAGCTAGTCAAGAATAATTTTCAAAGGAAATTCTCATGGTTTTCTAATAAAGCGGGCTCGTCCCCTCCAAAACCACGGTTTTCTTCGCTTCTAGCAAATTATAGGAGACTCTTCGTCTGCTATACTAGGCTTAGCTAAGAAAACAGCGCTCACAAACAGAGGAGGACAACAACTATGAAATTACAACATAAATGGAGCAAACGCTTGGCAATTATGACAATTGGAGCAACCCTGGCGATCTCAGGAGGGGTAATCAGTAGTCCAAAGCCTACTCAAGCTGCTACTGCAACAATAACCTCGACGACGAAAGCTGATAGTATTATTTCTTTAGGGAAAAGATATCTAGGCACACCTTATAAATTCGGTGCGAAAGTTGGACAAACGCGCAATTTCGACTGCTCGACATTAACGAAATACATTTTCGGGAAATACGGAATAAGCCTGCCGCGGACAGCTGCTCAGCAATCGAAAGTCGGTAGTTATGTTTCGAAAAAAAATTGGAAGAAAGGCGACCTGCTATTCTTCTCCGTCCCTGGCAGACCAGGAGTTGGTCATGTAGGCGTTTACCTTGGAAATAACAAAATGTTAAACACGTATGGTGCTGGCGGTGTGAAAATCACTACGATTAATTCCTACTGGAATTCTCACTACATGACAGCACGACGCGTGATTAAATAGCCAAAATAATAATTTTTATCACTGAACAGTTAACGAACTATTGATCTCTTTGAGATTAGTAGTTCGTTTGTTTACATATATAATTACAGCTTTTATCCTACGATAGCCCACTTTTTCATCTAAAAATTCCCCTTAATCATGTTTCATGTGTTGCAGCATCTGCAAGAAAATTTGCTCGATATGTTCATCATCTAATGTGTAATAGACGGTTTTCCCTACTTTACGACGTTTAACAATTCGAAAATTGCGTAAATATCGCAACTGATGAGAAATCGCAGACTGACCCATTTCTAGGACCTGAACAATGTCGTGAACACACAGTTCTTTATTTAACAAGGTATGAATGATCTTCAATCTTGTAGGATCTCCAAGTGCCTTGAATACCTCGGCAACCCCAGTAACCGTTTGCTCCGATATCAGTTGTTCTTTTAATAGATCGATATTTGAAGTCCCATTACAAGTATCCTCACAAAGATCTTGCACAGGTTTTGGCATCATTTCTTCCATAATCGCTCTCACTTTCTGATCATAAAACTTACGATTTACTCTTATTATAACAGAAAATGAGGGGATTACTCTGTAAATCCTACTACATTAAGATCTACTTTTAACCGGCTCATAATGGACATGCACGTCAATCACTTCGGAAGATTTCTTCAGTTCATTCTCTACATTCGTTGCAATCTCATGTGCTTCATGAAATTCCAGTTCTCCTTTAATCGATAAAACAACATCAACAACTGTATTACTGCCATAATTTCTTGCCCGCAGCTCCTTAACAAGCTCAACGCCATCAACCATTTGAACCGTATCTTTATAAGCTTGCAGGGCTTTCTCATCATACCCATCAGACAAGTGGTGGGAAGCTTCACGGAAGATGTCCCAGGCAGTCTTGCAAATCACTAATCCAACAACTATAGCCGTCACAGGGTCCAGCCATGGCAATTGAAACTGTGAACCTATGATGCCAACTACCGTTCCTAAACCAACCAAAACATCAGACAAATTATCCTTAGCCGCCGCCATTACGGCTTGACTATTTATCTTCTTGGCAAGATTCCTATTGTGCCGGTATACGAGAAACATAATCATTGCACAGAATAGACCTGTCCAAACAGAAATTAGGTCTGGTGATTGCTCATTCATTCTGAAGATCGACATGATAGCCGTAAATAAAACTTCTAGTCCAACAGCCATCATGATAAAAGAAGCCACTAATGAGGCTATTGTCTCCGATTTCCAGTGTCCATATGGATGATCCTCATCCGCGGGTCTCTGAGCTAACCTCAATCCTATTAGAACAGCAATTGATGCTACGATATCCGTTGCATTATTTAGACCATCGGCACTTAAAGCTTCTGATCCTGATAATTTCCCTACGATTAGTTTAAGCAGCGAAAGACATATATAAGCAATAATGCTGATAATAGCTCCACGTTCACCCATTTTTAAATTTTCAAATCGCTGGTGCTGCTCCATCGTTTCCTATACTCCCTTCAACTTCGAGTGCTTGTTAATCGTAACAGCCGATGTGGAAGTGGGTCTAGAGAAACGTTTTTTCATGCGGATTACAAATTGGTACGAACCAAACATGTTTGCGCTAGGTCAACAAGATTGCCAAATACCACAATTAAGGTTTGATGTAACAGGCTACTTGGGCCCTATAATGCGCGGCAATAAAGGGAGAAGTCGATCCATCGTTATCGGATCATCGAAATTCCATTTTCCATCCAAGATATGAACATGCTCTTCCCCTAACGCTACCCAAGAGGGATGATTCGTTACATGCTGTGCCTTAAGTTTGGAACGCTCATACTCATCCACGAGCAGAAACAGATGATCAGCTTCGTAAGCCTGAATATTCTCAGGTTCAATTGCAAAAAACGGAATACGCCTAGCAATCAGGTCTTTCACTGGGTCAGAAGGCTCGAAAGCTAGAGGATGGTATAGGGTAAGTGCTACACCTCTCATTCCCATGACATAGATAACACCATCATTCACGACGAAAATGGTAGCTTGCTTCCTTCTATCCATAGGATACGTAAACAGCCGCTTCCACATCTCATTCGATCTCATCTTATGGCCCTCCACCCAATTCCGAGCCTGGTTGGTCTTACGGAATAGATCTGCTACCCTTATAAGCCGATCATAGGTATGCTCGAATCGATCAATGGCTACGATTGGAGAAATATTAGTCAGCTTATCTATCCAATCCATTCGGAAACCACTATATACAATGAGATCGGGATTCAGCGCTTTCACTTTACCAGGTTCACCTAAGAGCCCGACGTCTGCTATGTTGTTCAATTCCTCCCGATACACTACTTTTCTGCCAACCACCGTCATATCCGCACCAATCGGCTTGATGCCAAGAGCCAATAAATCCCCAAGTACAGCCCCCACTGCCACAACTCTTGTAAAAGGACTCGAACTACGCTCGTTTGTACTCAGTTTGTCATTTTTTGTACGAACATATTGTTTGGGCGTCATCCCCGTCTCATGCCGGAACTTGCGTGAGAAATAATATTCGTCCTTAAAACCGACTCGGCGGGCAATTTCACGCAACGGGTCATCCGTTTGGAGAAGAAGTTCCTTGGCCCTATTGATCCGTACTTCAGTCAAGTATTCAAGTGGTTTTTTGCCGATCAACGACTGAAACAAATCACTGTATTTCCAGCGGCCAACACCTGACATCCGCGATAGCATTTCAACCGTAATTTCATCCCGGTAATTGTGATTGAGATAATCTATCGTCTGTTGAACAGCTGATGTAGCATCTGTGAAAGCGTGCATCGTTTGGGCATTTTCCATAAGGAGTACAAGAAGTTCTTGCAGATGAATCTGCTGCTTACAACGTTCTACGAACTCATGTTTCAAAGCATCGCTAGCTCTATGAGCAACCTGTTCAAGCAGATCAACCAGCCGCGATAACGGCATGACATCGATCTTCGTCTCATACGGAATGCAAGGTCCAATGTCAATCGACGGTTCTTTTCCCCCTATGCCATAGGCATGAAATCGAACCATATATACAGCTCCAAGCAGCTCACTTCCGCCGCCAATCTCTATTTCAGCCTTGTCCCCTGGGGCAAGTAAAATACAGGATCCTTGATCTGCATACAAAATATGCCCGGCCAAACGAAGATTCCCTCCTGTTCGAGCAAAGCAAATAATCCGATGCCCCGTGCTATCCGTGGGAATGACCACCTTGGTGGACATCAAGTCTATGACTTTAACCTCTAATATATCGTATATATACATGGCAAGGTCCCCCCTTTTCCGTCCATGCCTGCTAGTATGTAGGGATAGCCAAGCTCTATTTTGTCCAATAAAAAAACAGGTATTTCTCCATTGTTAATTGTAGCAAAAAAAAATACTATTATCGAGTATGATAATCATTATCAATGAAAAGGGGAAATACCACAATGATTCACAATCCGTTAACCCGCTTCCTACCAAAAATAGCTATGCTATTAGCATTGCTTATTGCTGTATTAGGTTGTTCCAAGTCTGAGCCAGGAACCAGCAGTAACACAGCTCTTCCACAAAAACCAAAGGAGATCACCGTTTCCTGGATGAGAGATTTGGGCCCATCGAATCCTCATGCCTACTACCCAAATCAATTATTTTCACAATCGATGCTTTACGAACCTCTTGTTAGCTATAACGAAGGCGGGGAGCTTAAGCCTTACCTTGCAGAGTCATGGAACATTTCAACAGATGGAAAAGAATACACGTTCAAACTTCGCAAGAATATTAAGTTCTCCGATGGTACACCATTTAACGCAGCAATCGTGAAAAGAAACTTCGATGCCATCATGAAAAATAAAAGCACGCACAGTTGGCTTGGCATAGCCAAGGTGTTAGAAAAGACCGATATGCTTGACGAGCAAACGATTAAGTTAACTCTCTCTGAGCCGTATTATCCCGCATTGCAGGATTTAGCGACTGTTCGACCTTTCCGTTTCTTAGGTGAAGCTGGTTTCCCGGAAGGTGATGATACCCTCAAAGATCTCAAGGCACCGGTAGGCACAGGTCCTTGGATGATTACGGAGTACAAACAAGACCAATACACAGTATTCACTAGAAACCCTAATTATTGGGGGGAGCAGCCTGAGGTTGATAAGGTTACGGTGAAAATCATTCCTGATAGCGAAACGCGTGTATTGGCTTTTGAAAAAGGCGAACTGGATATGATATTTGGTGAAGGCGCCATCAGCTTAGATGCCTATAAACAACTCCAAAGCACAAGCAAATATGGAACAGCTCTCTCGGATCCGGTAGGTACTAGAAATATCTTATTAAACTCCACCAACGATATGCTTGCAGATCAACGAGTTCGTCTTGCTCTTCAGCATGGTTTGAATAAACAGAGCATCGTAGATGGTATTACAGGCGGCGTAGAACAAAAGGCCGATACTATATTATCTAACAACTATCCGTATGTGGATATGAAAGTTAACTCTGTTGATTACAGTACATCCAAGGCCATGGCCTATCTAGATGACGCTGGTTGGAAATTGGCTTCTGGTCAAACCATTCGTGAAAAAGATGGAAAAAAATTAGAGTTGGAATTAGTCTACGATAAAACCGATCCGATTCAAAAAGTAATGGGAGAAGCCGTACAGGCGGCTTGGGCAGAGATTGGCGTAAAACTGAACATCGCTGGTATGGAATTAACTGCTGCAACGAAGCTGCTCCGCGAAGGGAAATTCGACGTTCGTTTCTGGTTTAATTCTGGTGTTCCTTATGATCCCCATACGCTTATTAATGCTGTGAAAGAACCAAGTTTTGGCGTAGCTGAAGCCCATTCTCGCATCCCTATGAAGAAGGAGCTCGACCAAAAGATACAAACAGTTCTTGCCTCCACCAATGAAGTCGAACGTAAGAAGCTCTATTCGGAAATTTTGACAACAGTACATGAGCAGTCCGTCATCGTACCTATTTCTTACATTAAACAAACTGTTGTTTACAATAAATCCTTATCCAATGTTACCTTCCCAGCAAGTCGTTGGGATCACCCTTTCAATGGAATTAAGTAGTTATATCGGAAAGCGACTGCTCGCCATTATTCCTTTGGTTATTTTCGCTACACTTCTCACATTTATCTTAACTCAGCTTTCGCCGGTCGATCCGGCGGAAGCTTATTTCTCGGCTTCGCATATTCAACCCACAGCGGAATTGCTTGCTGAGAAGCGGCATGAATTGGGGTTGGATCAACCGCTATATGCACAGTACTGGCACACATTAACTCAAATAGCCCGACTTGATTTCGGAAAATCCTATCTGTCCAATAAACCTGTTTGGGACGAGGTGACCTTGCGAATGCCAGCTACCTTGCAGATAGCTTTCAGCAGCATCATCCTAACGATTATTGTCAGTATTGGACTGGGGTATTTATCAGCTGTTTACTCCCATAGTTGGATTGATTATTTCAGCAAAGCACTTTCCTATTTTGGCGCATCGATTCCGCAATTTTGGCTTGGCTATATGTTGATTTTTTTCTTCGCTGTCCAATTGGATTGGTTACCGGTGAATGGCATGGGAAGCTGGAAACATCTCGTCCTGCCATCTCTGACCCTGTCATTTGCACTTATCGCTGTATATAGCCGACTTTTGCGGGCAAGTATGATGGAGCAATTGCAAGAGGTTTATATTTTATATGCCAGAACTCGTGGTATTCAAGAGCGCGTAATTATGCTAAAACATGTGATGAAAATTGCCATTTCCCCTGTCATTACCGGTTTAGGTATGAATTTCGGCAAATTGCTCACGGGTACGATCATTGTAGAGCAAGTGTTCTCATGGCCTGGGATTGGCAGATACTTCATTGAAGCTATCTTTAATCGAGATATTCCAGTCGTTCAATGCTATGTGCTTCTTGCTGCATGCGCGTTCCTGCTTTGCAACCTAATTGTTGATATAGTTCACATGTATATGGACCCCCGAATTTCTTTGAAAGGAAGAACCACTCCGTGATTAAACGTATAAAGAATCTTTTCTCAGGTAGGAAGACCATTATTGTGTGCTCTTGCTTCCTGCTTCTTTCTTTCATAATCACGATTCTGGCACCTTGGCTGGCACCACATGATCCGATCAAGGTCAATCTTGCATTGAAATTGCAACCTCCTTCGTTCGAATATGTATTAGGGACGGATCATTTGGGGCGCGATTTATTATCCCGACTGCTATACGGAGCTCGCATATCGTTAGGCTTAGTGTTCCTAGTGTTTATTTTATCCTTAACCATAGGACTGGTTGTTGGAACGGTTGCGGGGTATAAAGGCGGATGGATCGATACCTTACTCATGCGCTTTTGCGATGGCGTTATGGCTTTTCCGAACCTTGTCCTCGTGCTCGGCATTGTAGCTATGTTAGGTCCAGGTATTATGCAGATTATATTTGCCCTGCTTCTTGTTCAGTGGGTAACCTATGCACGCATGTTTCGCGGACTTGTTGTTAGTTTACGAGAACGTCAGTTTATTACATCTGCCATTATAAGCGGCTCTTCTCCTTGGACCATTATGAGGAAGCATATCATGCCCAACGTTCTGCCCCCTATTGTGGTCATCGGTACACTTGAAATTGGCTGGGCGATTATGGATATTTCTGCATTGTCCTTCCTTGGCTTAGGCATTCAGCCACCAACCCCTGAGTGGGGTGCGATGATTCTTGAGGGCAAGAGCTACATTCGAAGTCATCCTGAACTCATGATGTACCCTGGTTTTTTCATTCTACTTGTGGTTATTAATTTTAATCTGCTCGGGGAAGCGCTGTCGCATAAATTCGGGGTGAATAAACGTTATTAAATCAGAAATGAGGCACTTAGGTGGACACATCTCGCAAAGTATTGCAGGTCAGTGGACTGAATGTCAAAGTAACTTCAGATCAAGGCCAAATTCAACTGCTTCACGATATTCATTTCGATTTAGAGAAGGGACAAATTCTCGGTCTTGTTGGTGAAAGCGGCTGTGGAAAAAGCGTCACGTGCTATTCTCTCTTACAACTGATGGATCAACATACCCTTGTTGAAGGCAGCATTCGATTGGGTGGGCGCGAGCTTAATGGCATGGCCCCAAAGGAGATGCGTCGTATACGAGGGAAGGAAATTGGCTTTATTATGCAAAATCCGATGAACGCTTTTACACCCGTATATTCCATTGGCAATCAATTCATTGAGACCATTCTTGCGCACAGAAAGCTGAGTAAAAAGGAAGCATATGAACTCGCGGCTACTTCTCTAGCTAACGTGAATTTGCCTAAGCCTCATGAGATCCTTAAGCAGTATCCTTTTCAACTGAGCGGTGGCATGCTGCAGCGGGTGATGATTGCGATGTGTATGTGCCTGAAACCTGCCGTCGTCATCGCTGATGAACCAACGACTGCACTAGATATGGTCAATCAATTGCAAGTATTAATACAGCTGGAACGGCTGCGGTCGGAATGTGGCACAACCATTTTGTTGATTTCTCATGACTTAGGCGTCATTGCCGAGATGGCAGATAAGGTTATGGTTATGCAGCATGGGAAAATTGTTGAACAAGCCGATGTCTTCCAACTCTTCGATCATCCCGCCAATGCCTATACAAAAAAATTGCTAAACGCACGGTTACAGCTGCCCGATTCCTCTAACACACAGACGGTCGAGAAGGCTCTACACTTTTAAAAACGAGGTAACACAACGATGAGCTTGTTGCAAGTACAGGAAGTCAGTCATACTTACGGTAAAAATAGTTTATTTGGCTCAACACGTCAACAACCGCCAACGCTTTCTAAGGTTTCCCTTTCCATACAGGAAGGCGTTTGTCTGGGTTTGTTGGGGAGCAGCGGAGCTGGGAAAAGTACGCTCGGCAAAGTCATTCTTGGTTTGGAGAAACCACAGCAAGGAAAGATTATCTTTATGGGGCACGATATGTACAGCATGCATCCAACATCCCGAAGGAACATTCGACGAGATCTGCAGGTTGTCTCTCAGAATTGTTACGCTGCTGTTAATCCACGCATGTGCGCCGAACAAATTATCGGTGAGCCACTCAGCAACTACACTTCCATGTCATCGCTTGAACAAAAGCATAGGATCGGCGAACTATTGGAAATGGTCGGTCTACAGGCAGCAGACATGGTGAAATACCCCCATCAATTCAGCGGCGGCCAACTGCAAAGAATTAACATCGCAAGAGCGATTGCGCTGAAGCCAAAACTCATCGTGCTAGATGAACCGATTAGTAGTCTTGATATGGTTAATCAAAGCCAAATTTTAGCGTTGCTACTTGACTTGAAACGATCATTTGGGCTTTCTTATCTGTTCATCACCCATGACATCAAAGCTGCTTACGCCCTTTCAGATCAGATAGCTGTCATGGAGCAGGGAGAGCTCGTTGAACAGTTCGAGTATAAGGAATCGATTTTTGCATCTTCACATCGGGCTGTGAAGCTTTTGTTGCATTCTGTCCTTGCTGAGCATCCACGAGACCGGAAAATCAAATCCGTTCAAGCAGAATGACAGTTGCTATGACCAAAGGCGGCCCGTTGTCTTTACCTTTTATAAGGCTATACGCTATTACATTTCTATTTTTCAGCGCAAATCCAATCTTGAATATCATTGTACCTCTGCGCAGCGAAGCGCAAGGGGCAAGTAATACAGAAATCGGCTTCATGATGGGCGCTTATATGGTAACGAGCATGCTCTTTCGTCCGTGGGCGGGCAATATCGTTCATCGCTTCGGTCCACTGCCAGTATTACGCTTTTTGTTGCTTGCGAATGGCCTTATTCTGATGCTTTATACGGTATCCGGGCTGGAGTGGTACTTCGCACTTCGTGCTATGCAGGGCGTAACGACGGCATGTTTTTCCTTATCGCTACAACTAGGTATTGTCGATAAGCTGGCTCACAATGATCGGTCTCAGGGCATCTCTCTTTATTTGTTAGCAGGCATGCTGCCTACCGTAATCGGTCCTATTCTGGCATTAACCCTATGGGACTGGGGTGGGATGAGTGCCTTCACGGCATCTATGATCATTATTGCCCTTGTTACGGGTATCATAGGCTTCACGGCTCCACTGTCCTCAGGATCGCAAGAAGCTCAAGATAAGCAACAGCATCCAAGCTCGATGTCTTCTCAGCTGCGCCAACTGTGGACTCATCGTGGATTTCTTATATCCAGTACTGCTATGCTTATTGCTTCTATCTCCTTTGGCGCTGTAACAACATTTATCGCGCTCTACACGAAACAAAGCGGTGTCGGTCATGCAGGCATTTATTTGATGCTCCAAGCTGGCGTGATGGTTTTCTGCAGATTCGCCTTACGCAAAAAAGTTCCCTCTGACGGCCAATGGCATCCCAGATTTATCGTCCGTTTATTAGTAAGTATGGCTGTTGGCCTGACGCTCTTGGCACTATCTGTATATGCCGGAGCATTATTCATGTATGCAGGTTCTATATTCATTGGGTTAGGCATGGCCATGCTCTACCCCCATTTAGTAACGTATTTGACTATTGTGCTGCCCATGTCCTCTCGCAATATGCTAATTGGTGTGTTCATTGCCGTATCCGATCTTGGTTCTGTCCTTGGCAACATCGTGATGGGCACGATAGCCGATCATTCGTCCTACTCTATTATGTATGGTGTATGCGCCGGCTTATTGCTGACCTCTGTTGCGATTGTACGCATTGGCGGTAAACGATTGGGCTATCTGCTCTCCTGAAATGTCTTTAATTGCAGATGTTCCGAGAACACTAACTTATAGATGAGAACACTTAACAGTATGCTAGTAATTGCTGCAGATCCAGTGAAGGAGAATACGATTAGTATTTGATAACGCACCGCTTCTACTGGCTCTGCTCCTGCCACGATCATACCTGTCATCATTCCTGGAAGCTGGACAAGTCCTACTGTTTTCATGCCGTCGATGGTCGGAATCATACTGAATTTAACCGCTCGTTTCCTAACTGCTTGCAGTGCCTGTCCTGCAGAAGCTCCAAGTGACAATAGAGCCTCAATCTCGCCCTTCGATGCAAGAACTTCCCTTTTGAGTTGAGTAATAAATAAGCCTGATACGATCATGGCATTTCCAATCGTCATCCCGCTTAGAGGTATGATATATTGCGGTGTAGCTTCAATAAGATGCAGTCCTAGAAGCAACCCCATCATAAGAATTTCAACTGTCATTATCGACAAAGCAACTCGCCAAATAATTCCCGGCATGTCGCCGCCGCGTTTTGCAGCATTCCAAGATGCTACAGATATCATGAGCGTAATAATGATAATTAAGTAAACAACATGCTGGGTTTGGAAAATATAATGAAGCACATATCCAATGAATAGTAATTGCAGCGTCGACCTTATCGTGCCAATAGCGATCTCTTTTTCTAACCCAAGCTTCTGCCAGTAGGATATCAACATCGTTGCTAGAATGAATAGTAATGTAAAACTAAGTGACAACATCGTCATAATTGAACCTCTTCTTTACTTACGCCAATAAATTTTTTCGCTGCATCTGTTGATGGCTCACTAAAGAAAAGCGCTGTTGGCGCATCTTCAAGTAACGTATTGTTCGACATAAACCACACGCGTTCACTCGTACGCGCCGCTTGCTCTAGTTCATGCGTAACTCCAATCAGGGTAGTTCCTTCTCTTTCATGCCACTTCTGTAGTAATTGCTCGACAGCCCTCGTATTCATCGCATCTAACGATGATGTCACTTCATCCAGAAGCAGTACCGCTGGCCGTAGTAACATAGATCGAATTAAGGCAATCCGCTGCATTTCCCCACCAGATAGTTCACGGGCATTCTTTTGAAGATCCAACCCGCTCAGTCCTGATGTCTCCAGCAGTTCATCTGCTAGCTTGCTTTCGTATGATTTGCCATGCAGTCGGCTTGCTGTACGCAAATTGTCCTCAACACTCCCAGGCAGCATGACCGCTTGCTGAGCAACATAGCAAATTCGTTTCCTCCAGTCACGTGCTCCAACCTCTAGATAGGAGGATCCCTCGAATCGCATCATTCCTTCATCTGGTGAGTTCAATAAAGCCAGGGTCCGTAGAAGCGTACTCTTCCCTTGCCCTGATGAGCCGATAAGGGCGATACGTTCCGCTTGCTGAATCTTTACTGTAATACCCGAAAATAAGTAAGGCGCTTTCGGGTTGTCCTGATTATATGAAAGCTTGGCTAGCTTATTAATTTCAAACATGATGGGTATCCTCTCAGCTCTTTTGAGATCTTTATTCATTGTAGCACCTGCTCCGAAAGGGTCAATACGTGAAACAAGAAAAACAGAAACACATGTTCTTATCTGTATTGATCTGATTACTACTATGAGCAAATGGGTAATAAAACTGGTGAAAGCGTAATGGAAGCAGGTCATTATCAAGATTCAGACGGCCAACAAATCGAGTTAAATAAGAATGATACCTTCCCTGCCTGTCCAAAGACAGGCGAGTCCACTTACTGGCATCATGTATAATTAAAGATGAAGGAAGTGACCCCAATCGAGTAGATAGGAGCGGCTAGCCCCTGACCTCTCACACCACCGTACATGCGGGTCCGCATACGGCGGTTCCGAATGGTTAACAAAGTTCCAAATAACGTGAAAGTAAA
>NZ_JCAUAM010000024.1:0-104094 GCF_059691955.1 Paenibacillus sp. J22FR83
TACTTCTACTTCTACTTCTACTTCTACTTCTACTTCTACTTCTACTTCTACTTCTACTTCTACTTCTACTTCTACTTCTACTTCTACTTCTACTTCTACTTCTACTTCTACCTCTACCTCTACCTCTACCTCTACCTCTACCTCTACCTCTACCTCTACCTCTACCTCTACCTCTACCTCTACCTCTACCTCTACCTCTACCTCTACATTCTGAGCACAAACCTTCCTCCACCACCACAAACATACTAGATGGATTTTATGTTGTTATTTCTGCTGATTTCGGCCCTTTTGGAGCAATAGATGGATTTTCTACAGTTAATTCCCTCAACAATCCACCAATCCGCCATTATATCATAAATTAGATGTATTTTTTCCATTTAATTGCTAAATCCCCTCCTAAACGGCTAGATTAGCTGTACTTTTTACATCTATTTGGTAAAGCTAGCTACTCAATTGAACACAATAAACATCCCCCAACGTGCGATCTGTGAAGACCACGCCCCGGAGGATGTCTGTTATTCCAAATTTTCGCTATGCTCGACTCAAGTAGTAACGAGCAGTTCCAGTGGCATAAAGGCATAATCCCCGTTCCTCAGAATATTCCCTTTGCGAACAGGAATACGACGCTTGAAGATCGGACCATCGATGACGGTTGTGTGGAACTCGCCGCCTTCTCCACATGGGTCGATACCACGGGCTTGCAGTTCTTCGACATAGTCATGGGTTAGCGTTCGTCCCAAATCGGCTTCCCGCATCCCTAACGATACATTGACCGTGACGAGAACGGACACAAACCCCAGATCAATAAACTCTTTGACTGCTTGGACATGGTCCATTCGCCATAGTGGCATGCCAAGATGTAAGCCAGCATTCTGGGTAACCTTGTCATGCCAGCAGCCCTCTTCGGGCATATCCAAGTCACCCGTGACTAACACTTCTGCACCTTGGCGTTTAACCTCTGCCAAAAGCCCCATAAAAACTTCCTCATAGTCATCCCAACTTGCAGCAGCCATAAATACAGGTAAACCGATAGATTCCGCTTGGGCGCGGATAAGCTCAGGAGGCATGCCGTGGGATCGGGATCGTTTCCCTTCTTCCTCCAGCATCACGATAAGCCCTACCGCTTCGCCAACTTTCAGTGATTTATATAGCGCTAGAACACTATCTTTTCCCCCGCTAAAAGAAGCAATAAACTTACGCCCGTGAGCGCCATTCGACCAGTTAATGATGTGGTTCATTCTTGATGTTCTCCTTTGTTTGTATGCTCTGATCATCATATCATAAGTTGCTGCTGAGCCCATTCAACTCCTTCGCAACAGCTCGTCCCGCTACTCGACCGGTAAATAAGCACCCTCCGAGAAACGTTCCCTCCAGCGCACGATACCCATGAAGTCCACCGCCCCCAAACCCGCTTGCCTCTCCGGCAGCATACAGTCCTGGAATCACCTCTCCCGCTTGATTCAATACCCTGCCAGATAAATCTGTTTGTAAGCCGCCTAACGTTTTACGACTCACGATATTCAAACGCACCGCTATAAGCGGGCCATTCGCAGGGTCCAGCAGTCGATGCGGTTTCGCAACACGAATTAATTTATCACCGACATAATGGCGAGCGCCTCGAATCGCTGTGATTTGCAGGTCCTTCGTAAATTTATTGACAATTTCCCGATCTCTAGCTTTGACCTGCCGCTCAATATGGGCATAATCCAGCAATTTTTCCTCCGTCAACGCATTCATACCCGTGACCAGCTCAGCCAATGTGGATGCAACGACGAAGTCCTCTCCCTTATCCATAAAAGCTTGCACCGGCGCCATCGCTCCTGGCAGCGCTCTAGACAACACTTTACGTATACTTTTCCCCGTCAAATCGGGATTCTGTTCAGATCCTGACAGGGCGAATTCTTTCTCAATGATTTTCTGCGTCAAAATAAACCAGGAATAGTCGTAGCCTGACTTTTGGATCGCTTCTAACGTGCCTAATGTATCAAATCCAGGAAAGTTTGGTGCTGGAAAACGCTGACCACGCGCATCTAACCAAAGTGAAGATGGTCCCGGTAGAATACGAATACCGTGATTATGCCACACGGGATTCCAATTCTTGATCCCTTCCGTGTAGTGCCACATCCGGTCGCGGTTCACAATCCGACCACCGGATTGCTCCGTAATGGCGAGCATGCGCCCATCGACATGAGCAGGCACACCAGAGAGCATCCGCTTGGGTGCTGCACCCAGCCGATTCGGCCAATATTGGCGGACTAACTCGTGATTGGCACCTATTCCGCCACTACACACGACTACCGCTCCCGCATGGTATTCGAATTCGCCAATCACATCACGCGAGCTCGCTTCCCCGCGAGCCGCAGAGCTAGGGACAAGCACAGAACCACGAACGCCTGCGATTGCGCCACCGCTTTGAATAAGCTCGTTCACACGATGACGAGGGTGATAGACGACACGACCATCCTTCATGTACGCGCGAATGCGCTGCTCGAATGGCGCAATGATGCCAGGGCCTGTCCCCCAAACAATGTGAAAACGAGGCACAGAGTTGCCATGTTCCTCTGCCAGATAGCCTCCGCGTTCCGCCCAGCCGACAACTGGGAAAAAGCGGATCCCCATGGCATGCAGCCATGCGCGTTTCTCACCAGAAGCGAACTCGACATAGGCCTCTGCCCACTTGCGACCCCAGTAATCCTCGTCGTCTTCCCGATCAAAGCCAGCAGACCCCTGCCAATCTTGCCAAGCAAGTTCATGTGAGTCCTGAATGCTTAATCGGCGCTGCTCCGGAGAATTAACGAGAAATAAACCGCCGAACGACCACCAGGCTTGTCCGCCAAACGAGGCTTCTGGTTCCTGATCCAGAAGCAGTACCCTTTTGCCAGCATCCGCAATCTCTACCGTTGCCACTAAACCCGCGAGTCCTGCTCCAACCACAATAGCGTCATAGTCCATGATCGAGTTCTCCTTTGCATTCTGTCTTGATCGTCATATGTTCGAAAAAAGATTGCCCCTATGATGACCCATAAGGCCAATAAGGAGGCAATCCTTCATACATGGCATGCTCTTATACCTTTTACAAATCTTCATCCGTTTCCTCAGTTTGCTGAGTAGTAGATGTAGGTGAAGATAGCTTTTTGGGAGCAGGAGGAACAACCTCGATAGCTCTTGCCTTGGTGTCGCCATACAATTGAACGAATATCTCTTCAACCTCATCACCAGTTAGATCTTCCCGCTTCAGCAACTCTTCTGCAATCTTATGGACGAATTCTGAATATTCAAGAACGAGTGCCTTAACCTGCTTCATTTGCTCATTCAACAGCTCATTAATTTTCGGACGAAGCGTTTTAAGTCCATCCACACGTGAGCCAACTGCAAGGAAACTAAACAGCTCATCCCCCATACCCATCATGCCCAAGTAGGCACCCGCCACCTCAGTAGCACGCTGTAAATCAGATGTAACCCCATTCAATTTCTTATGCAGGAATTCATCCTCTACTGCACGTGCAGCGAGACTCACCTGAATGGATACAAGCATCTCAGCATCCGTTTGGAGGTGTCGCTCATGATTTTCTTTCGTAGCCGAGAGTCCTAACGCACCACCACGACGAACAATGGTAACTTTCCATACACGCGAGTGAGGCTTAAGCAAAAATTGAGCTACCGCATGACCCGCTTCGTGATAAGCAATACTGCGTTTCTCGTCGTCTTGCATGGACCGATAAGGCTGTTTCAGTCCCCATTCGTAAGTTTCCATCGCAGCACGGAAATCCTCATAGCTGGCCGCTTGCGCACCACGTTGATGGGCGAGCACGACAGCTTCATTGACAATATGCTTAATCTGCGCCGGGCTGTAACCAATGGAATCAAGACCTGCTTTTTCAGCGGTAAGCGTTTCGTCCATTTTGACCTTTTTCAAATAGTATTGGAAAATATCAACCCGACCGTCATAATCCGGGACATCCACCCAGAGTTGGCGATCGAACCGACCTGGCCTGAGCAAAGCGGAATCGAGTACATCAGGCAAGTTAGTAGCTGCTATCGTAAGAACAGGCGGGCGTTCCGCCTTTTTGCGGCGCAACCCTAGAGAGCGCAGCATTTTTACAATTTTGGACGTATCAATATTAGGCGGGTCCATCTGTAGGAGCAGCTCATTCAGTAGGCCTGAACCGCCGCCCATTCCCATCATTCCCATGCCCATACCGCCACCGCCGCCTTGACGGCTCATGCCGATCGCATCAATCTCATCAATAAAGATGATACAAGCACCATAGACACGTGCAAGTTTGCGGGCTTTCTTGTAAATGCCCATAACTTTGAGGTTACCTACACCGAAGAACATATTCTGAAAACTTGGTGCAGATGCATAAGCAAAAGGAACCTGAGCTTCATTCGCAATAACCTGGGCTAAGTAGGACTTCCCAGTACCTGGCGGTCCACAAAGCAATAATCCGCGAATCGCTTCGCCACCCATCTCCTTGAACTCCCTAACACCTTTAAGCAGGGTAACAATTCGCTTCGCATTCTCGACAATTTCAGGATTTCCACGATAGTCATCCCATGTCGATCCAGTCTCTCCAGGCAGAATCCAATACGTTCGCCCTCGAGCAAGAAACCAGAACAGCGCAACGAATTGAATGATCATAAAGGCCATAGCGAATACGAGTTGCATCAATAACGTTACAACACTGATCGCTATCCCCCAAGCGGTTGGCCCACCTGCCCATAGCAGCCCGCCAAACAACACGATGGCTGCTAGCCAGAGGATTAACTTTCGCCATCTAATCCATTGATATCTCCTCATGGCTACACTTCCTTCCTATGATTAAGTTTGAATATCCCTATGAAAAAAAGCATACATCTTGGCCCCGCTAGAAGCAGGGCCACGGGAACACTTATTGAAATTTTTTAATGATATCGAGCACGTACTTCGCCATAACAGCGAGGCCGCAAATGAAATAGAAAATCACCACTATCCACCCTGTTGGATCGAAAGAAATCATAGATAATAGAACCGTCAGTGGCAGCACATAGTATAGGACATCTTTCAAATAACCTAACACGACTGTAGGTCCGAAGGAGCCAACCCAGAAAGATTTGAAGAATGCAATAAGAAAATCAATGATCATAAAGCCAAAAACGCCCCAAATCGTATAAATTATCCAGCCCTCAAGTGTATTTGTCACTTTTCATCACCACCTTCCTACATACTATGCTAGGAATTTGGACGGGTGATTGACCAGTAAGCTAGAACGATTCGTTTGAAATATTTCATTTCTATTACATACTTCATTCGGCTTTATTTTCCTTCTCACTGCGGGTTGTTTTAAGAAAAATATATTACTTTTTTTTGGAAATAATTCCGAAGAAAGCATTGGAATCTTTGAAAATCTGCACGAAATAGCTTCTAGATTGCGAAAGCGCAACCAAGCTAATGCTAATTAGGGATAGCACTAAAACTATTTTCCCTTTTTTTACAAATCAACACCCAGAAAAATCCATCTACACCCGAATACTCTTACTAAGTTTAACTCGCTTAAGCACACACCGCAGGGTCGCAATTTTCTACTCATTTATTTTATTAAGGAGAGAAGAAAAAGATGAAGCATTCACGTATGAAAAAACTGCTTATCCCCACACTAGCCCTCAGCCTTGTCATGACGACTGGCACAACAGCTTTCGCACAGAACGGTCGAGATCATAACGATAATCGGAACAATAACGCACGTCAAAATTTTGACAAACGCCCGCAAACCCCAATTAAGTTTGATTTCAAAGATATCAAAGGCAAAGAATTCGAATGGGCCTTAAACTACATTATGAGTCTCGTCTCTCGGCGCATTTTCGATGGGTATCCCGACGGCACCTTCAAACCACAAGAAACAGTTACACGCATCGAGGCCATTACAGCAGCTGTACGATTAATGGGACTTCGTGATCAAGCTGAATCTGATGCAGAAAAAGCGACCAAACTAAATTTCCTTGATGCCGCAAGTGTACCTTCCTGGGCTGTCGGTTATGTAGCTGTTGCTTTGGAGAATGATCTCTTTACCGAATCGGACACGAACGTCAACCCGAATCAACCTGCTGATCGCCTATGGGCGACAACGCTCCTTGTTAAAGCATTGAAGCTTCAAGATGAAGCTGAAGCCAACATGAATGCGAAGCTCCCTTTCTCCGACTCGTCTAGCGTTCCTGCTGGTTCGGTGGGATATGTGAAGGTGGCCGTCGACAAAGGTCTTGTGAACGGTTTTGAGGACAATACATTCCGCCCCAAACAACTCGTAACTCGCGCACAAATCGCTGCCCTATTAGATCGCGCAGGCAATCAATTACCGGGTAGTATTGAAGGGTTCGTTACAGGAACAGTCGTATCACCAGTCAGCGGCAATATCTTAACCGTCCGTACGAACGGCCAAAACATGAATTTGACATTGAATCCCGATGTATTTATTTATCGAAATGGTGCCAAGGTCAGTCCTTCCGCTTTGCAAACTGGGGATGTCCTCAAGATTCGATCCAACGATAATTCCATCATTTATATCGAAGTTTCCCAGTCCAATGGAGGCAACCCGACAACGCCAACGCAAGCTTTAGGTGTAAAGACAGGTATGGTAACTTCCGCGATAACTGGGAATACGATCTCCCTTTTAAGCAATGGACAGACGATCTCCCTACCTCTAAATAGCAACGTGCTTTACTTCCGTAATGGCGCACAGACGACAGCCGCAGGCTTGCAAGTAGGCGACATCGTAAGCACTCGTTCCTACAACTATGGGGTCAGTTATGTAGAAGTGACGCAAGCAGTGGGCACAGTCGGGACACCAACGAATTTGGCATCGACTATCACTGGTACTTTGACCTATCCGATTAGCGATAATACCTTACTGCTAACCACCTCGTCGGCCGGGGTTCAAGGCGTCTCACTGAACAGTTCTACCATCGTTTATAAAAATGGTGCATTTACAACTCTTTCCGCGCTTCAAGTAGGCGATATTCTAACAACTTACGCTTATAATCATACAGCTGCGGTTATTGAAGTAACCAAAAGTGTCTCCCCCGTCACAACGACAGGTGAGATGACAGGAACGATTTCTGGTCAAGTCAGCAACAATTTACTCACACTCACGAGTGGTGGACAGTCATATAGCCTGCAGCTTCACGCGAACACCTCCATCTACTCCGACGGTGTTCAAACGACGAGTGCGATATTGCAACCAGGTCAAGTCATTAAAGTCCACTACTATAACGGCGTTGTGCTCCATGCCGAAATCCTTCAGCGTGGGGATGGTACCTCGGTTACGCAGCCAACCATTGCCCAGCTCACAGGTACGGTCATTTCAGCAACAGACACTCTCATCGTGATTGTCAATGGCAATCAGGCTCAAGCAGTCAATGTAAACGACAAAGCTTTCATCTATCGTAACGGTACCCAGGTCAGTGGTTCAGCGCTACAAGCAGGTGATATTGTTAAAATCCGTTCCTACAACAATTCAGCCATCTATGCGGAAGTCACGCAGCTGACCAGTGGGAATAATCAAAACTTCAGCGTGACAGGCACATTTAACAGTGTAACCTTTACGAATCAAGGCAAGATTGCCACAATCACCATCAACCAAACAGGAACAAATGGAAGCAACGTGACGTCGACTTACAACGTGTCCTCATCCGTAAACATAACGGGCAACATCTCAAACATGGTGCAAAATCACGCCATAACTCTGCAAGGCACGGGAGCCTTGATAACGAAGATTAACATTCAGTAGGAAAGTAGCTGAAGGAAAGAAGCCCTCTCTGAAACCACGTAAGTGGCAGGGGGGCTTCTTTTTTGCGTGAAGTGACAAGCAAGTGTACCGTGATGTTACGCCTCCTACGCTGATCGTAAAGATTTGGCGTCGAACCGTGCTGCTAGGGTGCTGGAGTGCTTCAAAAGTGCAAAAATACATCTATTTTGAGTCGAAATGGCCTCGCTAGCTAAAATGCTTGCAAAAAGGCAACTATTTTGTGTGATGACGATCATTTTGGCTCTTTTTTGTCTAAAAGGTTGCCTATTTGCACTAATTTTCCATATTCGGGCAAATCCCATGGAAATAAGTGTATTTTCGCAACTTTGACGGTAATTTTAGTGTGGCAGGGGCGGGGGGCGGGGAATTTCGAGCGCTTTTTGGCGGTGATTATTATGACTGCTCGGGAGCGCGGCGGGATGGCAGCTTGTGGTGCTGTAACGGGGTTTTTCAACGTTACAGCTACTAAGATCGGCGGGGTGGCAGATTTTCGATGCTGTAACGGGGTTTTTCAGCGTTACAGCTACTGCGATCGGCGGGATGGCAGCTTTTCGGTGCTGTAACGGGGTTTTCAGCGTTACAGCTACAAAGATCGGCGGGACGAGCGATTTTCGGTGCTGTAACGGGGTTTTTCATCGTTACTGCTCTAGCACGCGCGCCAGCTCATCCCCCCGCTGCAGCCACGCAAACTCACGCAAAAAAGAGCTAAGCGCACGCTTAGCTCCCTTTCACCTCTACCCAGGCAACGGTGTCCCCTGCCTCAACGCAAATACAAGCTCAGCGGCTGCAGCTTCAAGTCTTTCAAACCTGCATGAACCAACTTCGCTACTTCAACTCCGCCTAACTGCTGGAAATGCGTGTTGTCTTCCACGCCGTCCGGGAAATTCAAGAACTCACCTGGCGCTAGCCACATGAATAATCGTTTCGTTCCTTCTGGCCCTAATGCTTCAAACAACACTTTGCTGCTAGCAGCAAGGTCGATCAATGGCACGTCTTCCGCTGCCGCCAACTCGCGCATGGCAACTAGATAATCGCCGTGCGTATCACGCAGCGTACCATCTTCCTCGAAGAAACGCCGTTGCACCGACGTGACCAGAATCGGATAGGCGCCTCGCTCGCGGGCGCCGTCGATATAGATTTTCAATGTTTCCTTGTAGGAGGAAAATGGCTCCGTAAATCGCGCTTCATCCGGCTTCTGGTCATTATGACCGAATTGGATGAGCAGGTAATCGTGTGGCTTGACGCGGCTCCATATCGTATCCAAGACACCTTCGCGGATAAAACTCAATGAGCTCCGGCCCGACAAGGCATAATTGGCTACCGCTGCATCGGCTTTGACGAAAAGCGGGAGCATTTGCCCCCAGCCTGCATACGGATATCCGTCTGTCGGCTGGTCGGTCACGGTAGAATCCCCAGCTAGAAACAATGTACACGTTGTAGGCACAGACTCGATTTCTAGCGCATTGATGCGTGGGGCTCGACCCGTGAATGTCAGCTTCAACTGTGCATCCGCGACCCATACTGAGAAACTTGTGCGAACAAAATGTCCCGCAGATGTTTGTTGCTTATGAAGCACAAGCCTTCCTTCACCTGTGGTGACCGTCGTTTCTGTTTGTGCGATCTCATCGCCTAACAGAATGGTAACACGGTAGGTCCCGTCCGGAACATCCACCAGAAACGATGTGTCCAGCGGTATGCAGAAGTCTCTGCGCAACGCACCTGGTTCTTCCCGATCTTTCGCATGAACATTCTTCACATTGCTAAATCCATAGCCAACCGCTTTCTCATATTCGGTATGCGGCGTAATCTTGGTATAACCTGACTCCGGGTTACTTACTCCGAAATCAAACTTCAACGCGTGTGTCATCATAACTTCCCTTCCTTTTTACAACATCACAACGGAATTTCGCCGCCAGGATATAAGGTTGAGCTAGACAATCGTTTGGGCTGCGGCACTGGTATGCCGGATCGTCCATTGCGCAGCACAAGCGGTCCACTGGCATAAATAGCAGCTGTGTCGTCATTATAAATAATCACTTGCTCTGTCCCACTACCGCATACATCGGCATGTACAGCATACCCGTTTAGTGGAAATTCAACAACAACATTCATCTCACCATCATACAAGGATGGCCAGACACCGCCGCCTCTGCGATAGGCCAATATCAGATCTGCGGAGTCGGCTTCCCAACCACGGAGTGGCTCGATAATCGTCAGCCAGCCATCTGTTTGACGGTCTTCCTTCCAAATCTCATTACCTTCGCAATCCAGCAAAAACAAACCATCCTTCCCTTTCAGTCCCTTTCCATCATCCTCACGGACAAGTCGATCCAATCCGGCAATTTGCAATCCTGGTTTATCACTGCGAAACCGGCCCAAAGCAATATGCTGCGATTCAATCGAGCCTTCATAGCGCCACAGTTCTTTCCCGAAGCGGTCATACATTACGGTAACACTGCCGCCGATCACAAGCTCAGGTTGCCCATCCCCATTCACATCCCCGACCCAGATACAGTCAGCATGATCCTCAAGATCCTTGCAGCTCCACAGTTTCTGACCATCATGATCCAAGAGATCATAACCTGCCATAACCTCGTCTTTGCCATCACCATCCAAATCATAGACCCATGGGAAATGTCCCGGGTTGCCTTGATGTGTCCAGAGTAGATTAAAATGGCGATCCAGCGCCCACATCGTGTGATAACGGTCTTTGAGAATAATGTCACTGGCATATGCCCCACCCGTCAAATTGGCCACAATAATGCAATCATGGGCATGCTCATGCGGCAGCTCATAAGAAGACTTTATCTCGCCACTCGCTCCATCCAGGATAAGAAAACGCCCATCCATCACACACAGTACTTCTAACTGACCATCACCGTCGATGTCAGCAATCTGCGCAGGGTAGTCGGACCCTGCACTTCCTGCACCCGAATCGGGCTTTCCTGTCTGCCATAGCAGATTGCCCTCTAGATCAAAAGCCGTCAGGCATTGCACCTGATGGGGAATATAGCGAACATCCTGCCGATTGTCGGGATGCACCAACAGCATCTCCATGCGACCGTCACCATTCAGGTCGCCTAGCAGCATTTTACAACGCGGACCCGCCGAGCTAATATCTACCGTACCTAACAGATAAGGCTCCTTGCACGTAAGTTCCACAGCTCATCTCTCCTCAGATCCGTTTATTGGGGCAGCCACTCCGAAATAAGCTCAAGTGCGATAATCGTATTCAAGGACCATTGCGCGGCCTCATTCGTATTCATCCAATCGATCTCTTGCAAGGTATCCACGTGTGAGACGAGAGACGCTTCCTGTTGAAGATCAACCTTAGCAAACGCGTTCCCTAGCAATATGGACCAACACTTCTTTGCGGTCTCATCATCCCTTTTATAAAATGCGCCATACGCTGTAATCGCTGCACTGAGCACTGGATGCTCGAAATTTTTCGTGGATATCTGACCATGGGTCAGCTCATCCTTTTCCTCCTGCGTTTGGTTATAGTAAACGCCGAGTTCCGCCATCATGTCTTCCCATTCAGGATCTTTTAGCATACCAGCAAGCTCAAACCACACCTGTGGTCCTCCCATACATATGGCCAAGTGCCTGCCCCAATTATCGTCGCCAAGCGGCGAGAGAATACCAGTTTTGGGATCATATCCATAAGTCGGTCCCGAGATAAGCCCATAGTTGGCGTCCTTAATACAGTTGATGCCTACCAAGATTTTGTCCCGATAGGAGGTATCTTCATAGCGTTCCCAACGTGTCATCCAATTCGAGCTAAAAGCCGCCCAATCCGGACCCACACGGATATGCGTTGGATGTTCATCCTTCGGAAAATAAGCGCGCATCGGATCCAAATTCACCGTCGTGAAATCCGAATCACGCACTTCATCCATGATGTCCCCGATCCGTTCATCGGCAGTCAAATAATAGAAGTACCGATGCAAGCCCGCCATGCCTATACGAGCCTCCTTGCAGCCGCAGCCCCAGTGAACCACATTATGCCTAGAGCCGAGCCCCGCATATTCACCGAAATGGTACAAGTCCACTTCACTCGTGTGCCGAGTCATCGCTTCTGCCATCCGGAAGATATCCGCACGCCCCGTGCGAAGGAACATCACCCATAGCCACATATTGGGCGCTAACTCTGTATTTTGCCAGGCACAACCTCCTAAATCGTAATTCCATACATGGCGTACTGGGTCATAACTATGCATGTAATCGCCATAATCCCAGAAACCGTACCACTTCCGTTGCTCAACTTCCTCTTGATAAAAGGTAATGATGCCGTCCAACCTATTCTCCATCTGCGCTTTCACCGGATGACTATGGTCTGGTAAACTCCAATAGCCGAAAGCACCCGTTTCGTGATAATACCTAGGCTCGCAAATGAGTAATGAGGGATTTTGCGCTTCAGCCTGCATATGCTCCAAAAGCGCTGCATCCGGCGTTTCGCTCGTACACCACAGCATCAATTCACTCGTATTCGCTATGCCATATGGTGTAGCCCGCAACTCTTCAGCACCTTCATACGATGATTCCACGTGTGTTTCTGTATCATAATGTCGAAGATCCATCGGTGTCCCATCAGGGGACCACAACCAGATCGTAAACACAGCCTCCGCACCGGCTGTGCTGTGTACCTCCAAGCTAGATGGGTGCTTCTCCCAGAAATGCCGCAACCCCACCGCTAATCCGCCGCCTTCACCGCCGACATAGCCTAGACCGCCAGCGCGAGCGCCGTCTGTCACCTTGACCCAGCTGCAGCCGGCCTTCGTCCGCTTCCATATCCGATAATGTTCAGAAGAATCTTGTACGAGTTTGAAGCTATCCCATGTTGCCGAATCATCGAGCAAACCAAGGAAATACGCATCTTCGGCAGGATCAAATGTCGTTAACTCACCTGCCGTTTGACTCTCAAATAACTCCCTATACTTTCCTTTCGTTCGACGGGTATGTAAGGTTTTGGGGGATTCGCTGAAATAGCCATGATCACCTGCCAACCGAATGTGCCTATTGTATTGCGCCCCTCTCATTGGCACGATGAAGCGAATGCCTAAGCCTTTAATGAAATCCTCATGGGGATTTCCATCATAATGAAACGTGTGTACGAGTTTAATCGTTTCTTGCCCTGCATACACATACATCCGAAGGGAAAAAGGCAGCCACTCTCTCGTTCCTGTTGTTGAGCGTAACTTGCCGTCTATTTTAACAACAGCCCGAATCGGTCCGTTTTGTTCAACAACAACGCGTAAGACACGGCTTTCGAAAGTCTCTTCGCGGCTTATCCGTACACCAGACGTTTCGCTCAGTTCTTCTTTCAAACCGATCAGCACGCCGCCGCTGCATATCTCGTTGCCCTCACGAACGATACTGCGAAGCCACTGTTCTCCTTGTTTGCCTATTGTGCAAATCATGATACCTGTATCCAGCGTTATGGTATCGTCCGTTTCGGTTACATTCATACGGTGTTCCGACTCAGAGCCCTCGCCTTTACGAATGGCATACCCTTCAACAGATCCAGGTTGAACGGAAGCCGCATGGGCAGACCACTTCACACTGCCATCCGGCCAGTAAGCAATCGGCCAGCTTTGTACAGGCACAGCGCCCTGGCGATCTTCCTTTTCCAAACGCAACGATTCATCACGCTTAAGCTCACCCTCACGCCAAGGTATTCCCCACGTTATTCCTACAGGCTTTATCGCCTCTTTGTCCAACCAATGCAGCTTAATTGCCAGATCTGAAGCCAAGTGATCATCTCCTTTTCACATGTAGCCTTATTGTAGAAAGAGGAGAACTTGCGAACAAGCGGACATTATTGCGAATCCGTGATGAGGCGGTTTGCACTTTTTTGGCGAACTCATACTTTATTGCTACGTAGATCGACTGAGCTCACGATAGCGAGTTGGCGTCATGCCTTCTAATTTTTTGAAAATCCGATTGAAATACGTATGCTGGTATCCCACCTGATCGGCCACATCGTTGATTCGCATTTCCGAATCTCTGAGCAATTCTTTCGCTTTATCCATGCGCAGCTCCGTCAGGTAATCGATAAAGTTTTTGCCAGTCACTTGCTTAAAGGATCTGCTTAAGAAAAATGGATTCGTCCCCGTATGCTCCGCACAATTATCAAGCGAAATATCCTGTCTATAATTATTTTGCAAATAAATCATCGCTTGTTCTATCATCCGTTTCACTTGCGCATCGGAACGACCTGACATTTCCCGCATGAAGGGACTGAGCACTTTATCCTGAAACCAAGCAAGAATTCTCGTAGACTCTCGAATTTGGGAAAGCTGTTCATATAAGTTCGCGCCCTTGAAGAGGCGATTCGGATTAATACCAGACACCATGATGGCGTGTTGAACATTCCCAAGCAGATGCAGCATCCCTTGCTGAACCTCGATCTCTTTGGCCCCTTTGCAAGTTAAAACCTCCAGGAAGGACACCAGCAATTCACTTGCTTCTCCTTCTTTCCCTGTCCGTAAGGCCTGTATGAGCTCCCGCTCCTGTGTAAATGGATATTGCAACTCCATGTCTTCATCTCCTGCATAATTGTCATGCTCCATATCGATAATCTGATTCACATTCTCGAAGTAGCGATAGCTAACTGCTTGTTTCGCGCGTTCAAAGGCAATCGGAACATCCGATATCAGCGATACTGGCCGGCTTATCGCCATGGTCATGCGCATTTTCAAAATCCGGTTAATCGACTGCTTCAAATCATCGCAAAATGCTTGCGTTGCTTCTGTATAGGACTGATTCTCCGGCAGGATAAGAAGAATACCCGCAGTTAAATCGTGAAAGTTCAGCGTGTGACGCTGTTCAAAATACTGAGCCGCCAGCTCATCAATCATATTTACCGCTGCAAAAGTAACTAACCCTTCTTCGCCTAGTCGAAAATTCCCCTCCATGCTCGTCATCCCAATCAATTGGACGTAGAGGACTACGAATTGCTTCTGTTTCACATCCCACGTAAAGCGCTCCATTCGATGGCGCAGATCATCCTCTGAATACGCATTCAAATAGCCTTGCAGCAGTTGGTGCAGAAAGCTGTCCTTCAAGTGAGGCAGCTGTTCTGTCAACTTGTTGTTCAACGCTAAACTCTCGTTATGCAGATTCGTCCACTTCGACTCCAGTAATGTGAATTCGTCCCCATGTTCATGGTAAGCCACACTGCCGCCTAGTATGACAACAAGCCTTTTGACCGGCAGATAAATGCGCCGTGATGCTAACCATGCGAGAATAGCTGCAAGGAGCAATACCGCTAGGCTTACTGTGATAATCAACTTGGAGATAAAAACAACCGGTGATGTGATGCTTGATATCGGCGATGCGGACACATAAGTCCAATCTTCCGCGATTCGCGCCAAACTGCCGTACGATACTGTGTATGTGGAACCTTTCCAATCCATAAAAAAAGAACCATTATTGCCTGCTAATGAGGCAATTTTGTCGCGAAGAGCGCTTACAAATGGCGATGACTTCGAGTTCCCGTTTGCTGAAACGAACAGTTCGCCAGCATTCTGAATGAGGAACGTCTCCCCGCCATCATAAGGCGTCAGCGTGTTGAGCATGTTGGCCACCTTCTGGTTATCAAAACGGAATACCAGCACTCCGAATGGCTTCAAACTTCCACCCGGGACTTGATGAACTAGCGTTAAATCCTTGTTATCGGGACGATTCGCATCAAAGGACCATTGCGTCCAGTAGGTCGTATTTTGACCGTGGATGAGTGGATTATATAGGGAAGCTATGGCAGCTGTTCGATCATCTATTTTCAAATATTCCGGGTTGAACAGCACAGAGCTTGTTCCACCTACATAAAGTTCCGCATGCTTTACCATCGCATTGGAGCCTTGCATGGCAACCAGTGTTCTGGTAATATCCTGCGTCCGTTCGAAATTCCTTACAAAGTCAAACCCGTCCAGGCTATAGTCAAATTTATTATCGAATGCCCAATGGGATAGCAACAGCTCCAGATTGCCTAACTGGTCATCGATATTTTGCGACCGTTGTTCAATTTGCCGATAATGCAGTTGAAGAAGTTCACTTTCCACGCGCCCGCCAGCCATCCAATACACGAGCACGCCCATCAGTAGTCCAGGAATACCCGAAACGATGAAGATCGTAATCAGACTCTTTTTGTAAAAGCGTCCTTGTCCCCCCAGCGTTTGGCTTAAGGTTCTTGCCAGCCCTTCTTTCATTGCTCGGAACATGCTCTCACCAACCGTTCGAAAGTTTAGTTTGGAGCGTAGACTTCAACTTAGAGCGTATACCGATTGGCCAGTGGATGGAAGTTAATTTCCAGTGAACTTTCATTACTTTTCCGACTATTTGCATCATAGTTAGAAAATGAAAATAGCAGACGCATTGTGTGCGCCTGCTAGTATATGGCTCCTAATTTGGCCATTAAGATTTTATTGAACCCACCATCATCCCTTTAATGAAGTGCTTTTGTAGGAATGGATATACAAGCATAATCGGGATCGTTGCGATAACGATTACTGCCATTTTCAGTCCTTCTGGCGAAATGGACAGCAGCAATTCCGAGGATACATCCGCCGAGCCCAAGTTATCCGTAATAACAATTTCACGCAGCCGTACCTGCAGTGGAATCAGCGACCTGCTGCTGATGTAATAAATGGCTTGTGAATACATATTCCAGTTCCCGACGGCGTACATGATTCCCATCGTTGCCATTACCGGCTTGGATAACGGGAGGACGACGCTCCAGATCATGCGGAACTCACCGCACCCGTCCATTTTGGCAGAATCAAACATCTCGGTAGGCAGTGTCATAAAGAAAGACCGCATGACGAACAAGTTGTAGGCACTAATTGCGCCCGGTATGATCAATACCCACAAAGTATCGAGCATATGCAGATTTTTTAGAAGTAAGTAATTAGGAATAAGTGGCGCATGGAAAATCATAGTGAACAGTACCAATAACAGAGCTGGTTTTCTGTAAATATATTCAGCGCGAGACAAAGGATAAGCCAAGCTTGCCGTTGCCGTTAAGTTAATTAATGTACCAAACACCGTAATAATGACACTATTTCGGAATGAAATCCAGATTGAAGGGTCTTTCAGAATCATGTGATAATTTTCGAGTGTAAAGCCAACGGGCCAAAATCCTACGGATCCGCTGTTAATTGAAATAGCATCACTAAATGACTGCGATATGACATTCAAGATCGGAAGAAACATTGTGAGGCCGATTACAAGCAGAAAAATCATATTAACTAACTGAAATGCACGCTGTCCTTTTGTTAAAATCACGTTCCTTATTCCTCCTTTTGACTGAACTCATGTTAGTACAAACCGTTGCCAGTCGTTCTTTTACTTAGCGTATTACCAAGCATAATAAGTAATAAACCAATGACCGATTTGAAGAGGCCGATTGCTGTTGTATAACTGTACTGACGATCGATAAGACCAGCGCGATAAACGTAAGTATCCAGGATTTGACCATTCTCACTGTTAAGCGAGTTTAAGAAGACGTATACCCTTTCAAATCCAAAGTCCAGAAAGCTTCCGATATGCAATAAGAACAAAATTGTAATAGTCGGCATAATCGAGGGAATCGTAATTGACATCACCTGACGGAACTTGCCCGCTCCATCAATTTCAGCTGCCTCATAGAGGTCTGGGTTAATGCCCGCGATAGCTGCCAAATAAATGATTGTACCCCATCCGCTGTCCTTCCATATGCCTGAGGTGATCAGGATCGAACGAATGTAGCTGTTTTCACCAAGAAAATAAATAGGTTCGATATGGAACAAGCCTAAGACGTGGTTAAAAATGCCTGTAGTAGGTGAAAGTATTCCGATGACAATCCCGCCTACAATAACCCATGAAAGAAAATGCGGCATGTAAATGACCGTCTGCAGCACTCTTTTATACCCATTGTAACGAATTTCATTTAACAGCAGCGCGAGTATAATCGGTATGGGAAAGGCGAAGAGCACATCGTAGGTTCCGATCAATAGCGTATTTTTTAAAATGCTGAGGAATTCATCATAAGCGAACATCCGCCTAAAATGTTCTAAACCTACCCACGGACTGCCTGTTATTCCTTTGAAAATATTGTAGTTCTGAAAGGCAATGGAAGAACCTAGCAAGGGAATATATTATGCAAAAGTATAAACCGTCTGTCCTGCCGAATCTGTCTTTGAAGCCATAGTCGTCTTTCCTTTCTTTCCATCTGAATGTTTGATGGACTCATCATACTATGGGCCTCCGAGTGAAACCATGGAGAAACTTCATTTCGAGGTGTGTTTTTCAACAATCCGAGCATGAAAAAAAACCTTGCCTACGGCAAGGTTCATAAGATTTCACAACTATTTAACGTTAGCCACGAGCTGAAGTTGGCATTACCATAATCAGTTTGGTTCCCTTGTCCACTTGACTCTCGACTTGCAAGCCATACTGCTCGCCAAACACCATCTGAATTCGTCGATGGACATTGACAATTCCGATACCGCCAATGCCGTTCGAGGAATCATTCTCTTTATCCGCAAGCTGGTTGGTGTGCAGTTTCTCACGCAGTTCCTCTAGCCTAGCTTCGTTGATACCAAGACCATTATCTTCAACGCTAACCCAGAACTTATCATGATCCTCACCAGCATCTATCCGAATATAATGATAATCCTCAACACCGTCGGCAAATGCATGCTGGAAGGCATTTTCAATCAGCGGCTGCAGCGTCAAACGAACCATATTGTTCAGCAAATAATCCGGATGAATGGCGACATCTACTTCAAATTCCCGTCCGATACGATGCTTAAGAACCACAAGATAGAACATGACATGTTTTAATTCATTAGATACTGTTATCTCTTCCAGATTGGTCTGCACGGAATAACGCAGCATATAAGCAAGTGCTTTAACAATTTCGTATATTTCCTTGGAATCCCTAATGACCGCATAGCAAACAATCGTTTCTAGTGTGTTATATAAAAAATGAGGATTAATCTGCAGCTGCAGAGATTGCAGTTCTGCCTTCTGGCGTTCCATCTGGCTCTTCTGATCACTCAGCTCAGCTTGGTATACCTTATCTACCAGCTCTGACAGGCGGGTCACCATCAGATTGTAACGGCTCATCAGCTCTGAAATCTCATCCCGATGCTCCGAAAGCGGAATTTGGACCCAATTCCCTTGTTCGGTTTGGCGCATGGCACTTCTCAGTATGCGAATCGGCCCTGTGATCGATTTTCCGAAGCGGAAAGCTATCCACAACGCAATCCCGAGTGTAAAGCATCCAACGATGATCGTCGTTGTCCGAATGGTATCGCTCGGTTTGCGCAGCTCCTCCACCGACATCGCAACGACCAGCCGCCAATTGCCATAGGTGGATCGGCGGCTCATGAACATCCGCGGCTCATCATCAACTGCAGCAATAAATGCATGAGTACTCGCCTCTAGCACCTGATTTCGTATGGCTTCGGGCAATTCTGTGCTTGTCTTTTCTGTATCTGGTTGATATACATACTTGCCATTATCATCGGTAATAAAAAAGTAGCCATCCTCCCCCAAATCTATGCCTTCCCATAGCTCTGACAGCTCAGCAGCCCGTAATTCCACCACTAGAATCCCTTTGGGTTCTGTAGAGGAAAGCCCGCGAATCTGCCTGACTAGGGTTATGTTTTGTTGTCCGGATAAAATACTGTGGTTCAGTACACTCAAGCTGCCATCAGGCTTCGTATTTGCTTTGAAAAATGCCAGCTGTTGTTGTGCTTCTTCCTTATTAAACGATCCACCCACGGAATCATTATAGAAATACATCGAATTCTGATTAAAGCTAATCATATAAATATTGGATATTTCTGGATTGCGGGTAAACGCCGGCTCAATGATAAGCTCCTTAATGAGTTTTCTCACCTCGTAATAAGGGTAACCAATTTCCCCCTCAGGTAGATCAATGAACCGTTTGACATAGTTACTGCTCAATAAGGAAACCATGGACCGTTCATAACTTCGGATATACAGGTCCGTATGGTGTGCTGCATTTCCTACCACTTGTGTTAGCTGTTTCTCCACGATCTGATCCAGCTCATTCGAAGAACTCCAGTATGAAAATACACCGACACTCGTCAAAGAAATCATAATCACAACGAAATAGGATAGGAATAGTTTAGGGTATAAATTAAATTTTCTCATTTCATACCGAGTGATTCCCGATATTCCGATGGAGAAACACCAAAAATCTTCTTAAATGTTTTTGTAAAATGGGGGTAATCATCGTAGCCTACTTCTGCTGCTATATCCACAGTTCGCTTATGTGGAATCGCCAGCAGCTCACGAGCTTTGTCCATTCTTTTATTAATCCGGTAGCTGATGAAGGTTTCATTACTCATTTTTTTAAACAAGGTGCTAAAATAATTCGGGGTAATCCCTACCCTGTCCGCAACTTCTTTTAACGTAATATCAACCGACAAATGATTGTCAATATAGGTTTTGGCTTCCTCCATTGGATCCTTGAAATTACCACGGCGCACTACCAAAATATCCATCATTACCGTTTGCAGCCGTTCCTCAAATTCCTTAAAAAGCTCCGCCTTCGAAGAGGATCGGAAATCTTCGGTTACATCAGCGTTGATCACGCGATTTTTCTCATGAAATTGCTTTTGCAGCAGTACGGCCGCATCCAAGAGTTGACCCTTCAGCTGAAGCGCAGACAAGTGGGAGCAATGTTCTTTCCATTCTTCCATAATCTTCTGCAACTCCTCCTCCTGCAGTAACCAGATGCTGTTTTCTATCCGCTCAACCCATTCTACATAGAGGGATACGGGTATATAACCTTGTGATTGCGATTTCATAATGATATCGAATACATCGTGCAGATCCTGCGGTGTCACCGGCTTAAGCAGATAATGCTTGACCCCATAAGACAAACACTTTTGCGCGTAATCAAAATCACTATAACCTGATACAACAATCATCATAATATGAGGATATTTCTCGTATACGTTTCGGCATAACTCTAAGCCGTCCATTTTGGGCATTCGAATATCCGTTAGAAGCAGGTCTGGTTCGAACTGAGTAATTTGTTCCAGAGCATCAATTCCGTTTACCGCGGTTTCAATTTGTTGAAACTTGTGCGTATAGCTCTGTGCCATCATCATCAAGCCGCTGCGAATTACCGGTTCATCATCTACAATTAACAATCTCATGTTGCCCAAGCCTCCACCTTTAACGTTTGTCGAAAATTATACGCCCAAGAAAAAAGAGACTTGTCCGCCGATTGCGGGGACAAATCCTTTTTTCTTTGCATTGAATTTAGTTTATGTTTTTGGAAACGATAGCCCCATTGCCTTTCTTATAACGCTCAGTTGCTTCTTTCAGGATATCGTTGCCGCCTTTTGTTTTATACTCCTCAATCACTTTCGGCCAATCTGAGATGGGTTCCTTGCCATAGATCATTTTGATCATATGATCAATAATTAATTTAGGTCCTACATCATCGCCAGCAGGAGCTACATCGGGATATTTCGAGAACGATTCAAGTTGCGGTACAAAGCGGATAGAACCCAAACCTTCTTTGGACACTATCGTATCTAAGTATTTGATCATGTCGCGTCCATCCGCAGACATCTCTTCTTTGGCTTTATTATAGACTAAATCATGTACAAACCAGAACATACCGCGGAACTGATCCTCTTCAATAGCTGAAGTTTCCGTTGGAGGCGTGAATTTGATACTGCCATTCTCGGTAGTATAAGTCTCGCCTTCGATACCGAATGAGAAATATTTCTCAGCTTCCGGAGTTAGCATCCATTCAAAGAATTGAATAATCCGGATCGCTTTCTCCTTCGAGGTCTTGTTATTAATGTAATAGGAAGTACCTACACTGGAATAGAGCAGATGTCCGCCGAAGTTTTCCGGTCCGCGTGGAGACGAAATGATCTCAATTTTCCCATCTGGGACGAGGTTCTTCAATTTGTTGCGGTAACCGGACAAGCTTTGGGCATTCGCTGACCACATGCCTACCTTGCCAGCTTCAATATTCTTATTATAATCGGTAGAACTGATTGATGCGAAATCTTTTGGAATTAAGCCTTCGTCAAACATGGTCTTGAAGGTTTGAAGCGCTTTAGTCATGTTCTCCACATCGAAGAATTTGGGTACGACTTGATCTCCCTTGACTTCAAATTGAGCAGGAAGCACATCGTAGGCTCCTAGAATTGTATCTGCGTACTTGAAGTTTTCGCGCATTTGATACGGGTTCTCTACCCCCTTTGCTTTCAGCGCTCTCATCAGTGTCATAAATTCATCAACTGTTTTCGGTGCAGACAGTCCTGTTTTTGCAAGTAGATCCGCTCTAATGAAGGTCGCACGGCGGGAAGGATTGGAAAGCCACGATGGAATACCGTAGATTTTGCCGTTAAAGCTGGTTTCTTGCCAAGCTCCCTTTGGCACCGCTTTCATTAGATTTGGAGCATATTGCTGCAACAACTCGTCCAAAGGCATGAACACTCCTGCTTCTACAGAACCAGACATTCCTTTGGTCGTAGCGCCGCCAACATTTTGGACGACATCTGGAATATCATTGGAAGCAAACATCAGGGACATTCTTTGGTCAAAATCTTTCAATGGAATCATACGAAGGTCCAGATCTACATTTGTAAGCTCTTCCAGTTTTTTGACCCATTTTTCCTTATTCACATCGGCTGTTTGCTCCGCATATTTGAAACCGCTTGTCGTCATGGACATGGAAAACTTTTGTACGTCATCTTTTTTCGCTGTAACGCCAGACTTTGGTTTTGTTTCTCCACCACCACAGCCCGAAAGCGCGCCAGCTGTCAAAACCAGGGTTAATGCGATAACCATCCCTTTTTTCATTCGTTTCTGCCCCATCTCTTTCATAATTATCCACCGGAACTGGATATCTACATCTTACTCTTCCTTAGTTTGATGAGGAATGTGTTTTTTACCAATGGAGTTGTGTTTGTGTTAACACTTTACCATTCGTTATCACTAGATTAAATAATTAAATAGAAAGCGTGCTTGACATTATATATTTTGCAGGATGGGCATGGCTGTAGTATTTTCGGTCACGGCATGGGAGAAATAGTTGTCCAACACGCTTACCATTTAAAGTATCATAAGGAAATATAATAAATACTATTATATTGTTTCATAACTCGAAGAAAATCGAGTAGATAGGGGCGGCTAGCCCCTGACCTCTCACACCACCGTACATGCGGGTCCGCATACGGCGGTTCCGAATGGTTAACAAAGTTCCAAGTAACGTGAAAGTAAACTTTTCAGCCCTTTCGCTTCCCAATAGGAAGTGGGAAGGGCATTATTTATGTTTCGAGACATTTCCCATGCACCTCTCCTTGAATTGGCCATGACGAAGTAAGCCCAATCTGGCACTCCGAGTGCTCGAAGCTCTCGGATTCGAGTGCGAACCCGTTTCCACTGCTTCCACAGACAAATTCGCAGTCTTCGACGAATCCACTGATCAAATTTTCCACAGTGGTTCTTTGCCGAAGCCAGTTTAAAATAGCCTATCCAACCAATGAGGTAACGGTTCAGTTGCATGATGCGGTTCTCCATAGACATCGAACGCGTGCGATTCGTCAGCTCCCGAACCTTCTCTTTAAATCTTGAGAGAGTTTGCGAAGCTATTCGAATCGTTGCTTTCTTATCACTTAGAAAGCTAAAGCCGAGAAACTTTCGTTTCCATGGTCTATCTACCGCACTTTTCTCTCGATTCACTTTTAGTTTTAACTTTCCTTCCACGAAGCGAGTAACAGACTCCATGACGCGCTGACCTGCTCGCTTGCTAGCGACGAAAATGTTACAGTCGTCCGCATATCGAACAAATCGCAACCCTCGTTTGGTCAGCTCTTTGTCCAGATCATCCAGTAGAATGTTCGCCAGGAGAGGACTCATTGGACCACCTTGAGGTGTGCCTTCTATAGTTCTCTCTAGCGTACCTTTTGCCATCACTCCTGCGTTTAAGTAGCTCGTATTAATAGCAGTACACGCTTATCTGCTACTTTTCGCGCTATTCTTGCCATGAGCATGTCGTGGTTTACTCGGTCAAAGAATATGGCCAAATCCATATCTACGACCCATCTTAAGCCGTTTTGGATGTAACGCTGTGCTTGCTTCACCGCGTCGTGCGCTCGTTTCCCTTGACGAAAACCGTAGCTGTACCACGAGAAATGTGCGTCGAAGACGGGATTCATCACCTGTAGAAGTGCCTGCTGGAGGAAGCGATCCATTACGGTCGGAATACCGAGTAGCCGCACACCGCCTCCGGGTTTGGGGATTTCCACCCGTTTGACTGGCGACGGTTTGTAAGTTCCCACGAAGAGTTCGGATCTAACCAATTCCCAGTAGGTTTTCAAATAAGCTTGTAGCTCGGCTACCGTTATATTGTCCACACCAGGTGCTCCTCCGTTTTGTACCACTCGCTTGTAGGCAAGCCGAAGGTTGTCCCCTTCGAGCATTCGCTCCAGTAGGTCGTCATGATCTTCGCGAGGGGAAGGGACGACTTGTGCCGACGAAGAACTCGGCACTCCGACATACCCTAACGGCTTCACCGCTTCTCTTTGCCGCGAGCTCTCTTGCGAGATTTTCTGCTGTCTTTGCTCTTCATACGAACGCATCGTTTTCCTCTCTCCTTTCGGTTCAGTCCTTCCGCAAGCTGTTGCAACAACTTGCGTACTATGACTTCTGCTGACTCCTGCGGATTCAGCGCAACTTCTCAGTTGCGGTTACGAAGTTACTTCGCATTTTTTTCACAGGCCTCCCCAGATAAGAACGTCATCTTTCTGCCCGCAACCACTGGGGTTTACAAAGTTAGCCTTTGGCGACTTCGGATTTCGTCATGCTATGGTGACTCATCCGACTAACCCTGCCTCTAACCCAGTTCGTGTACCTTGGCTCGTGCATTTGCCTCCAGCTTCCTTCAGATTCCATCTCACGATGGACACCCTTGCTCTTGACTAACGGTAGCCGTTCGCCAGCCCCCGTTCGGGACTTTCACCCTAGAGATGACGCTCATGCTGGGCGTACATAAAAATAGCAGACGCATCATATGCGCCTGCTATTAAGTCCCAGTATGACATTATGGAATTTGAATGACTTTCTCTACATTAGGGCCTTACGGTAGGTTCTTCAAGAAAATCATTCACAACTTGATAAAAACCTTCCAAATCGTCGGAGTGAACACCATGTCCACATTTTTCGAAAACGACAAGCTTGGTGTTAGGTCTCCTTATTTCCATTTGTTCTGCCTGATGGACGTTAAGAAAAAAGCTTTTCTTACCATGAATCAGCAAAATACGGCAATTTGAAGATAACCAGTCTTCCCACCAAACCCCATTAGATTGCGGAACGGAAACCTGCAGCCCCTGTATATCCGTACGGAACCCCCAACCCCGTTCATCCTCGAACACACTTTCCGAGAAATAATCGATCGCTCGGAGTCCTGCTTGTCCAAGTGAATCTCTTAGTTCTTTTAAGGAAGCCGATCGAGATGGAAGCTTCACGGCAAATGAGAAGTCAGCGTTAATTTCCACACCAATATCCTCAACGATAACGGCATCGACCCATTCAGGATAACGAGCAGCGAATTGATAAGCATTTAACCCACCTAGAGAATGCCCTAGTAGCGTTACGGGTTGTGCCCCGAGTTCATTTTGAATCAGACTTCGTATGTCATTAATATAATCATTCCTAGCATATGCCTTGTCAGTGGGATGATCACTCCAACCGTGTCCGCGTTGATCAACAGCTATAACCCGCCAATCTTTAAATTTGACCGCCAGTTCCGAGAATGTTCTCGCATTTGCCATATACCCATGTAACATAACAAGCACTTGAGTACTTTCTCCACCAAAATCAAGATAGGAAAGCTGAAGATTACCTGATTTAAAAAATTTTCGTATTGCCGACATGTTAGCGTTGGAATTCACCATCGTTACTTCTCTCCTTTATCAACATCTGTTGTTTTCGTCCATATAAACATGCAAACACCGCGGAAACTGCCATGAAAATAGCACTTGATGTTACGCCTAATTGCAAACCGTACTGCTCGACAACCCATCCTCCAACGAGAGGACCGATAATTTGACCTGCTGCAAAAAAAGAGGTGGCTACACTAAGGCATACCGCATATACGCTATGTGGTGCATAACGGCGAAGAAGCGCAGTCGTCATCAATGGCGGAGTAATAAATGAAACCAACCCAATCATTCCGGCACCTAACGAAGTAACCAGAATGCTATTTGTCGTTACGCCTATCACACCGATCGTGCCAAGTGCTAACCCTAGTGCAAGTGTGTACCCACTCGGCCATCGATCAATAGCTCTCCCTCCTATCCAACCATTGAACAAACCTGCAAATCCAATACCGGACCAAACTAGTCCCGCATAGATCGATGGAATTCCTTTACTCACAAGATAGGGAATCAAAAAAGTGAAATAAATGATATATCCCCATCCAAAGAAGAAATAAGACCCAAGCAAGAATAAAAATTTATTGGGACTAAACATAAGTCTGTAAACACTCATTTCTTGTTTGTCCCCTTGACTCAATTCAATTTGTGTGTAAATGATCCTTTCCAATTTTTCCTTTCTTGATACGATCTCAAAGCCCACCGCAGCAAAAATACCGAAAACTCCCATGGCAAACCAAGCATAACGCCACCCCTCCAAATGAGAAGGATCTATGGTGTAGGGGGCAAATAGCCCTGTAACCAGAATTCCGGCAGATCCGCCTAGCCAGATAAGGCCCGAAGCCATTCCTCGTTCAGCTGGCTGAACGGCGTCTGTTGCAATAGACAAGACCAACACTGTAGCTAAAGCTGAAAAAAAGCCAATCATGAACCGCCATAGCCCAAGTTGAATCAAATGATTACTAAACGCCGAGGCCATCATAGCCAATCCAAGTAACATACATGACAATCGATTCATTACATTCTTCTTATGTTGAAAGCGGGCAATGAATGGCGGCAGGCATAGGGTTCCAATCAAATATCCAATGAAATTAACAGTTCCTAACATGCCTAATTGACCGTAACTCCCACCTATTTCCCTTTGAATCCCCGGCAAGAACAATCCATAGGACAGCCGCGAGAATCCAAGGATTACAGCAAATAATAAGGATGCCCATAAGGTTATCCAATTGAATGCTGATTGATAACGCAAACCCATAGCATCCCTCCTGCCCAAAAATACTTTCTATAGCGCTATTGTAAATTGGCATCAATGTTTTGTAAAATTGAACTATCTGAATGAATTATTCATTTTCATTAAACAAAGGGTGAGAATCATGGATCTGCGAGCATTAAAAACATTTGAAACGATTGTACGTCTGGGCAGTTTTCAGAAAGCTGCAGAAGAACTTCAATATGCCCCCTCTACGGTAACACTTCAGATTCAGCGCCTTGAGGCGGATCTAGGGGTCACTCTATTTATTCGTGATGGCAAACGTATGATTGCTTCTGAAGCCGGTCGATGGCTCTATCAGGAAGCATCCTCTTTGCTGAAAACGATTGGATCTATGAGACAAACGATCTCTGATATCGATACAGGGGATGGCGGAGCTATTCGTTTCGCCGCTATTGAACCTATTGCGAGCCAGAAGATAGCGACAATCGTAGCTGATTTTTGCAAACTTCGTCCGCAAGTGCAGTTATCTATGGAGGTTAGTGGCAGTAAAGCGATCTCGGAAAGAGTGCGATCCGGTGAATTGGATTTTGGCATATGCGCGCCTCCAGCCGCAAACCTTATGTTGGAGTTTGAGCCACTTATCGAGGAACAATTGGGAGTAATAATGAGGGCTGATCACCCATTAGCCAATCAAAACCACATAGCAGTGAACGACCTCGCAGGACTAACCATCCTTTTAAAAGAGCAAAATTGTATCTATCGGGAGTTATCCGAAGGGATGTTAGTTCGAACTAGTCAGAATCCTTTTACGGGTATTGAGGTTGGGAGTTTTTATGTGATTCGGCAAATGATCATGGCAGGTTTCGGAATTGGCCTTGTTCCTAGGTATAACTATTTGGGTCTAGAAAGTAACTTGGTTATTCGACCTTTTGTCGATATTGACCCCGTTATCGTAATTGGCATGGTTTATAAAGATACCAACTTCTTGGGGAAGGCATCATTATTATTAATGGATGCGTTAAGAGAGTTGAAAAACCTAAATGATATTTATGATGATCGGCACACAGAATAAGGCTTCCCCCACTTGGTTGTAAACCAGGTAGGATAAGAAGACAAAAACCGCGCAGCATCAAGGCTTCGTGGCTTTTATCTTTTTATCCATTAACGCTCGCAGTAACGAGTCATATAGCGTAGTCAGTTCCTCAGAAGGACGGATCCCAAGCTCCTGATTGAGCAGCCGAACATAATTCGTATACAGTGTGGTTAAACCCTTTTTGTCCCCTGTCATCTGGCGTATCATCATCAAATTGCGTATCACCGAATCGTCCAGCGGATTGCGCTCATTTAGTTTGAGTAATAGCTTAGAAGCGGAGCTTGTATCTCCCGACGCAATAAGCGCGGCTGCTAGTCGTTTGACGAATGTGGTGTACATTTGACTATAACGTTCTGTTTCGTGAATGGCCCACACATACGCTTTATCGCCAAACAGATCACCGGTGTAAAGCCGTTCAACGTTTAGGGCACTTTCCACATGAAGAGCATCACTCGTGAGCAGTTCCTCCACTTGCGCCTCGAACTCTACATAGTCAATTATGGAGTCCTTTAATTCAAGGGCATAGCCGTCGTTCTCTGAGCGTATAACCTCCCGCATACCCAAAGGTTCCAGTGATTTACGCAATTGGTACACTGTCGTATTCAAATAACTCTCCGCACCGGCATGCTCAATGCCGCCAAAAATATCAGTAACCAGCTTCGAACGCGGTATACGTCTACCTCGATAAAGCAGGAGATAGGCGAATAGCTCTGTGCATTTCCGCGAGATCCACTTCACTCGGCCCGCTTCATTGCTCACAACAACGTCTCCGAGTGCTGTAATCATATATTTCCTTTCATCCTGAGCTGGTGGCACCTCGGTCTTGGGCAAATGAAAAGCCCGCCAATTCGTGAGTGCACGATGGACTGTCCGCTGCAATCTCTCTTGGGAGACCGGTTTGACCAAGTAATCAATGACCGAAAGCTCATAAGCTTCTAGGGCGAAGTCCTTATGAGAGGTGACAAATACAAGTTGCACTTGAGAACCAGAGCTTCCTAACCTAGCGGCGAATTCAATCCCGTTCTCCCCTTTCATGGAGATATCAACGAATGCGAGGCCGATATCCCCATGCGATTGTAAGAAGGAGGCCGCCGACTTCGTATCCGTGAAGGCGCCAACAACATGAACTTCTGGCAGCTTATGCAACATTTTGCTCAAAATCAAATGCATCGTCGGATCATCGTCTACCAAAATCACTTTCATGCGTCTTCGCCTCCCTGCCATGGGTCAATTACGTCCATTCCGCTCCTCGAACTGTGTAAAGTAAAAAAGAACGTCGTTCCTACACCCGGCACGCTATCAAACCATAGATTCCCGCCATGAATCGCGATAAATTCGCGGGTTAGCATAAGTCCAAATCTGGCATGACCTGCTCCTTCTTCGGGGTCCAGCACTTTGATAAATGTATCGTCTCGGCGCAACATATCCGCTGTTTCTTCATCCATTCCTGCTCCATTGTCGCGTATGGTCACAACGATCCTATCCTTGTCCGCCACAGCTCCAATTTCAATCCATCCACCAATTCCCGTGAACTTAATCCCATTGGAAATCAAGTTTCGGAGAATGTGATCAAGCATCTCTTTGTCCGCACTAACGGTCAGTTTCTCGTCAATGTTCTCTCTCATTACAATTTGCTTCATTCCTGCCTTCGATTCCGCTAGCAATAGTGCTTGACGAACGACTTGCTGCAAATTCCAGCCTAGCGGTCGAAACACAACATTTCCTTTCTGGCTGCGGTACCAGTCGAGCAAATTCTCAACCAGATGGAACGTGTTCTGCACTTGTCCTTGGAGTACTGCGAACAATTCAGCATGCTCCTTGTTATCCGCAGCAATCTCTTCGCCAAGCAGTTCGGTTAAGCTGACTAAGAGCGCGATTGGATCACGAATATCGTGTGCCACAAGGGTAAACATCTTGTCCTTGAACGAATTTAATTCCACAAGCTGGTTCGCGCTCTCGCGCAGCCTAGTCTCGGTTTCTTTCAACTCCGTGATATCGTTAAACATAATCATTTTACCGATAGGTGTGCCTGCATCATAGATGAACGATACGCTGCATTGATAATGCTTATTGCCGCCATCTTGAGATCGGTAGAACGGAAACCGTTCGTTGCCGTTATGAGAGTCAAGAATGAGATGAATTAACACTGGATTCACGAAGAGAACCTCACCGATATAAGCGGGGTAATGCTTCGTCAAAGTGAGTTCCGGTAAAACGGCTTCGGCCGCTTTGTTGTAACTAACAATTTGATCCTTATAATCGAGCAGGATAACACCATCCCGGATGGTATCGAACACTTGCGTCAGAGCAAGAGGTGTAAATCGGAGCAGATTAAATCGCAGAATCCCCCACGCATAAACAGTTCCAGACACCGCGAACCCGAAAGGCGTCAAATCGACGACCATGCCAAACCACAAGGATATGTTGAAAAGTAAGGGCACAGCAGCTCCCATGGTAAGTACAATAATTTGTTTGCGCACGATGCGTGAAGACTGCCAATACATGGGAATGAACAGAAAAAATCCACACACTAACATGAAGTAATTATAGAGCGTATGTGCTGTATACCAAGGTCCTTTGACCGTTTGGTATAACGGAAATGAAGATTGATCATTCAAGAAATATTGCTCATAAAATAGATGATGCCACTCATTGGTCAGATGGAGAAAAAACACCCCGACTGGGATAATAAATAGCACCAATGCAAGGCGCTTTCGATAACGCGAAGCCGTTCCAGTAAATTGGATGACTTGGAAAAGCCAAAGCGTCGTGATGAATGGAATACCCAAATATTCAATTTGCAGTGACAGCTTAACTTCGGATAAGTTACGACTTAGCAACTCGAAAGCATAGCCAATTGCATAGCAAGCCGCTCCTAGCATGATCAGAATCATCGTTCTAGCAACTGGTAGATGGCGTTTCTGATAGGACAAGAACGCGACATATATCATTAAACCCGCTGCCAGAAAAAGCAGTAAGGACAACCATTGTACAGTGTTCACTGCAGCTTCTCTCCTGACTGTGGAACTGCCATCGGGTCAGTTCGATGTAATCCTCTCTTTTCAATATACATGCTTAAAATAAAAAAGCGCAAGACTTGAGGTCCCTACGCGTTCACACCCCCCGTAATAATAAAAAGTTATCCAGATAGATTTCACTTGACTTTCCATAACACTTAAACTAAGATTTCAACTCATATAACGTCAATTGTATAAGCTCCTACACACACGAGGTGAAATCAGCATGGCGAATGTGAAATTTAATCATGTAAACAAAACATTTATTTCAAAGGAAAGCACGGTCCAAGCACTGCGCAATGTGAATCTGGAATTACAACAGGATGAGTTTGTCGCCATTATTGGCCCAAGCGGCTGTGGAAAAAGCACATTGTTAAAGATTGCCGCAGGGCTAGACGTCAACTATGAAGGCTCCGTTCTTCTGGATAATCAACCTGTGACGAAGCCCAGTATTGAGAAAGGCGTCATCTTTCAAGAGCATCGTTTGTTCCCTTGGTTAACCGTTGAGAAAAATATTGCTGCCAATCAATCGCTCAAAGATCCAGCCGTCCGGCAACAAGTGAACAAAGTGATTGAATTAGTCAAGTTAACCGGCTTCGAGAAGGCTTTTCCCAAGCAGCTTTCAGGCGGAATGTCCCAACGAGTGGCAATCGCCCGCGCACTTATGCATCAGCCGACGCTTCTTCTACTTGATGAACCTTTTGGCGCTCTCGATGCCTTTACCCGAAATCATATGCAGAAGGCGCTGCTGGACATTTGGCGTGAGAATCGGATGACAATGCTGCTCGTCACTCACGATATTGATGAAGCCATCTTCTTGGCTGATCGCATTGTCGTCATGGAAGCGAAGCCTGGTACAATTAAGGAAATTATCCCTATCGCGTTACCTCATCCGCGTTCTCAGGTTTCCACGACGTTCCTGGAATATCGCAGACGCGTCATGCAAGCACTAGGCGGACATGAGGAAATGGAACACGCTTACTCCATTTAAAATACGACAGATTCGCCATTGGGGCGAATCTTTTTTTTATTTTTCGAGTGCATGAATTTCATTCAATAAATATTTCAAAAGGACTTGGTGCGTTCTTGGAAAATTCTGCTTCTTCGAGCGCGCACATCCAAAAGTTACAATATTCCTCTCATTGCTCACTAGCGGGATAGCCACAATTTCACCACTCATTATCAATGGATCCTTTTTAATACTAAATTCAATGAAAATACCAATGGCTGCCCCCTCGGCAATTGTCCGCTTCAGCACTTCTTGATTGTTCGATGTAAAAATAATGTTGACTGGGCCATATTTCTCTTTAAATTGCGCCATGTAACGGCTTGAAAAACTCCCATTTATGCTTACAAATGGTTGTGAAATCAAATCTTTGCGGGTAACGCTGGTTTTGGTAGCGAGCCATGAATGCTTACTTACACATACGACTACCCTCGATTCGAACATCTTGGTTAACCATAGTTCCTCGGTTACTTTAGGTTCATGATTCAAATATATCAAACCCATATCCGTTTTGTTCTGCTTGATGTCCTCGATAATATCGATGGAATCTTTCTCAATAATTTCTAAACGAACGTAAGGAAAGTAATTTTTGAAAGAAACGATAGACTTCGGTAACACCGCCATGAAATTCGGGCTTACAGACAGCCGAACTTCGCCTTCAATATGGTCATTTTGCATAAGGACGGCGTCCCTGACATCTTGAATCTTCAAGAGCGCCTCATTTGCTTTCTCGATAATGATTCTCCCACGGTCAGTAGGCAGCGTCCCTACACGTGTACGTTCAAATAACTCAAAACCAATTTCTTTCTCCAACCTCGCCAATGCTTTACTAATTCCTGCCTGGGAAACATGCATGATTTCAGCTGTTGTGGATATCGAACCTGTTCTTGCAATATTTACGATATATTCCAATTGCTCAATATTCATAACCAAACCCCTTTTTGCGATAACCTAAAGTTATATCAGTATAACACATAGTTAATATACTTGTTTACTCGGATATAGTAAACTAAAACCACTTCAAGGTATAAGAGAGGAAGATTACTCATGAAATTGTCAAGAATTGCCGTCCCCGCATTAGCATTAAGTTTGTTACTTGTTATGTCCGCATGCGGAAGTAAGACAAGCCCTGCTGCATCGAGCAGCACGGTACCGAGCCCAAGTTCAAGTGCACCAGCTTCCCAAAAAGAAGTTGTCGTGAATATCGGTGTTCAGCACGCCGTGGCCCCGCTGGTCCTAGCCCAACAAAAGAAATGGTTTGAAGAAGAATTTGCTAAACATAATGCCAAAGTGAACTGGCTCGAGGTACAAGGCGGACCGCCCCAATTCGATGCTATCCTAACGAACCGTCTTGATTTGGCTGTAACGGGCAATACGCCTGTTATTACTGCACAAATAGCAGATATTCCTTTCAAAACGATTGCCGTTGGCAGTACAGGTTCCAAGAACAATGCCCTGATCGTTCAAAAAGGCAGTGCAATTAAAAGCGTTGAACAATTAAAAGGCAAAAAAATCGCCGTTGCCAAAGCAACCAGCGGCTATGATATGTTGTTCCGATTAATTGATAAAGCAGGCTTGAAAGCAGGCGATATTCAAACCATTCAGCTCACTGCCGACGATGCCAAAGCAGCATTTATCGGTGGTTCCGTTGATGCTTGGGCCATTGGAGAACCATACCTCTCTACTTCTGTCGTCAATGACGGTTCGATCGTGCTAGCTGATGGTTCAAATATTAACTACATTAGCCCAGCTTTCCACGTGGCCCGTACTAAATTCGCCGAAGAACATCCTGAGCTGGTTACAGCTTACTTAAAAGTACTAGAGAAAACGTTGCAGTGGCAAAAACAGAACGTTGATGAAGCTGTGAAAATTTACTCTGAAGGTACTAAACTCAATGCAGACGTTGTGAAATCCGTCATTAATAATGTCAGCTTCGCGACGCTGCCGGTTTCCGATGAGTTCGTAAAAGGCCAACAAGATCTTGCCCAGTTCCTCCTGAATGAAAAAGCCATTAACAAGCTAGTCGATCCATCCAAAGTTGTTGACAACACTTACATCAAACAAGCATTAGAGGATATTAAGAACAATAAATAATTCACAAGGCAAGGTGATCTTACATCATGAATACGGTAACTCTTCCTATACAGGAACTAAGAGAGCTTGGCAGACAAGTCCTCCTCAAACACGGAGCAACGAAGCGTGAAGCAGAAATCGTAACCGAAGACTATTTGGAGGCTCACCTTAGAGGCCGCTCCTCTCATGGCATTACCTTCTTTAGAAATGCTGTCGAGTCCTTCGAGGACAAGGGAACCTATCAGGTTGGTCCGTTTGACGGATCTTACATGCATATCATTGGCAATCGAGACATTGGGCATATTGTTGCCCGTGAAGCCATTGATTTAGCCATTCCCTTTCTCACTGACCGTAAAATGATTACGATCGGGCTAACGGATATTACCCGTTTTAATTGCTCAGGCACGATTGCCCGGTATGGCGCCGAGCAAGGTGCAGTCACACTCGTATTCGCTTATGGCGGGACAAGCGTGATGACACCCCCGGGAGGAACAGTAGCTGCCGTGAATAACACGCCAATTGGGATTGCTTTTCCCCATACAGATCCGTTGTTTGTTCTGGATATGGCCACTTCCGAGCGTGCTTGGGGGCATGTGACTTTGGCCAAATATAATGAGGAAACCATCCCTGATACGTGGGGCGTCGATCAACAAGGACATCCAACAACCAACCCTGCCGATGTTAAATATTTATCTCCTTTTGGCGGTTATAAAGGCTTTGGACTTGCTTTGGCATTTGAAATGTTAAGCGGCGCACTTGTTAATGTGCCAATTGGCTCCAAAGGTCCTGGAAAAGGAAGAGGCGCATTGATCCAGCTAATCGATCCTACCGCCTTCGGTCATACCGTGGAATCTTTCAAAGAACAAATCACAGGATTTCTAAGCGAAATTAACAACATTCCGACGCTTGATCCAGACAAGTCCATTACTTATCCAGGCCAAGCTTCCGAACAGCGTTACCGTGAAAGTCTGCTTTCTGGTGTCATTACCGTACATGAATCTGTTATTGCCTATATGAACAAACAACTGCGAGATGAGTAACATCAGACTACCAGTAAAGAGGACTTTCAATGAAAACTCGCGAGAATTATAAAAAATATGTGTATGGAATCATTTTGCCTGCTATCCTTTTAGCGGTTTGGCAATTGGTCGGATCGCTGCACTGGGTTGCACCTCAATTGCTCCCAACACCCATCAACATTTTCAAAGCCTTCATTAGCTTAACGAGAGATGGTATTTTGATTGATAACCTTTCTGTTAGTATCTATCGGGCCGTTATCGGTTTTCTCATCGGTGGAGGACTCGGTCTGATATCAGGCTTGCTTGTGGGTTTCTTTCGAAAAACGGAATACACCTTGGATCCTACTCTCCAAATGATTAGAACTGTTCCTCACTTGGCTATCATGCCTTTATTCATTCTTTGGTTCGGATTCGGCGAATTTTCTAAAGTACTGTTAATTGCAAAAGGTGCCTTTTTCCCTATCTATCTGAACACCTTCCTAGGTATACGAGGAATTGATTCTAAGTTGTTCGAGGTTTCTCGTGTGCTCGAGTTCAGTCGATTCAAGCAGATTACTAAACTGATATTGCCTTCCGCAATGCCCAACATTCTACTTGGTGTTCGACTTTCGATAGGTATGGCGTGGTTAAGTCTTATTGTCGCTGAATTGATGGGAGCCAATTCAGGCGTAGGCTACATGATCTCGGATGCGAGACAATTTGCCCAAACAGATGTTGTATTCGTCGGAATTGTCATATTTGCTCTAGTGGGTAAACTTACAGATTCCCTTGTCCGCAAGCTCGAGGAGCGAATGCTTCGCTGGAGAGATAATTATGATGGCGTAGATAGTAAATAATAGAAAACAACTGTGTTGAGCCCTAAAGAAAGAGCACCCTCACGGGTGCTCTCCATTTACCTTATTTCTTCGCAGCCGCATACAAATCGTTCATTTCCTTCACCAAATCATCGCCGCCAGATTTCTTCCACGTTTCAAATGCAGCTTTTAGAGCCGCTTCGTCACTTTGACCGACGATGAATTTAATACGCGCATCATTGATGATGTTATCCAGCTGTTGACCTTTTTGCGAATAAACGGAGGAGATGAACGGCTCCACAGGATTAGCCACAATGAACGCTTCTGCTTCTTTTTGAATCTTCGTTGTTTGCAGACGAAGCGGCGTTTGCTTCACTTTCAAGCCGCGATCTTCCGGAATGAACGGTAGCATTTGGTTCAAGCCTTCCACTTCAGACTCGAGAATAGCTGTATCCTTGCTTGGCACAAGCGCTTCACCATCTCTGGTGTAGTGCTTACCTTCAATCCCATAACCGGCTAAAGTTTGAAGATCCGGCTCGTTCATTTGATCCAAGAATGTTAGAACTCGCTTCAGTTCTTCCTCCGTTTTCACGCTGGACTTCGAAATCGCCAGGATGCCTGCAAAACCGGAAGTAGGTAAGGCTTTCAAACCATTTTTGCCAGTGACGCCAATCATATTATCTACATAGTGAATGTTCGGATTATCTTTGCCATCCTTCGCTAGTGCGGCATGAATGCGATCATCAATCCGTGTAGCTGTATCTGTTACGTCAACAATAACTCCTGCTTGATTATTAACCACAGGATCGTTCCACTTGGCGGAATCAAAGACAGCGAAATCTTGATTAATCAGCTTCTCATCATATAGCTTCTTCATGAATTTAAGCGCTTCCATATATTCGGCCGTTTGATGCTCGGGGACGAGCTTACCATCCACAACACCCCATTTGTTCGGTGCTCCGAACCATAGTTTCATCGTATCAAACCCGCTTGCCCATTGCCCTGTCCATTTGACCAAAACCATGCCATACGTGTCATCTTTTCCGTTCTTATCTGGATCTTTTTCCTTGAACGCTTTCAACATCGCGTAGAAATCATCAATCGTTTTAGGTTGCTGCATGCCGACTGCTTCGAGCCAGTCTTTCCGATAACTAATCCCATTTCGGCCTAGTGCACGCCCACGATAAATACCGTAGTTTTTCCCATCAATAGATGAGTTGTTCATAATGACTTGGTTGGCTTTGCTTAAGTTCGGATAATCCTTCAGATATTTCCCAATTTCCCAGAATGCGCCTGACTTAGCCGCGTTAACGAAGCTTGGGTTTTTCACATCACCAACATAAATGATTTGCGGCAGCTTGCCAGAAGCCAATGTAATATTGAATTTATCTGTGTAGGAAGCGTTAGGTACCCACTCCAAATGAATATTTGTGTTCGTCTTCTTCTCAATTTCAGTCGTAACAGGGCCATCATCTTTCGGAAAATTTGTTTTGAAAATCGGAAGCATGATGCTTAACTCTAGTGGGGCTAGCTTCTCTGGCGCCTTGGTCTGTGTAGCTGCTTGTGTGGTTGAGGCGGATGTTGCTGGCGTGGCGGAACCCTCTTTATCACTGGAGCAACCAACCATAGTTGTTACGACAGCTGTACCCACGGTTGCTACAGTAACCCATTTTTTCGTATTTTTCTTCATCTAAACATGCCTCCTCTAAGGTTTGGACTTGCCTCTATCGTAATCCGTTACCCCTTGACCGAGCCGATCAAGACCCCTTTAGCAAAATGTTTTTGCAGGAACGGATAGACAAGCAAAATAGGAATGGTGCCCACAACGATAACAGCCATTTTGATCGACTGCTCGGGCGGCTTCACGAAATTCGGATCCATGGAATTGATATCTCCAGCTGCAGCTTGTGAGAGTAAAACAATCTGTCTGAGCATGACCTGCAGCGGCCACTTGGCAGGATCGTTGATATACAGTAATGCAGAGAAAAAGTTGTTCCAATGACCCACGGCATAAAATAACGTGAACGTTGCCAATACAGGCATGGACAAGGGCAGCACGATCCGCCACAGAAGACCAATCTCCGTACAGCCATCAATCTTCGCTGCTTCTTCTAATTCGGGAGGGATCTCTTGGAAGAAGTTTTTGACAATAATCAAGTTAAACGCGCTAATTGCGCCAGGAATCATCAATGCCCAGTAGGTATCCAACATGTGCAACTCACGTACAACCAGGAAGGTCGGAATTAACCCGCCTCCGAACAACATGGAGAAAATAATCAGGTTGAGTACCGTATTCCGTCCCATTAAACTCCGTTTCGATAGGGCATAAGCCATCGTAACGGTGAAGAACAAGTTCACGAAGGTACCTACAACCATCACATAGAGCGATACGCCGATACTTTTCACAATGGTACTTGTCGAGAAAATAAACCGATACGACGCTAAGGTGAATTGCTCAGGTATCAAGAAGACCGCACGTTTGGTCAGCTCTGCATCCGAAGCAAATGAACCTGCTATGACATAGAGAAATGGCAGAATAGCTACGATACCAATGATTCCTAGAACCACGTAGTTGCTTACATCGAAGATGGTTCCGGGAACACTCTTATATTGCTTGGCCAAGCCCCTCTCCTCCTTTACTCCCACTAATAAATGCCGGATTGTCCGAACCGTTTCGCTGTCCAGTTCGCGCCGAGTACCAGAATGACGCCAATGACCGCTTTAAACAAACCAACTGCTGTACTATAACTAAACGCGCCTTGCGTGATCCCCATCATGTAGACATAGGTATCAAATACTTCCGCAACTTCCCTGTTCAATGGATTCAGCATCAGGAAAATTTGTTCAAAACCGTTATCCAACACATCCCCCATCCGCAAAATGAGCAGAATCACGATTGTGCTGCGAATCGATGGCAGTGTAATGTGCCACAGCTGTCGGAAGCGGTTAGCGCCATCCACAATGGAAGCTTCATATTGTTCCACATCGACCCCAGCAAGCGCAGCAAGGAAGATAATTGTGCCAAACCCGCATTCCTTCCACATCGTTTGTATAATGATCATCGGCCGAAACCATTCGGGACTAGCTAAGAAGTCAATTTTATGACCCGCATATTTCTCCAGAAGCTCGTTAACCAACCCTCCTTGCGTCGTTAAGAAGACATACGTTAAGGAGGCCACAATGACTAAAGATATGAAATGCGGTACATAAATTAACGTTTGAATCGTTCGTTTGTACATATTGACCCTGACTTCATTTAATAGAAGGGCAAGCACAATCGGTGCCGGGAAGTAAAACACCAAATTATATAATGAAAGCAGCAATGTATTGCGAAGGAGCATGAAAAACTCTGGATTTTGAAAAAATACACGAAAATGCTCCAAGCCAACCCAGTCACTCTTCCAAAAGCCTAGAAAAGGCTGATAATTCTTAAAGGCGAGCAACACACCCCACATGGGCACATATTTAAAAATAATGAAATACAATAAGCCTGGCGCTAACAATGCGTAGATCCATTTATCTTTGCGCAATCTGGCCCATACCTGTGACCTGCGAAGCCCTTGTGCCTCGCTCACTTGAATCAGCTCTCTGTTGTTAGGAACAGTTCCCTGTTTCATCCTCTTCACCTCCATGTCATGATCGCCTTGTGAGCGTTTGTAGCCTTATTATGCATCCCCTGTGATTTACCGCCTATCAGACATTTTTGTAAGCCCTTCCAAACCGATAAATTCTCGTTGCATCAAGAAAGTGCAAACCGAGCAAAACAGTAAAAAGTTCCATATTTACCCATCAAGAATGTGTTATTGCCCCGGAGTAAAATAGCACTTATAGTAGAAACTAACTTTCTGATAAAGGATGGATGATGATAATGGCTAAAAAGTTATATCATGGAGCGGCTTGGTATCCTGAGCTTTGGGATCAATCCGTCATTGAACAAGATATCGTTCTGATGAAGCAAGCAGGCATGAATGTCGTGCGAATCGGCGAATTCGCCTGGTCGAATATGGAGCCAACAGAGGGAAATATTGATCTTGGATTTTTTGTACGAATGGTTAACCTCTTGTATGAAAATGGGATAGAAACCGTCATGTGTACGCCGACACCTACACCGCCCATTTGGTTCACACATGGCCATCCAGAACGCATGTATGTGAATGAAAAGCTTGAAGTGATGGGCCATGGATCGCGTCAGCATGCTTGTACGAATCATCCTTATTTCCGCGAAAAAGCAGCCATCATCACGGAGCACATTGCAAGAGCTATCGGACGTTTACCTGGCCTGATCGGTTGGCAGATCGACAACGAATTCAAAGCCCATGTCTCGGAATGTATGTGCGGAACCTGCCTCACGCAGTGGCATTCCTGGTTAGAAGAACGCTACGGAACCATTGAAGAGCTGAATGATGCATGGGGCGCCCACATTTGGAGCGAAAATTATCACAGCTTCGAGCAAGTTCCGCAGCCTGGTCCTGTGCCGTTCTTGCACAATTCATCCCTTAGTACGATGTATCAACTATTTTCTATGGAGAAAATCGCTCAGTTCTCAGACGAACAGGCAGCCATTATCCGCCAATTCTCCGCCGCGCCGATCACGCATAATAGCAGCGTCGCCTTCAGCGTCGATAATGAGCGTTTATTCCGCGAGTTGGATTTTGCTTCATTCGATACGTACGCGACTTACGATCATCCAGCGAACTACCTATTGAATAATGATCTGTGGCGGAACTTTAAGCGCGGCCGCGATTACTGGATCATGGAAACAAGTCCCTCCCATGCAGCTTCACTGGCAAGCTACGCCAAGCCGCATCCCAACGGCTATCTCAAAGCCGAAGCAGTAGCCGCTTATGCCTTGGGGGCAGAAGCTTTCTGTTATTGGCTATGGCGGCAGCAACGGGCTGGCTGCGAACAGCCGCATGGCTCGGTTATCAGTTCATGGGGTAAACCTACAATTGGTTTCCCGAATGTGTTGGAAGTCGAGCAAGCTAGACAAGAGATTGAAGCTACCATATTAGCAACTCGCCCGACTCAGGCTGAAGTTGCCATGACCTATTCGGATCGCGCCAAAGCGTTTCTGAAAACGGAACCGCATCAGAATCTGAATCATCGCGGTCTTGTGACCAGTTTCTATGAGCGGATTCTCCATCTAGGCATCCACCGGGATCTCATTCCAGAAGGTGCTGAACTGGAAGGGTACAAGCTGCTGTTTACGCCATTCCTCCCTCATATCTCAGAGGATTTGATGAAACGTGCTGCTGCTTTCGTCGCAGAAGGCGGCGTATGGGTCGTTGGTCCTCTGTCTGGCGGTCGCACCGAAGAGCATACGATGCATACGCATGCGGCACTGGGAGACTTGGAGCACCTCGCAGGTGTAGAAACAGTCTACACATTCCCTATGGACGGCAGCGGTTCGATCGGCAACGCCTTTGAGGTTGCTGCTCCGCTCTCGCTATGGAGCTCCGTCTTCGAGCCGAAGGACGCCAATGCCCTTGGAACCATTGCATCGGGGATCACACCGGGACTGGCTTTCCTTACCGAGCGAGCTTATGGCAAAGGGAAGATCGTTATGCTCGGCTCCATGCCGACTGGGGATGCTGGCGAGCAATTGTTGAATAAGCTGATCCTGCGGTATGCGGATGATGCAGGAGTGCAACTGCGGACTGACGTAACGGCAGGTACCATTGTTGCACCGCGACATGGCGATGGCTGCGAGGTATGGGTCGTGGTTAACATGGATGGCGCAGGCGGCCGTGTGACACTTCCGCGTGAGGGTGTAGATCCGATCACGGGAACTGTCTATCCTGAAGGGCAGCTCACACTTGGCCGTTATGAACATAAAGTGATTCAATTCACTGCTGACTAGTTAAAGTTACCTAAACTAAGCCACTATAGCAGCCATGCAAATTGGATTCCTCAACTGGGTATAAGCACTGACAAGCAGCGTACACCTCACATACGATGTCTAAAAAGAGGTGTACTTCCTATGCCCACGTATAAAAGCAGTTCAATCAAAAGCAAATGGCGTAAAACAAAGTGGCTGCTTGAGCAACCTCAGTTGCGTCACTATGTCCCTCGAACATTGCTTTTTACGAAAACCAATTTGCATACGATGCTAAATGACTATAAGACGGTCTTCTTCAAGCCGACAGATGGTTCTGGAGGTTCAAATATTATACGTATTAAAAGGCAGCCGGAAGGCTTCCAAACCCAATTGAATCGAACGAAACACTTCTATTCCACTAGGAAGATACTGCACGGCAACTTGTCCAAACATGCGGGCAAGCGCTCCTATTTACTCCAGAAAGGGATTAAGCTTGCCAAAACCAATGGCAGACCCTTCGATATTCGCGTGATGGTGCAGAAAAACAATCAAGGTGAATGGGTCAGCACAGGCATCTTTGCCAAAATCGGAAGACAAGGAAAAGTAGCTACGAACTATAATCAGGGCGGAACTATTGGCTATTTCAAGCCTACGATGCGCGGAGCAGGCTACGGCGCTGCTGACATTCAAGAGCGTGAAGTGCAACTAAAGCAATTAGGCGTGGCGGTTGGAAATGCATTTGACAATCACAAACGAGGATTCCGAGAACTGGGTCTCGATGTCGCAATTGATTCCCAAGGGGTTCCCTGGATACTTGAAGTGAATACGAGGCCACAGTTCTACCCGCTGAAGAACATGTCTAATCGCAAGTTGTATCGACAGATGGTCGACATAGGGAAGCAGTATGGGCGTAAGAAGTAGAAGTTGTTGGTTAGGATCATGAGACAAATCAGCTAACATATGACATATGTGAAATATGCGAAATAGATGGAAAGCCTCCATCTTTTTCTTTGTTTTATTTCCAATTTTATGAAATAACAGGAAAACCTCCAGTTAATTAAGCCATTTCTGTGCGTTTCGCAGAGAATGACCGATTTTAACTGGAGGTTTTCCATTTATATTTACTTTTCACCAGAAATACTTGAAAATAACTTTATTTTTTCCATCTAACCTATGCCGATCGGGCTAAGGTGTGATAAGTCGGGTCATGTTGGTCGGTCGGGCTATGGCCGATTAGCACCCGTTTCCGAAGTTATCCTTCTTCGAGTTCAGCACCTCAGCAAGGAACGTCAAGGTTAACCCTTGTCCCCATCCTTGAATGCGTTTGTCCGGAACGCCTTTGTAACCTTCGGCGTTTTTCATGACAGCCGTACCCGCGGAGACGCCAGTCACTGTGCCTTCCTCGGTAATGCGTGCCAAGATACCGTCGATCGATTTCTGCGTGTATTTGTTATACAGTCGGCCTCGCGTTAACAAAGCTGTGGCAATTCCAGCTGATCCGGAAGTTTCCAGCGGCGCTGAGGCATCATCCAGAATGGTGTGCCACAAACCTGAATCATCCTGCAATCGGACAAGTGCACTTAGTTGATCACGCAGCGATCCATCAATGATCATGAACGAAGGATGCGTTACTTCAACGAGATGAAGTGCACGTGCCATCGTAAGGGCCGCCCAGGAGTTCCCGCGTGCCCAGAACATAGCGGACATATTATTTTGCGCGATATTGTCCCAGCCATGATAGTACAGGTTCGTTTTCGCATCCTGCAAGACGTTCTCATGCCCATGATACTGTTTCAAGCCTAGCTCGAAATAATCATCTTTATTTAGTAATTTCCCAACACGAAGCAGGAAGTAACCCGCCATAAACATCGTATCTACCCAAGCTTGTTCTGGAAAGTTATACGTCTCCGAATTAACCGTATGCTGGAGAATGTCATCTCCAAACCGTTCCGCTTGTGTCGCAAGGAAATCAGCCATTTCCTTTACCGTGTCTAAGTATTTCTCTTCTTGGGTCACCTCATAGAGAGTCAGAAGGGAGTGACCGATAGAAACCGCATTGACCGAAAGTTTCGGCAAGCCGTCCTCCATATTTTCGTCTACCCAAGCCTTCAGTCTTGTAAGATAGGATTCATTTCCAGTTGCCTCATAAGCTTCGCATACCCCATAGAAAGCAACACCACCTGGCCAATCCCATCCGAAGTCCATTCGAAACGTGCGATCTACCACACGGTCAATGGCTGCTCTGATATCATTTTCCTCAAATACTAATTTCGGCATGTCTATAAGCTCTCCTCTCATTCTCGATCCTCTATCCTTTCAAGCCGCTCGTGCTAATCCCATCAACAATGTACCGTTGGAAAATGAAGAATACGACTACAATCGGTACAAGTGACGCGGATGCCATAGCGAACATGCCGCCCCAGTTGTTCACAGACTCTCCATCCAAGAATAATTTCAACGCCAGGGACACAGGGTACATGCTCGGTTTATTTAAATATAAGAGCGGGTTAATGAAATCTTCCCAACGCCAGTAGAAAGAGAAAATCGTTGATGTGATAAGCGCTGGCACGATAAGTGGAACCAAAATCCGGAAAAAGATACTGTATTTAGAGCAGCCGTCCATTTTGGCAGCTTCATCTAGCTCAATAGGAATCGTGCGAATGAACTGCATAATCAGGAAGATAAAGAATGGAATAGCGAAAAACTGCGGAACGATGATCGGCTTAAAGGAGCCAATCCATTCTAATTTTGCAAACAATACGTATTGTGGAATGATAGTCACATCATGCGGCAGCATCATCGTTAACATCATACAGCCGAACCAGAAGTTTCTGCCAAAAAATGGAATACGCCCAAAAGCATAAGCAACAAGCGCAGAACTTGCTACCGCACCGATCGTGGATAGGATTACGATATAGAACGAGTTCATGAAGAAGCGACCGAAAGAATTGCCTGCGAAGCCTTTCCAACCTGTTTGAAAGTTCTCCCAAGCAATCTTGCTCGGAATCAAGCTGTAAGCGGTTGAAAAGATTTCACTATTAGGCTTCAGCGAGCTTGCAAGCAGCCAAATGATGGGATACATCATGATAAGCGAGCCTAGAACTAGAAGGAGATGATAGCTAAAGCGTTTATAAGGATTCGAATGTGCCATATTATTTCTCTCCTTTGTTTTCATAGTAAACCCAGTATTTCGATGTTTGGAAAATAACGAGTGCAATGATACCAACAAGAATTAGCATGACCCATGCCATCGCGGAAGCATAACCCATTTCGTAGAATTGGAATGCTCTGCGGTATAAGTACAAAGAATACAATAAGGTATTGTCCAGTGGCCCACCTTCACCGCGCGAGATAATATAAGCTGGTGTAAAAGTCATGAAGGCAGAGATGGTTTGCATGATCAGATTGAACAGGATAATTGGGCTAAGTAGTGGAAGTGTGATTTTGAAGAACTGGCGAATTTTATTCGCGCCATCTACGCTAGCCGCTTCATAATAGGAAGCTGGAATGTTTTTGAGACCAGCAAGAAAGATTAGCATAGAAGAACCGAACTGCCAGACGGACAGGGCAATCAGCGTCCATAGTGCTGTCGACGGATTACCAATCCAAGATGTATCTGTGTGAATGCCGATTGCACCCAATGCGGAGTTAATCAAACCTTTATCTCCGAACACTTGCGTCCACATGATGGATACGGCCACGCTGCCCCCGATCAAGGAAGGCAAGTAAAACGAGGAGCGATAAACACCGATACCAGAGACCGCTTTATTCAACAGAACTGCCACCATTAAAGCAAATGCAAGTCTTAGTGGCACACTGGCGAACACGTACGTGAAAGTTACACTGACGGATTTCCAATACTTGTCGTCCGCGGTAAACATTTTTTCATAGTTGTCGAAACCGATAAAACTAGGTGCATCAAACAGGTTGTAATCCGTAAATGAATAGAAGAGTGAAGAAAAAATCGGATACAGTGTGAAGATGAGAAACCCCAGAATGAAAGGGGAAGCAAATATGTACCCCACCAGGTTATCGTTATAGCGCAGCTTGTTCATTGGTGATCAACCCCTAACGTCGATTTTTGAAGTGGAAGCCTCGCTTCCTCTCTTTTGTATCTTCATTATAAAAGAATCGAAGAGCTGCCAGAAGGCAAAAAACCGTTCTGTTTGTATAAATAACAGACTGATAATAACGGTTACATTCTTCGATTAGATGTTCATTTCTATCGTGGGGTACGGCAGGCTCGGGTGTTAATTGAGAGCTAAAGCTGACGATCCCCACGGATTCTACTCTTCACCTGCCATTAGTGATGAAAAACATCACTAAAGCTGACGATCTCGACGGATCCGGCTCTTCACCTATGCTTTAGTGATGAAAAACATCACTAAAGCTGTCGATCCCGACGGATCCGGCTCTTCTCCTGCGCTTTAGTGATGAAAAACATCACTAAAGCTGACAATCCCGGCGGATCGGACTCCTCTCCTACGCTTTAGTGATGAAAAACATCACTAAAGCTGTCGATCCCGACGGATCCGGCTCTTCACCGATCCCACCTGAACAATGAAAAGCCTCCGCACATATAGAGATGCGGAGGCTTTCAGCACAAGCTTATTTTTTATTTTTAGCCAAGATTGCATTTGCGTCCTTACGGAATTTCGCGGCGCCTTCTTCGACTGTCAACTTTTTGTACATGATTTGTTCTGCTGTGTCTTTAAGCAATTTCTCTACTTCAACAGAGCCAATTGGGTTTGGTGGATCCATTGGGGAAGCATTTTTCTCAGCCCATGCAACGTACTCGAATACTTTCTTTTGTTCAGGCGTCAATAGCGGCATCAAAGCTTCTTTCACTTTGGAGGAAACAGGTACACCGCGCTCACCCATGATGATTTTGTTCGCATCGATATCATTGATCAAGAAATCAACGAATTTTGCTGCTTCTTCTTTGTTCTTGGAGCTTTTGGACACAGACCAGAACATACTTGGTTTCAAGAAGAGTGCTTTATTTTGACCCCAGCTTGGCGTTTTCATGATATCTAGCGAACGCTTCGCAGCTGTGTTGAATCCAATAAATTGGTTGGACCAAGCAAATGTTGTAGCCGCGTTGCCAAGTACCATTTCATCGTCTTCCGCTGTTCCTTTTTTCTGTGCTAACTTATCTAGCGGCAGTAAGTAACCGGAATCATACCATTTTTTGTACATCGTGTAGTAGTCAACAAACGCTTTATCATCGGAATAGCCAAGACTAGCGCCATCAGCTGCATATAGCTTTTGACCAACGCTTCTCAGATAGAACGGGAAGTACACATCGTGACGAAGATCACCAGCAAGCAACTTGCCTTTGGCTTTCAGCGATGCGCCCACGGCATCTAGATCACCGAATGTCCAGTCATCCTTAAGTGTAATGCCATTATCTTTCAACATTTGCGGATCAATGGTAGCACCTAAAGCATTGGAGCCTGCGTTCATTGCAACCAGTTTACCGTCGATTTTACCGCCAGAGAGGCTATTTTCAGCAACATCTTTCACATTCAGTACACCGCTTGTTGTAAATGGTGTCAAATCTTCCAATTGCCCTCTAGTACCATATTGCGTAACGTAGGAAACGTCCATTTGGAAAACGTCTGGTAATCCGTTAGCAGCAGCCTGTGGTGCAAGCTTCTTCCAGTAGTCGTCGAATGCTGCATATTCGGATTCGATTTTCACATTCGGATGCTTCTGTTGATACAGCTCAATGACTTTCAATGTATAGTCATGACGTGCTTGTCCGCCCCACCAAGCTACGCGCAGTGTAACTGGATCCCCTTTGCTGCTTGTTGTAGGTGCTGAACTTGCTGCTGGGCTAGCGCCTGTACTTGGTGCGCTTGTAGATCCGCTAGAACCGCTTGTCCCACAACCTGCAAGTAGTAATGCAGCTGATATAACCGTAAACATGACTTTTTTCATCTGTTATTTCCTCCCCAAAGTTGTAATCGTTTTCTTTCTACTTGTATTATGCCGCTGGAAGGAGCAAACGTTAATCCAAAATACAGACCTATTTGTTTAAAATGCAGAGGTGTCCGTCGATTTCATGTATTCTGATGGGGTTGAACCTCGATATTTCTTAAACACTTGACTAAAATATTGAGGATTGTCTCCGAAACCAAGTCGTTCAGCGAGTTCAAATATTTTGACATCGGCATCCTCAGCAATCATTTCAGTGGCACGGTTAATTCTCGTTTTCATCACATAATTAGAGAACTTCTCTCCCGTTTCTTTCTTAAATAGCTTTCCAAGATAGTCTGCATTCATATACAACATATCATGCGCAACCCAATTCAAGCTCAGCTCTGAGTTGCCTAGCTGGGAATTAATAACGTCAATTACTTTTTGAACAATCGCACTATGTTTCACTTTGTTAAGTCCATAGAATCGTTCCGTCATGGTAATAACGACATTCTCCATAAACGTTTGAATCATCTGAAGCGTATTCATCTCCACAATCAAGGGAATTTGAGTGAAATAGTGATTCATCTCGTCTGGCGCGCATTGTCGGACAAGAGATACAAATTGCTGAATGACATAGGATTTCGTTGCATCAATATCTAGCTGAGCTTCTTTCAAGTCCCCGATAAAAGCAAGTAAAGCCGCTTCCGCTTCCTCACGATGTCCTGACCTCACTGACATATTGAGTCGTTCCTCATCCCAAACAAGCTCCTTGGGCGAAGCTTCTTGAGAGACTTCGGTGTCTTTCCGGGTAATGAGACTGCCCTCTCCCAAATAAAAGCGATAATTAAGCAGATGCAAGCATTGTCTATACAATGTTCTAGCTCCAGTAATATGGCTCGGTTCACTTAACGCGATGGTTGCATCTCTTTTATAATAACTTTGGAAAGTGTCTCGTATATGATAAATGCGCTCATGGAGCTGATCAATTTCATCGGATTCTTCCAGCAAAATTAAAACATGATTGCCTATTGTCGTACTTAGCAGCGGACTAACTAATATTTCTTGGGCAATATTCTTGATGGCAAACAGATGCTCAAACTCAAACCCTTCTTCCAACTGGAACAAAAGCAGTCGAATTTGGTAATCAAAATCAAGCTTAAACAAGCTTCGGAAATAATCCCAATCCACTTGGCCATACGTCTTATTCGTCACAAACTCCTTGAGGAATTGTTCCTTTACATGCGGCATTACTTTCTCAAGCTCCGCCTTCATCTTCCGAACGAATGATTCCTTACTCGTTTCTTGTTCAAGGTCAGCCACGATCTCCTTAAGCGCTTCCCCAATCTTCCCTTCATTCGTCGGCTTGAGTAAATAATGTTTCACACCATATTGCATCGCACGGCTCGCATAATCAAATTCGCCAAAACCTGATAGCAGCACGAAGCGAATCTGTGGATAAGCCTCATGCACTCGGGCCACAAGCTCTAGCCCATCCATCCCGGGCATACGAATATCGCTTATAATTATGTCAGGCATCTGTCGCTGTATACATTCAAAGGCTTCAACACCATTTCGTGCAGTCCCCATAAGCTCTGTTTGTAAAGAAGTCCAGTCCACCATACGTGAAATGCCATCCAGAATAATTCGTTCATCATCAACTAACAATACTTTATACATGACTTATTCCTCCTGTCCTTTGGGTAAACGTAGAATAATGGAAGCCCCTTGCTCAGCAGATTCATCCACATGAATACCATAGGCTTCTCCAAAGGCTAGCTTCATTCGATCATCAATATTGAGAAGACCAATGCCTTTGCCCTTCGTAGTTACTTCACCACTACGCAGCCTGTCAATCATCCCTTTCGGGAATCCCGGGCCTGTATCATCAACGGCAAGGAAGACTCCGTCTTCGGTACTCCAGCCGCGGATCGAGATTTCACAAGGTTCAATCGTGGATTCCAGCGCATAATGAATCGCATTCTCCATCAATGGTTGAAGAGTCAATTTGGGAATAGGCCGGCTCATTAATTCTTCAGGCACATTCAGTTTAAACACCAATCGTTCTTCAAAGCGAATTTTCTGTATCGTCACATAACTGCGGACGATATCAATCTCTTCACCGAGAGTAATAATAGGCTCCTTCAAATCAACAGAGTGGCGAAGCAAATACGCTAGCGCTTCTACCATCTCGGAAATTTTGGCTTGGCGATTCACTTTGGCCATCCAATTAATGGATTCCAACGTATTGTACAGAAAATGAGGATTAATTTGAGACTGCAAGGCCTTAAATTCCGTTTCCTTAATGAGCAGTCGATTCGCATAATTCTCTTGAATCAGCGTATTGATGCGCTCAATCATGAATCGGAAGCTCCGCTGTAAGAGACCTAGTTCATCCATGGCCACTTGGCCCACTGACGGAAATAAATTCGCCTCTTCGAAATTACCTTTCTCCGCTAGTTTCATCCGCACCATAAGTTCGTCAATCGGCCGGGTTAAACTATAGGAGAAACGTATGCCTAACAGAATCACAACGACGAATATCCCGATAAAGACGAATACGACCATTTCCTTGATAAAAATAATACGATCAAAAATTTGATTAAATGGCGTTAAATTTAAGTATGTCCAACCTGTATTCAGTGACTGGATCTGGGCAATGAAATATTCTTCCCCATTCATGTTCTGGATATCATAGCCTTTACCCGCATTCGCAGGCTTCGCTATTCGACGCAAATCGAAGGAAGGTTCACTTGGAAAGATAACATGTTCATCGGATACAATCATCACATCGCCCTCTTCAGGCGCGATATCACGTACAAGCTTCTCAATATTAATTCGAATGACTAATGTGCCTAGATAGTCCAAATCAAAGTTCGTTTTGTGAAACGAACGAATTTCTCGTGTTGCAAGCAAGGCTGAGTCCTTGCTATCCGGATATATCCAGCGATTTTCGCCATTCCCTTCTGCTGCCACATTCATAATTTGCCTTTTCCGTTCAGCGTCCATTCTAAGAATGTTACCGCCTTCATGCTCATTTCCATTGGCATCCATAATTTGAATAGAAAATAAATAAGGTTCTTCACCTGAATAGCTGATCAAACGATCTACCAAATATTGACTAATGATGAGACGGTCATAATCGGACGGATTTTTCTTGAGTGAAGTTAACCATTCTTGCACCTGCTCCTCGGCCAGAATCCGATATGAGAGCTGTTGCAACCGCTTAAGTTCTGTTTCGATCGCTGTGGATGATAAATTGAGTACACGTGAAGATTTATCATAAATTTGCCCATCGTAGATCGAAAACACATACTGCTGGATCAGAATTGTAAATGCCAATGAAACCGCGATAATCATCGTTATCAAAATCGACAACTTATTTTTGATCTTCATATGCCGATACGTATCAAGAACTGAACGTAATCCCATAGCTGGCCGACTCCCTATTTCGTTTTTATCGATTATGGCATTCCGAGGGAAAATGGTCAACGTTAAACAGTTAAAAACGAAATAGACCGCTTCCCTTGAATATCAAGGAAACGCGGTCCTATTACACTATACGGCTGCTTCTTAGAACAAAGCATTCTCCTTACTAGCCTTCCTAACAGAAGTATTTACAATGATAATTATGATGAAATTCAGTACGGACTGGTACACGCCAACGGCTGCGGACATCCCAAATTCCTGCATATCAAGGAGCGCACGAAATGCGTATGTATCAATGACATCTGTTTTATCAAATAATATACCGTTCGTACCAATAAGTTGATAGAACATGCCGAAATCGCCTCGCGCGATTTGACTAATTTTTAGCAAAAGAAGAACCATGATGGTTGGTACAATAGATGGAAGTGTAATATGAATAATACGTTGCAGGACATTTGCGCCATCTATTTTGGCTGCTTCATACATTTCTGTATCGATCCCTGCAATACTCGCTAAATAAATGACCGTTCCATAACCAACTGTTTTCCAAGCGCTGAAGAAAACAAGTATATACGGCCATAGTTTCGGGCTGTTATAAAAGTTCATTGGGTCGAAACCCAGAGATTTCAACACGGTATTGACTGCACCGAATTCATAGTTCAATAGATTGTAAACGATGGCTCCAGCAACAACCCAAGAGATGAAATAGGGTAGAAAAATGACAGACTGCAGTATTTTCTTGAAATACTTCCCTGCTAACTCGAACAGCACAATTGCAATGAAAATTTCCAGAAAGTTATTCACGATGAGAAAAATAAAGTTATATACGATGGTGTTTTTGGTGACGAGAAGTGCCTTCCCCGATTCAAAGAAAAACGTAAAATTATCAAACCCAACCCAGGGGCTACCGAATATCCCCTTGCTATACGTGTAGGATTTAAAGGCTACAACCAAACCTGCCATTGGTAAATAACTAAATACAAGAAAGAAAAGCACGGCTGGCAAAATCATGATGTACATCGTACGATTTTTAATTAAATCTCCCCATAATCTCTTTGCGATCATCCGAATAACCTCCTAGTAGCCAATAACAAGAGAGAGACCGCCCGATAACAGGCGCTGTCTCTCTTGCTCCCATGATCTCTCTTATTTATTGTTTTTCAAGAACTCATCAATTTGTTTTTGTGCTTCTGCTTGAACTTTCTCTAAGCCAGCTTCTTTGTACTTCGCATTTAATGTTTTTACCGCTTCATTTGCATCTGCAAGAACACCAAGATTGATTGGATCACGATATTGATCTTTCACGTTTTTAATAGCTGCTAATTCATTCTTGATATTCGTTGTATCTAGTACGAAGTTAAGCAATGGATTCGTTACGGCCGTTTTCGTCCATGCTTCTTTAATCGTGGTGAAGGCAGCTGGTTGATCTGCTAATGCTTTATAAAGACCTGCCGTTCTCCAACCCCAAGGTGAACCTGAATCCGGTTTGAAGCCTGAATCCGAACCGTTTAATGCTTGAATTTTCTTATCAGATGTCAAGTCATAATGTTTCCCTTTGATACCATACGTAGTGAGGTTAAAGTAGTCTTCGTTGTTGCGGAAAAGATCCAGCATCATTAGCGCGCGCTCCGGATTCTTGGAATTTGCATTAATCGACATTCCGTTGCCTGTATAGTTATTTACATACGTTGCTTTACCGTTGTACAAGTCAAACATTTCGGCTTTCCACTCTGGATGTTTTTGGTTTGCCGCAGTAACTGTATTGCTCATATCCAGGGAGTTTCCTGCCATAGAAGCACTTTTACCTGCTAGGAAAGATTCCTTACTTGGTGTTTTATTGACAAGCGCATTTTTGGACCAGAAACCACGTTTATTCCAATCCGCCATCTTCTTGGCATACTCCAAATATTGTGGAGATTGTGCAACATCAACGATTTTTCCTGATTTATCCTTCAGATCGATAGAAAGTAAGGAATTGCTCACAATAACTTTCGTTGTCGTTTCCGCCCCGATAATCATATCGTACATCGAGTAACCGGCTCCATTCTCGTCAAACGGAACCAAACTAGGTTCATTTTTCGCAATCGTGTCTAAATATTTTTCATAATCATCAATCGTTTTAAGTGGAGCAATTTTATATTTTTCACGGAGATCTCCTCTTACTCCTACAGTTGCCATACCGAAATCTTTATTGGAGTTAGGCACCATGAAGATTTTGTTCTGTACCTTGGCTTGATCCCAAGCTTCTTTCGGCATTTCTTTCATCGTTAACGGTGCATACTTGTTCAGCAAGTCAGGAGTCAATTCTTTGAATGAGCCTTTATTCGCAAATTCGCTGTATTTGTACCAATTCGCAGAGAATACAAGGTCGAAGTCTTCCCCAGTTGCGAACAACAACGGGTATTTCTGAGCATAATCGCCCCAAGATAAAAAGACGGGCTCTACCGTAGCATTAATATCTTTTTTGAGCATTTTATTGACTTCATCATAGACAAGTCCGAGATCCTTCGGGGCATCTCCAATTAAATACATTTTCAATTTAACTTCTTTGGATGTATCTGGCTTCGTGGCTGCCGCTTCCGTTGTCGCCGGTGCTGTACTGCCTTTTGGCGTTTCTTCCGTAGCGGTTTTGGATGTACAACCTGCGATGAGCATGGAAGCGGTTAAACCTACGGCCATAAGTACTCTGAATTGTTTCATTGATAAATCCTCCCCTTAATCTGATTATACATGAAGCCATATGATAAACCGGCATAAACCGGGTTCACCCTTTTACAGAGCCAATCGTAATTCCTTGGATAAAATATTTTTGTACAAACGGATACAATAAAATGATTGGACCTGTTGCCACAACCGTCATAGCCAGCTTAAACGATTCTTTCGGCGTATCCATGACGACCGCGCCTTGAGCGGCAACGGAAGCGTTGGAGAACGTTAAGCTATTCAAAATTTTGTACAAGAAATACTGCAGCGGGTATAAACTCTCTTTATTTACGAATAAGGTCGCATGGTACCAATCGTTCCAATAATTCAGCGCAATGAACAAGCCAATCGTAGCAAGTGCTGGTTTCAGCAGCGGCAAAATCACAGAGACGAAAATTCGGAAATCGCCAGCTCCATCTATTTTCGCTGATTCACTAATGGCATCCGGGATTGTTGAGCTAATAAAGCTTCTTAATATAATGATGTAAAATACATTCAACAACAGGGGTACAATCAAGGCCAGAATGGAATCCTTGAAGCCCAAGTATTTGACAATCAAGATATACCAAGGAACTAGCCCCCCTGAAAACAACGTTGTGAAAAAGAAATAGAAGGAAATCACATTACGATACGTAAAATCTTTCCTTTGCAATACATAGGCAGTCATCGCCGAAAGAAACAAACCAACGATCGTACCCACGATTGTTACTAGCAGCGTAATTTTATACGCATTTAGTATTTGCTTTGGATTTTTAATAATGAACGAATATGCCTCTGTCGAAAATGTTTGCGGGAACAGTTGATAGCCATTTTTAACGATTTCGGATTCATCTGTCAATGAACCCATAATAATCATGACAAATGGGATCACACACAATGCTGCGAATGCAATAATAATTAGATATCCGATAATGTTAAATGAATATTTCTCTACAGTATGTCTACTCTCCATGCAGACCCTCCATCTCAGGTGTGGTTAGGATGACCGGTTTCCTACCTTCATACTAGCCCATGTCGTAATTTGATGTATACTTCACAATCCCTTGAAAACACTCTACTTTTTAGAGGAATTGGGCTATACAAATTTGTACATCTATACACTTTTTGCAGATACACTTACGTATTTTTAGGTATTTCATTATAATAAAACGTACATGGAAGATCCTGTTTGATGAAGGAGCAACAACATATGCAGATCATTACAGAAGCCCGCACCTCCAAGAAACTTTATGCGAACATTTTTCTCTCACTCATCATTTGCATCATTGTTACGATCGTGACCCTATCGTTTGCGCTCTATGCTAATTTTGAGAAAATCGCGCTTTCGAATATTTATGCTTCAGAGAAAAGCAGCCTTTCCCAATCTAGCTATAGTGCTAAATCTATGATTGAAAGCTCAACGAATTATGCTCTCCAAATTTATGCAGATCCGCAGTTCGATAAATTGCTCCACTATACTGCACCGAATTCATTAGACACGAATAATGCGCTCAACCGCTTGAGCACCTATATGAATGTAAGTAATTTCTTCCATTCCATCTATATTTACAGCAAAAACTCAAAGACCATTTACGCTACATCTCAATCTTCCATCAAAAATATACAAGATATTGAGCATTTCTCAGATCCTGATGCTGTCAAACTAATTGAGAATTTCAGCACCTATAAGCGGCTTGCACCCATACCACGAATCATTCCCATTCAGACGCCTTTTCAAGGTGTTGAGAAGTTGACCAATGTGTACACCTTCGTATTTTACGATTTGCAAGGTCCTTCTAAAGATTTGGACAATGTCATTATGCTTAATGTTTCCGAACGTTGGATGAAGGAAGCGATTATGAGCTTGGATATGAATAAAAGCGGCTCCACTTTCATCATTGACAGCAAGGGCCAATTAGTCACAAGTACAGAGTCTATGCCTTTCCTTTCAGACTTAAAGGATCGTCCCTATATTCATAAGCTGTTAACCGCTTCCACGATGCAACCTTCGGATTATTTTGTTGATGATGTCGAGGGTGTGAAATCGTTGGTTGTCTATTCTAAACATGATCAAACGGGCTGGACGTTCATCCGTGTTCTTCCTTACGATACGATTATGGGTAAAATTGATGCTATGAAGAAGAATGTGCTCATCGTTTGCACCATTCTCTTACTAATTGGCCTTACCGTTTCGTATCTCATCTCCAAATCCTTGCACAAACCAATTGATCGTGTCATTTCAAGAATGAATTTACTTACCAATGAGAAACGTAACAATCAATTTAAACTCAAACAAGATTTTCTACGCCGATTAATTTGGGATAGCTCTTCCAAGCGACTTATGGATATGGAAGCCAAACTGCAAGAATATGAAATTGGCGTAGATCCCTACCGAGATTTCATCGTCATCCTGTTAAGTATCGATCATTTCGACCAGTTTTCCAGTCAATACAACTTTGAAGATCGTTCTCTATTGAAGTACGGAACCATGAATATTGCGACAGAACTATTCGGAAGTCTTGGTAAATGTGAGTGTATAGATGTGGATGAGCGACATGTGGCTGTGCTGTTAAATGGGGATTTTCAGGACACCCTGCCTCTTCGAGAGCTAGCCTTGCGAGTACAAGATTCCATTCAAGTTTATTTAAACCTTTCGATGACCATTGCGATCAGCGAAGTAGGGGACAATCTATTCGAAATCTCGGATCTTCACAAAGAAACCGTGCAATTGTTGGAGCATAAATTTGTCTTCGGATACCGAAGCATCTTGCAGAGTTCCCATGTTCCGCAGGCTGCGCAACAGGTGTTTGTTCATCCTATTGCCCTTGAGAATAATATGCTGGAAACGCTTAAGCTAGGGAAAGCAGATGAGACGAGGAAATGGTTCAATGACATATTAACGGCAACGGATCATCAATCTTATCTTGTCTATACGATGCTTTTCCACCAATTAGCCTATTCTATCTCGACGACTGCCATTCATTTGGAGAAAAGCTCAGGCATCACGTTTAACTATGACTTCACGCACTTCGTTCAGCAGCTGCATAGGTTGGAAACCTTGCAAGATGTTCGCAACCATTTCAGTGATTTAATTGAATCCATATGCGCTGGTTTGAAGGAGCGTAAGAGTTCCAAACATGATAACCTTGTAGCTACCGTGGATAAAATCATTCAGGAACACTATGCCGATCGTGAATTGTCCTTGTTTAAAATTGCTGAACTCATCGATATGTCACCTGCTTATCTAGGACGAATTTTTAAGAAACTGATTGCGCAGTCTATCCCTGATTATCTGAATGAATATCGAATTGAGCGGGCGAAGGTATTCCTTTCCACGACGCATGACTCCATTGAGGAAATTTCGCAGAAAACAGGATACAACAACAGTACCTACTTCTATAAAGTGTTTAAAAAATATACAGGCATTACCCCGGCTGAGTATAGGAACGGATAGTAGGAAAAAGGGCTTACACAGTAGACTGTGCAAGCCCTTGCTATTGCTATTTACTAAATCAGTCGCAATTACGATCGTTCTCCTCGTTTCGCTCATGTCTGCCAAACAGATCTCTCCAGATATCTCTCCAGTTATTCCTTCGCTCTTCACTGGCAACTTCTTCCCCATCTTCTTGCCAAAACAAGAATTGACAAATGAAATCTGAATCCATACCGTTCTCGCCTCCTAGGCACACGCTATCCACTTTATTATGAGAACCTTGCGTCACTTACCATGGAACCTTCTGCCCTTCAGTCATATTATTAGCATTATTTTCCATATATTTGGCAATTTCTGCTTGAACATCCTCAATCGTTCTGGCGTCGTCCTTGAGAAAAAAATCCATCCATTGTTTGCCGTAACGAACATGATTCGACTCGTCAGACCAATCTACATCAGCAAACAACTGCGAACGTGGGTCTCCTTCTTGCTCGTAGTATCTTACCCTTACACTCTTGCGAGGCATAAAATAAACCTCAAGTCCTAATGTCAAATAACAAAGCCGATGAAGTAACGGCAGCCCTTGAGAATTATCGAATAATACCATATTGACTACGGAAGGCTCGACGCCTAATTCACGCAAGCGAATGGCTCCAAATTCCGCATGCCTGACTTCATCCCAGAAGTGGTGGGCAATATCCATGAAATATTGCCTTGGGGCATCCAATTTCCATGAATCATAGATAATCGTAGCCAGTAAAGCAGCAGCATAAAACTCGTTGAAATAGACTTTAAATTCCCCTATTGAGCGTTCTTTTAGAGGTAAGTTAAGCTTAGATTGATAACTTCCCAAATCGGCATGAACAATACGATGATCAAATACCATCGTAGATGGCCAATCGAATTGAGCCTTCTCCGGTCGCATCGCACTCTTCCCGCTACGAAGTCCTAATCCACTAATACCGCCGGCTTCTTCGATGAGTCCTTCCAAATATTGTGTCCACGGCGATGTATTCACCTGTGAATTCCCGTACTGTTGCTGCTCAAGCTCTTGGACAGCCTGTAGTTCATTCTCTGCATCTACTTGTAATCGAAGTAAGATTCGGATTTCCAACGCATTGGCACTTGCATCTGCAACATCCAAATGTTCTTTGTACATATGGACGAGATGCCCCAACATCCAAGATAAGCCAGTAATAAAACTGTGATCATCTGGAGCTTGAACCAATTCTTCCCCAATTCGTGCTAGCCCTGGCTCAATATTGGCATCGCGATGGCGACCGCCGCGCAACTCTTCCAACCGCGTCCCAAGCTCATTCAACCGTTCTGCATGTGCGTAGAGATGATAACCGAGTTTAATCTTAGTCTCCCAATTCGGCATCTTGAGAAACCACCCGGCAAGCGCTCTAATGCAACTCTGCTCTACATAAGCATACCGTCTAAATAGCTCGACTGATTTGCTAATGTCCATCCCCTTTTGACCACGACGATCTACATAAGCCTGTAAGTTCTCATTCATCGTACATTCTCCCTTTCAATCAAGAAATGATAGCGGTTACAAGTTAAGTTTCATGCCGATTCATCTGACGAAATACAGTAGGGGACATCTGAGCCAGTTGTTTAAAACTTCTGTAAAACGTCGGTAATGATTCGTAGCCTACCTCAAAGCATAGCGATACAATGTTCATATCCGTCTCAGCAAGTAGTTTCTTAGCCAAACTATGCCTGATCTCATTCACATATTGCATAGGTGTCTGCTTATACCGTTCTTTAAATATCGTATTCGAATAGCGTGCGCTGACTCCAAACTTTTGTGCCAACTGCTCGGCAGTCAGCGATTCGTAATAATGCTTCTCTATATAAGTGCGAATTTTCTCTGCTCGGAGACTATTCGCATCTTGCATGCATTCAGACTGCCTTGCTCTGCATAATCCCAATAGGATTTCGCTTAGGTGCGTTCGCATGGCCCAGTCATGAAACAACCCCTGCTGTCTTTCCTCGAATAAGAGCTTCCTCAGAAGTAATTTGATCTCATTCGCTTGCAGATGAGGAAGTTTACAACAAAACGACCCTGTAAAACCGATATCCTCCTTGTTTAACGGTGTGAACATGCCTTCCAACATATCTTCATCAAATGACAAAACCAGTAAAGTCATACGTGTATTGGAGGAAACGGCGTGCTTCGAGTACGGAAATATAACCATCGTCGAATGTTCCGATATGTGGTGTGAATCCCCCTCCAGCAGAATGCTGCCTTCCCCGTCAATGACGTACAATAACTGGTAATGATGATGAAAATGTACGCGGATATTATAGCCCTCCGTATGTTTATTTTCGTACAAGTGGATACCGTTCACGGCCGCTGCACCTCCATAATACTGTTAGAGCGAAATAGGATGAGGAGCGAATGGCTCACTCTTCATCCTTATTATAGCGAACAGCTCCAACTTATACATACTCCAAATAACGATTCTTCATCAATTCCAGCACGTCATCACCTGAGCAATCCCATATCGCTTGATTAAAGATTTCCACTTCAATTGGCCCTGCATATCCTGCTGCTTCTACCGCTTCCCTTATTCTGCGCAGTTCAATGACGCCATCGCCCATCATTCCGCGTCCTAGCAACAAGTCTGGTGTAGGGACAATCCAATCTGATACATGATAACCTAGGATACGTCCACTCGCCCTTTCCACTTGAGCATACAATTCGGGGTCCCACCACACGTGGAAAACATCAACCACAACCCCAACTTGCGTGGGGAGGAAAGGCTCAGCAAGGCTATTCGCTTGCGCTAATGTCACAACGACCGATCGCTCCGCCGCATACATCGGGTGAAGAGGTTCGATTCCGAGCTTAACCCCATGCGACTGCGCGAATGGAACGAGTTGCTCTATTCCTTCAGCAACCCATTGCCTTGCACTGCCAAGGTCCCGATCCGGTGCTGGTCCACATACGAGTACCAGCACGTCTGTGCCTAACTCCGCTGCTTCTTCCACTGCACGGCGGTTGTCATCAAGCTTATCCTTGCGTTCGGCAGCTGTTGCTGCGGGAAACATGCCGCCACGGCAAAGACTCGATACTTGTAATCCAGTATCACGAATGATGCGCTTACTTTCTGCTAGGCCTATCTCTGCAACCTTATGACGCCAAGGAGCAATCCAAGGAATGCCTGCTCTTGCACTGCCTTCTACAGCCTCTTTCAAACTCCAATTTGCTGTAGTGATTTGATTTAAGCTGAGACGTTCCCAATCGCGTAGTAGCTGCATACCTCTTATCCCCCTTGAATTCCTGATAGTGCCAAGACTAACTTCATTCGCTGAGTTGCTAGTTCCGGATCAACCAATAAACCTGCCTGATCGGCTAGTGTAAATAATTTCGAGAGATGTACGATAGAGCGTGCTCCTTCTGCTCCGCCGATCATTCTGAAATGAGACTGATGTCCATTCAAATACGCCATAAAGACAATCCCTGTCTTATACGCAAAAGTCGGCTTCTGAAAGATGTGGCGTGATAAAGGTACTGTCTTGGCCAGTATGTCGTTATATTTCGCTAAATCCCCTTCATCAAGAGCGTGCATAGCCGAAGCTGCAGCCGGAGCAATGGCATCAAAGATGCCAAGCAAGGCATGGCTAAAGCCCCTCTCGTCGCCTTGAATAAGCGAGGGATAGTTAAAATCATCACCCGTGTACATCTTGACGCCAGCGGGCAGACGACGACGCATCGTAATTTCTTGATTGGCATCCAGCAGAGAAATCTTGATGCCATCCACCTTCTCAGCGTTAGCATGAATGACACGAAGGCAGACCTCCATAGCCTCGTCCACATTCGCATGCCCCCAATATCCCTTGAGCGAGGGATCGAACATATCTCCCAACCAATGCAAGATCACTGGCTTCGACACTTGCCGCAAAATATGGCCATATACGCGCTCATAGTCCTCAGGGCCTTTGGCGTAACTGGCAAGCGCTCGGCTTGCCATCAGGATAATTGCGCCGCCGTGCCTTTCCACAAACTCACATTGTTCTTCGTAGGCACGGATAATATCCTCAATGGTGACACTTGCACTTGGAAGCAAGTGATCTGTTCCCACGCCACTGGCAACCCGACCTCCGACCGCCTTTGCCTCAGCAATGGAGCGTGCTATCAGCTCTTTGGACCGATCCCAGTTCAAGCCCATCCCGCGTTGTGCGGTATCCATCGCTTCCGCTACGGATAAACCTAGGGACCATAAGTACCGTCGGTATGCTAAGGTCGATTCCCAATCAATTTGAGCATTGGCGAGAGGATCCGCATCCGCATAGGGATCGCAGACGACGTGTGCTGCTGAGTAAGCGATCCGGCTTACGAACGATTTTCCGCTCGGCATTTCAAATGCACCTGCACGACCTGCTTTATATGCGTAGAGAGATCTGTCTTCTCCAATCAATTTCAAATGGCTCGACATCTGTACATTCCTCCTACACGTTCAAATCAGGAACATCAACCCAGCGGCGTTCGCTCCATGAGAGCAGTCCCAAGTCGGATAACTGCGTGCCTTTCGCACCCTCCAGCAAATCCCAAGGAAAAGGTGTATCCAGCACAATATGCTTAAGGAATAATTCCCACTGCACTTTAAAACCATTGTCGTATACTTGATTATCCGGTACTTCCATCCACTGCTCTTTGAAATTAAATGGATTCGGAATGTCTGGGTTCCAAACAGGTTTGCAGGTGTTTACACGATGTTGTGTTTTGCAGTCACGTAAACCGGCAACAGCGCTTCCCTCGGTCCCATCTACTTGAATGGTTAGCAAGTCCTCACGGTTGACACGCACGGCCCAGGAAGAATTGGCTTGCACGATGATACCGCCTTCCAGCTCAAAGGTCGCATATGCTGCATCATCTGCTGTACACGTATATCGGTTACCATTCTCATCGACACGATGAGGAATATGTGTGTAGCCTAAGCACGATACTGAGCGCACTTTGCCAAATAGATTATCGATGACATAACGCCAGTGGGCAAACATGTCGACAATAATTCCGCCGCCGTCTTCTTTGCGATAATTCCAAGATGGACGTTGTCCCGGCTGCCAATCCCCTTCAAAAACCCAATAACCAAACTCCATCCGAACCGTCAATATGTCGCCAAAAAATCCGGAATCCACCAGCCGTTTAAGCTTCATCAAACCTGGGAGAAACAACTTGTCTTGCACGACGCCATTCTTCACACCGGCCTCTTTGGCAAGGCGTGCAAGATCTAGTGATTCCTCAAGACTCGTCCCCGTTGGTTTCTCACAATAAATATGCTTTCCTGCTTGGATCGCTTTACGAACACTTTCAGCACGGAAACTAGTGATCTGTGAATCAAAATATATAGAATCATGGGGATCTGCCAGACATGCATCTAAATTCGTAGAGAATCGCGTAATGCCATAAGCTTCTGCTAGCGCTTTCAATTTATTCTCTTGGCGGCCGACCAAAATTGGATCCGGCATGATGACATCGCCATTGGGCAATTTGACACCGCCTTGATTGCGTATTGCTACGATCGAACGGATAAGATGTTGGTTCGTTCCCATTCGTCCCGTAACACCATTCATGATAATACCGATTTGATGAATTGCCATCATTCATTCTCCCCTTTCATTTCCCGTTGGCCGCTCATTCGATCCACTGCCTAACGTACTATCTTCATCCTACGTACATTTCCATTTCTTGTCATATGACTTTAAGATATGAATTCTCATTTTCGGAACTATAATTTACTCGATTTTTCCCATCCTCATCATCTCCCCCTCGTCCCCAACTCTCGATCAAATCATTACATGGAAAAAGTACAGTTAAATTCACGATTCCCCCCTTTAAAAATGGAATAAATGGAAAATATGCAGCTAAATTCATCCATTCTCCGCATAACAAGCAAATAATCAAAAAATAACTACATTTTTTCCATCTAATCGTTATTTCCGACTCCAAAGCGTGATAATAGCTGTAGATTTTCCAGTTAAATCAGACTCTTTAACCTTTCAGAACCTACTAAGAGCAAAAAAGACTCGCGCCCACAATCACGCAAGTCTTAATCGTTATCAATCACTGTAAATAATACAGTTTATAGAGTAATACCGCTGCTTCCGCGCGGGTCGTATTCCCTGTCGGGTGCATGTTCTGCCCATCTCCCTCAACCAATCCCTGCTGAATCAAGGTTTTGATGCTATCCTTCGCATAGCTTGCAACGTTCACGAAGTCATTGAATGCGTTCATATCCACAGTAGCAGCACCTGTGACCTTCACATTTTTCCCGGCAATGTTAATTGCTCTTTCTACCATAACCATCATATCCTGCCTGGAAATAAAATCCTTCGGATTCAGCTTATTACTCCCTACACCTGCAGATATTCCGAGTTGTCTAGCCACTCCAGCTTCCTCGTAATAATAATCCGCTGGTTGGACATCTTCAAAGTTACCCTCTACTTCTGCATGTAAACCTAAAGTCTCCACTAATAGCTTAAGGAAATCCGCACGCGTAATGTTTGCACTCGGTGTAAATGTGGATTCCGTAGTGCCATTAATTACACCTTTGGAAGCTAAAACCTCGATTTGCTTCTTCGCCCAAGAGATACCCTGAATATCATCAAACGTAGTTTCCTCGTACGTTACTGCATACATACTAAAGTGCGTAGTGGTAAAGGTCACGTTGCCTGTCGTAGCATCATACTTACCCGATGGCACTTTGATCACTTTGCCATCACCATCTACATACCAGATCACAATATGTTCGGGATTCTGAAGCTCCTTCGCTGTTGGCGTGTAGGGTACACTATCGGTGACTGGTGCATCTTTGTTCTTCCAAGCAACGACTTCCCCATTGATTTTGATAGTCAGCTCAATAACCGGCTTGTTCTGCGTTTTCTCTTTCAATTTCGGAGAGAATGAGCTGGTATTCGCCTTGGCAATGGAGAACTCGATTGATGAGGGGTTCGTCCCCAAATCCTTCGATTTAAACATATTATCAGGTAACGTAATACTTCCAAGCGGTGACTGAATTTCAACTTTCTTATCTGACTCCTGCGCTTTGGGCTTCGTAGCATTGAAAGCCTCCTTTGGCAATGTCACGATATATTGGTTGACGCCTTCTTCCGACTTAAGCACCACTGTGACAACTTTATTCCCTTGTTGATCCATTGGCGCTTGTCCAAGAGCGGACGCGTAGGTTGAAGCATCTAGCCCTGCTCGAGCGGATTCCCCTTGCTTAGTTGTTTGAACCTCAACTGTTCCTGGTGGTGAGGTTACAGGAGATGGGTTGTTTCCATTACCGTTTGGTGGCGGGTCTCCACTACCGCCTGGTGGCTGACTGGTAGCTGTACTTACTGTGAACGATTTAGTAACATTCGGCGAAAAATTTGTCGCAGCTAGAATGGGTGGTTTCAAGGCCGTTACGCCAACAAGAGTGACATCCGCGGAACCGATCGCAATGCTTTTGAATTTGAACTTTAGAATAGGAATGCCATCTGCAGAAACGACACTTGAAGAGGAGCTCGTTACACCCACTTTAGCATGATTGCCCTCTACATAATCGGCTTGATAGGTAAATTGTTGCGAACCTGCATCACCACGAATAAAACTCAACTTCGTTGCGTCAAAAGCAACCTCCGCTTCATAGCTTTTAAACAATTGCTCTCCAGCTCCTACTAAGGTCACAACCACCTCATCTCCATTAACAATGGCGGTTTTATCGAGTTGTATATCAAACGACGTTGCAACAACAGCAGCATCGGCTCTTTCAATAGGGCATGATAAACTAATAACTAAGGAGGAAAGCAGTAGTGCATGCATTAATTTAGAAAACTTCATCTATATCGCTCCTCTTCATAAATAGGGATAAGAAGGCTACTTACGCAACCTTCCTATCCGCTGTTTGTAGGAATTATTATTTGTTAATATATTTCTCTACTACAAATGTTATTTCATAGATACCGATTATACCGTCATTATTAATATCCATTTGTTTAACAACGTTCCAATCGGATACCCCTGCATGTTTACCAAACTGTGGAGCAACCTTACTCAAATCCCCGATATCATACCCAACTATGTCATTAAAGTCGCCAGTTCGACTAGTAATCACTAAGCTTTGGAATGTACTAAGCGCACCATTCAAACTAGCAATAGCAGCTGCAATCTGATCTGCATCTGAAATCCCATCCCGTACAACAGTTGCTGCGGTAATGGCATTCAACAATTGCGACTTCGTACCTGCTGGATACTGTCCGTTGGCCAGCCCTTCAATAACTGCGTCATAGATGAGTTGAGCAGATTGAATAGTGGCAATCAATGCGGTTTTGTCCGATCCAATGGTAATGGACTTGCTAGCAAGTTGAGCCCCGAGGATGTCTCCTTGCCCATTGCCTAGCTCAATGGCAGTTACGCTAATGGACCCATTTCCAGAAGCTAGCGGTGTGAATGTCAGTTTCACAATTTGAGGTACATCACCCTGAATTGCATGGTTTGCACCCGTATGCGACACAATTATGCGGACTTTTCCTTGCTCCGGTACGTTATTTACACTTTCAATCGTTGTGCCATTTGGAACAGGAGTTGCAGCTTCGAAACGGAATAAGGCTTTGTCATAAGAAACGGTAATATCCTGTGCGGTAATACTCTCCGCGCCTGCAAGACCATAGAACAGACTTAGTGGAATTGTCGGTTCTACAATGCTCTCCCCCGTTAAGGTTACCGTTCCACTCATTGCACCTGCTTCTGTTTTTACCGTCAACGCATTGCTGGATATGGATGTCTTTCCATCCGAATCCTTGGCTACAACTGTAAATACATACTCTCTATTCGGATGTAAGCCAGATACCGTATAAGCCGTATTCGTGATTTCTGTGTTGTTGATCTTAATACCATCTTGCCAAACATCATAACTGATTGCAGCAGTACTTTGATTTGTAGAGGCATTCCAAGCTAAACTTACAGAGTTAGCCGTTATGTTGTTAACTTGCAGACCTGTTGGCTTGCTTGGAGCAGCCGCGAAAATTTGAGTTTCAATAATACTATTAAACCCAAGTCCATAGCCTGCAACCGAATGTCCGTGACATAAGATACGAACATATTTCGCGGTCATGGCATTAAATCTGTATGTTTCTAATGCCTGCGTTGTGCCGCTTGTTACACCAGAAGCATACACAGTCGTCCAGTTGACACCATCGCTAGATACCGCAATATCAAAGTAATTTTTCCGAACATGACCATTCGAGAAAGCTAGCGAAACTGCATTAATTTCTTTAAGTGCGCCCAAGTCATACTGAATCCACTGTTCTTTCTCTGCTGACCAACGTGATTCAGGATCCAGATCACCATCAATTGTATTCATAGCGATATATTTCGGATCTACATCCAAGCTAGCCGTTACCCCAGCAATATATAAGAATGGAGTATCTAGTACAACACTGCTTTCATTCGAAGGCGTACCTGCACCATTCGCATTGTAAGGCACGATCGTAAAGTAATACGGTCTTGAAGTTGGCGGCAAATCCACAACATAACCAGAATTCGTCACATTGAAAGTCGTACCTAAATAATTCCCGCTCGACTTCCCAACCTTAATGATATAAGAAGTATTCTTAGGATCGGTTGTAAAGTTCACCGTAACTTTGTTGCCATCTGCAAGTAAACTCGTAATGACAGGTGTCACAGCATCAGGTGCCTTAGGAGTACCCGATACCTCATTGGAAATCTCACTCTCACCTTGCACAGTTAACGATGTAACAGCAAAATAATACGTTGTATCGTTGGCGAGATTAGGAATAACCGGAGTTGTACTACCCGTTGTAATACTGTTCGTATATACGCCAGAAGTCGTTCCATACTTCACTTTATACTTCAGTGCACCATCCACCGGTGTAAAGTCAAGGCTTAAACTGCCGTTCCCCACATGAACAGAATTCAATACTGGTTTATCAGGTAGTGTGTAAGAAGCCAGCAGACCATCAAATTTCGTACTCGCACCAGTAGCAGTCATCCCCACATACCCTGTTGCAAATGTTGAATCCTGAGCTGTTAGCTCTTTGTTCCCATTGACATAAACGTTTATCGTGTCATTCGTTAGCTCTGCCCGCAATCTGTGAGTTTTGGCTTCTACTAACGTATCCTTCCAACCCCATGGGTTAAAGTAGAAAATAGCCCCAGGTCTAGTCGTTGGCAATGTAAAAGATTTCTCCGCAATAACGCTGAAGTTGCCATTCACCTTTTTCTTAATGAAGAGCTTATCTTGCGTATAAGATATTTGATAGTAGTTGTTGGCATCTGTGACCCGCGCAAGGATTCCCGCTTCGCCGCTGCCAATTGCAGGTGTGCTCATCCAAGCATAATAGTTAATGTTGGCTAATTTCTTCGCTGTATGGTAAGCGATGACAGTCGAAGCGCCCCCATTTAACGTAAATATTTTCTCATTCTCATCATAGTTATGACCGCCTACGACGGAAGCATTCGTGACCGCTTTTTTGTTAAAAGGAATGATGTTGTCATGCGTTACTGATGATGCAGCGGGATCAACCACCCAGCTTTTGGCCGTCATATCCCCAACACTGTTGTAATTGAACGTATCATTGAATGTTGTTGCCGTAATATTCCCCGTAGAAAATAACAGTTCCATTAAGAAAGCCCAGACATCATTCGCAATCGTATACGTATGGGTATCAATCCAGCTTTGGCCAAAATACCCATTGACCAATTTCGCATACAGATCATTTGCTGCAACTTTCTGTATCTTCTCGATGTGATTCGCTACATCTGTGCTTATTGGCGTATGCAAATATCCAAAATAATTTAACAAAACGGTATTCGAGATGGCCGGTTCCAATCCTAGGACTACGTAACTCGGCGATTCTCTTGGTCCGCCTTGATCGGCTGATTGAAATTCAAAACCCATCCCGAGTTGACCTTGAAACTCGCCATCCTCTGCCAAATACGGCCAGTTGTAAGCTTCTTGAGCCGCATGAATTTTTAAAGGATCTTCCAAGAACTCGTTCAGTGTAACGTTCATAAATGACCATTTACTGGACTTCAAAGTAGCTTCTACTCTAGCTGCTTTCTCTGTCAGTTTAAGTGCATCCGTCGCAGCGGTAGAGAAATTGTTCGTATTCTCAAAGCTAGCTGCAATGGTTGTTAAACCTTTGCTTTTTAACTCTGCAATAAAAGCTTTGTGGTCATAAGAAGCAAGGATTGGTTTAATATTATCCAATCCAATGGCAAATGCAGAGGCAAATAAACTCGTTAAGTGAGGCTCTCCAAAGTTACCCGTAACCCCGTTATTGGAATCTCCATTCATCGCTAATCTTCTCGTTGTATGCCCAATATAATTGTCATCTTTATCGTAATCGCTCAACATGTACATTTCGGCAATGAGTGCAGCTTTCATGAAAGTGCTCAATGCTTCCTTCTCATTCGCTGTTAGTCTGGATGTGACGCGTGAATCGTTCCAGAGAAGCGCTATCGCATACACGATCGGAGATTGTGAGCGATCATCAAGTCCTGCTTGAAGATTCGGCATTTTCGCCGGTACAGTCAAGATTTTTTTGAGTGCATCCACATATTCATCAACTAGCACTGGATTATCGTTTCCAGCAGCAATCGCTTGGGCCACAACGGCAAACCCTTTCGCATTCTCTGTCTCCGGTGCGCTTCCTTGGCCCGTATTCGGATTGACGAATGTAATATTGCGAATATGAAGCAAGGCATCGTCTAGGTAATGCTGTGACGGCTCTGCGTAAGGATAACCTACACTTTGTGCAGAGAATGTTCCTACAACTTCAGCAGTTGCCAAACCAACTGTATCTTTAAGTGCGGATGCTTGTATCTTGACCTTTCTATTGCTTCCAGCAACAGGCTGTTGAAGAATAATATTTAATTGCTTACTACCAATCTCAACTTTGTCGTTAGCCCCCAACGGCTGGTACGTGACACCGCCATCGGAAGAAAGCTGGACAGCATTCTTTAAGGCAGCAGAATCCCCTAAATTATTGGTAATGGGTTCATTGAATGCTACTTTAATCGTTTTGTTAAAGTTTACCGTGTAAACGGCAGTCAATGTCGGTGCTTCCACATCTTCAGAGTAGGAGTTCGATACATATTCGGCTACGGAGTTTCCACTTGCATCCTTTAATGTAGATGCAGCCACCTTGATTCTGTAATCGGAACCCGACAGTTTGGATGCCCGTGTTACAACGAGTGAATTTCCGCTAATTGCAACAGTATCTCCTTGTGCCAAAGGTACGAACGCTTGATTGCTCTGGCTAATTGTAACGGCTGCTTTAAGTGCCGCAGCATCAGCAACCTTACTAATAAGAGCCTCATTAGCTCGAATCGTAATCACTTTATTACTAGGATCTAACGTTACATTTGATTCTAAAATAGGAGCAGCTACATCGAGCACAATAGCTTGCGTCACGATGGCTACCTCATTGGCATTGCCAAATGGATCCGCCAAAGTTCCCGCTGCTACTTTAATTGTCAAAGCAGATGCTGTAATCTTTTGAGCAAAATTGATTGTCAGCTTCTTATCACCAATACTAACTGTATCCCCCGCAGCAAGCGCTGTGAAGTCAACACGATTCGATGATGCGCTCAGTGCTGTTTTTAAATCTGGAGCCTTATTCGTAATCGTTTCATTGAAAGTTACTTCAACTTTTTGATTATCCGTAACGACAACACCAGATACAGCAGGAGCTTTACTGTCATAATCAATAGCAAGCTGAGGATAAATGGTTCCTACAGTCGAACCTTCTTTGGTCCTGAAGCTTCTTGCAACTGTTGTTGAAATTGAATCGTTCATAATCATGATACTAGCAACGCCATCTTTGGCTTTCTGCTTACTGAGATAGTCCGTGATATCTACTTCATACCAAGTATCTGTCCGGTTGGCACTAATCTCCGCAGTACCAAGTAATTCCCCATATGCAGGCTGATTCGCATACGTCATACCTGTCTCTGTCCAGCTGTCATCTTCTATCGCATAGAAAGAAGCCGTTCCAGCTTGTGTGGTCCCATATTGCAGATAAACCCTCAATTTTCCGGTATTGAATGTTCCTAAGTTTGCGATATCAAACTTCATGAAAGATCTTGCTTTTGCTGCGCCAATCACATTAGCACCAGACACCTCTCTAATGTACATGAGCGCTTCATTTCCATAATTCTTATAGTAAGGACTGTTTGCACTAACATCTGAAGTTCCCACAGCACCACCTGCATCGACATACGTATCAGCTGCAACTTTGACCGTAGCCAGTGATGTTAAGGGAGCCGGAATGTTCAGTGTATTGGTTATCAGATCGGTTGTAATTGGCAAATTGCTTGCCAGTGATTTGATGGTGTTACCTAGCACCTTAATTTTATAGTTGCTTCCAATTAATGCTGATGCAAATTGAACTGAAGCGGTAGTGCCATTGATGGCAACGGTATCATTTGCTCCAAGCGCTTGATAAGTACTACCCCCGTTACTGGAAACTTGAAAATTTGCCTTGGGGTTACCATTCGTCCAGGCTAGCGCTTTATCAAAGTTAAGATATACCGTTTTGGCAGTACCGCCTACAGTAGCTGATAAATAGTTGGGTACGGTTAAATCTACCTGCCCGATTAGGGGAGCAGTAACCACATCAGTAGAAACAATATTGTTATAACCGTCCTTTAACGTGTTGGCTAACACTTTTATTTTGTTATTTTCGCCTACTAAGCCTGTGTTAAGATTTACTCTTAAGTAGACATTGTTGCTAACTGTCACTGTATCACTAACACCTAATGGATGAAATGTTGTCCCATCAGTTGTGAGCAGCACCTTGCTCTTAAGGCTTCCAGCTGTATGATCAACGAGTACCTCGTCAAATTTTAAAAAGATTTCCTTAAAATCAGAACTGACGGTTGCCGATTGATAAATCGGTGCTTCCGCATCTCTTAGGTAGATCAACCCTGGTTGTTTATTGGCCTCCCACGTTCTTTCCTTATTCGTGAACGCTCGCCATGAGCTGGATTTGCTAATCACAACTAGGCTTGCTTTCCCATCTAATGCCTTCTGTTGTTTAATGTAGTCTGTAATATCTATATCTACTGGCCCCCCTGCTGCAGGCGCTTGTTCCAAATTGAACGTCGTGATGAGTGGACCGTAGGCAGGCTGAGTGTTCCAAGTCATGGCTGTCTCTGACCATGTATCATCGGCAACGGCATAGACATTGACTGCAACCGTCTCCGTGCTCGTTACATAGTTATTAAATAATCGAAGCTTAAACGTTGCCCCATCCAAGTTGGTTGGTAATTGAGACAAGTTAAAGCGAAAAAACGGATACTGTGTGTTATTATCCCCTGAAGTTCTCAAATGCAACTGATTGGCGACAGGCGCTACATTGTAATTAACGTCTCTCTCAGCAGGAACGCTAGATACATAGGTATCTGCTTCTGGTAAATATTTGGTCTCTGCGGCTTCCACCTTATTCAGCGGACTCGTCAGAAAGGTGTTGCAGGTACCTAACAGCAATGTGGCCAAAAGAATCTTGCTAACCGTCTGTTTAAATCTCATTTTTGACATCACTTCACTCCTCGACTTCAAAATATAGTAATATAGGATGTTCTCTTCACTCTACGATCCACGTATTCTCATTGCCAGTTTATAAGAAAGCGCTATCAAGGGTGAAAGTATGACAAACCTCCTAACTTTAGCTTAAATTTTCCAACGCTTCTTGTATACTTGACTAACTTGTCAAAACGCTGCACTTTTTAACAAAATTCATGTTTATTCGTTTAATTTATCTCGTAGTCACAACTTCACTCTTATACATTTTAGTGAAAAGACTTTACTTTTTAGCAAATTGAAATGCTGCTGGTCTATCCTCATCGTCTTATGCTAGAATGCTAAATAACAACATAAAGCTCAATTGGACTCTATCATCTAGTTCATTTATTCTTCCCTTTAAGGCGGTGATTACATGATCTACCGAACGAAATTCCTTGCACCTCGCAAAAAAGTTTTTTACCGCTTATTTACCTCCAATGTCATCATGCTGTTATTTCCTCTCCTTATTGGTTGGGGGATGTATACGCAACTCGAGAAGATCATTTATGAGAACGCTTACCAGGCCAATAGTATCTTAATTAGTCAACTTCGTCAGAATGTCGATCATCGAATAACCGAACTCCAACAATTCGGCTATTTAATTTCTGTAAATCCCAAAATCCAAACCTTATTGGCAGAACTTAAACCTGATAATCCGCATAAAGATTATGTTGCAAGCCAACTCCTTGTTGAGCTTCGAAATTATTCGCAGGTCAATAGCATAATTGATGACTTCATAATAAGCAGCGAACCCATCAATAGTATTTTCACAACTAATGCACGCATGGATACGCAATTTTACTATGACAATTATCTACCTTTTAGAAATGTAACCTATGCGGATTGGATGAAATCCTTTGTAACTGGGTATAGCTATCAGCACTATTTACCCGCTATCCAGACGACTTCCGGTCAATTCATGTTAACCTACACATCATCCATTCCGCTTGGCGATCGAACGAATCCGCTCGGGAAATTAATAATGACGATGGATCAATCAAAGTTGCTAGACTCGGCAGAAATGTCTTCCGCATCCAACCAAGTGCAGTTCTATATCCTGAATAAGGATAAACAAATTATTATGCGTACATCAGATGCCCCGTTACAAGATGAAATCCTGACAGCTCTTACACAATCCCCATCTGGTTCGCTTACAACGACTTCAGATACGGATCATCGCATGGTTAATTTTGAGAATTCCAAACAATCAGGCTGGACATTTATCGCTACGGTTCCTGAGAAATCCTTTATTGCTCCCGTATTGCATGTCAAATATGCTGCTTTGTCTGCCATTGTGGCCTGCCTATTACTCGGCCTTATTGCGGCGTACCTATTGACGGAAAGGAATTACAGCCCTTTACGTAAATTAATCAGCGTAATTAATCCTAAGCCATTACCTACTTCTCGCTCTGGGAAATGGGATGAATGGACGGCCTTGCAGAACTCCATGGAGGAATCTATGGAAGAGGAGCGCCAATTACGTGGTCAGCTTCACAAACACTTTCCTACAGTTCAATCCAGCTATATTCACCGTCTTATTCGGGGGCGCGTTGAAAGTGAATCTATTCAAGAATCAGCAATGGAGATGTTAGGCGCTCCTTTTGCCTATAACCATTTCGCTGTCCTCCTGATTGAGTTGGATGATTGCTCGGAATTTGTCAAAGATAACTCTGAGCGTCAATGGGCTCATGTAAGGTTCATTGTTATGAACATTCTCCAAGACCTGATTAAGGAGAGAGGCATGTCCGCCTTCTTTGCCGAAATAGAGCGAGAACAAGTAGGTGTTCTGATCAACCACAGTCTAGAAGAAGATCAATGGAAACCTAACATATTGCCATGCTTGGAGGAATTAAATGCAGTACTTCAGAGCCGCCTTTCCATCTTTATCACGGTTGCGGTTAGTGATAGTCGTCCCTCTCCCTCGCAGATTGGCGAATGCTATGCAGAAGCGCTGCGTTCGATGGAGCACAAATGGCTGAAGGGTGAACATTCGGTTATCTTCTACAACGATCTGGGTGAAGAAGAGAAAACCTACTTCTATCCAGTTGATACCGAAAGTCAAATCATTAATCTCGTCAAACATGGTGAACTAGATCAGGTCAATAAACTCTTAGATCAGGTATATACCATGAATTTCGATCGTGGCGCCATCGCTCCTGAACTAGGAAAATGGCTTATGTACAACATTGTGAGTACACTCTTGAAATGTTTACAGCTTCTCAATCTCACATACCGTGAAGTATTCGATCAGGATGACGATCCCGACAAACGATTAGCCGCCTGCGATACGTCCATAGAAATGTATCAAGAGATTAAACAGATGTATGCGACACTCTGCACATATGTGGATAGCGATCGGTCTGATCATAATCATGAGCAAATGAGCAGAATGGTTACCTACCTAGAAACTAGCGTGTACGATGCCAATCTAGGGCTCGAGAATGTCGCAGACCATTTCGGGCTGTCGCCCAAGTATGTATCACGTTTCTTTAAACTCCATATAGGTGAAACGATTACGGATTACATTGCCAAGATGAGGGTCGAAGAGGCGAAGAAATTACTTATAGAGACAGATATGACCGTACTAGACATTTCCCAAAAGCTCGGTTATTCAACGGATATAGGCCTACAGCGCATATTCAAGAAACATACGGGACTAACACCTGGCAAATATCGAACTGGAAACAAATAAACCAGAAGCCTGCATCTCGTATGCAGGACCTCTGGTTTTTCACTTTTTTCTATCCAAACAAGGAAACTTGCAGGCGATGGTTACCATTTGATTGTCCGTAATGTGGCATTCCGCAGGCTTTTGGGGTAGATATACGGTAGGCTGACAGCTAGTTGCCCTTCTATAATCAAATTAAACACATAGAAAGGGTGATCATCCCCATGCATAGCAATTCGAGCAGCACGACAACCGCTGCGAGGTCCATCGACGCATCTGCAGTCAAGAAGAAAGCGGGTTACTTGGTTAGGCTCAAGAAGGATCTAGTTCGAAATAAACTGATCTACCTCATCCTTCTACCCGTTCTCGCGTATTACGTTATTTTCCATTATGTACCCATGTACGGGGCGCAAATTGCCTTCAAGCAATTTTCACCTGCGAAAGGTATACTGGCTAGTGAATGGGTCGGCTTCGTCCACTTCAAGCAGTTTTTCAGTTCGTTTTACTTCTGGCGCGTCCTAAAGAATACACTATTAATCAGTTTTTACGAACTTATTTTTGGTTTTCCAGCACCCATTTTGTTGGCTTTGCTATTAAACGAAGTGCGCGTACGTTTTTTCAAAAGAGCCGTGCAAACCATTACGTATATCCCCCATTTTATCTCCGTAGTTATTGTGGTTGGAATGACCGTCGATTTCTTCTCTCTCAATGGATTAGTCAATCAGTTGCTCGGCTTATTCGGTGTAGAGCCGCTCAAATTCTTCAATAGCTCCGATTACTTCCGTTTCCTCTTCGTAGGATCTGGGATTTGGCAAGGCGTTGGCTGGGGATCTATTATTTATCTGGCTGCGATTGCGGGCATTGATCCTGCTCTCTATGAGGCAGCTCGCGTAGATGGTGCGAACCGCTTCAAACAGATTCGGCATATTACACTGCCGGGGATCGCACCGACTATCATCATCTTGTTCATTCTGACGATTGGGCATTTCATGAGCGTAGGCGCAGAGAAAATTATTCTACTCTACAATCCCGCTATGTATGAAACAGCAGATACGATTTCAACATTTGTTTATCGCAAAGGATTACTGGAATCTAACTATAGCTTCAGCGCAGCTGTTGGACTCTTCAATTCTGTCATTAATTTCATCTTATTAATCATTACGAATCGACTCAGTAGTTCCTTAACGGACACGAAACTGTGGTAGGAGGCTCACCATGAAAGAACGTAAAACGATTGGCGATATCAGCTTTGATTTGACGACATACCTCATCCTCACCTTGTTGTGCATCGTAACTTTGTACCCATTCTTCTATATTGTTATGGCGTCATTCAGTGATCCTGCCAAGTTTGCACAGCAGCGAGGTCTCATGTTCTGGCCTACAGGGTTTTCACTAGAGGGTTACCGGCTCGTTTTCAATAATCCAATGATTGCTATTGGGTACTTAAACACCATTTTCTACGTCGTCATTGGTATCGTGCTCAATATTTTCTTCACTAGCTTAGGTGCTTACGCCTTGTCTCGTAAAAATGTCATGCTTCGTGACCCTATTATGATGATTATCGTATTTACCATGTTTTTTGGTGGCGGACTGATCCCAACGTATCTACTGGTGAATGGGCTTGGCTTGTATGATACACGATGGGCACTTATTCTACCTGGATTAGTAGGAACTTTTAACCTCATCATTATGCGCACTTCTTTTCAAGCTATACCCGATAGTCTGGAGGAATCGGCTCGTATTGACGGAGCGAATGATCTCACCATATTATTTCGCATCATCCTACCTTTATCCATGCCCGTTATCTCGGTTATGATATTATTCTACGGTGTTGGTCATTGGAATGCTTACTTTAACGCACTCATCTATCTGCGAGACAGGGATTTGTATCCGCTGCAAATGATTTTACGAGAGATCCTGATTATCAATAGCACAGACAGCATGACGACGAATATGACGACAGATGATCGTGCTTTTGTTGCCAGCACCATTAAATATGCGGCAATTATTGTGACAACGACACCAATTCTCATCGTTTATCCCTTTCTCCAGAAGTACTTTGTCAAAGGTGTTATGATTGGTGCAATCAAAGGGTAATCTACAGCAATTATGGATTTGTGTACCGATTGTTGGTCGCGAAAAGCAGAGATTTGATAGTAAATATCCCAAATGGATGGTATTCAACCAGCTGAATGTTCACTATATTTGCGTTGAAGGTTAGACAACCTACAAAAAAACACTAAGGGGATGAACACGAAATGAAAGTAACCTTGAAAAATGTTGTAATCGGTTCCACGTCTGCTATTGTCATAGCCGCCATGCTGAGTGCATGCAGCAGCACACCGACACCAGCCACTAGTCCAGCAGCATCCGCAGGCGCAACAACACAACCATTAACGAAACTTACTTATTTTTTAGAAATGAACAACAACGCAGCTCCTGTCTCCAAAAATTACAATGATAGAGAGATGTATAAGGAATTAGAGAAGCGTACTGGAGTTAAGGTAGAGTATACCCATCCGCCAATAGGTCCTGAGCAAGTCAAACAAGCGTTAAATCTGATGGTTGCTTCCAATAATTTAACGGATGTCATTGACTTTAACTGGCTGTCTTATCCAGGTGGACCTGAGAAAGCGATTAATGACGGCGTGATCATTGACCTCAAGGAATTGATTGATAAGTATGCGCCAAATCTGAGTAAGATCCTAAAGGAAAATCCAGAAGTGAAGAAACAAATTTCCACAGATAGTGGTAAAATCTATTCCTTCCCCGATCTCAGTTTGAAAAATGAACAATTAACGTATACGGGACCTGTCATCCGTCAGGATTGGTTGGATAAGTTAGGTTTAGCTGCACCGACAACCGTTGATGAGTGGTATACCGTATTGAAAGCATTTAAAGAGAAAGATCCGAATGGCAACGGCAAAGCGGATGAAATTCCGTTCCATATCAATACCGATTTCTGGTTGAGAGATTCCAGCTTCCTTGTAGGTGCTTGGGGTATTGGCTTCGAATTCTATCAAGATAACGGTGTTGTGAAGTACGGTGTGACTCAACCTGAGTTCAAAGAGTATGTGAAGACGATGCAGAAATGGTACAAAGAAGGCCTATTGGACCCTGAGTATGCGACAAACGATGAGAAGCTCTTTGATGCCAAAGTAACAGGTGAACGAATTGGTTCGAGTATTGTCCTCGCCGGCGGAGGTGTAGGGAAATTCAATCAATTAATGAAAGATAAGAATCCTAACTTCGTGCTCCAAGGTATCACCTATCCGACCCTCAAGAAAGGTGATCGCGCGGAAATTGGCCAAAAAATCAACTATTTCAATGGTCTTGGTGCAGCCGTTACAAAAGCGAATAAAAACCCTATCGAAACCGTGAAATATCTTGATTATCGCTATGGTGAGGCAGGTAATCTTCTCTTTAACTTCGGCATCGAAGGCGTTTCCTACACGATGGAGAATGGCTATCCGAAATATACCGATCTTATTATGAAAAACCCACAGGGCTTACCAATGGCACAAGCGTTATCGAAATATGCTGGCAGTTCTCCTAAATTAATCGATGTACGTTATAACGAGCAATACAGCTGGACAACACCTGTTCTGAAGCAGTCCGTTAAGAACTGGAGTGATGCCATCAACAAGAAGAAAATGCCGCCAGTTACACCATCGCCGGAAGAAAGCGCTAAATTCGCTTCCATTATGAGTGATGTGAACACCTATGTAGGCGAAATGTTTAACAAGTTCGTTATGAATGCAGAACCGATTGAGAATTATGATACTTTTATCAAGAAACTTAAATCATTAAACATCGATGAAGCTATCAAAATTCAACAAGCTGCTTTGGATCGCTACAATAAACGCTAAGCTTATACCGTCATAATAAAACCATCCAGGCTTTGAACAGCGAATTGGCTGCGGAGCACTGGATGGTTTCTCACAAACAATAATTAGTCTACTAACTCTCTTAGCTTCGCAATGGCTTCCACGAAATAATAGTCGCCATAGATTAATGCGCCGTTCTCGACTGCTGTACGTGGATTATTTCCTCGATGAAACGCTGCTGTTGCGCTCGTTAAGATGCATTCATCCGATAGATCCCAGATCGCACATTTCTCATCAAGTGCTTTAAGAATAAGGATAGCAGATTGTAAGTACAGATCCTTCTCTGCCTCAGGAACAGCCTTGGCAATTTCAATTAATCCGCAAGCAGTAATGGCTCCAGCTGAGCTGTCTAACAATGTGGCATCCGCAGGTTGGCGATAATCGCATGGCGGCACATAACCCGTTAGCGGTAGACACGTCATTACATAATGTGCAATTCGTTTCGCAGCTTGCAAATATGCCGTTTTCCCAGTCCAGTTATACGTTTGTGCAAAGCCATAAATGGCCCAACTCTGCCCTCTTGACCACGAAGATCCACTTACATAGCCTTGACCTCTAGGGATATCAACCACTTCCCCAGTATCCTTATCGAAGCTAACAATATGGTTGACGGAACCATCTTCTCGAATGAATGTTTTCATCGTCTTGTCTGCATGTTGAATACCGATATGCTTAAATCGATCATCCTTGCTTTGTTCGCTCGCCCAGAATAGAAGTGGGATATTCATCATACAATCGATGATTGCCCAACCCTCATTCCCCTCTCCGTTCCATGCGCGAATATAGCCTCCTGCCATATTGTAACGAGCAGACAATACATTCGCTGCCAACATCGCCCGTTGCCTTGCACCTTGATCTTCTGTTATTTCATGATTCAACACCGAAGTTAACAGCCACATAAAGCCTACATCATGATGTAATTGATCGTAGCTATGTAGAACAGCATCCATTTTCTTCTCTATACTTTGGGCATAACCCTTATAGGTTTCGTTACTTGGATCATCCTTGTACAGCTGCCACAGAATACCCGCCCAGAATGAATTGGTCCACCAGGAAAGATCATCATGCCAATCGTCATAGACACCATTGATCGTGGTGTGTGGGAAACCATCTTGAATGCGTTGGGATGTCTTCGAAATTTTTGCACCAATTCGGTCCCAAGTCCCCTGAATAAACGTTTTATTCTCTTGTAAAATCGCTTTCAATTTACATACCTCCTCGATATTAGCTTGGATCCTTGCAGCTCCAATGAGCTAAGTATAGTGGGATTTCAGGGCTGTAACCTATAGTAGACCTTGCGAGAAACATTGCATAACTTGCTTTTTATCTTTGATTTTCATGATATAGTAAAGCTAACTAAATCAAACTCGAAGAGGGATACGATGAACGAGAAGCTTACATCATTTCAGCTCAAGAATGGTGCCTTTAGCTACATGCATTCCATTACTCAAAGTCCACATGATGAGCAGCACCGCTCGTATATGTTGGATTGCTACGAAATTTATTATCTTATTTCTGGCAGTGTGAATTATCAAGTAGAAGATCAGACGTATTCCTTGAGTCCCGGGGATTTATTGATTATCACGAATAAGGAAATGCATCGCCCCTATTTCACGTCGGATTCCAGCTATGAGCGAATTATCATTTTCTTCACGCCTGAATTTTGCCAGCATTATCACCATGAGAGCTACCCCATTCTGCACTATTTTGAACGCAAAAAGCCCGGAAGCTTCAACCGTATTCCAAGCAAATTGGTTGAACAACTAGGCGTATATTTTACAGATATGGAAGAACATTACCATGCCAATCAACCTGCGAGTCAGGTGCTGATCGAATTGACGTTCATTCGACTTCTCATTCATCTTAATGACATCATTGCTACGCATCTTCATACGTCCCAGCTAGAAGGAGAATATAATGCGAAAATTGAGCACATTGTTACATACATCCACAACAATTTGTATCGCGAACTAACGCTTCAGCATATCGAGGATACGTTCTATATTAATCGGTACTATTTCTCGCATCTGTTCAAGAAAGTAACAGGGTATAGCTTCAAACAATACGTGATACATAAACGGATCGCCAAAGCCATCGAATTATTGAAGTTGTCCGTCCCCCCTGCCGAAGCATGTAAAATGACAGGATTTGAGGACTACTCTAACTTTTATAAAGCGTTCAAAAGAATTACGGGCGTATCGCCTGCGGGATATTCCTAGCTTCGTGGCAATTACCCCCGATAGGTACGTGGCGAGACTCCCTTATACGTCGTAAATGCCCGTGTGAAAGCATACAACTCGGAATAGCCCAACGAATAGGCGATTTCCGTGACTGATAACGACGTGGTTTTGAGTAGTTCCGCCCCCTTCTCTAAGCGCTTTTGAGCTAAGTAACGCTGTGGTGAGGTGCCATACTTCTTCAGGAATGCAGCATACACATGCGACCGATGGTAGCCAAAATGGTTAGCGGCATCCTCGACACGAATATGCTCCGTATAGTGTAAATCGAAGAATTCTTTCACTTGTGCGAGCCAGTTCTCTTTCTCTTTGGAGGCAGAACGGTTCGCTTGCAGGTTCATTTTATAAAAAAGATCACTGAGTGTCCGCTGTTCAAGAAACATATTCCTCTTCGTCCCCGAAAGAGCACCAATCACACTTCGCAACGCTTCGCCAACTTCGTTATTCACAATGTCATGTAACCAATATTTATTGGGCGTCAAGCCAAACTCTGCGGTTAAAATCGGCAATTGACTGCCTTCCATGGCTAGCCAGATCATTTTCAAAGGCGGGATACCTTCTTCCGTTTGCATCGTTCGATATACATAGGGACGTCCTGGAAATAAGCAGAACACGTCGCCTTCGCTTAATTCAACGGTATGATCGAGTGAAGTCACGCTCACTTTGCCTTGTACAATCCAATGAAAGCTCGTCTGTTCAATTACCTTAGGTCCAATGTGATACGTTGGCTTAGCCACATTCTGCCCTGCCCGCACAATCCAACAACCGCTTGCGGTCTGAAAGGGCTGGGGAATAGCAAACCAAACATCAGCGAATTCCATCTCATATTCTTGCATCTTGTTCCTCCCCTTGCACGCCAATTGCCCAACTTACTCACCCCTAATTTTACGAAAAAGTAGACATAATGACAACTTTCTAACATTCCATCATGTTGTTTTTACGATCCTATTTCTATACTACTTGTAGATAGGCAAATAGAAAGGTGGAACATCTCTTGAAGAAACCGAATATTCTACTCATCACAAGTGATCAGCAGCATTGGAATACGATTGGCGCTTTCAATCCAGAGCTATCTACGCCTAATTTGGATCGACTCGTGCAAGAAGGAACGACTTTCACACGGGCTTACTGCCCTAATCCGACTTGTACACCGACTAGATCTTCCATTATAACCGGCCAATATCCTAGCCAACATGGCGCATGGACGCTCGGCACCAAGCTTTTGGAGGATCGCCACACCTTAGGGGAAGATTTCAAGAGAGCAGATTATCGCACTGCGCTGATTGGTAAAGCCCACTTCCAGCCGCTCAAAGGGACAGACGAGTATCCCTCACTAGAAGCTTACCCCCTTCTGCAGGACCTGGATTACTGGAAAGCGTTCGATCAACCTTTCTATGGTTTTGACCATGTTGAATTAGCACGCAATCATACGAATGAAGCTCATGTGGGACAACATTATGCGCTATGGATGGTAGAGAAGGGGCTAACGAACTGGCGGGACTATTTCTTGGCTCCGACGGGGACAATGGATCCGAATCAGTTGCATCACTGGGCAATTCCAGAGGAATTTCACTATAATACGTGGATTGCAGAAAGAACCAATGCGCTGTTGGAACAGTATAAGGAGTCCGATGAAGGCTTCTTCCTATGGTCAAGTTTCTTCGATCCACATCCGGATTATTTAGTCCCTTCGCCATGGGATACGATGTATGATCCCGAGAAATTGACGATCCCATCCGTCACACCCGGTGAACATGAGAAGAATCCACCACACTTTCAGCTCACACAAGAAGCGAATCCCGACTTCTCTTATCTGAAAGAAAGCGGTTATGGCATCCATGGTTACCACTCTCATTCTCACTTGCCAGAAAGTGAGCGCAAGCAGCTCGTAGCCACCTATTACGGCATGATCAGTTGTATGGACGCTCACATTGGTCGTATCTTGGATCGACTAGATGCGCTAGGGCTTGCCGAAAATACGATTGTCGTATTCACAACGGATCATGGTCACTTCTTCGGACAGCATGGTCTTCAATATAAAGGCGGCTTCCTTTACGAGGATCTGATCAAGCTCCCTTTCATCGTTCGTTACCCTGGTCACGTGCCAGCGGGCAGAACTTCGAATGCGATCCAATCTCTAGTCGATCTTGCGCCTACTTTCCTCTCCATGGCTGGACTGCCTATACCTTGCTTCATGACAGGAGTTGACCAAAGCAGCGTATGGACAGGTCAGGCCGAACATGCACGAGACCATGCGATTTGCGAATTCCGCCACGAGAAAACAACGATTCACCAGAAAACCTATGTGGACGAGCGGTATAAGATAACCGTCTACTATAATCAAACTTATGGCGAACTCTTTGACCTTCAAGAAGACCCAGGTGAGATTCGTAATTTGTGGGATGAGCCTGCGTATCGAGATTTGAAATCTCGCCTGCTGCTCTCTTATATTTGGGCAGAGCTGGGGAAAGAACCGTTAGCGATGCCACGGATTTGGCACGCTTAAAGCTCGTGACTCCGAAGGTCGCTAATTTCACGTGCTATTTCAAATAAAGCTCTGCCATAACGTTATTTGCTCCAAATGGGTGTTCTTTGGGAAAATAGAATTACGATATAGCACTATTTCGTTATAATCAAGCGAATCCGGTCATTTATGTCGAAATAACACTATGGCATAACGCTATGTTTCCGAATTCGCTATTGGACAACCGAATAGGGTAATTGAAAAAGCTCCCGCGCATACTCGTCGCTGGGAGCTTCTCTTTCTTACAGAACCGTTTGAAAACCCGTCTTGTCCGCATGTTTATATTTAATACCTGAATCTCGTGTCGAGATGACCATCATATCACGCCAAATCAGCAGATCGGTCACCTCAGCTTGCGCGTTTAATGCATGCAGTACGACGTTCCCTCTGATCTCAATCAGCTTATAGAGCCCTGTGTTGGCACACACGTAGACCTCGCCGCGATGCGTGACTAAGCGATTCAAGAACATTCCCTCGAACCGATGCTGATTGAACCCGCCATTCTTATTCCCCACAATTAAACCACCGCGCTCTGTTGTTCCGACCAGCTTCGTGTTGAATACAGCTAAACTAGTCACGGCATGATGGAGGGGCATACTGCACCAATTACCTGTAAATAAATCATAAAAAGCAACGCCATCCTCATACCCCAGGAATATAAAATGAGGCGTCACTAGCAAATCATAGGTTTTCTTCCCGCGGTAAGCGAGTGGCAGCCAGTCATCATCATTCCCACAGAGTAAACCATTTTCAGTAAGTACAAATCGATCACCCCAGCCAATTGCCGCGTAACAAGGATCGGTGACGCTCGTTTGCTGCCATATCTCATCCTCTAAATGATACAATCCCTGGCTCGTTGAAGCGAATAACTGTGCCTCCACCCAATCTAAACGGTACACGTGGACCGCATCTGGCAATCCATCAGATGCGCTTTCCCAGGAACGCAGCGGCGAGAACTGGACTACGCCGTGTTCTTCCGTCCCCGCATACAACACCCCTTCTGGGGATGCGGTCAACGTAGTAAACTTTAGGGATAGCAAGTCATTGGTGGATTGCCATGTCGAGTTTATTTCCATGAAGTCCTTCCTCTCTGCAGCAGGTGCATCTGCGACTTTCCAAATACAGATCTTTCACAAGTCTAAGATAATCAAGCGATTGGTCCATTGTGAAATGCTTTGTTTCAATTTGGTGTTGTTTACCCGTCATTAGATTAACAACTTGCAGTTTCACAGGCTTCCCTCCGAACGCCTTGTTACAAAAAACTACCGACATATGTGTAAACAGGTCAAGGGAAGCCGCGCTGTCTTCCACGACAAATTTATGAATGACAATCGTGTCTTGAGATGATTCCATCACCTGAACAATCATCGATAATCCCAAATCTAGCTCATCAACCCATATATCCAAGCTTTCGAATAAAAGGAGTGGCCATTCGATCCGACTTCTACTCGTCAGAATACGATACAACTGATCAATAACGCGATGTTTAACCTCGCCATAGAACGTATCGCTACCGAATTTCTGCACCTTATTCGTCCACTTTTTCTCAAATTCATGATTAATCACCTGTTGTGTACGTGCAGCAGGTGGTAATGTATACCATGCATGAATCGCGTGATACGCTGCGTATTGGGTAAGCTGCTGCCAATTCAGATCCTGCGAATCTCTCCCATGATCTTCATGCGTAAGGGTATGCAGCCAGCGTTCTAACTGAAAGTCTGCTATTACCTGCAAGGTCCCGACACCAATACCATTCTCGCTATGATTCATATCGACTAGCCCCCTCATGATGCCGTTCACTCTCGTCACCTATTGATAATCATTTTCATTTAGATCTCTAATTCGAATGATAATGGTTCTCACTGGTAATGTCAAGATAAAGGCATACAATTAGGAGTCTTTTTACAAATCGTCACAATACGACACCGATTTTCGAGCGACATCGCATCCCAAATACGTTAATCTATGAAAAAAGATTCATAGGAGGCGTACTAGGATGCAAAACTTACAAATCTGCGGATTGGGTTTTATCGTGCTATGTATTATGTACTATCTCGTCATTGATGTTTTCGAGAAGAGTAAACGCCTCAGACAGACAGCTGCCAACGTGCACGCCCCCCTGCCCGCAGCGATTTCTCCGATACTCATCAAAGTGTCTCCCCCTAGCCAGGAAAGTGTATATCCGATGTATATCGACTGTAGTCGCAGCGAGCCATTTATCCCGCAACACTCGAATAACGCCTTAGCCCCTGTGACCATATAAAGTAAGCCCCCATGACGATCACCAATGTGACGGCTGGTACGCCCCAAGCGGCCCAGCCGTATTGCTCTGGCCGCAATAAATATGCCGCTGGATAGAAGCTAGCTAGGGAATACGGTATGATGTACGTTAGCAATCCACGCAGAATCGGATGAAAGATTTGCATGGGATACCTCGTGAAGTCATATAGCCAAGTTATTGGATATATCAGAGATCGAATTTCCTGAAACCAGAATGTGAATACACTTATTGTTAGTAGGATTGAGAATTGAATAAGAGCGCTGCAGAGTAGAGCAATGACGACGTATAGCACGCTCCAGAACGTCCAACTCATATCCAAATGGGATGCCGCATACCCCATAATAGCAATGCCCGTAATCAACTGGCCGACGCCATTTAATTCTTGTGAGTAGCCTATGGTTTGGAAAAGCACGCCAACAGGCCGCACCATCATCATATCCATCCGCCCATTTCGAATGTTGCCCGTTAGCATGAATGGCGCATTAAAGAAGGTTTGGTTCAGTGCTCGCCCCGTGGCCGCAAGTCCGAACATAAAGACTAACTCGTTATAGTCCCAACCTGCTAGCATGGGAATCCGTTTGAATATGACTGTCAAAAATACCAGCGTACTTCCCTGCGCAACGATCCCCGCAATGACCGCAATGATCGTATCCGCACGATACGCGACCAACGTTTTGACATACACTTTTAGAAAATGACCATACATTCCTATCAGATACGCTATCTGACCCATGAAACTTCGCTTTGGTGCTAACATCTTCTCACCCCCCGTTAATCGCTAAGCGTTTCGCCGCTTTCATCCACAACAATCGACTAATGACAATCATCACCACTGCCCACGCTAGCTGCTCCAATAGGGCGAAGCCCATATCCGCCCCCGTCAGCTTGCCTGTATAAATGGATAAGGGAATATATGCCATAGCTTGAAAAGGTAAATAGGTCAGAACGGTTTGTAGGCTGCTTGGAAAGAAATCGAATGGAATCAACGTTCCTGCGAAAATATCCATCATCGCTCGCTTCGCCAACTGTACCCCGAACGTATTCGTCGTCATGAACGAAATCATCATAATAATTGAATTAATGCTAAATGCTACTAAGAAACCGATGATAAGACTTAGCACAAAGGCAGCTCCAGCCCCCAAGCTTGTTGGTGATTGAATGCCAAGCCCGAAGATGAGAAGCAGGAGCGCAGGAATATTGACCCACAACATTTCCACGGCAAAAAAGCCTGCGGCTTCTACAAATCGCTGTACTTGAAAGTCCACCGGTCGAATCAGATCCAGTGCAATGTCCCCGGAACGGACTCGCAACGCCATGGCATAGGTAGGCGCACGCTCCGCTGGTGACCAGCGAGCAAAGTTAATCGTTTGGCCAACCATCACATAAGTAATTAATTGCTCCCAAGGCAACACCTGCCCGCTGCCATACATGTAAATCGCCTTCCAAAGCATGTAATACAGCACACAGAACATAAGCGTTGACACGAGTGTCATCATAAAATCAAACCGAAACTGCATGCGCTGGCGAACCGCAATACGGGACATTCCGCCTAGTCGTTGAAGAGTATTCATGAAGGGATAACCACACTTTCCAACTCGCGCCCAGACTCAGGCTTCTGCTGCGAATCCGAGATCCCTTCGCGATAAATCCGAGAAATTAATGCGTCGATATTCTCATCTTGCATGGTCAGATCACGCGGCTGTGCATATTCTAACAGATGCTTTAGTAGGGTGGACGTATCCATGTGATGCTGATCGTAGGATATTTTGAGCATGCGCTCTTCAACCAACGTGTGCACGTGGAAGTCCGCGAACAGCGAAGCGGCTTTTTCTGCGAGATTGGTATCCTCGAAAGTAGCCTTAATTTGACGTTCAGTCGCATAATGGTCGCGAATATGCTGCAGGCTGCCATCATAAATGAGGCGACCCTTATCGATAATCATTGTCCGATAACATAACCGTTCAATATCATGCATGTCATGTGTGGTTAGGAGCAGCGTGACGCCTTTTTCCCGATTGATCTTCTCAATAAACGCACGGATTCGTTCCTTCGCCACAACATCAAGCCCGATTGTAGGCTCATCCAGAAAGAGGATATCTGGCTCGTGCAACAAGGAGGCCAGGATTTCACAACGCATCCGTTGACCGAGTGAAAGCGTTCTTACAGGTCGGTTAAGTAAATGTTCGACTTCCAGAACCTCGGCAAACTCACGTAAATTTCTGTGATATCGCTCCCATGAGATGCTGTACATATATCGCAATAAATCATACGAATCCTTCACAGGCAAATCAAACAGCAACTGGCTCCGTTGTCCGAATACGACACCAATTTGATACGAACTAAGCTTTCTACTCCTATGCGGAACTAAGCCCGCCACTTCAATACTTCCACCGCTCGGCTCCAAGATGCCGGTCAGCATTTTGATCGTTGTCGATTTGCCCGCACCGTTCGGTCCCAAGTAGGCAACACTCTCGCCTTTTTCAATGGAAAAAGAAATCTCCTCGACAGCGACCATCTCTCGCTTCTCCGGCTTAATCAGGCTCCGAATCATGGCAAATCGCCCTGTTCGTCTTACATCAGTTTCGAATGTTTTGCGTAAATGTTTGACCTCAATGAATGACAATGCGCTCTCCCCTTTGGTTGCGATAGTCTCAACTGAACTTCAACCATTATATCAGTGTTCCAACTGGGAGTAACTATTTTTTCCAAATGACTTTCCCTATAACGCCATTCCGCGGTTAGTCGAAACGATATGCCAAAAATGTCTACTCATTCGTAGACATCCCTTTGATTACACTATGTGCAACTAAGTCTCGTATAACACGCGTCCTGTCAAGGATAGGTCATAGCCTCGAATAGGACGCAACTCATTCCGAAAAGCTTCGGATTGCAGGATTTGCTTAACGCGTTCGATCCAAGCAAGGTTTTCCGGCTTCTTTAACATTACCAAATCATAGCGTTCTTGGATGAGCGGGATGAAATCAACGCCACCTACCATCGATGCGGCCTTTTCGATCCCTACGCCGAAGTCCGCTTCACCTACAGCAACTTTTCCCGCAACGCCCATATGATTCGATTCTTCGCGGTCATATCCGCTGAGCGACTGCGGTGAAATGTGATGAAGACGAAGCTGCTCATCCAGAAGAACCCGTGCGCCAGACCCTTTCTCGCGATTCACCATGCGAAGATCCGTTCTACTGAGATCTGCCCAGCCATAGAGTTGCTTCGGATTACCTGACTGAACGAACAAACCCGCTGAGCGTGAAACCAGATTTACAACGACGTAGGAAGAACCAATCAGTAATTTTCGGATATAAGGCAGATTATATTCCCCTGTATCACCATCCAGCAGATGCGTGCTGACAATATCCGACTCGCCTTTGTACATTGAAATCAGGCTATCCAGGCTTCCGACATAGGCGCGAAGCGGTCTATAAGGTGCGATTTGTCTTTCGATATGTTTGGCCAAAATGTCCAAGCTTACATCTTGTCCCGTTATGACAAGGGACTGCTTGGACGACCGTCCGGCATACACTGCTGGCTGTGCATAAGGCTCGGATGCTTCGTTGTGCACGACAGGAGCCTTCCCACCTTTTGCACGCGTTTTATAGGCTTCAAGATCCGAGGCATCTACGCGCATTTGCTTGCCGACACGGTAGGCGGCTAGATCGCCTTTTTTGATCAGATCATACACGGTTAATTTGGAGATTTTCAAAAGTTTAGATATTTCTTCCGTTGTATAGGAAACGTCTGCTGCCATAGGAACCTCCATAAGGTATCTTTCGAAACCATTCTTTCCTATCATAAGCTGATATAAGGTGTATTTCAATCCTGATATAGACGATTTAATTAGGGTTATATATAATAAGAAAGTATTAGATAGTATCATTTATATCTAAATAGATAGAAAAACGATAATCGGAGGGTGTTTTATGTCATATGTAAAGAAGTTTAGTATGGTTTTGTTGAGTTTCGCAATTGCAACCATGATCATTACGGGGTGCTCTAGCGAAAAAGCACAACCCGCAGTAAGCACAGCACCAACGCAAGCTGCACAATCAACAGCAACACCAGCCGCTACGCCTGTACCTACGGAAAAAGTTGAGTTAACAATTTCCGCTGCAGCTAGTTTAACGGATGCTTTGAAAGAAATTCAAACGAACTACGAAACTAAAAACAAACAAATCAAACTCAATTTTAACTTCGGCGCTTCCGGCGCATTACAACAGCAAATCGAACAAGGTGCTCCTGCGGACTTATTCTTCTCAGCGGCTACCAAAAATATGAAAACCTTAGTCGACAAACAATTGATCGATACAACACAGCAAAAAAACCTGCTTATTAACGAGTTAGTTGCCATCATTCCAGCAGATGGTAAAGTTGCAGTAACGAAAGTTGAAGATCTCTCCAGCGATAGCATCAAACATCTAGCTCTTGGTGAGCCTGCAACTGTTCCGGCCGGTGGTTATGCCAAAGAGGCATTGACGAATGTGAAGTTATGGGATTCCCTCCAAGCGAAAATAGTACAAGGTAAAGACGTTCGCCAAGTACTTACCTACGTAGAGTCCGGAAACGCCGAAGCTGGTTTCGTGTATAAAACCGATGCGCTGACTTCCAAAAGTGTAAAAGTTGCCTTCCGTGTGGATCCAAAAACATATACACCAATCGAATACCCTGCAGGGATCGTAAAAGCTACCAAGCACAGCAAAGAAACGTCCGACTTTTACACCTACCTGCAAAGTAAAGAAGCACAAGATGTATTCGTTAAATTCGGATTCTCAATACCTAAATAAAGATGGCTCAAATCAACTGGACTGAATTCCTTGATCCTATTCTCTTATCATTAAAAGTTGCTATTGTATCCAGTGTGTTTGTCCTTATCTTCGGCGGATTAGCTGCTTGGGCAATGTCACGTCGAAGTTTTCAAGGGAAGATCGTCGTAGAGACTACCTTTATGCTGCCCTTGGTATTACCTCCTACCGTCGTCGGCTTCATATTGCTAATTCTCCTTGGTAAAAGAAGCTGGATCGGGCACTTGATGGACTATGCATTCCATCAATCCATCATTTTCACGTGGGGAGCTGCCGTGATTGCTTCAATTGTAGTGGCCTTCCCCCTCGTGTACCAAACGATGAAAACCGGCTTCCTACTTGTCAGCAAAGACCTTGAGGATGCCGCAAGATCTATTGGAGCAAGCGAATGGCAGGTGCTGTGGCATATTACCTTGCCTTTGGCATGGCGCTCACTCATAGCCGCTTATATCCTCGGCTTCGCCAGAGGGCTTGGCGAATTCGGTGCGACGCTCATGATCGCAGGCAACATCCCGCACAAGACCCAAACCTTACCAACTGCGATATATATTGCCGTGGAATCCGGGAATCAAACGCTAGCTTGGTACTGGGCAGCAGCCATCATCTTGATCTCTTTCGGTTTGCTGTTTATCGCGAATTACAGAACGAAGAACTAGACAAAAAACCGCAGCATCTAAAGGAGGGCTTTCCTCTTGTAGAAGCTGCGGTTTTGCTATTTAGTATAGAGGATACTTGACGCGTAAATCTTCTCGAAACAGCACACTGGAATCATTGCGGATATAATGGCACACGTACGAGCGGCGCCAACGATCCAGACTGCGATTCTTATAGGAAGAGTGGATGAGAAGCTCATGGAAAAATAAAATGTCCCCTTTTTCCATAATAACTGGGATCTCTTTGGTAAGATCTACCCCTTCGGTTTCTTCTGTCCAGCTTTCATGTTCTTCTAAATTCTTCACCTTACCATGTGGAAGCAATCCTAAGTTGTGCGTGCCAGGAATAACCCATAAACAGCCGTTTTCTTCATCCACCCTTTCTTCCAAAGCGATCCAAGCTGCGATCATTGATTTCGGATCATCTTTAATGTAGTAATAGTCCTGGTGCGGCGCTTGCCCTGGTGAGCCTGGCTCCTTATAGAAGTACATGCTTTGCACACAAACGGCCTCGTCTCCCATCATCTGACCAAGCGCACCTCGCACGATAGGCAGCTTCATGAGTTGTCGTGAGAAGCCATCATGCTTATGTGGATTAAATAATCGCACCGAGAATCGATCCTTATCCGAGACTTCTTGAGTGCCTTTTTTGGGGAGAGCCCATTCGGCTATCTCATCTGCGGAGCGAATACTGTGAATGTGTCCATTAAAGGCATCCACAAGATCTGAACTGCACCCCTTTTTCAACAAATAATACCCATGTTTATGAAAAAACGCCAACTCTTCTTCCCCTAAAGGTGCTAATCGTTCCTTAATTACACTTTGCATATCCCATTCCCCTTTCAAAATGTAAGCTCTAGCTATATACTTAGCATACAGATGAACTCGCATTTCGAACATGGCTGTGATTGACGATAATATATCTGTAATTGATATTCATGTCAAATGATTAACTGCACTCTGTTTCATTATATTATTGAAAAGGAACATGCTTATGACCTCCGAATTCAACATACACCTACCTAAGGTACATGCAGCTGTTGGCGGAACGGTTGTCTACCCGCCTGGCAGTCGATTTGGTCCACGCATACAAGCTGATCTCCAATTAGTCTTGCTGCACACTGGCTCTATGACCGTGTATATAGATGAGATTCCCCATACGATACAGCCCGGGCAAGTGATTCTTCTGAAACCTGGACATCAAGAACATTTCTTGTTCGCGAAAGAACAAGAAACTTGGCATCGCTGGATAGCCGTTCATGTTGACCAGCTTTCGGAGCATCAACGCGACCAATTAGCACAATTGCCACACACACAACCTATAAGTGAAGAAATGAATCGCTTAACAGATATCCTCATCTCCTTAAAATTGCGTTACGAGACGGCATCAGATACCCTTCGCAGTCTGGGACTAGCGGCTATTCAGTTATTTATTGCAGAATCGACCAGCAATCACATGCAGCATACGCACCCTTCGGTTCTACACGCAAAGCAATATATCGAGCAGCAATTTCATGATCATCTCTCGCTCGAAGGCATAGCCGATGAAGTTGGCTTGTCTCCCGAGCATTTGGTTCGCTTGTTCCGTAAACACGAAGGCATCACACCAATCAAATTCGTGTGGAACTATCGCATTCTACGAGCCAACGAGTTGCTGACGCAAACCGGCTTAGCCATTGGTGAGATCGCCATGCGCTGCGGCTTCAAGAATTCGTTTCACTTTGCTCGTGTGTTCAAAAGTACAACAGGCACAACGCCATCCGATTACCGGCAAGGCAACTGGCGTGGGAAATGATGGGCGCGGGCTAACTAAGCTGTTCCTCCCCACATTGTCTGCGCCTTAGCCAAGTTTAACTGTAAAAACTACAGTTAATTCCCTCCGTTTCATCGAATCCGCTCAACTAAATGGATTTTCTACAGCTAATTTGCCCGGATTTAGCCCAAACAAGGGATAGAGGGAAATATACCTGTATATTTTCCATCTAATCAGCAATTCTAGGTTTTTTGGGCGAAAATAGATGGAGGTTTTCCAGTTAAACTTGCGAGCCACGTCCAAATTGGTCGAAAGTAGATGAGTGTTGGCGTGACGAGTAACAGTAGTGGTGCTATTTGTGGTTTTGGAGTTGCTAGATTGTTGGAATGGGTGAGTTGCTGAGTTACTAAGAAGCTGAAATTGTTGAGTTGTACCAAGGTCTAAACAAACAAAGAGCCTCGCTTCAGTAGCGAGGCCCTCCACGATCATTCCCACAATTGCAGTGCTGCACCAATCATACCGCTCCAATTGCCACGATAGGCTGGCTCGATTCGAACACCATCCAGCATGGCAGGCATTGTTCTTCGTGCTACTTCTCTGCGTAGCTCACCAAACAACCGATCACCCGCTTCGGCTACCCCGCCGCCGATGACGATTAACGAGGGATTAAACATATGGATGAAAGAAGCTATGGCCGATCCTAGCGCTGACATGGTTTCCTGCATAAGTTCATTCGCTAACAAATCTCCCCTATGCCATCGCGCAAAAACCTCACGGGAGTCAACACCATCTTCGCCTTCTCCCCTGCGCGCAAGTTTCTCGCGCATCCGTCTAGCAATCGAAGTCCCTGACGCATATTGCTCCAAACATCCAATCCCGCCACATACACATGGGGGACCGTTGAAGTCAACTGAGATGTGGCCAAGCTCACCGCCACCGCCCCATGCTCCGTGGACCAGTCGGCCATCTACAACGAGTGCGCCGCCAACACCTGTTCCTAGCGCAAGGCATAGAAAATGCGCCACACCTTGTCCAGCCCCCAAATGTTTCTCCGTCACCGCGAGCACATTCACATCGTTATCCACGATAACAGGCAGCTGAAAGTGCTCCTCGAGGATGTCCTTAAGCCTCGTTCCCGCATAACCGGGGATAATGTCAGACGCCGAGCGAATCGAGCCGCTCGCCCAATCGATTTGCCCTGCACTTCCGACGCCAATGCCTTTCAAACATAAACATGGCTCCATGCTCCCAGCCTCTGCAATCACTTCCTGAATCGCTTGCAGAATTCGATCCACCGTCTTCGCTTCGCCCGCCATTGTCGCTAAACTGACCATGCGCAAGACTTCACCTTGCCCATTTACGAGACCAGCATTGATCTTCGTACCTCCTACATCAACGCCAATCACATAATCCGCTGAGGGGTTAAACGTATAGGCTACCATCTGTCCTCCCCCTACACACGCAAAGTGGATAATGCCTTCACATAACGCTCGGTAATGAGCTGCGGTCTCGTGATCGCACTCCCCACCACGACATAGGAAGCGCCGCAAGCCATCGCTTTCACCGCTTCCTCCGGCGTCCAGATCCGCCCTTCGGCGAGAACAGGTACACGAACTTTTCCGCATAACTGTTCAAGCAATTCATAATCAGGTCCTTCTTGCTGCGTACTATAGGGTGTGTAGCCAGCTAGCGTCGTTCCGATGAAATCCACACCGAGCGCTTCTGCTGCAAGTCCTTCTTCCAAGGTTGAAATATCCGCCATCACAGCGGCTCCCATTTCGTGAGCCCATGCAATGAGCGGCTTCACCGCTTCCAATCGTCCTTCGCGATTCGTAACATCAAGCGCAACAACATCAGCGCCTGCCATCACAATCGCTTTTACTTCATCCAAAGTTGGTGTTATAAATACATCAGAGCCAGCTATATCTCTTTTGATAAGTCCAATCACAGGCACATCTACTTCTTTTTTTATCATCAAAATATCGAGAACACCGTTCGTTCGAATGCCAATCGCTCCCGATTGAACAGCTGCTCTGGCCATTTTCGCCATCGCATCTCCACCATGAAGAGGTTCATGCTCTAGCGCCTGACAGGAAACGATCAAGCCGCCTGCTTGAAATATCTCTCTAGGTTCCATCGTTACCATTCCTCCTTACTTATGCCTTAGCCAACTGAACCAGCGTCATGATCCGCGTATTCAATTCTTCGATCCGCCCTTGATCTCCTGCTGTACATGGTAATAATGGCATTCTCGGCTCTCCAATATCGTAACCACGCAGCTTTAGAATCGCTTTGCAAGCCCCATATAAGGACGGAAAGGAAAGTAATTCGACAATGAGTTCGTTAACCTTGAACTGCCACTCCTGCGCTTCGCGCATTTGTCCCGTTACATAGCATTGTTCGATCTTGAGGAATAGCTCCGGCATCACCCCATAGGTTCCGCCAATGCCACCATCCGCGCCAATACTGCGCCCAGCTAAATACTGCTCATCAGGACCGTTGAATACGAGGAAGTCGCTGCCTCCTGCCGCCTTGAACTGTTGAAGTTCAAAGGTGCTTTCTGCGGAAATCTTCACGCCAATTACCTTCTCTTGCGCAGCCATTTTCACTAACAAACTCTTCGATAATTGAAAGCCCGTCGTTTGCGGGATATGGTAAATAATGAACGGCAGCGAAGTACTGTCAATGATCGCTTGCCAATGTCCCTCTACACTATGGGGTGATAAGCGGTAATAGATCGCAGGAACTGCTGAAACCGCGTGCGCACCAACTTCTTCTGCATGCTTGGCAAGCTCAACGCTATCTCTTGTAGCGGCTGCTCCTACATGAGCTATGATCGTCAGTTCATTCCCGACTTCCTCCATCACAGCAGCAAGAATCGTCTTACGCTCTTCAACCGTTTGCAGCATGCCCTCTCCTGAGCTGCCCCCAACATAAAGGCCTTTGACGCCAGTCGAGGCATAATAACGAGCCAATCGACGAACAGCGACTGTATTCATTTCTCCCTGCTCATCATAACTCGCATATAAAGCGATAATAATACCGCGAAATTGTTCTAAATGATAAGGTTTCATATCCTATTTCCTCCAAGTGATGATTTGATTGAATTGTTAAGCCATGTACTGCACATGTAACCTTAACCTTTGACCGCACCCATCGTAATCCCTTGTGTAAAGGCTTTTTGGAACACGAGAAAGATCGTAATCATAGGGACAGACGCAAGTGCGGCTCCGGCCATCATGATTCCATAGTTGGTTGTAAATTCGCCTTGCATCGTGGCTACCCCTAGCGGCAGTGTCATCATCGAGGTGGACCTCGTCATAATGAGCTGACTGAAATAATCGTTCCAAGAGGCAATGAAAGTAAAGATCGCTAACGCGCCTAATGCTGGTTTAAGTAATGGCAAGATAATCGTAGAGAATAGTCGGATTTCGGAGCAGCCATCGATCTTCGCCGCTTCAATTAGCTCCCCCGGTACTGTTTGAGCGAATTGTTTCATTAAGAATACACCGAACGGCCAACCGATTGCTGGTAAAATAAGTCCATGATACGTATTGACCCACCCGAAGTCGGCCAACATCGTAAAGAGCGGAACAAGAATGACTTGTTTCGGTAATGCCATCGCAGCGATGAACATGGTAAAAATAATTTTCCGGCCTGGGAACAACTTCTTCGCCAGGACATAACCGGCAGAAGCCGAAACCAGACAGACAGCGAACATCTCAACTACCGCAATGATGAAACTGTTTAACGTCCAGCGCCATACGGGATTTTTGAATAAATCTACCCAATTCTGTAAAGTCGGTTTGAGCGGGAACCATTCTGGCGGAATTTGCGTAGCCACCGTTTGGAATTTAAAAGCCCCCGTCACAATCCAATAAAACGGAAATATGAAAAACAATGTAGAAAGAATTAATAATAACGTAGAAAATCCGTTAAATACCCTTTGCCCAGCGTTTATTCTCATGATGTCCCCTCCTAATACTCAACATCGCTGCCAAAGAATTTAAATTGAATCAACGAGATAACCCCGATAATAATCGCAAGGAATACGCCCATCGCCGAGGCGCTGCCGAAATGACCAAGCACAAAAGCCTGCTCGTACACGCCATACATGACGGTCGAAGTGCTATAAACAGGTCCGCCAGAAGTTAGCAACTGAATTAAGGCGAAACATTGAAACGTATTGATCGTCGTGATGACGATAATATAGAGATTGGTCGGCATGAGCATAGGCCAAATAATTTTCAAAAAGATTTGCCACGGATTAGCCCGATCGATCTCAGCTGCTTCAATATAAGAAGTCGGGATATTGCCTAAGGAAGCTACGTAAAGAATGATCGGTTGACCGACAGATGTCGTAATTAAAACGGCGATAATCGCCAACAGAGCTGTTCGCTGATCACCAAGCCATGACATCGGTTCAAGTCCAATTAATCCCCCTAAATAGTTGAGAATGCCATAATTCGGATGGTAGATCCATCCCCATACAACCGTAATACTAACGACAGAAGAAACGGCTGGCAGATAGAATACGCCTCGATAGAATGATCGTGCAAATTCCTTTTTCTTATAAATGGAAACCGCTACGAATAAGGAGAAAATAATGACAATAGGAACCGTTATCACGACAAGCAGGAGCGTATTTCGCATCGATTTTAGAAACGTTTCGTTATGAATCAAATCGACGTAATTAGCGAATCCTATAAAGTTAAATGTACGCAAGGAATAATCGAAGAAGCTAATGTAAATCCCTTTCACCATGGGATAAGCAACAAATAGCAGAAAGAATCCAAGTGCAGGCAATAGAAAAATATAGCTCATAAGCCAGTCTCGACGAATATAACTTTTGGTTTTACGAACCGTAACCTCCATGTTTCTTCCCTCCCTTTCTTTATTGAGATGCAAAGAGTAGAGTACAATCGCACTCTACTCCCAGTGGACATGCCTCATGACTTATTTGGAAGCTGCTTGCTCTTTCTTCGCTTTGGCAATGGCCTCGTTCGCCTTAGCCGCAAAGCTATCCAACGCTTCCTTGCCTGTTGCTCCGCCTGTTAACACACGTTGCAACTCAGGGAACCAGAACGTACGAATTTCAGCGTAACCATCGGCAATTGTTGGTGCATCGGTGATGAATTGACGAGCTGTCTCTGCATATTTATACTCAGCATCACTATAAAGACCTGTAATCGACGTACGGGCAGACAAACCGCCTGTTTGAATTAAGTTTTTCTTCGCATATTCAGGATCGTTCGCAATGAAATCGACTAACTTCTTGGCTGCTGTAATCTTGTCCGCATTTCCGTTATTAAACACGGCCATACCGCCCAAATACGGCTCAAGCTTAGGCTTAGACCCATCTAATGTTGGGAATGGCAGCAAGACATCTTCGAATTGCACCTTTTTGAGCGGAACGTTCTGCGCTTTAAGAACTGCTGAATAATTAAGCGTGAAAGCTAATTTACCTTGCAAGAATAAATCGTTGACATCCGCTGCAGCAAGGGAAGCAGAACCGGACACACTGATCTTATCCTTCGTTGCTTTAGCAACCCAATCCAATGCTTTGGCAGCGTTGTCCGTATTAATCGCTACTTTGGAGTTATCTTCACTCAAGAATCTTGAAACTCCTAGATTGGCAATATAGGCGCGAGTCCCTTGATCTCCTGCTGTACTTTTGGCGAAGAAGCCCGTTGGGATGATTTCAGGCGCTTTCTCCTTCACGGCTTGCAACGCTTTCTCATATTCAGCCATGGTCCACGTCCGGTCAGGACGGCTTAGCGGCAGCAAATCCAGCGCACCGATTTTCTCAAATACGGTCTTATTAACGGCCATCATGAACGGTGCTGTATTTATCGGATACATGTAAATCTGATCCCCAACCATGGATTGCTTCCACAGGGCTGGCGTAATATCTTTCTTCACTTCTTCGGTAACGATGTCATTCAGCGGAGCGAGTAACTTCTTCTTCCCCCAGTCAATGATGCGGCCAGGCGCATCGTAGATCACATCTGGCGCCGAATTCGAAGCGATGGCAACGTTCAATTTTTGCGGACCACCTTCAAAGGTAATCATCTCTAAATTGACTTTAATCTCTGGATGTTTCTTGTTAAAAGCGGCAATGATCCCCTTCTCGTATTTCCCAACTTCTCCATCCAGCGGTTGAAAATTCGGGAAGTTCCACCATGTAATCTCAACTGGCTTCGCAGCCACTGGACTTGGTGTAACCGCTTTACTTTCAGTCGTACTCGTGGCTGTGTTCGCTGGTGTATTCGTAGATGAATTCGTACATGCAACTAACTGCGACCCGACAAGAGCAACGCCTACCAGTGTCATAAGTCCTTTTTTCATAGCCCTCATGTGAGCACCCCCGTTAATGTTTGTGGAATAAACATGGTTCGTTTCATTCCGTGCACTAAGCATACGTGAAATTAAAATGTTGGAGAATCCCCGTATCTTTACATTCATAGTCGTATTCTGACCTGTTCGTTTTCCAGCAAATGAGAGCCTCATTTCCGATAATTTTAGTGTTATACTGGAGTGACCGCACGGTTTCAAGTCCTAACAAGCTGGGGGAACTTCATGTATAAACTACTAATTGTCGAGGATGAACCACTCATCAGAGCTGGCTTGCAGCACTATTTTAACTGGACAGAACTTGGTGTCACCACGATTGTTGAAGCTGTCAATGGCAAGGAAGGTTGGCTCACGGCGCTTCAAGAGCAACCTGATTTGATTATTACAGATATTCGGATGCCCGAGATGGACGGTCTTCAGATGATTGAACACATTCGAGCGACACGCCCGGATACCCTTTTTATTATTTTGACGGGGTTTAACGATTTTGAATATGCGCAGAAGGCGATTCGTCTTGGCGGTGTACAAGCCTTTCTACTTAAGCCGCTTGAATATGAGGAGAGTTTCGCGACTCTTCAAAGCTGTATGGCTACACTAAAGCAAAGGCATCATGAACGAGCGCAACGTATGGATTTGGAACAACAAGCTAACGAAAACAGAACCTATAAAAGCAACCAATTGGTCAAGTTTCTACTGGAAAATGAATACGCAGCTTGGGAGGAAGGCGTTCGTCAACATTTCAATGACCTTGGGCATTTGACGACTCAGTATCAACCCATGGTCGTGACATGGTTTCCTCAAGATCCGGCCTCATTTTATGATAAAAGAGAGTTCCGACAACAAGCCGAAGGCATTATTCGGACGGCCATTGAAACAGTGTATCGTTCCAGTATTCCCACACCAATAGTCTTCTATATAGATAAGACCAAATGCTATGCAATTGCGCTATTAAGTGATCAACCAAGTACACACGAGGTCGATCCCGACTCATTTTCAATGGGCGATACCAGCTTATACATGGCAATTGGTAAACCAACATCGGATAGTTCGCAATTGCCACAGTTGCTTCATCAAACGGATCAAGCGCTGTATCAACGCTACTATTATGCCCATCGACAGTTCTTCATGCCAAGTGAATCGAACGAGATCCACTCGCGTGCTAAGGATTCCCGACTACTTCTGGAAGACGCCGATAAGAACCGAATGATCGCAGGACTTGAGAGCGGTAATAAACGGGATATTGAGGAGCTCATGCAGCGATTAGCCACGGATCTGCGTACGCATATGCCCCACACTTCGCTGGATCGTGGATTCGCCTATATACAAGACATCATCTCGATTACCATTCGCTTCGCCCATCGCAATGGCATTCCTGTTGAAGGCGTTTACAGTGAAAAACTGCTAAAGCTAACGTGTGTCGATGACTTTCCAACGCTCGATGCCCTGTTCAACTGGCTGGCTGCTTGGATGGTACAAGTCAGCGAAGTGTACCGAGATGAGTTCTCTTCAACGAATCACCAGGATGTGCTTATTTTCGAGCTCATTGAAGCTTATATTAAAGAGCATATCGATCAAGATATTACGCTGCAGATGGTAGCCGATCGATTCTTCTATAATCCTTCGTATTTAAGTCGTATTTTCAAAAGAAAATTAGATAAGAACTATATGCGGTTTGTAACCGAAATTCGTATCCAATATGCGCAAGAATGCTTGAAGAAGCCAGAATATCTGGTCACTGATGTGTGCGCGATGTGCGGGTATAAAAGCTACAAACATTTTGTCAAAACTTTCCGAAGCCTTACAAATATGACACCAACGGACTATCGGAAGAAATGGGGATGGTGAACCTTTGAACGCATGGCGGCGGCTCTCGCAGCAGTATCGGATGAAGCATGTTAACCATCAAATCTTCATGCTCATGATTCTGATTATTACCGTACCCTTATTGATTATCTCGGTCATTATTTATTTTTTCTCCATCCAAGCCGTCAAAAATGAGTACCAAAGCTCCTCGAACCTTATTCTTACGAATCTGTCCTTCAATATCGACCAATATTTGCAAAGTATCGAGAAAGGAACGCTCAACGCGCAAATGGACGGGCAACTGCAGAATGCCTTGGAGCATTGGGTTGCAGATGGCGATGAGAACAATAACGATCAGCGGATTCAATACGGGAACACGATTGAGCACTTCGTCAGTTCGATCGAAATGACAATCAAGAATGTCGATAGCGTGCAAATTTACGCAGGTTCTCGTGTTTTCTACTCGGCGAATTTCAATCGTTCGGATTATGATGTGGAAGATTTCACGCATGAGGAATGGTACTTGCAGACACAGCAAAGTAAAGGTGGCATCGTTTTATTCGGAACACACCTCCCCTTTCATCGTGTAAATGCCAAGGATCCCGTTATTTCCATCGCGCGGGTCATTAACAAAGTCGGAAGTAAGCAGCCACTCGGGGTTATGCTGATTGATATTCGGTTGGATTCTTTACGGGAAATATTGAAATTGTCGGAGACGAGTAAACGCAACTTCACGATTATAGATAGCCAAGGTGCTAGTATTTATAATTCTGAAAATACGTCTGCGAATGCCAATGGACCGATTACACTCGAGAATCAGAAGCTTCAGAACGTTCTGAATGCTGAGAATGGGAGCTTTTACGCGTACTTTGCCGGTGCCAATTCGTTCATTAACTTCGTGACCTCGCCCTACTCGGGCTGGAAGGTCATTCAATCCATCGATGAGAAAGAAATGACGAAGCAGGCGGAGATTTTGATCAAAATTATATTAGCCCTAGCCTTCTTATCCTTAGGAACTGCCGTTCTATTCATGTTCATTCTATCCGCGCGCGTGACGAAACCGATCATTCTACTGAGCCGCAAGGTAAAAATGGTTGGTTTAGGCAATTTCGATGTGGATCTTAGCTCGGACCGGCAGGATGAGTTCGGCGTGCTATATCAAGGTATTCGTAAAATGTTAGAAGACTTGCAGAACTATATTGAACGTTCCTCCATGGCCAAAGCCCAGCAGAAGGTTGCCCAGTATGGCGCTTTGAAAAGTCAGATCAATCCGCATTTTCTCGCCAATGTGCTGGAAACAATTCAAATGAAAGCAATTATCAGCGGACAGCGTGATGTCGGTGAAATGGTCGGTATTCTCGGCCGGTTGTTCCGCATTCATATTCAGACGGGAAAAGAAACCGTTACCCTACAGGAAGAATTAATCCACATTCGCCTGTATGTGAAAATCCAACAACTGCGCTTCGGGGATAAAATTCAGTATCGCGAAGAACTCGCGGTAGATAGTGAGACGTTGCAAGTTCTGCATTTTTCATTGCAGCCGCTAATCGAAAATGCCTTCGTCCACGGACTGGAAAGGAGCAGTCATGCAGGGCTTCTGGAAGTATATTCCATGGTTTCGGGGGATGACTTGCTGATCCAGATCAAGGATAATGGAGTTGGCATGGATGAAATGAAACTTGGCCAGTTGCGAAATCGGCTCGCTCAACCTTCGGACACACTGGACGAAACACATATTGGCATCAAAAATGTGCATGATCGTATCGTTTTTTACTTCGGCGATTCGTATGGGATCGAAGTGGAGAGTCAGCTTGGCGAAGGGACTCTCGTGAGGATACGGATTCCAGCGCGGTAGTGCAATAACACGACATCAGACAGGAGGACCTTATGCTAGGACTCGCAATATTGCTTGCATTTAACTTCATTGGCATTTGGCTTCAAACGAGCTTTCATATCCCACTACCAGGCAATGTGATTGGACTTATCCTTTTTACCATCGCTCTGTTTGCAAAGCTTATTAAGCTCGAATGGGTCGAAACGACCGCGAACTGGTTCACGGGCCATATGATGCTGTTTTTTCTGCCATTTGTCGTGGGCACCATGGCCTTCTTCCCCCTGATTGGGCGAAACTGGCTTTCTATCGGAGTAGGCGTCATGGGAAGTTCGATCGCGGTCTTACTTGTAACAGGCTTTATCACATCCAAAATGACGAACCGCAAAGATCAAGGACATCGCACCCATTCTGGTGCTACTGGGCCAAAAACTGCTGAAGGTGGTATGAAATGACGACCTCCTCTTGGCTAATGAACCCGATGTTCGGCATCACGCTCAGTGTCGCAGCCTATACGGCTGCTCAGTTCATTCATCAGCGGTGGCGATGGTTGCATCCGCTTTTTGTTTGTTCCGGCTTCATCATCTTGGTCCTGCTTAGCTTCCACATCCCTTACGCCGCCTACAAGGTAGGCGCGGATCTGATTACCTTGTTGCTTGGGCCAGCAACTGTAGCCTTAGGTGTTCCGCTGTATAAGCACGCGGGATTGATAAAAAAACACCTCACCAGCATCCTGCTTGCGGTTACGCTCGGATCCTTAGCCGGCATTGTCACCGCTGCCGCTCTGGTTGGATTGCTCGGCGGAAGCCGTGAGATTCTGCTCAGCATGCTGCCGAAATCCGTTAGCTCACCCATCGCGCTCGAAATCTCACGCCATCTCGGCGGCTTGCCGGAGCTAACGGCTGTGCTAACAGTCCTCACCGGGCTATTCGGCAGCATGATCGGCCGCAAGCTGCTGACTTGGCTCGGATGGCGCGATTCGCTCTCCATCGGCATCGCCGTTGGCACCGCCGCGCATGGGATTGGCACTGCTCGCCTCCTCAAAGATTCGGAGGAGGAAGGCAGTATGAGCGGCTTCGCCATGGGCGCCGCAGGGATCATAACGTCGATTTTGTTTATTCCGGTGTATTGGTGGTTTAGTTAGAGGGAATTGTGCACCCAAAATCGCCGCCAAGCTATTGCTTCAGCTTGGCGGCGATTTTGGACGTTCTTCCTCTGCCTATACTACTATCTCTACCTTTAGCGACACTCAAACCTTTCTCAACCGTCAAAAACAAATTAAATGGATTTTATGTATCTATTTTTGCTGATTCTCCCAATATTGCAACAATAGATGGATTTTCTCCAGTTAATTTCCATATAATTCTACCAATTCTTCAATTTCACATGAATTGTAGAGTGAAAGGCTGGGTTTACCAGCCTCTCCTCATCAAACCGTGCGTGAGGTTTTCCCTCACACGGCTTTCCGACGTTCTTCACCTTGGATATTACGGTAATTTCCAC
>NZ_JCAUAM010000025.1:0-99797 GCF_059691955.1 Paenibacillus sp. J22FR83
TTTACTTTCACGTTATTTGGAACTTTGTTAACCATTCGGAACCGCCGTATGCGGACCCGCATGTACGGTGGTGTGAGAGGTCAGGGGCTAGCCGCTCCTATCTACTCGATTATTCGAAAAGATGGGGCTCTGGGAGAATCTGATGAATTCCAGTTAAGTTTCGTAAAGTGCTAGTTGTGCTTAGAAATAGATGTAGGAAATCCAGTTAATGTTCTACCTGTCTTATTGCTGCTCAGCAAGATCCGTCAACTGATGGAACGTGCTTTGTAATGTCGGATATAGACTGCGGTAAACGTTATAATATGCTTCATATTTAAGCTGGCTAGTCGGATTGGGTTCTACGCGATCTGTGACTTTAATCCAATCTTCGCATAATTTCGTAATGTCGACTTGGCGTACACCTGATGCTGCCATGATAGCTGCCCCGTAAGCGGGGCCATCAGTCGAATTAACCGTAACGACAGGGATTCCGAAAATATCCGCGATCATTTGGCGCCAGAAAGGACTTCTAGCACCGCCGCCGTTAACGCGAAGTTCGGTCACTTCAATCCCGGATTCACGAATTAATTCCATGGAATCACGAAGTCCGAAGGTGATACCTTCTAGAACAGCGCGGGTCAAATGCGCTTTCTCGTGTCGGAGATTAAGCCCGATGAAAGCCCCGCGAGCTTTAGGATCAGGATGCGGCGTGCGTTCGCCAGATAGATAAGGAAGGAATACTAAACCTTCGCTTCCGAGTGGAGCTGCAGCGGCTTCTGCTGTGAGTATTTCATACACATCTTTGCCTTCTTGCTCAGCGCGTGCGAGCTCTTCACTGGCAAAGTGGTTGCGCCACCACTGGAATGATCCGCCTGCCGCGAGCATAACGCCCATGCGGTGCCATTTGCCTGGCACGCCGTGACAGAAGGAATGAAGCCGATACGCTTCATCCACTTGGTAGGTGTCGTCGTGTACGAAGACGACACCAGAAGTGCCGAGCGCCACCGAGGCGATGCCTTGGCGGACGACGCCAACACCTACGGCGCCGCAAGCTTGGTCGCCGCCGCCGACAACGATCGGCGTGCCCGGCGCTAAGCCTGTCAGCGCTGCTGCCTCCGGCAGCAGGTGCCCGGCAATGTCGCCGGACTCATAAAGCGGCGGCAGCCACTCGAGCGGGATCTCTAACCGCTCCGCGACGGTTTGAGACCAGCTGCGGTGGGCTACATCGAGCAGCAGCGTGCCGCTGGCGTCGGCCATGTCCATGCCGAACGCACCCGTCAGGCGCAGCCTGACGTAGTCCTTCGGCAGCAGCAGATGCCGAACGCGAGCGTAGTGCTCCGGCTCATGCTGCCGGAGCCATAGAAGCTTGGGCGCGGTGAAGCCGGTCAGCGCCCGATTGCCTGTGAGGCGACCGAGCTCGGCTTCGCCGACGGTCGCTTCGATGTAGGCGCACTGCTCCGCGGTGCGCTGATCGCACCAGAGCAGCGCAGGCCGGATGACCTGCTGCGCCTCGTCAAGGAAGACCGACCCGTGCATTTGGCCGGAGAAGCCAATCCCTGCCACTGCATCGCCGGATACGCCGGTGCTGGCTAACAGCCCTTGAATGCCTTCGATTGTGGCGTTCCACCAATCTTCAGGATGCTGTTCGGCCCAACCTGGCTGGGGTTGTTGCAGTGGATATTGAGCAGAATGTGAGCCGATAACCGAACCGGCTTCATCCACTAGAATACATTTGATTGCAGAAGTACCTAAATCTAAGCCCATAAAATAAGCCATGAGATCACCCTTTTGTCATGAAATATAGTCATTACTTCGATATTCTTTGTTTGTTTATTAAATATACAAAGATAACATACTCAATGTATTCGCTTATGGTTTCGAATATCCTTCTTTTCCAGTTGAATATTCCTATGAATTTTTACTGAGACGGGAATGATTAATATATGGACTTACTCCCGCTTATAAAGGTGGTAATACTTGTCTCAAAACTTTCCCTCGGGAAAAATAATTTCAGTGGAACATAAATGTTTACCTGTAGCATAAGATGGGGTTATGTAGTATACTACATATAAATGTTTCCCTAGAACAACATTATTGGTCTTGTGAAAGAAGGGTTAAGTTATGGATATTGCCAAAAAAGAACCGATTCAGGATGGGATCGGATGGCGCAAAGATGCCTCGACGCCAAGTCTGCCTGAAGTTCATCATAGTATGAAAGTGCCGAAGAAAGCAGGGTTTTTTCGGAAGTTACTAGCTTTCGTTGGGCCTGGATATCTGGTGGCCGTTGGATATATGGATCCAGGAAACTGGGCGACTGACTTGGCAGGCGGCTCACAATTCGGATATACGCTGCTTTCAGTTATTTTAATATCGAATCTCATGGCGATTCTCTTACAGGCTTTGTCCGGCCGTCTCGGTATTGTGACAGGCCGAGATTTGGCGCAAGCGTGCCGCGATCATTATAGCAAGCCAGTTTCCTATGTGCTTTGGTTTCTGTGTGAACTTGCTATCGCTGCCTGTGATCTAGCTGAGGTTATCGGAGCTGCGATTGCTCTGCAGTTACTGTTCGGGTTGCCACTCATTTACGGCGTGATTTTGACGGCATTAGATGTCATTCTGGTACTGATGCTTCAGAAGAAAGGCTTTCGCTATATTGAGGCGATGGTTATTAGTTTAATTGCACTTATTATGGTTTGTTTTATTATGGAACTTATTTTCTCGCAGCCTGAATTTGCAGCTGTAGCAGCTGGCTTCATTCCAACGACTGAAATTGTAACGAACCCAGCTATGTTATATATTGCTCTTGGTATTCTAGGAGCAACGGTTATGCCGCATAATCTGTATTTGCACTCATCCATCGTTCAGACACGCAAAATTGAGCCTACAATTGAAGCCAAACGCGAAGCGATCAAATTCTCCACGATTGATACATCGGTTGCCTTGATGCTAGCGCTATTCGTTAACGCGGCGATTCTTATCCTTTCGGCGGCGGCGTTTCATTCAGCTGGGAAAGAGGTTGCAGAAATTCAAGATGCGTATCATCTCCTTGGACCTATGTTGGGTACAGGAGCAGCCAGTATATTGTTTGCCGTTGCGCTCTTAGCATCCGGTCAGAATTCAACACTTACGGGTACACTGGCTGGACAGATCGTCATGGAAGGCTTTCTAAACATTCGATTAACACCTTGGTTGCGTCGATTAATTACTCGATTAATTGCTATCATTCCTGCAGTCATTGTCATCGGGATTTATGGGGAGAGCGGTGCGACAGATCTGCTTATTTTAAGTCAGGTAATTTTGTCCTTGCAATTATCATTTGCTGTAATTCCGTTAGTTACTTTTACATCGGATCGTAAAAAAATGGGCGTGCTCGTGATCCCGAAATGGATGGCTGTCTTGAGTTGGTTTGTGGCTATTTTAATCGCGGGATTGAATGCTTACCTGCTGTTTACTACTTTTTTTGGATAAAAAGGAATAGATAGGAACGGATTATAGTGAATCGGGGGAGCGATCCCTCGATTTTTCATTTACCTCTTTTTCTAAAGCTTAATCAATGGTATTATAGAGAATAGTGTTGAAATGGCAAGTGGTCTACATGCACTTCATTGAAGGGGGAAAGGGCTTTTGCTAAAGAGAACTTTAATCGGATTAGTACGTAGTCATGAAACGACAGGGGAAAAAGCTAGAGATCCTTTACTTAAAACTAGATATTTTAAGCTGCCGAAGGAGCAAGTTTGGGAAGAGGTAACGGCTGTATTAAAGAAAACGCCAGGGTACAAGCTATTGCATGAGGTCCCGAACGTAGGAGAAATTCTTGCTGAGCGCAAGACGGTTACTGGAAGAACCCAAGACGTAACGTTGACTTTATTTGCTATCAATCCGGTGAAAACGGCCGTTGATATTTATTCAGCTTCACGTGGTTCAATGGGGGATCTTGGATCCAATTACCGTACGATATTAGATATTTATAAACAATTAGATCGTAAACTTGCTTCATATAAAATTGATGGATAACAAAAACAGCAGGGAAGCTTGGCCTCCTTGCTGTTTTATTTGTGTGGCTTACACTAATTTTTTGACAGCTTCTACAGCTGCTTCATAGTTCGGGTGAGCTGTCATTTCGCCAAGGTACTCAACGTATTGAACCGTGTCATTAGCGTCGATTACGAAAATGGAGCGCATATCCAATTGAATTTCTTTGATCAATACGCCGTAAGCTTCGCCAAAGGATTTTGTTTTGTAGTCAGACAAAGTGATTACTTTGTCGATGCCTGCAGCGCCGCACCAGCGAGCTTGTGCGAAAGGAAGATCAACGCTGATTGTAAGTACAGCAACATTGTCGCCTAGGCTAGCTGCTTCTTCATTGAAACGACGTGTTTGTGCATCACAAACGCCTGTATCTAAGGAAGGAACTACGGAGATCAATTTCACTTTACCTGCGTAATCGGCAAGTGATACTTGCGTCATCAAATCTTTGTTGACTTTGAAATCAGGTGCTTTGTCACCTACTTTAATTTCGGGACCTACCAAAGTGATAGGATTGCTTTTCAGGGTAGCAACACCAGTACGTTCTTGTGCCATTGAATGATTTCCTCCTTTATTATCCATGCTAAATAACAACTTACTTATTATAAGCTTTTTGCAGATAAGTTGTCCAATCGTTGCTGCCACGCTATAATCGGAGTCAAGGAAAGCGTTTTGTTTCTTCATTAAGTAGTTATGTCGGGGGATTTATTCAAGTGGAATTAAGACAATTGCAATATTTTGTGAAGGTTGCTAGGAAGCAGCATGTGACACAGGCGGCGGAAGAATTGCACGTAGCGCAGTCTGCGGTTAGTCGGCAAATTCATTTGCTGGAAGAGGAACTCGGTGTTGATTTATTTGTGCAAAAAGGACGCAATTTACATCTGACCTCTGTTGGACATTTATTTCTAAGTCGAGTAGAAGGTATTCTTACAGATTTGGAACGTGCGGTTGGTGAGATCCATGAGTTTCTTGATCCAGAGGCTGGTGAGATTCGAATTGGTTTCCCTCATAGTCTTGTCATCAATTTACTTCCTGCAGTGGTTGCGGCTTTTAAGAAAAATCACCCCAATGTGAAGTTTAGGCTGCGCCAGGGTACATATACGTCATTAATCCGTGATGTTTCGAGAGGGGAAATCGATCTCGCATTTATTTCGCCCTTCCCGGAATCCCACGAGCACGTGACAGGTGAAATTCTTTTGACAGAAGAGTTGTATGCCATCATTCCTGCAAATCATATTCTGGCAGACTATACGTCAATTCGCCTTGAGCAGTTGAGGAACGAACCTTTCGTTATGTTTAGTGAAGAATATACGCTTCGAACGATCGTAATGGATGCTTGCCAAAGTGCAGGTTTCGTTCCTAAGATCGAGTTTGAAGGTGAGGAGACAGATACGATTCGAGGCCTGGTTGCCGCGGGGATGGGAGTTAGCCTGCTTCCGGCGATGGCGTTGTTGGAAGGTGGCCAAATGCAACCGGTTAAAATTCGCGTAACGGATCCTCAAGTTACACGGACAGTAGGATTGATTTGTCGTAAAGGTGTAAAGCTGCCTCTGGTAGCTGAAGTGTTTCGGCGCTTCTTATATGAATATTTTAAATGAGAAAAGCTCTCCCATCAGGTCGAGATGAACCTGAGTGGGAGAGCTTTCGTGTTTAATCGTCGTTATTACGACCATTGAATATCATCACGTACTTCAGAAGCTCGAGGACGGAGATCAAGGCAGCGGCTACGTAAGTTAGGGCGGCAGCATTCAACACCTTAGCTACGCCGCGCTCTTCCTCATTAGAGATGAACCCGTGTGCGACCATTTCATCACGTGCTCTTGAACTAGCGTTAAATTCGACAGGCAATGTTACTAATTGAAATGCTACTGCTGCGGCGAAGAAGATGATGCCGACACCCAATAGCCATGGAATCTGCTGAAAAAAGAAACCTGCTAGAATGAGGATTGGAGCTACGCCGGAAGCGAAGTTAACTACAGGAAACATCTTGTGTCTTGCGACAAGCATAGGGTAATGGACTTGATGCTGGATTGCGTGCCCTACTTCGTGACAGGCAACAGATACGGCTGAGATGGAACTCTGGAAGTAGACGGGCTCTGACAAACGTACAGTTCGAGCTGTTGGATCGTAATGGTCTGATAACGTCCCAGGCACAGCTTCAACGGGGACATCGTAAAGGCCATTCGCGTCTAACATCCGCCTTGCAGCTTCCGCTCCTGTCATTCGTGAGTAGACAGGTACGTTCGACCATTTGTTAAATGTTCCTCGTACTCGAAACGAAGCCCACATGGAGAGGGCAAATGCAATGATAATTAGGAAATCCATTGGGTGAAAAAACATAGGGCATTCCTCCGTATTTCAATTTATGAGAACGGATTTTTACCTAAAAGGACAATAAGTGCTTCGATGCAAGCGGCAGTTGGTTGTGTCAAGATATGATACAGTTTTTTCAGCTGCTTGGGCTTTAGTTGCTGAACAAGTGGGCTGAGTTCCTTGGCTTCCTTCATTAATTGTTCTAAGTGCAATTGAAGGGATGTGAGCTTATCTGTCACAGTGTCATCGGAGGTTACTTTACTCCATTGTTGTAAGTTTACTTTGATTTCCTCTAAGGTATATTTCTCGTTCTTCATAGATTCAATACGCCTCAGCCGGTGCAAAGTTTCATCACTGTATAAACGATAATTCGTATCTGATCTTCGTTCGGGTTCGATTAAGCTCAGCTTGGTGTAGTAATCAATGGTACGAGGGCTGACATCAGCAAGCTTAGCGAGCTCTCCGATTTTATAAAGCTTCTCATTCCCCATGCTAAATTCACCTCTACTCCATTGGTTTGAATTTCTTTCTTCTATATAACCATGATACCTGAAATTAAACCGTACAGTCAAACGTGATGCTTTAGAAACCTGACATTGGATATAAGTGTAAATATGGCGTTTTGGTACTGTATATGAGCCGAAACACGAATTATGCTTGTTTCATGTCAGCTTATTTTTCGTATTTTTCAATATTTTTACGAAATTCCTATTGTCAAACGAAAATTACCTGTATATAATGACATTAAGAGTTTCATTACATGTTACTTAATATAACATTAAAGGAAGTGGTCGTATGGTTAAGAAATTGTTGTTAGCTTTCGGCGTTATGTCATTACTGTTCCCTACACTCGCATTTGCAGCGGATGAGGCGACAGCACCGCAACTTCAAAGTGCAATTGATGCAGTATGGGTTATGTTAGCAGCAATCTTAGTCATCTTCATGCAAGCTGGTTTTGCACTTTTAGAAGCGGGGTCAACTAGAATGAAAAATGCCGGTCACGTAGCCGGTAAAACGATTTTAACTTTCGGGATATGTGCTATTGCTTTCTGGGCTGTAGGTTTTGGTTTCGCCTTCGGTGATGGTAATGCATTCTTTGGAGAAACGGGCTTCTTCGTAACAGGTTTAGAGGATCAAGCTGCAGCAGCGTTTGGATCTCTTTCCTTCTCCGATGTGCCAATCGGTATTAAATTCTTGTTCCAACTAGCATTTGCAGGTGTATCCCTTGCCATTGCTTGGGGCGGTTTTGCAGAAAGAGCGAAACTTCCAGTTTACTTTATTTTCGGAATTCTTTACACAGTCATTATCTATCCAATCGTAGCGCACTGGGTATGGGGCGGCGGCTGGTTGAGCAAATTGGGTATGCAAGATTTCGCAGGTTCAACTGTCGTTCATTTACAAGGTGCAACAGCAGCGTTAGTAGCAACTATCTTGCTTAAACCGCGTATTGGCAAATATAATAAAGATAAAACACCTAACTTGATTCCAGGTCATAACCAAGTATTGTCTGTTCTAGGTGTAATCATCCTATGGATTGGTTGGTTCGGATTCAACCCAGGTAGTACGCTTAGCGCAATGGGTGATGGCTTCTTCGGTTATATCGCATTAACAACGAATATGGCTGCTGCGGCAGGTGCTGTAGCTGCATTGATTATCTCTTGGATGTACTTCGGTAAAGCAGATATTCCTAGCATGTTGAATGGTGTTCTTGCGGCGCTAGTTGCTATTACAGCTGCTTGTGCGTTCGTAGACGCTTGGGCTGCAATCGTAATTGGTGCTGTAGCGGGTATTGTAACCTTCTTCACGGCACAATGGTTCGAAAGAGCTGGAATTGACGATCCGATCTATGCATTCTCCGTACACGGTATCGCTGGTATCTGGGGTACACTTTCCACTGGTTTGTTCGCAACGCCTGAACTTTCAGCGAAGGTTGGTATCGGTGGTGCAGGATTATTCTACGGCGGTGGTTTCCACCAATTAGGGATTCAAGCACTTGGTCTTGCTGGAGCTTTGGCATTCGTACTAGTTCTTTCCTTCATTATCCTAGGAATTCTTAAAGCTACAATTGGTCTTCGTGTTACAGAAGAAGAAGAAATTATTGGTCTGGATCTTTCCGAGCATGGTTCATACGGGTATCCGGAACAAATGAAAAAAGCAGCTCAAAACGGCGTGTCCGTTTAATAACACATATACTTTCTACTAGAGCAAAGGGGATGCAACATGAATCATCTCTCAATGGAACGGATCCTGGAACGCATATATCTCTCTGAGCAGTTCGAGGAGATGCGAATCACCAGAGATCAGGTGCATGAGATGTTTCGGGAGCATCTCCTTTTTCCCTATAGATCTGAACTTGGACAGCAAATTAATCAAGTGCATGATGCGTTGATCCAAAGAACGACACAGATTGCTGAACACCTGCTTGAAGATGAAGGTTACGGAAAGCCGCCTGTTCCATATGCTTTTATCTTATTAGGCAGTGGTGGCAGAAGAGAACAAACACTGTGGAGTGACCAAGACAACGGACTCATTTATGACGATAGTGAAACACATACGCAAGACGAGTTAGATCTCTATTTTGATAAGCTGGCTTCCTATATCATTCGTGGTTTGGATGTGTTAGGTTATCCGCCTTGTGAAGGCAATGTGATCTCCAGCAATCCGCAATGGCGGAAGTCTCTGCAAGGATATACGGAGATGATGATTAGCTGGTTCATGGAACCTGATTGGGAAAATGTGCGCTATCTGCTCATATTGGCGGATATGCGTTGTATGTATGGATCAGAGGTATTGGTCAAGAAATTGAAACAAACGTTTATAGATTATGTTCAGGAACATCCGGGACTCTTGAGATACCTGTTGTCCAACACATTACATCACAAGATTTCCTTAGGTATATTTAGTCATCTGATTACAGAGCGTTACGGAGAAGATGCAGGTGGATTTGATATCAAATATGGCGCCTATATTCCGATCGTCAATGGGATTCGGCTGCTTGCTATTCAAGCAGGGATTCTAGCTACTTCTACGATTGAGCGAATTAAACAGTTGAAGGTAACGGGATTTGTGTCTGAACAGTTAGCCCATGATTGGGAGATGGCTTTTACCATCGCATTAAAGCTAAGAGATCTAACCCCTTTCCAGTTAGAGGAAGAGAAATATACAACAAGAGGTAAACTTACGGCAGAGCAACTTAACAAAGAGACTCGTTTGGAATTAAAACAATGTTTACGAACGGGCATTCAGCTGCAGAAGTATGTCAGTAAATCGATAGACTTACACATAGAGAGAGAAAAAAGGTAGATATATCGGAATCGGAAATCACGTTTCATTGCGTTGGGAGAGGTGACTCGCGTGAAGGATATGCGTCCAGCAGGTCGTATGTGGCATTTGTATAAAATGGGCGGTTTGACCCCAGCTTTAACCTCGATGTTTGATGCGCAAAGTGCGCAACAAATGGCTTTTATACGGTCGATGCTGAAAGAGCAGCGTAAAGATTCTTTGTTCGAAATTCCATTGCATGCGATGGAAATCGTGGTCTTTGATCTCGAAACGACGGGCTTCTCTCCTTATAATGGGGACGAAATTATCTCGTTCGGTGCTGTCTCCGTTATTGGCGGTGAAGTGCAAACGGGAGATACCTTCTATAAAATGGTGAATCCGAAACGCAAGATTCCAGATGAGGTCGTTAAGTTAACGGGTATTACGAATGAAATGGCCAGTGATGCACCCGACTTAATCGGAGTATTAAGTGAATTCTTAGAATTCGTACAGCAGAAAATATTAGTTGCGCATGCCATAGGGCATGATAAAAGTTTTTTGAACTCGGCTTTATGGCGTACGTCCAAAGTAAGCTTATCCCATCGTGTTTTGGATATTATGATGATCGCAAAGTGGCTCATGCCCAAACGAAAAAATCTGGGATTAGACTCACTCTTGCATGCTTATGACATTCCGGTAACAGGTAGACATCACGCATTAGAAGATGCACTCATGACAGCCAAGTTATGGTCCAGGTTCATGGAAGAAATAAGGGCAAGAAATGTAGACACATTAGGTGATTTATATGCGTTATTAAGCCATCATTGACCGATGACAAACGAAAGTTTGTGATATGCGGTTGTGGTGGTTTTTTTTAGGGAATACGCCTGAAGGTCAGGGTGCTCTTTCTGTTGCAGGGAAAGGATCCAATAAGTTGGGATGGTATGCCAAAGTGTTGTGAGGTCCTCGGTAGACGGGATTGATGCAGCAACGGGGTGAGAATGAAATATTCCGACGATTGTTCTTCGTTTGTCCGTTAGATAGGGAAGCAGTTCGATGGGATGGATGGTGAACTGTCGTGTCGGATGTGCCGCGTGATTATGAAGAGGGATAAATGTATGGATATGTAGGTTATCTGCAGATGAGGAAGAAGCATCCTGGATAAGGATGCCACATGCTTCGTTAGGAAGTGAGCGCATACTGTGAGAGAGCATATCGTCATAGGGTTGTCTAGCTAGATGTATGCTCACTTGCGCTCACTCCTCACATTCTAGGGATATGAGGTAGTATATCATGTTTGTTCTTGTAATTCAGCCTTAGGCTTGATGAAGAAAAACACCACAACTAACATTAGAAATGATAATGAGGCGACCGTGACGAAGAGTGTCTTGTGTGAGATGCTCATGAGCCAGCCGAATAGTGGGGGGCCGAAGGCGACGCCGATAAATCGTAAGCTATTATAAAGGGAAGTAATCATCCCGCGCTGCTCGCGCTCTACCGATCCGGTGATGAGCGTATTTAGGCATGGGAGCAGGAGTCCTGTTCCTATTCCGCTCAGTGACAATAAGCCAATGAACACATACAAGTTACCATTCAAAAATGTAGCCAAGCTGAGAGATACAACCATGGTGATAAGTCCGATATTCATGAGCCAACGCATGAGCTTGCCATTTTGTTTGATTTTCGCTCCAGTGGTATAGGAGGTAATGACGAGACAGAGCAGGGGGATCGCAAGGATGAGTCCTTTCCGTACGCCTTCGATGCTGTAGGGCTTCTCTTCCAAAATCTGTGAGAGATAGAAAAGTACGCCGAATAAAATGAATAAGGTGATCGAACCCGCAATGAAGGCGGGGATGAGCCAGTGGCCTTTGCTTTTCAGGATGGATTTAATTTGCTTCAGATAAAGTTTGAGAGGTTCGGCTTCTTTCTCTTTGGCGGGCTCTTTGATCATGAAAATAACTGCAAGCAAGGCTAGTAAACAAAACAGTGGAAAAGCAAAAAAAGGTGCAAACCATATGAGTAGTGCTAGAAGAGATCCTAGGATGGGGCTCACTACTTTGCCGACTCCATTGGAGGCTTCGATAAGTCCTAAAGCTTTGCTGGCTTTGGGACCTTTGTAAATATCGCCAACTAGTGCCATGGCAATAGGGGCTGTACCCGCGGCTCCAAGGCCTTGTATAGCTCTGGAAGTGATAAGTAGGGGGTAGGAGTTCCAAATGGCGCCAAGCCCCGCTAAAACCCCGGCAGAGCCATATACGATAAGTGAAGGGATAATAACTGCTTTGCGCGTGAAGCGATCAGATAAATAACCGGAAATCGGAATTATAAGGCCTGCTGTTAATGAGAACAACGTGATTATGAGTGAACTTTGGAAGCGTGAAATGGCCATTTTCTCTTGTAAGTCGGGTAAAATCGGAACCAGCATAGAATTGCCAAGGACTAGCACCAAAGGGATGGAGGCAAGTGCGAGATACTGCCAGACGCTGCCTTTCGCATTTGTATCGCTCTTTGTATTATTGGATGAGGATTCTTCTTCGTGTTCGTATATTCTCATTGGGTTGAGTGGGTTCTTACCCCTCGTTTTCGAAGCAGTCTGTTTCATTTCGGCGGTTCCTTTCATCGCAGAGAGTAGGTTTACTTTTTCCCTAATGGGATGAAACCATACTTCAGGAATGTGATGTTGGAATTTTCGCTCCTTTGGAGATAATATAGAGAGAGTGGAGGTTGATACTGTGAAGAAGAATCTCATCGTAATTGCTTTCGTCGTTCTATTGGCGGGCTTTGCGATTTATCAAAATGTACGAAATGAAGATAAACAAACCCTCATGCCAAGCGAACAAGCGGCTAAGGTGAATTTCTTAGCGCCTCCTTTTACGTTGCAAGGTTTGGATGGGAAGGACTATTCGGTTGGCGGGCCTCGTGAGAAGCCAATGTTTGTGAACTTCTGGGCTTCGTGGTGTGGTCCTTGTGAAGAAGAAGCGCCTGATCTAGTGAATTTGTATAAGAAATATGAGGGGAAATTTGATCTTTATGCGGTAAATGTGACGCCCGGGGATAAAATGGACAATATTAAAAAGTTCGTGGATACTTATCAGTATCCGTTTCCTGTATTGCTTGATAAACAGGGGGCAAATGCCGATACCTATAACGTTATCGCGATTCCTACAAGTTTTCTTATCGATAAAAATGGCGTCATCAGGGAAATTATCCATGTACTTTCCCCAAAGGAACTCGACAAAAAGATGGCGAGCCTTCTGAAGGAAGACTGATTAAAAAAGCTGCAAGAGAGCACTGAGTGCTCTTGCAGCTTTTTCGTGTACAAACTAATGATTCACTAAGCCTAATCGTTCTTGTTGCTCTTTGTTAGCTGGCTCCACGCGTTTTCTGGAAATCAGGGCATAACGTAAGCTGTCAACAAGTGCATACCAACTAGCTTCGATAATGTTGCTGGATACCCCAAGTGTATTCCATGTTGTGTTGAAATCAGTGGTTTCCATAAGCACGCGAACTTTGCCAGCAGTTGCATCTTTCTCGTCCAGTACGCGAACTTTATAATCGGAAAGATGAATATTCTTAATGTCCGGATAGTATTGAATGAGGGCTTTCCGCAAGGCGTTGTCAAGTGCATTGACAGGGCCGTTACCTTCAGCCGCGGTATAGATCGTTTCACCATGTACTTTCACTTTGACGATTGCTTCGGAGACTACAGCGTGATTGGCTGTTTTCTCAACAAGCATCTTAAAGGATTCTAAAGTGAAGATTTCTTCGAGGCCTTCAAAAGCTTCGCGCAACAGAAGTTCAAGCGTAGCATCCGCACCTTCGAATTGATAACCTTGATGTTCCATGTCTTTAATTTTCTCGATGATCTCTTTGGTTTTCTGATGTTCTTTGTTGAAATCCAAGTTAAGCTCTTGAGCTTTGACCAACACATTGCTTTGGCCAGCTAGTTCAGAAACGAGTACGCGTTGTTTATTACCGACGTATTCGGGTTTCGTATGCTCATAGGTGCTAGCATCCTTGAGTATGGCAGATACGTGAATACCGCCTTTGTGTGCGAATGCAGCGTTGCCAACATACGGTTGGTTAACCGGCATATGCATGTTCGCGATCTCGCTAATATATCTGGAAACAGATGTGAGTGATTTCAATTGATCTGCAGTGATAACGTCATAACCTAGTTTTAATTGTAAATTAGGAATGATTGAACTGAGGTTAGCGTTTCCGCAACGCTCTCCGTACCCATTGATTGTTCCTTGGACTTGTCTAGCGCCGGCTTGTACGGCAGCCAAAGAGTTGGCAACACCTAGTTCACAATCATTGTGAGCGTGAATACCTATTGGCGTGGAGACGTGTTGTGTTACTGCTGTCACGATTGCAGTGATCTCATTAGGTAGGGATCCGCCGTTCGTATCGCAAAGTGTAATCCAATCTGCGCCCGCGTCTTGCGCTTTCTTAATGGTTTGCAGCGCATAGGATGGATTATTCTTGTAGCCATCGAAGAAATGCTCGGCATCGTAAATAACTTCCATGCCGCTGCTTTTCAAAAAGAGAACGGAGTCATAAATCATGTTTAAGTTTTCTTCGAGTGTTGTTTGAATTGCTGTCGTTACATGAAAATCCCATGATTTGCCGAAAATCGTAGCGACTTGTGCGCCGGATTCTACGAGTCTATTCAGGTTAATATCATCTGAAGCAAGCGAATCTTTCCGTCTTGTGCTTCCGAATGCAGTAATTTTGGCATTGGTGAAAGTCATCGTGCGTGCACGCTCAAAGAATTCAATGTCTTTGCTGTTGCTGCCCGGCCATCCGCCTTCAATATAGTGAACCCCGAGCTCATCGAGCTTGCGGGCAATTTTGATTTTATCCTCAACGGATAGGGAGATACCTTCTCCTTGGGTTCCGTCTCGTAGGGTGGTATCGAAGATTTTGACTGATGTTGGCATGGGTTCCTCCTTCAAAAGCTAACAAAGTAACTTGGTGCATGGATATGTGGGTAGTTTCGCTTGCTTTAAAGCGCTAATGTATAATTTACGATTATAACATAAATGTAGAGCTAAAGACATCATAACGTAAAATCGTGATACCTTGAAAGATTATTTTTTTGACATCTCAGGTTGGTTGTGTTTCACTCGTGTAGACAGCTCTGAAATCTGAATCAATCATCCTGGGAGGTAATGAATATGGTGTCCGTAGAGCATCATTATCCCAAGCAAGGCAGAGTCATTTTACATATTGATATGAATGCCTTCTATTGTTCAGTTCATGAAGCTGTGGAACCTGATGTGTATAAAGGGAAGCCGCTTGCTGTTGCTGGGAGTGTTGAGCTGCGTAAAGGAATTATTGTTACTTCATCATATGCAGCGCGCAAAATAGGGATCAAGACAGGCATGCAAGTTAGGCAAGCGCTGAAAATATGTCCAGATCTCATTTTAATCAAACCTGACTTTGATCTCTATCGAAATTTCTCGCGGCGGTTTATGCAGATAGTCTATGGATATTCACCAATGGTAGAATCTATGTCGATTGATGAATGTTTTGTAGATATCACAGGCTCCAAACAGTTTGGAACGCCGCTAGATATAGCTAATACGATTCAGAAAAGAATTATGCAAGAGTTGAGTTTACCGTGTTCTATTGGTATAGCTCCGAATAAGTTGCTAGCTAAAATGGGCTCAGATATGAAGAAGCCGAATGGGATTACGGTTTTGCGACTTCGTGATGTGCCACGCGTATTCTGGGATAAGCCGTGTCAGCATTTATATGGAATTGGGAAAAAAACAGCGGAGAAATTAACGCGGCTTGGTATCTTTACATTGGGTCAGTTGGCAATAGCGGATGACGCGCTGTTAAGTAAACATTTCGGCGTCATGGGGGCGCATTTGAAGCGATCAGCTAATGGGATCGACAACTCGATTGTGAATCCGGAGCAAGAGCAGAGCAAGTCTATCGGGCACACGACGACTCTGCCGCGCGATTATACGGACCGCATTGAGATTCATCGTGTCCTGCTTAATTTAGCAGATCAAGTAGCGAGAAGGCTTCGTAAGCAAGAACTCATGACGTCGACGATTCAGATTACGATCCGAGATCCTGAGATGAGGACCATTACGCGATCGCTTACTTTGCCGACGCCGACGGAGCATATGGATGATATTTATCGAACATCTTGTCAATTGTATGATCATCAATGGGAAGATGGTAATCCTGTTCGGCTCCTCGGCATCACGCTGCAGAACCTGACAGCCAAGGAAGAGTCCTACGTTCAATTAGATTTATTCGACTATGAGAAGCAGCCGCGCAGGGAAAACCTTAATAAAGTCATGGATGGACTCCGTGATAAGTTTGGGGAAGGTGTCATTCTTACAGCGGGGATGATGAGTGATGACCCGTCGGCCTTAATTCGAAATCATAAGGTAAGAGGAACGTCCTTGCAGATGGATCATCTGCGAAATAATCCTCTTCATAAAGACTTAGGAGAGTGAGGAGTATGGCGCATTGTATAGGCTTCGCGGGTTTTTCCAATAGTGGGAAAACGACGTTAATAGCTAAGCTTCTCGTGGAAATGAAACATCGTGGTCGTCGTATTGCAGTAATGAAACACGATGCCCATGGACACTATAAGGAAGCGCAAGGTGCTGACTCCAGCATTTTTGTCGAGAGGGGTGCTGATGCTGTGGTTACACTTTCTCCGAATGGGGTACACATGTATGAGAAGCAGGAAAACCCAAGTTTGGTAGAGCAGTTAGCAGCGTATGACCATCTTGATTATATTTTTATTGAAGGGTTCAAGAAGGAAAAGCATCCAAAGATTGGCGTTTACCGTACAATAGAACAAAAAGATTTGTTAAAAGGATTGGCGCCAAGCTTAATTGCTGTTGCGACAGACCTAACAAATTTAGAGGATGATTTCTCGCTTCCGCGACTTAATTTGAACGATATCCGCGGAATTGCAGATTTCATCGAGCAGTTTTTCGTGAATTGTCAATTTTAAGGTTTGAACTTTGTCCGTATTTATATTATATTTTACAATGAGGATAATTAGAGGAGGAGTAGAAAACATGGCTAAGTATACATTTGTTGATAAAGATACGTGCATCGCTTGCGGCGCTTGCGGAGCTACAGCTCCAGATATCTATGATTATGATGATGAAGGTTTGGCAGAAGTGATTTTTGAAGGTGATGGGAACAAAGGGGTTACTGAAATTCCTGATGACCTTTTTGATGATCTACAAGATGCTCAAGATGGCTGTCCAACAGACTCCATTAAAGTTGCGGATTCACCTTTTAGCTAATCATACTATCAAAATCATTGTGTGGCATATCACAGAATGTCGAAAGAGCTCGTTTCCTGAGGGGGAACGGGCTCTTTTTTTTGATGAAATGATGGGAAATTTGTAACAATTTATTGCCAATTCACAGTTAGCATCTTACAATGAAACTAGTAAACTCGGGGAGGATTATATGGGCAAGAAGAAATGGGTTAAGTCTTTAGTAATAGGACTCTTATTGATGGTGTTTTCGACATATTTCTACACAGTGAACTCTAGTGGTTTATTTTATTTTGTTGAGGGTCCGCTACAAGATACTTTGCGTGGCGCGAAGTCGGTGGATGAGCGTCAGCCTGATGATCGGATTAAGATTGTGAAAATCGATGAGAAATCCCTTTCCGCCATCGGAAAGTTTCCGTGGGATCGAAGTACATATGCGCAAGTTATTGAGAAGTTAGAACAATCGGGTGCAGCGGCAATTGGGATCGACGTTGTGCTTGCGGAGCCATCGAAGAATCCAGCAGACGACAAAGCGTTAGCTGATGTGCTAGCGAAGTATTCCAATATTATTTTGCCCGTACAAATTAATTATCCCTCCAAACAACAGTCAGCAGGCGAACTAGTTCCTGAGAGAATCGATTATCCCTCCACAACCCTAACAACCAAAAGAGACCAAATGGCCCATATCAATGTATTTGTTGATAAAGATGGCAAAGCACGTAAACTGCCTGTCGGTTTGCCCGATGAGAAAGGTACGTACATACCTGCATTCAGCGTCGCGCTAGCGAATTTAGTTTTAGATGACAATGAAAAGGTAAAGCGTGATGGGGCAACTGGAGAATGGAAGCGCGGCGATGTAATCGTACCAACGAATGATAGAAATCAAGTGACGACTGAGTTCTTCACGCAGCCTCGACAAAAGGTTGATGCGACGACAGGTTATGAGTTGCTATCCTTTGTTGATGTACTGAACAGTACAAAACCACTTCCACTGAAGGGCAGCATTGTACTTGTGGGTCCTTTCGTAACGGCCATGCAAGATGAATACCCAACACCGATCTCCTCGGTTAAAATGTTCGGGATTGAAATTCATGCCAATATGATTCAAACGCTGCTAGAGAGTGTGTTCTTCAAAGATGTATCGAAATCAGCTGGAATTGCTATTATTGTGCTAATATCCTTGTTGGCTATATTTTTATTTGAAAAATTCAATGGGAAGACGGCATTGTTCATTTTTCTAGGTATCTTCGTTGCATATGGCCTAGTGTGGCTTGGATTCTACAGTATTGGTTCTACATTCTTACCGCTGGTGTATCCACAATTTGCACTAGTAACGATCTATGTATGGTCGCTAGTTAGCCATTATTTAGAAGAACGAAAAGAACGAAATCGGGTTACTGGGATATTCGGTCGCTTCGTTTCCAAAACCGTTGTAGACGAGTTGCTGCAGTCAGGTGAAGATGTGAAACTTGGCGGAAGTCGTAAAGACATTTCATTAATATTTGTGGATATTCGCGGATTTACACCAATGTCGGAACGACTAGAGCCTGAGCAGGTCATTCAGGTATTAAATGAATATCTAGATGTGTGTACCAAAGCTATCTTTAAGTTTAACGGTACGTTGGATAAATTCATTGGTGATGGCGTTATGGCGATGTTTGGTGCACCGATTGAGTATGAGAATCACCCTGAAATGGCCGTGCGCGCTGCGATCGAGATGAAATCTCAAGCAGATATTCTCGAGCAGAAATTAATTAAGAACTATGGTATCGGAGTGAAATTCGGATTAGGTATCAATAGTGGTCCTGCCGTTGTTGGTAATATCGGTTCCGAAGATCTGAGGTTGGATTATACAGCCATCGGAGACACGGTTAATTTATCAGCACGACTGGAATCTAACGCCAAGCCAGGGCAAATTTTGATTAGTGAACAGACATATGAACGTGTCAAAGGTCTATTCGAGATCGAGTCCATCGGTGAAATTAAAGTAAAAGGGAAAGAAAAACCGGTTGCTGTGTATGAAGTTATTGGACATATAAAGAAATAAAATTGCTGGGAGGCATGCGGAGTGGGAATGACCAAGAAATCATTTATATCAGTTTTATTAAGTCTTAGCTTAGTGTTTAGTTTAGTTTCTGTGTTGTTGGTAAAACCAGTGGATGCAAAAACGGTCCGGGTTGCCATTATTTCGGCTTTGTCTGGTGACGTCACGATTAAAAAAGGTGGCGGTTCGAAAACGTATGATGCTTATGAAAATATGAGCTTAAACCAAGGGGATACCGTTTATACAGGGGACGGCTCCTCGGTAACACTTAACTTAGCTAGTGGAGACGCTGATGTTACATTAGGTGACAACGCTGAATTGAATGTGTCTGATCTCAATTCTGCTAACGGGAATAAGAAGTCCAAACTGAAAGTTTGGGCGGGTTCCATGTGGGTCAAAGTTAAATCATTGGCCGGTGCAGATGATGAGTTTGAGGTAGAAACACCAACTGCAGTAATGGGTGTACGTGGAACACAATTCTTCGTATCTGTTGATCCTGTTTCTGGTAAAACCAAAATGGCTGTAGGTTCAGGACGAGTATCTGCTTCCACAGTAACGCCCAGCTCGGATGAGACACAAACCACAACCATTACCTATGTGAACCCAACGCAAGAAATTTCTTTGGATTCCAGAAATGAAACTAATGATCTGGACTTGAAAGTGGAGTTCTTCGACCTAGAGGATTTTATTAAAAATGCTTCACCAGAAATTATTAAAGAATTAATTCTTAATAAAGCCGACATAGATAAAGAAAACGATGAGTTCGTTGCGAAAAAGCAAAAAGAAATTGCAGATGGAACGTCTACGAATGATAAAAATTCGTTGAGCATTAAAAATCAGTCAGACCTCGATAAAGTAAAACAAAACTTAGATAATCTAATTGGTAACGTTGCTAAGCAAGCAATTGCGAGCAATAAGCTCGATCAAAAGACGGTAGACACGATAATTGCTGAGGCCAATAAAAAAATTGACTCAACGGATAAAAAACTTGATTTATCTAAAGTGAAGCCACTGGATAAAACGGCAGGTGTTGATCCTGAATTAGAGAAGAAAAAGCAAGAAGAGCTTAAGAAGCTTGAGGAAGCAAAGTTAAAGAGTAAGCTTGAGAAGGAAAAGGCAGAGGCTGCTGCTAAGCAAAAGCTTGCTGATGCTTTGAAAAAGCTAGAGGATGAAAAGAAGAAAATTGCTGAAGAGAAGAAAGCTGCAGAAGCAAAGGCAAAGGCAGAGGCAGAAGCGAAGTTGAAGGCTGGCATGACTGAGAAAGAGAAACAAGAATTTGAGACGAATAAGCAAGGAACAACGACACCAACTCAACCAGCCTCTGGTGACAACAATAATGGAAACAGTGGTGGTGGAGACACCGTCACACCGGCACCAACGCCAGTTGTCAGTATGGAAGTTGTAGATACAGTCGTTGAGCCAAATCCCAATGTAGAAGGCCCTTCGTATACACGCTTTAATTTGAATATCAATATGACTGATTTCATCGATACCTATGGTAAGGACATCTATGGCGTAGAAATTCATTTACTGTATGGTTACAATGCATTTTATAATTATCATTCAGAAGTTCCGTTTAATGCCAATTCAACGGTATTTACTAATCCACTTACAAGTGCTGATTATATCAAAGCCTATGAATTGCATGGTTCTCAGAATGAGCTTGTATATGCAGTGACCAATTTTGGAAGTGTTCCCAACATTTCATTTACAGGAACGAAAAAGCTAGTAAGCATCCCAATGGAAACTTATGGGGCTACAACTATCAGTGTTGGTAAAATTGTGATTGTTCGCAAGAAGGCAAATAGTGAAGTCGAAACTATTAATGTTCCACTTACAAGTATTCAACCGAAGACAGTGGGCACTGGGACACCTATGCCAAATATCGATTTTCCACCAGTATAGGATTCGAACTCATTAAGTTTATTAGTTGAATTAAAGGAGATTCCAATGAAACCCTTAAAACAGATATTAATTTCAAGCGTAATTGCTGCTACGTTAATAGGAGGATCATCTGCTTTAGCTGCTGGCATAGATGCGGATGGTTTGAAGTCAAGTACAGGGCAGATTCTATCAGACGTCTCGACCCTCGCGGGTATTGGTGAATTCGAAGATACAGATGGCGCTGCTCTGCAGGCAGCCTTCCGTTCACCGGGAAGTGTGCTTCAACTCACTGACGGAAGTATCCTTATTGCGGATACACGCAACCATGTCATTCGTAAATTGAAAGATGGTCAAGTGACCACATTTGCAGGACCTGCTCTTGCTGTTGTGAAAAATGCACAAGGTTTCCCCACTGGTGGACTGCTTGACGGGAAAGCGTCTGAAGCTTTCTTTAACGAGCCGACGGGTCTAGCTGTAGATGCCAAAGGCAATGTGTATGTGGCGGATGCTGGCAATCATGCTATTCGCAAAATAGACGTAAATGGAATTGTCTCTACAGTTGCAGGCAAAGGGGTACCTGGCAACAAAGACGGCAATGGTTCAGAAGCTACTTTCAATCACCCAAGTGATATTGCGGCGAGTGCTGACGGTACCCTCTATGTAGCTGACTCGCTTAATCATACTATTCGTAAAATCGCTGCAGATGGTCGCGTTACAACGCTTACAGCGCCTTCTACCCGTGTTATTCAGGTTCGTCCAGGTGAGGCCTCATTCGCAGGGGAATACCACGATGGAAGCCTCTCTACGGCGACATTCAATGAGCCTTCTGGACTAGCGCTAGATGGCAAAGGAAATCTATACGTCAGTGATACAGGTAATCAGCGTATCCGCTATATTGATTTGGCCTCCGGAAATGTATCGACAGTAGCTGGATCTACACCAACTGTTAGTGCTTCTGCAATTTATGGGAAAAACGAGTTATATGCAGCGGGTGATTATGCTGACGGAGAAGCATTGAAAGCGAAGTTCGACTTCCCTAAAGGTCTGACTGTGACCTCGGAGGGCGGCCTCCTGATCGCAGATAGTTTGAATCATTCCGTGCGTTATCTGTTAAATGGCCAAGTAACAACGATCGCAGGAACACCTCAAACCGGGGAAGAAGATGGTGTTGAGCAATCTGCAGCATTCTATAATCCATCAGATGTACTAGTGTCATCGCAAGGTAATTTGGTTGTAGCGGATGCATCCAATAACAAAATTCGCAAAATTACCCCGTATCAATTGCCTGAGGCGGTTTCTAATGATGGACAAGTGAAGGTGGTCAGCGGTAACAAGCTTATTTCCTTCGATGCGCAGCCTGAAATTCAAGACGGGCGTACTATGGTGCCAGTGCGTGCGATTAGTGAAACTTTTGGCTATAAAGTGACTTATGTCGAACAGGCTGGTAAATCAATCGTACAGCTCTCCAAAGGTGACTTGACTGTAGAGTTAACCATCGGTGAAACGGGGATCACACGCAAGCAAACAGGGCTGCCAGATTCGAAAGTAGAGACGGATGTTGCTCCTTATGTGAAGCAAGATCGTACTTACGTACCTATTCGCTTCTTCGCTGAACAGATTGGGTTGGATGTGCAGTGGCAAGCTGAGGTTCAAACGGCAATCTTACGCGTGAAATAGAATCGTTGTAAATGAGAGGCTTGGAAGGGGGGGTTCCCTGACCAAGCCTTTTTCTATTGGGACTTCAACTTTGTGCCTCGATTGCCGATAAAAACGGAGAATAGTGGAAATCGGACTGGGGGACTGAGCACTTGAAGTCAAATAATCAAAAGGATCAATTGTCGAAATTCTTCCAACATAATCCGATCGAGGATCCTCTGTATCTCAAGAAATATGTGAAAGAGCATCCCGATCATAAAATGGCGTGGTATTTACTAGGCAGAGAGTACACGGCTCAGGGGAAAACTGGTAAAGCGGCGTACTGTTTTGCACAGGCTGGGGAAATATATGAAGCATTTGAGCAGCAAAAAATAGTGTTGGAAGAGCCGTTGCCTCTTAACTTGACGAATCCGAAGTTATTAAAAGAAGCAGCAGCGGTTGAAGCTCGCCATTCCCAATCACGTAGAAAGCGGAAATGGCTGCCTTATCTTATCATGTTCGTTCTGCTGTTGCTTCCAGCAGGCATGGATCTTGCCAAATCAGACGAAATGGAACATACGTTCGATTCCGCTGGAAAACAAGCAGGTGGAGGTGAAGTTGCTACACTTACAGACATTCAGGTGGATAATCCTGGATTAAAACTGTATTTCTCAGATGGGGATTGGGGGAAAAAACTGCAACAGATCCTACAACCTCCTGTCAGAGGGACAGGGGAATCTGTCATAATGGATGCGCCCCCAAGTAAAGATGGCCAATGGAAAGAATGGCATCGATCGGTTAGTCCCTTGCTAAGCGTGGAACATACAGGCACCGGAGTGAATCAAGCTGTATTAAAGTATTATCAAGCGCAAATATGCTCTTGTGAAGTGGTAGATAGCTCAAAGCTAGTACCTATCATCCAAGCTTGGATGCATGATCGCGAAGAAGCGATTATTTTGCAAAGTGCGATACAGGCATACCAAAGCAAAACGGGTAGTTTACCGGATAAGCCGGAACAATTGACGAAGCCGTATCCGGACAACCTGTTGCCAGGACTAACACCGCAAATGAAGGAGGCGTTCCCTGCTGCGTTGCAGAAGGTAGCTGAGCTTTCGAGTGGAAAAGCACCGCAAGTACCGAATCTAACGGGAGGGAATGCTAGTGAACGCCCTTCGCAACTGAACGAAGAGAAAGTGCTAGCGGCGAGCAGTTCGCAGCCTGTTGCCTCAACCGAGCCTTTTAAAGAGCCGCTTAGAATTGTCATTGATACCGAACAGCATCAGTTGGCTGTTGTGAGTGGAGATTTCATTCTGAGGCGATATCCAGTAGGTCTTGGTGGGAATAAGACGCCGCAAGGGGAATTTATCATCAGTGAAAAAGTGCGAAATCCGAATGGGCGATCGAATGGGGAGTTCGGTAGCCGCGGAATGACATTGTCGGATACGCTCTATGCTATACATGGGACGAATAAGCCTTCGAGCATAGGCAAGGACGAGTCCCATGGATGTGTTCGTATGCTGCAGAAGGATGTGGAAGAATTATATAACATGGTTCCTGGGCAAACGAAAGTAACAATTGGGAAAGGCATGTTACCTCCCTCTGTAGGTGGCGAAGGTATTGGGGCTGGTGGTGGAATACCTCAGCAAGCGATCGGTTTGCCTTTGGAAACGAAGGATAACAATCCGAATAAGGTATACAAATGGCTTGATTAAAAAAGGAGGTGCAAGTTTATACTTGCCTCTCCTTTTTTCGGGTTTACACATAACCAGTTGACGTATGTAACTACTGCAAGTTTTATTCTTGACAATCGTCTCGAAAGCGATTACAATTCGAAATGTGAAGTTTTCAATCACTTTAACATAATCATTTGTTCAAAATGAGCAGTAAAGTCATAAGTATAATGATCACTAAGAAAATCGATCCTGTCCAGTAAATCGCTTTCAAATTAATTTCATTTTTCTGTCTGCGCGAAGCGGTCACTGGTTTGCGTTTGGCCATAAGAATCACCTTTTCCATTAGGATTAAACGAGATGATTCTATCATATCATAAGAATGCGCATACAATGAACAAGAATAATAAGCGGGTTAAAAAAAGAGTATTGACGTCCATGTCAATTTATTGTAAGATTTAATCACACGGAACACCAAAAATAATTTAATATGTAAGTTTTAATAACATGTTACCGTAAGGGCATTAGTTATTAGAAGAAATGCAAGTCTTCTTCTATAACTATGCCCTTTTTATTTTGCCCATTGCCGATTATGAAAGGGGTTGATCGCACAAACGAACAAGAGTTTAACTACCCGGGGACACGCTTCACCAATAAATAAGTAGACGAATTAAAAAAAGGGAGACGATGATCACATGAACATGAAAAAATGGTCAACAATTGGTTTGGCAACGTCAATGGCACTTGTAGCTGCAGGTTGCGGTAAATCCACCCCAGCAGAAACTACAAAACCAGCAGCATCTGTAGCTCCAACAACAACAGCGGCAGCTTCCGCGGCACCTACGGCAGCAGCATCTACTAAACTTACTGGTGATTTTGAAATCCAATACTTTGTTGGCGGTTACGGCGATAAATGGTGGAAAAAAGTTATTGCCGATTTCCAAGCGAAAAACCCTGATTTGAAAATTAAAGAAAGTGCGGGACCAAAAATCAACGAGCAAATGAAACCCCGTTGGATTGCTGGTAACCCACCTGATTTCGTATACATCGATGGACCTGAATTGTTCGACCGCCAAATGGTGACAGACGGACAACTCGAAGATTTGACGGACTGGATCAAAGACGCGAAAAACGTGGATGGCGAGAAAATCATTGATTTGCTTGCACAGAAGCCACAACAATTTGACGGCAAAACGTACAACATTCCTTTCGTAATGAGCTCATGGGGTATTTTCTACGATAAAGCTCTTTTCAAAGACAAAGGTTGGGCTGAGCCGAAAGACTTCGAAGAGTTCTTGGCTGTAAGTGAGAAAATTAAAGGCGCTGGCATTAATCCATTCATCCACACTGGTAAATATCCGTACTACATCAACGGTGGTGTATTGCTTCCAGCGATCGTATCTGCGAACAACAATGACTACAAATTGCTGCAAGACATGTCCACAAACAATCTTGAAGCTTGGAAAAACCCTGCAATTATCAAAGGTCTAAACAAAATCGTTCAAATGCGTGACAAAGGCTACATCGACAAAGCGTCCGTACAAATTAACCACACGGATTCCCAATCCTTGTTCCTGCAACACAAAGATGCGTTCATTCCGAACGGTCTATGGTTACCAAACGAGATGGCGAAAGACGTTCCAGGTGGCTTCGACTTCGGTTTCATTCCATCCATCACACAAGATAAAGGTGGAAAAGTTGTAGCTAATACATCCACAGCTACGTTCGGTATCGCGAAAAAAGCGAAAAATAAAGATGCTGCAAAAGCATTTATGCAATTCGTATTCTCCAAAACACAAGCTTCCCAATGGGCTGAGCTAAGTGGTGCTCCATCCAACGTTAAAGGTGATATTTCTTCTTCCAAAGCTCCTAACTTCGTAAAGGATGCTGCGAAATTCTTGTCTTCACCTGACACAGTTGTTGTACCAACCGTTTCTTTCGCTGCTGACGTTGACAAAGCGATGCAAGACGCAACTGTTGCTTTGACAATTGGCACAATTACTCCTGAACAATGGGTAACCCGCGTATCCGATGTTGTGGCAAAACAAAAGAAATAGGAACTGAATGAAGCAGTGCGGAGAACTTCAAGGGCAATGCTGCCTGTGGCGTTCTCCGCCATTTTAATGATAGGACGGTGACGATAGAATGAAGGCCAACTCGAAAAAATTGAAACGGAATTTGTTCATCGCTTCATTCATCATTCCGACTTTTCTTTTCTTCTGCGTATTTACGATTTATCCCGTTATACAAGCCTTACAGAAGTCTTTCTATGATTGGTCAGGAATGTCTGAAAATAGCGAGTTTATCGGTTTTGACAACTTCGTTGAACTGTTTAAAGATCCGATTGTACTTAGAGCCATTGGAAATGATTATTTCCTCGTTGTGGGTAAAGTCATAGGGATTATGATACTGGCGACGTTCTTCGCCGTGGCATTAACAAGATTTAAACTGAAGGGTTCCGGTTTCTTCCGAGCGATTTTCTTTATCCCGAATGTTATTTCAGTCGTTGTTATCGGCGTACTTTGGAATTTCATTTATAATCCGCAAATCGGATTCTTGAATGCTTTCTTGTCACTCTTTACGGAGAAAAAAGTAGATATCACTTGGCTAGGATTTCCTCAGCACACGATCTGGATGCTTCTACCACCAACAATATGGGCAGGTATTGGTTTCTACATGATCCTAATGATTGCTGCAATCGTGAATATTCCTGCTTCTTATTATGAGGCAGCTAATATAGACGGAGCTGGTCAAGGGGCGCAATTCCGCCATATTACCATGCCGCTCATCTGGGAGCAGATTAAGGTTTCCATCGTTAATATTGTAATCACAACACTTAATGGTTCCTTCGTTATCGTTCAATTAATGACTAATGGGGGACAACCAGATAATACGACGCAAGTTATGGGTTCTTATCTGTATCGGATGGCTTTTCAACAGTATCATTTCGGTTATGGAGCGGCCATTGGTGTCATGATTCTTATCGTGTCACTCATTACGACACTGATCTTGCAGCGTATCATGCGCCAAGAAACCATCGAAATGCACTAAGTCATCATAGACCAAGATACTGAAGGAGGGAACCATGTTATGACTGTCAAAAATCCATTAGCAAAAATGTTAGTGTGGATCATTCTAATCATTTGGAGTGTTGCGGTGCTCTATCCGCTCGTATGGACATTGCTCGATGCGCTCAAAAATAATGAACAATTTTTCTTAAATGCTCCGTGGGCATTGCCTAAATTCCCATTACTTTGGTCAAACTTCTCGTATGTGTGGAGTAAATATAACTTCAGTACTTACTTCCTCAATTCAATTGTAGTGACGGTAGGTAGTACGTTACTGGGTATGATCCTAGCAGCAATGACGGCATATATTCTGGCGAGATATGATTTTAAGGGGAATAAAATTCTCTTTACGATTTACATCTCTTCGATGATGATTCCGTTCGCTCTTGCCTTGATTCCCTTGTTCTTCTTGTTGAATGATATGCACCTTATTAATACTTGGCTGGGGCTTATCCTCGTCTACGCGGCACTCAACTTGCCATTCGGGATCTTCTTGCTGGTTGGGTTCTACAAATCACTGCCCAAAGAAATCGAAGAAGCTGCCATTATTGATGGAACTTCGCACTATGGCACGTTCTTCCGGGTTATGTTACCATTGTCACAGCCAGGTCTGATTACGGTTATGATCACGAACATGTTGAATAACTGGAATGAATACTTCCTTGGGGTCGTTCTTACGAATGAGCCGACGAAGTATACGCTTCCAATTGGTCTCGCTGTTATGCAAGCCGAGATGCAATATCGGGTAGAATGGGGTCCCTTATTCGCGGGATTGCTTATCACGACATTACCGACTTTGATCGTGTATATGATATACCAACGCCAGATTGCAAGTGGGATTACAGCAGGAGCTGTGAAATAACGGTATATGGCAATGCATAGAAAAAACACCTTAACCTAGAGGAATTTATCCTTTCGGGAGGGTGTTCTTTCTACTATAATGGGGATAGGTAAAAGCAAACAAGGAACGGCCAAACTTGTGGGCTATAGGTGAATCTGATGAGTGTAATGTATGCGTTTCAGAAGATGGGGAGATCGCTGATGATCCCTATTGCGGTGCTGCCGGCAGCATCCATTCTTCTTCGAATTGGTAAAATGTCTTTCGATGATCCATTCCTTGTTCATGTTGCTCAAATTTTTGAGCTAGGCGGAAGCGCAATTTTTGATAATTTGCCACTGATTTTCGCTATCGGGATTGCGATCGGATTAACTTCTGGAGAAGGCATTGCTGCTTTAGCGGCTGCTGTTGGTTATTTGGTTTTTGATAATGTTCTTAAACATTTTCAAATGGTTTCAGGCAGCTCGGAGCCTTTGGATACAGGCGTGCTTGGCGGGATGATGGTGGGGATGCTCTCTGCTACGTTCTTCAATCGATTTAGTCATATTCAGTTGCCAAAGTCGCTCGGATTCTTCGGCGGGAAACGGTTTGTTCCACTTCTAACATCCCTCGTAATGGTTTTTCTAGGTGTAGTTGTTGGGCTCATCTGGCCTCCTGTTCAGCAAGGTATAAGTGAAATAGGTTTATGGGTTGTTGATAATGGGAACATTGGGGTTTTCATCTATGGCGTCATGAATCGGTTGCTTATTCCTACAGGTCTACATCATGTGATTAATAATATCGCTTGGTTTCAAATCGGGGATTTCGTAACACCAGCAGGCAAAATGGTACATGGGGATATTTCTCGCTTCTTCGCAGGGGATCCTACAGCCGGGATGTTCACGACAGGTTTCTATCCTGTGATCATGTTCGGGCTTCCAGCAGCAGCACTTGCTGTCGTACGAAGTACTTCGTCATCTACAAGGAAATTTGTAGCCCCCGTGATGTTAACAGCTGCACTGACAAGTTTCCTGACAGGCATCACAGAGCCAATTGAATTTGCTTTTATGTTCGTAGCGCCTGGTCTTTATGTCATTCATGCTGTTCTTACGGGCTTCTCGATGCTTGTTATGAATATCCTTCAAGTGAAAATGGGCTTTGGTTTCTCTGCAGGATTTATTGATTTTGTACTAAATTGGCACTTAGCGACGAATCCATATTGGATCATACTCATTGGCGCTGTCTACTTTATTATATATTTTACTACCTTCCGCGCGTATCTACACTTCTTTCCGATGAAAGTATCAAGTAAGGATGACGTGGAGCAACATGTTGAGATAGAAGCAGTTGAAGAAAAGCGTCCTCTGGTGGATCGACCAACACGAGTTCTTACACATATCGGTGGAGCTTCCAATATTATATCCATCGATGCTTGTATTACGCGATTGCGCCTTCTCGTTAAAGATGAAGTACTTGTACAAGATAACGAGCTTAAGGAATTAGGTGCGATTGGTGTCATTCGGTTAGGAAAAGGTAATGTACACGTCGTGTTTGGGACGGAATCGGAACAACTTCGTGAAAGCATCAAACCTTTGCTAGGTACAAAATGAGAAATAATCAGGACAAGCCTAAATATACCCCACAAAGAGACGTATGCCTTCGAAGTCTATTCCGGCTGCTTTGCGGGGACCCCGAAACTGTAAATTGGGAGGTGTCTTATGATTGAACGGACGATCATACATGTGCTATCCCATAACGTGGTGATGGCGCATTTAAGCTCGGGGAAAAATTCCATTGCATTCGGTAAGGGGATTGGATTCAAGAAAACGCCAGGTATGATGATTAGTGAAGGTGAAATCACGCAAGAGTTCCTTTTGCATACATCAGAAGTATTGAAGAACTATGAACAAATCCTAAACGCCGTCGACGTGAAAATCATCGGGATTACCGAAGAAGTGATTGCTTACGCACAAAGCATGCTGGAAGGCGATTTCTCGGAAACGATCCACGCATCGCTTGTTGATCATATTAATTTTGCGGTGGAGCGGCAGAAGCGCGGAATCTTTATCACGAACCCTTTTGCCTACGAAATTGGTTACATGTACCCTGAGGAATATAAAGTTGCTAAGAAGGCTGTTGAGTTCTTGAATGAACATTTGGATGTGAAATTACCGGAGGATGAGGTTGCTTTCTTGACGATGCATTTCAACAGTGCCCGTAAGAAAGAGCAAGCATCGGATTCTCTTGCGGTTGTCAGAGTGGTCTCACAAACAATCGAATCTGCGAAGGAACTTGGCTTTAATTTCGATGATTCGTTCTCGACCCTTCGTTTTATCTCCCATTTAAAAGGTGTCATTGAACGGGTTAAGTCGAAGAAAACACTGCAAAATTCACTGCTTTCCAAAATTAAAGAAGAATACGGCGATACCTACGTGAAGGCAAAGGTATTATCCCTACTATTAAGTGATTCACTGCAATTAGAAGTACCTGACGATGAGACCGGCTACTTGACGATGCATTTGGAGCGCTTGCTGCAACGTACAGAAGTTTAAGTGAAATAAATAAGCTGAGAGTATTCCCTTGCAACCTTTGTGGAGCAGGGATTTTTTGTGTGAATAGACGGTTTAAGGTCAGCGGTGGATTGCATATTTCTACAATGTCAGCTAAACTGACTGATAGAGTACTTAGAGAACGGAGTGCATAGGACATGCTTTATAAGAAAATAGCCAAGCCCGTTTTGTTCCGAATGGATCCGGAGAAGGCGCATCATTTAACGATTGACGGACTCAGTACCCTTGGGAATCTGCCTGGTGGCAAGCAACTGCTTAAATCCATGTATGGGGTCGCAGAATCACCACAATTAACACAGGAGTTATGGGGATTGCACTTCGGCAACCCAGTTGGCCTTGCTGCAGGGTTAGATAAAAACGCGAAAGCGGTCAAAGGATTCTCACAATTGGGTTTTGGCTTTATGGAAGTCGGTACGATTACACCCAAGCCACAACCAGGTAATGAACTTCCCCGTTTGTTCCGTTTACCAGAAGACAAAGCACTTATTAATCGAATGGGTTTCAATAATGTAGGTACTGCTGAGATGGCAGACAACCTGAAGAAGACAGGAAAACGTGCGATTCCAGTTGCCGTGAATATAGGTAAAAATAAATCTACGCCGAACGAGCAGGCGGAAGAAGATTACCGTGCTTGTATCGAAGCGTTATATACATATGGAGACTTCTTTGTTGTTAACATAAGCTCACCAAATACACCTGATTTGCGTAATTTACAACATGGCGATGATTTGAAACGATTGTTGTCTACAGTTCGTGATGAGATGCAAGTACAACATAAGAAGCACGGCGGTGCCGCGAAACCGGTACTTGTCAAAATTGCACCAGATTTATCGGATGATGAGCTCGTTCTTACTGTTCAAATCATTAAGGAAAGCGGAATATCGGGTATCATCGCTACCAATACAACGCTCAGTAGAGAAGGATTGCGACATGCAAATCGCGAACAAGCTGGCGGGCTTAGTGGATTGCCACTCACCCAGCGTTCAACAGATGTAATTCGACGCGTGTATCAATTAACCGAAGGCAAGTTGCCGATTATTGGGGCTGGGGGGATTTTCACTGCGCAGGATGCGTATGACAAAATCCGTGCAGGAGCAAGCCTTGTTGAGGTATATACAGCATTAATCTACGAGGGACCGGGCTTGTTAGGCCAGATAAATAAAGGGCTGCAAGAACTGTTAAAGAGGGATGGATTCACACATATTTCCCAGGCAATAGGCGTAGATTCGCACTAGTTTCATTCAGGATGGAGGATACATGGATGGATGGACGAGACTGGAAGAAATTTTTACTGCCTTATGAGCAAGCAGTGGAAGAGTTGAAAGTAAAGTTCAAAACATTACGTGGAGAGCTCAAAAGTCGTGAAGAATACGCACCAATTGAATTTGTAACGGGACGTGTAAAGAAAATATCAAGCGTGCTTGAGAAGGCGAAGCGTTTGAGCGTACCGATGGATCAATTAGAGTCAGGCATTGAAGATATCGCTGGTATTCGTATCATGTGTCAATTCGTAGAAGATACCGAAGTACTTGCTGAACTTATACGCAACAGACAAGATATGAGTGTGGTGTATGAGAAGGATTACATTACGAATAAAAAGCCAAGCGGATATCGAAGTTTTCATATCATTATAGAATATCCCGTTCAAACAGCTCTCGGGATGAAGAAAATACTAGCGGAAGTTCAGATTCGGACTCTAGCTATGAACTTTTGGGCGACGATTGAGCATTCCCTGAATTATAAATACAAAGAGCAATTACCTGATAAAGTACGTGCACGATTAAGTAAAGCGGCAGAAGCAGCGTATCTGCTGGATCAGGAAATGTCGAGTATTCGCGGCGAGATTATGGCTTCGCAACGGATGTTTGAGGATAATTCCAATCTAGTCAACCGGGTGCTAAGCAACATTCAAGAGCTTTATTTCTATCATCGCGTACGCGAAGCTGCCCAATTCCAATTGCGTTTCAACGAAATTTGGGAGACAGAAGAAGGGCTTAGCGATTTATCTGCAGATATCGAGGCAGCCATTGCTAGGGCCAAAAAAGGAGATAATAGCTAATCTATGAGCGGATATGACCGATTGTATGTCGCTTTTCTGTACTATTTTAACGATCAGCGGGATTATTTCGAATGTCATGAAGTGATGGAAGAGCTTTGGCTGGAAGAAGGTCGAAATCCGTTATACCAAGGTCTGCTGCAAATTGCAGTAGGCCTTTATCATCATGGGAACGGCAATCCGAACGGTTCTATTAAACTTTTTAGTGCAGGGCTAGACAAGCTGGCTCCTTATCCGGATCATACACTAGGCATCGATCTTGGTTTATTAGTGAAGGAGAGCAAGATTTATCTAGGGAAGCTGTTGAATTTGAAAGAGGAACCTTTTCTCCCTTATGATTTGGATATTAAGATTGTGGATCAAGAGCTTGAAGATCTTCTAGAGGGATTGAGATTAGATCCACCGCTAAGTAGTGAGCATGAGTAAAGAGAAAGGACTTCTCACCAATGGTGAAGAAGTCCTTTTGTAAGTGAATTAATTAATGGCATTAACCTTTATACTTATTGAAAAAGGCTTTGAACACTTCAGGCGTATTGCCGGCTGTAGATCCAGCTTCAGGAACTCCGCCAACAATGCGATCTACTTCTACGCCGTTTTTGTAATAAACCAAAGTAGGTGTGGATTCGATCTTGTACTTGTTCCATCCATCTTTGAACTCTTCCAAATTGAATTGCTTAACATCAAGATTAAGCTCTTTTTGAATGGGAACTAGAACTGGCGTCGTTACTTTGCAATGTGGGCAAGTTGACGCATAATAGTATTGGAAGAAGGTTTCTTTGTTCTTTAATCTTGCATCTAAATCTGCTGGTAAAATTAAGTTCTGGTAGTTAGGATCGTTTAATTGTTTCACAGTCTCTGGATTAAGCTTGGATGCGGCAACACCATACGGATTACCTGCATTCGCTTTATCCGAAGATTTGGTAGATTGCTGATTAACAAAGTATAACCCACCGAATAAAATGACCACTATGCCTAAATAAATAAGCAACTTCTTCATGTATGCACCTCTTTATATAATGTGTACTTTCTACTATCTTCTATAAAAAGTATAGCATATCCTGTAGGATTTCGTAAAAATATTGGCTGTTTCGTGACAACTCAGCTATAATACCGTTACACTGTACAGAGAAATAACAAAAAGTCTGATCATTTGGGATTTTATATAGAAAGCGAAGATGTCGAATGGCGAAGCAGCTACCACCCCTTTTTAGGGAAAAGATGATTGATTTATTAGGTGATGAGGAGTTTGAGCAGTTTCTCGCTTCTTATGATGAGCCAAGAGTTTATGGATTACGAGTCAATACTGGTAAGGTGGAACGGGCTGAATTCATGGAGAATAGTCCATTTCAATTGACGGCGATACCTTGGGTGCCAGATGGCTTTTATTATCAAGAGGGAGAACGGCCAGGAAAGCACCCGTATTATCATGCGGGACTTTACTATATCCAAGAGCCGAGTGCGATGGCACCGGTGGAGTTGCTTGAGGTAAAACCCGGGGAGCGGGTTCTGGATTTGTGTGCAGCCCCAGGTGGGAAATCCACACAGATTGCCGCGAAGCTGCAAGGTGAAGGTGTGTTAGTTGTCAACGATATCCATTCGGATCGGGTTAAAGCCTTGGTTAAAAATCTCGAGCTGCTTGGCGTGCGAAATGCCGTTGTTTTGAACGAAAAACCGGAGCGGATGTTGACTGTTTTCCAAGGTTATTTTGATAAAATTTTGATTGATGCGCCTTGTTCGGGTGAAGGTATGTTCCGTAAGGAAGAAGAAATGATGGGACAATGGGAACGTCATTCTGTTCAAGAATTTGCTGCGATGCAGCGTGAGCTGTTAGCGCAAGCAGCAGTGATGTTGGCGCCTGGGGGCAGGATCGTGTACTCGACCTGTACGTTCTCACCGGAGGAGAATGAGGCACAGATTGCTGAGTTTTTGGACAAGCATCCTGCGTTTGATGTCGTACCTATTAAGGGATTCAGTCCTGGGCGGCCGGATTGGTTAAGAGCACCGTGGTGTGAGGCCGACGGCTATAGTAAGGAAGCGAAGAAAGCAGTGGCGGGGACGGCGAGGTTGTGGCCGCATAAGTTGCGGGGTGAGGGGCATTTTTTGGCGGTTTTGGGGAATGTGGGGGAGAGAGCAAATACAAGTGCAAGTGAGGGGGCTGCCGGGTTTGTGGCGGCAGCTGGGAAGCGTAGCGGCCGTCCCGCGCTACGGGGGAAGGGACGTGCTGAGGCACCGCCTAGCACGGGGGTGAGCTTGGAGCCGCTGGAGGCGTTCTCCGGTGAGCTGCTGCGCAGCGAGCCTTTCGCCATGAGGCGGATGGTCTGTTACGGCGAGCACGCGTATGCGTCGCCGGCGGGCTTGCCCGAGCTGCACGGACTGAAAGTCGTGCGGCCGGGTTGGTACATCGGCGCGCTGCACCGCGGCCGATTTGAACCGTCCCATGCGCTAGCCATGGGACTGCGGTTGCGCGAGGCCAAGCGAGCGCTGAGCTTGGCTTCGAGCGACGAGCGAGCCCTTCGGTACTTGAAGGGCGAGACGCTCGAAGTCGCGGAGAGCGAGATACTCCGCGATCCGAAAGAGACGAAGGCAGCCAAAGGCTACTGCCTAGTCTGCATTGACGATCATCCCGTCGGCTGGGGCAAATGGCTCGACGGGATGCTGAAGAACGAATATCCGCCCGGCTGGAGGTGGACCTAACGGTCATGAAACAAACACAACGACTCGATAAAATACTCGCCCATGTAGGCGTGGGCACACGTTCTGAACTTAAGCGCCTCGCCAAAGAAGGCGCCATTCATGTTAACGGTGTGAAGGTCAAGGACAGCGGGATGCAGGTGAATCCCGACAAGGACACCATTACCGTAAATGGTGAAGTGGTGACTTACCGTGAATTTGTTTATCTAATGATGAACAAACCACAAGGGGTTGTCTCAGCAACCGAAGATAATCGGGATCGCACGGTAGTGGATCTTTTGGACGAGGAATATGCGCCGTTCGAGGTGTTCCCTGTAGGCCGTTTGGACAAGGATACAGAGGGCTTCCTGTTGCTAACCAACGATGGCAAGCTAGCCCATAACCTGCTTTCACCTCGCAAACACGTTCCAAAAACCTACTTCGCTAAAGTGGAGTGGGAAGTGAATGATGCAGATCGCGAAGCATTTGCGCAAGGTGTAACTCTAGATGATGGATATGAGACGTTGCCTGGTGATTTGAAAATTTTAAAGTCCGGCAATGAAGTAGAGGGAATCCCTTCTGAAATTGAACTGACCATTATGGAAGGTAAGTTTCATCAGGTGAAACGCATGTTCCAGGCCGTCGACAAGCAAGTCGTTTTTCTAAAAAGAATTTCAATGGGCCCACTGGGACTAGATCCTGCTTTAGGCCTGGGTCAAGTCAGAGAATTAAGCTCTGATGAGCTCATGGCTTTACGAAATGCTAACGAGAACCAAAATTAACTATACAAATGTACTAAATTATGGTATTTTCTTGATAGTGAAATGTATTGGTGCGGAAGAACCGCCTAGTTATTGCTGATTTTTAGCAATGCTAGGCGGTTTTGCTATTTTCAGAGAAAATATGTCGAAAATAGGTAGACATTTACATTTATGAAATGAGATACTACCAATAATTGGTTATATAGAAACAGGGGGAGTTTAATATGAAAAAAACATGTATACTGCTTTCTAGTTTATTTTTATTCACAGCCTGCCAATCCTCGACCTCAGCTTCTGAGTCACCCTTACCAACCGCAAGTACAGTCACTACCATCAAATTAAAAGATGTTTCAGACCACTGGGCTATGTCTGCAATCGAAGGTGCTATAAAAAAAGGTTATATTGACGGGTATGAGGATGCAACATTTAAGCCCGAAAATAATGTTTCTCGAGCTGAGTTTGTGAAAATGGTTGTAACGGCGATTAAGGAACCTGTTAAAAGTGTGTCAACAGTGGTGGACTGGTCATCTCCTTTCCTGACTGCCGCGATAAACAAAGGAATTCTTAGAGAATCCGATTTCTCGATAAATGATATGAATGAACCCATTTCACGGTTGGAAATGTCCCGTATTTCACTGCGTGCAACTGATGTGACTTTACAGAATAAAGCGATTCAAATAGATAATGATTCGGTCATGTATAACGCAGCAAAAATAGGACTTATCCAAGGGTTAGCAAAGGGAGCCTTAGAACCAGACAACTCCACTACGCGTGCTCAATCTGTAACTATCATTGAACGAATTCTTAAAGTGAATCAAGGAGGAACGCTAGAGATTGATAAGTATGCCGTTGGAAATGCTGAATTGGCATTGAAACACACGAATATATTTACGGTTATGCCACATATTTTCGGAGGGGAACAGATTGAAAAGTGGAATCCGGCTAATCTTACACTTGAGACTGGTGATGGACAGTATAAGGGGACTATAGATCAAATCATTGCAATCGATCTCGAAGATCCAAACGATCCCAATCTAGGACTTTTAGGCGATATAAGTAATTTAAAATGGCATAATGGTATGACCGTAAAAACTAGCAAATATGTAAAAGATGGATACATGAACAGCTACGTACTTTATTTCAAGGGGCATGTAGATTACAACAAAGATCAATCCATTTATAAAGACAACCCTCAACCAACATATAGTTTTTACGGTTTTAAGAATGGTGACCCTCAACTAATGATTGATGGAGAATTAAATACTCCTACTCATTTGTTTATTAATAAATTAGGGGATATTTCAGCACTAATAATTCCTAAAAGAGGTGTTACAACTGATACATATGCTGGATTTTCATTAAGTGCTCCAGCCATTCCACCAGCACCTGATTATAACAAGACCATTTTCTATAGTCTAATACCAAAAAAATGATACACACATCTAGAAAGTGAGGTGCTGCACAATGCACCTGCAAAAAAAACGAATAAGTAAATTAATGTTATTTATACTAATAATTCAACTTGCCCCTATACAATATATAGATATTTTATGGCCTTTCGCTAATGCAGCGGCAGCAGACGAAAGTAGAGATATGACCTATTCTACAAATTCTACAATGGGGTATCAGGCCGTTTATAGTGATGCCAAGACAGCTAATACCAATCCTTTTACAATCTCAGCGCCTACCGGTAAAGTGATCAAAGAAATTTTTTTCTTTCAAGATGGTCAACTAATTAAGACAGTAGATTCAGCTGTTGGTTTATCCAGTTGGAGTACATCTGGAATAAATTTTCAAGGACAGTCCGTTGCCGTTGAATCTAAAGACAATGATTCTGCGAAAGGATATTTCGCTTGGTATCGCTATGCTCCTGGTAGCTCAGGAAAAACACTTGACTGGTATCAAGATGGTGCTCTAGGTTGTTCACCCTTCTCAGGAAGAGATTATTCAGAAAATGTTTATGGATCCATGATGCCTAAAAGTCCTAATTGTGTCGGTGCTGGTCTATCTCTTTCAGCCGATAGAAAAAAGGACTATAAAATGGTAGCAAGCGGAACCATCTTACCATCAAGTGTAGTAAACGCATCAGATATTACAGCCGATGCAGAGATTATTAATACTTCTGTGTCTGGCCCCGATGGTGTACCTGATGGTGTAACAGTTGCAGCTAAAACCCATTATATTGAAACAAAGGGTATTACTTCAGACAGATACGAAGTCTTTTACACCCAAGATCTAAACTACGAATCGGACTATACCAAACAACTCGGACTTCCCGGCGCAAAAGTCATGGTCTACTACGCCGCCTTTAAAGTCAACCTAAAATCCAACACTTACAAATACCCAGACCACATAAAAATCACCTATGAAACCTCAACAGGCCCACCTAACTTAGGCAACATCATTCTAGACGAGGACGGCCAATGTATTGAAGCAAACAAGTCAACAAATTTCCACTTTTCATTTACAAATACAGGCGGAACAGATATAACAACTCCCTTCAACGTAAAAGTTTTAATCGATGGCACAACATTCCAGACCTTTAACTACTCAGGTATCAACGCCGGTCAGCAAAAAACAGGCACTTTCATCAAATCCTTCTCAAGTACTTCCCCATACGGAATCTCTATCCTTATTGATCCTATCTCAGGTGAATCGAACACCTCCGACAACACCAAAACCCTTACAATCACACCCCAATCTTCTTGCACGGTATCCCCTCCAGCTGAAGTCATTACAGCCAATTTTAAAATCGAAAAACCCTCAATTGAATTCGGGAGTTACAACGGAGTTATAGCCGATGGAATTTCTGTTATGGGTGGCGAGGGTTGTGCCATTAAGCAAGTCGCCTATACGGTCTCGCAAAATGGAAACTCGAAAGTGTATTCAAATACCAGTGCTTTTTCTTTTAATGTTGGAGGATTACCACCTGACCCAGGTTGGATGACAATCGGAACTGTTAGTGTCTCGCTTAAAGTTACGTCCACATGTGGGGGAGAAGCTAATGCAGGGCCAAAAACATTTCAAATAGTTTCGCCAGCATCTTGTGCAGGAGCAAATAGCCCACCGGTCGTACGTGTTGGTTGGTTTAATGCTTATGACAGTGGAAGCATTATTCCCGAGAGTATGTTTGCAGTAGATGAACGCGTTTGGCTGCGAGTCATTCAGAAGCCAGCTATGCTTCCAGATGATCACGATGAGCCTTATGACCCGGACGGAGATCCATACTTTTTAACGTGGGATTTCGATGGTAGCTCTAGCGCATGGGTAAAACAACTTAAAGCCGATTATGGTTTATGGGATCACGAGCCTGACGGTTGGAAGATAAATTTTCTCGCTAATGTACTAGGAACGCACAGTATCAAGGTAACGGCAACGGATAAATGTGGTAATCAATCGCAAACTTCGGCAACTATGAACGTTGTACCTCCGAACCCAGTCCCAATCATTACATTACCGCCAAAGGTAGTTGAAGGCAGATCGTTTACGCCAGATATTAGCTGTGCGAATAGTTACACTCCTTATAAGTCAAGATCCATATCAAGTTGTGATTGGCATGGAACTAAGCTGCCTATATATCCAGATTTTGGTGATTACGACATTCAGCTGGATGTAACAGATAGCGCAGGATTACGGTCACTTAGCACAGCACATTCTATTTTGAATGTCTTAGAAGACTTACCACCTGTGGCAAAATTAGACTATAACGATATCGGAATAAGAAATGTTCCTATTTCATTTCAAGATAAGTCATTTAGCCCAGACAGCGATCCAATTGCGGAGCGCGCAATTACTTTAGCTTGCGATAACAATAATAATGGATCTTTAGCTGATGATACCCTAATTAATATTACCCCTGATGGTGGAGGGAACTTTACCTTTACACCTACTCAGGTGGCAAAAACTTGTAATGTTCACATACATTTAAAAGAAGGTCTTGGTCTTAAGAAATCAACGGATAAAGATTTTCCATTTGAAGTGGTCAACCAAATGCCCGAAGTAGATTTCTCAGCTTTTGGTGTCCAACCGGAGCCTGCCAACATAACTACTGTTACACCAACAGCCGATACAATCGTTAATTCAGCAACATGGACAGCCTCTTCTCCCTCAAGCGTAACAGCACCAAAACTGTATGATTATAATTCAAACGATAACTCAATCAGTACGAGAAATGTAACGAATTACGAGCCATACAAATCAATCACTAGTTCAAACGTGGTAACAAAATGGTTCTCGACGGATAAAGGCTATTGTGGTGATTGTGGTAATACAGGTACGCTTAATGGTTATTATGCTAGTTTTAACAAAGAAAATAGGTTCGCTAGGCACCTTTGGAGATCAGGCCAAAATTCTAGTGATGCCAATTACTTTTATAATGAAGACAATCCTTCAATTGCTTATGGATCGACGGTTGCTAACGGGCCTGTTTTTTCAAACAATGGCGGTTGGGGAGAGGAAGTAATACCGAAATTAGTTTATTCTTACAAGATGGAATCTAATTCGGATATGATATTTCAAAGACAAGGGGGTTATAACTCCTACTGGCAAAATAGTACGTATAATGAGCTTGTAACTAGAATTACGGACATCTTGAATTTCACCAAAAACCCTAACAACCAAAATATAACTCCCGCATATACGGATACCAAAACGTTAACATGTGGAACTGCATGGTCTGATTCTCCAACTTGTCCACCACCAGAACCAACTACCTATCCAGCAATGTTTAATTCTCCAAACCCTAAAGTGACAGATGGGGTACTCATGGACGCAGTGAATTGGGGCTTAGATTGGGACGGTTATGTCGTGCAGCGTGGAACCACTCAGATTAGCTCGGGTATTAATAAGGATTCGAGCGGTAACGTCTACAAGAATAAGTGTTACTGGGGCTATTATGATAATTACTCAACTTCTTGTAACTTGGTAAAATACAACAGTAGTGGAGTAGTGATTTGGGAATATAGCAATCCCATTGCAAATTTGATGCAAAACATCAGTATAGATTACATATCCGATAATGATTCTAGAATTGTTATTAGATATGGTGCAAAAAAGTATCTTTTAAATGCAAACACTGGTTCTGTTTTGTTAGATTTAGTAGGTGGTGGGAATGCTTCTGATCCCCATAATAATTTAATTTACTACTTAGGTGCTTTTAATAATCGGATTGCTTATATCAAACAGACGGTAGAGCCTGGCTATTACACCACTGTTGGTAAGAATGGTTTTTGGGATTTGATGTTCTACGACCTAGGAACGGATCAAACTACGACCATAGAACGGGTGAAAACATACGAATACTTAATTCAATATTGGCCAGATGATGGTGACATTCAATATAGAAATCCTACTCCAAAGGCTACTATATCTTCGGACGGAAAATTAATTATTGGCAACGGTGAAACGAACATCTTGGTCTACGATATGAGAACAGGTTCGAAAGAAGTGGATATACCAACTGGATTGGCTTATACAAATTACTCGGATTCAGGAAATGGAGTTAACACACATGGTATAAAGAGCATTAACCTGACAGAGGATGGCACAATCAAAGTAGTGTATCAAGGATACTATGATTACGGAAGCTCTCAGACAAGGAAAGAAACAATATTATCTGTGAAAACAGATGTAAACAACGCAGAGGAAAGTAGTAGTTACGGTTTCCTATCCAATAATGATGCTAGTTTTTATAACGGTGATATTAGTGTTAAAACCAAATTCAATCTGAATACGTATAGTGACAGCGTGACAGCAGGTATCGGATTTAGAGTGCAAAATAACAAGAATATGTACAGAGTAGAAATGACACCCAATCTCATCAAGTTGACAAAAATTGTTGATGGTGTTTCATCTACGATTATGAGCAAAACTTATAATTCGAAGATCGGGGTGTACACAGATATCAAAGCTAAGGTAAGAGCTAATCACATAATCGTCTACGCATCTGGAATTCCAATTATTGATGCTTACGATGATACATTTGCGGTTGCAGGATCCTACGGACTTTACTCAGAATCCCCGTATGTAGAACTGAAAGATTTCAATGCTATGATCTATGAGAATAGTGATACGGCAGTTGCCAATCAAGCCATTGTTGGTATGCCAATTACCTATAGCACAAGTTATTTGGATCCTGAGAACGATCCTGCTATTCCTAATCTAGCAACATGGAAATTTACGAATATGGAACCTTATAAATTTCTTAATGCAGGGGATGGCGCATCCGATCCTGTAGGAACTAATAGCTATAATGGCATTGTTATTCAATCGCCAAGTCCTAGTATTTCTAAAGTAGGGGTATTCAAGGTTGAATTCCAAGAACCGGATGATCCTGCACCAGTTGGATTTAAGTATCCATCACCTGTCTTTGCCATGTTTCAGAAAATGTCCGATCCCGCAATTCATTCAATCCTGGTTCACAGAAGACCAATAGCACAATTTACGATTGCCGAGAATGCAGATCATACGATTCAATGGACAGAAACTGGCTACGACCCCGATCGCTGGCTTAGCTCGGCAAATTATTCAACTGAAGCGACTGGGAGAAATTATCAGACGACGAGAGGTGTTTTTAACAATAGGTACAGCTATACAACACCTAGTGGTGTAACTCAGCTTGGAAAGCTTACGCGACCTACTGAAACAGGGCTATATACGGTTAGAGCTGCAGTTGCTGACGAATACGGCGCATGGTCCGAGTGGGTGGAACAAACGATCAACATTACGATTCCGTTGCCGAATCAACCACCTGTTGCAGTGCTTACATTCCCAAATGGTACCCAGGCCAATCCTAGTCACGTGAATACGGAGCAGCCTACGAATACATGGAATCAAACGGATCCCGATGCAGGGACAACGTTTGCCGCTTTCCAAGTCGTCATTAGGGATGAATTAGGAAATGTTTTTGTTGATAGTGGGATAAAACCACAAGGAACACCTGCAACTACACAGGAGTGGATAACTTCACAAGCATTAGCACAAGGACAGAAGTACCAAGTTCAAGTAAGGGTATCCGATGGAATGGCTTGGTCTGCATGGTCAAACATAGGGTGGCTTATTACAAACCGTCCACCAACTGCAACGATGTTGGATCCCGACGGTACACAAGCTGCGCCAACACGTTATACTACCTTGCGGCCAACGCTGCAATGGAATCAAACAGACCCCGATCTAGGCACAACGTTTACGTATTTTCAAATACAAATCACGAATGAAGCAAACGATACCCTGATTGTAGATTCAGGCCAGTACTACCAAGGCACATCTTCAACAACGGGTAGCTGGACAGTAAATGCCGATTTACCAGCTGGCCAAAAATTAAGAGTGCGTGTAAGGGTATTCGATGGTGTCATCTGGTCTGACTATTCACCACAAACTTGGCTTTACATCAACCGACCACCTGTCGCTAGTTTCGATTGGAATCCTAAGCCAGTTTGGGAAGGTGATGAAGTACGAAGCATGAATGCTTCGACAGATCCTGATGGCGATATGCTTACGTATTTATGGACCGTTCAGGGGCCTGATGGGGTTACAAAGACTTTTACAACATCAAATTTTGTGCAAAAGTTCACTGATCCCGGTAATTATCTCGTTACACTCACTGCTACGGATGGGTTCCTAACATCAACGGTCGTCAAAACGATTACCGCGGTGCCTTTGACTATCAGTTCTGTTGTGACTTACACGGACAATTGGTTGATTATTCATAATCAGAAAGGGCACCAAACACAAGTAAATCCGAAACAATTTTATGCTGGGGAAATATTTGTTGTGAAGAGTCAGAGTGCAGCCGCCCCAGTTGACGAAGTCATCGCTTGGATGGATACGATTGGATTGGATGGTAAGACTTTATCTGTTTCTACAAAATTAGAACCAGAGTCCAGTGATTCCACTAGATTCAGTGGCGAACTATTTAATAGCCGATTCCAATCGCTAACGGAAGGATTACCTCGAGGCGCACAGACGATTCATTTTCAAATTAGGTATGGGAATGGTGTTGTTAGAAAGGAAGATATTCCAATTGAAATCATTGGGAATGCTGGGCAATCAGTTGGAGTTCATCGGGTGCAGTAATGGAGATTGAATCTAAGGAAGTCGTTATTGTTATTGTAAAATCGATGAACTGCTATTGCACCTATGGTACAATGAGTCGATAAGACAAGAGTGAGGAGAGAATACCTTGAATTATCGATTAATCGCCCTAGACGTAGATGGCACACTGCTTAACGATCACCACGAATTAACGGATCAAACGATTGAAACGATACAGGAGGTTCATGATCAAGGTTGTCATATTGTTTTGTGCACAGGGAGAGCACCAGCAAGTACATTGCCGATCCTGGAGCAGCTGGGCCTGGAAGGAACGATGATTACCCACAATGGCGCAGTAACCGTTCATGCGGATGAGCGAGGACAATCATTGGTAAATGAGTTTTCTTTTGAAATTAGCGAAATCGAAAGTATGTTGGCTTATACTCGCCGAGAAGGGATTCACTTCGATGTGTGTACGGCTTTTAATATGTATATCGAACGTGTAGGTGAGTATGAGAAACTGATGTATCAAAAATTCCTCATCAACCCTAAACTCGTTACCTCCGTTTCAGAGCTCGGCGTGCCGATCGTTAAATTTACGCTTTTTGCGCAACCGGACGTGTTGGATCGTGTTCAATTGGACTGGGAAGATCAGAAGTTGTATGGCAATTTGAGGATGATTCGCAGTGGAGATTTGTTCATAGATGTGATGAATCCCGTGGCAAATAAGGGGAACGCTCTGAAGGCGTTGGCAGCTACTTTGGAGATTGAAGCCCCAGAAATTATGGCGATTGGCAACTACTACAATGATTTGGAAATGATGGATTTCGCAGGATTGGGAATTGCTGTTGAGAATTCACCAGATGCTGTGAAAGTGGCAGCAGATGCCGTGACATCATCCAATAATGATGAAGGTGTACATAAAGCCATACGAAAGTACTGTTTTTAATAAGAAATCGGCCAAAAAACCTCGTAAATTGAGGTTTTTTGTCGTTTAAGGGGTTTTTCGGGCATATTTCGTATGATAGAATGAGAGAAAGACTAATAGATGATGGTGGTGTGAAATCGGAATGAAGAATCAAAGTAAACGCATTACGAAGAAAGAAAAGACTGCTGCGGTAATCCTTAGTACTGCTCTACTATCAGTACCATTTTTGTTGGATGCTTCACCTGTTACCTATGCTGAGTACTCGCCCAAGCCAGACCCCGTATTAATTGATAAACTTGGAGATACTATTGTTCCACTTGTAGGTCAAACGGATGTCATTGATCTTAATTCGATTTATGGAACGAGTCCTTTCGATTATTCACAATTTATCATACATAGTAATGAGCCTGATGTTGCTGATATAGAAATAGGTTACGAGATAGAAGGGCTTTTGAAAATTAAACCTGTCGCTCCAGGTACTGCTACATTTACCGTGTTTTTTTATTCTGACGGTGTAGAATTCGAAGATACCTTCCAAGTGACAGTAGATTCAACGATTTCATCAGAGAGAAAATTTGATATCATGGATGCTGTGAAAAAAATATCTTCCTTTCCTAATGACTACACGTCACAGGATAGTGTGAAAACTGTTCTAAATAAGATTGGTCGAGCTATACCATCAGGAACAAAACTGGGGAATCATGCTCCTAGTGTAATCGGAAGAATTGATGATATAACAATTGAACTCGAAACAGAAGACTATGCATTGGGGGATTTGAATCAATTATTTACGGATACAGATGGTGATGAAATTTCGACAACGCTTGTTTGGATGTCTACCGAACAAGAAGGACCAGTTGTAAGTGCATATAACCAGAGTGAGGGTGGATCAGACTGGAGGTTACATCCCGTTTATCCAGGGGCAAGTACATTTCGAGTAGTAGCTCGTGATGGACAAGGTGGTGTAACTGAATCAGAGCCATTTACGGTTAATGTCCCGGCTAATGAAGCACCTGTATTTAATTCAGAGTTAAACCCTAGCCAAATTGCTAATTTCTTATCGGGTACGGGTCATATCTTCAACATATCAAAAGCATCTGAATTGGATTTGAATGAACTTTTCTACGATAAAACAGATCACTACCTTGATTATGAGGCCGATGTTAAATATTATGTTTCGAGTGACAACGTGGCTAGAACGGCACATGTCTATTTACCTGATAACACTTTGACATATGCAGATGTAAAAACTTTACTTGGAACAGGTATGGTAATGGGTCCAATTACTATAACGAATTTAATAGCTAAAGAAAATGAATCTTTATTTACTGAGCAGCCTGTAAATATTCAACTTTTTAATGATTTCTTAAAAGAGTCTTTACCTCATGAGATTAACTTATTCCCTTCGAATGCGGCGGGTTTAAGCAGTCTTACCATACAACCTGAAACGCAAAATTGGATTGATTTTGGGGAGAGCATTATAGACGTATCAACAACAACTTTGCCGAATACAACTCCTACTAATCCATCGATCGTGTATAATTCAGGCAATTCTAATAAAATTACATTTGTTGCTGGGACTCAGTCCGATGAATCAATGAGATTGAAGATTTATTCTGCTTATAATGAAAATAGTGATATAGTTTGGTATCAAAATGATCTAATATTTAATGTCATTGATCGACCAGCACCAATCGGTACTGCGCAATCCATCGATTTAACTAAATTGCTAGGTTATCAAGGAGTTGACGAATATTGGTCAAATTTCACGAATTATTTCAATGAGTACGTTAGCTTTCCTAGCGTTGCTCAGGTGACATACGGGTATTTGATGCATACAGGTTCTTATATAGTGACAGTAGACAATTTCTCTTCTGAAGGAGCTGCTACTAGCCTATTGTTAACAATTGACCCAGATGCAGGTAGTGTTAAGAGTGGTAGCCGATTATACATAATTCCGATTATTAAACCATAATGGAAATAATTAACCACATCATCTCCCTCATCCAAGCGAACAAACCCCAAGAAGCCGAATCGGAGCTCCTCCAAGCCATCCGCAGCAAGCCTCTCGAAGCGCAGCTCTGGGTGATGCTTGGTGAAACGCTTTTGCTACAGAAGCAAGCAGGCGCTGCGAAGCGGGTATTTGATCGCGCTTGGCTACTGGATCCCCAAGCCAAATGGGTCAACAACATCTATAAGGCGATGCAGAAGATGCCTCAAGGCGAGCCGAGACCCGACATCGAGGATCTCTTGGATGTTCCCAAGGTTACCGTAACCGCGGCGATTCTTTCGCATAACGAAGCCGCAGATATTGCGAAGTGTATCGTTGCTCTGCAAGGAGCTGTCGATGAAATCCTGCTAGTGGATTCATCGACAGATGAAACCCGCAGGATTGCTCAGCAATATCCGAAGGTGAGAGTTGTTCCGATCGTATGGGAGGACAACTTTGGAAGTGCGCGAAACATCGGCTTACAGCATGTCCAAACGGACTGGGTGATTTGGATTGATGCGGATGAGGTGCTTATTCCGGAAGATGTACAGGCAATTCGTGAGATTGCAGGTGTGTTCGACCATTTGCCCATCATTCCAGCCCTGCATGTCTGGCATTTGAATCGAATAAATGGGACCGTTCAACATGATTTCTCACAAGTGCGGATGTTTCCTGCTCAAAGAGGACTTCGGTACTATGGCCGCATTCATGAGCAAATTGCTACTGACAAAGGGGTCTACCAGCTCGATACGTATCGAAGAGCTGTTAAAATCCGACTGGATCATAACGGCTATGATCCAACTGTGATTCAAAGCAAAGGAAAGCTAGAACGGAACCTTCGTTTGCTTAAGCTTATGATTGAGGAAGAACCTGAGAATCCAGGCCACTGGCTATTTTATGGTCGGGAATCGCTAGGAATGGGGCTAGAGGAGCAAGCGGTAACTGCTCTACTTGAGGCTGAGCGCCTAGGTGCCTCAATGCCTCTATTCGGCCGAATGGCGGAAATATATCGACTCCAAATTCAAATCAATTTACATCGCAAAAACTACGGGGAAGCGGAAGCTTATTGCCACAAAGCGTTAGCACATACACCTGATTTCCCGGATGCGCATTATTTGCTCGCGCAAGTAAGAATGAGACAAGCTGATGAACTTCTGCGATTAGCAGAAGCGAGTATTAAGCAGTCTTTGTCCAGTCTGCCCAATTACCGCGGCAGCGTTAGCGCGGATTACCATATTGGCGAGTGGAAGGCTGCAACATCCCTTGGCGAGTTAGCCATGCGTTCAGGGAAGCTTGCACGGGCAAAACAGATTTTCTCGCAACTCAAGGACAAGCCAGGTGCAGCTGAGAGCCTAACTGCGAAGTTAACTGCCATTGAAACAGAGCGGCAAAGGCTTAATCAAGACGAATAGCCCCAATAAAAAAGACGATCACCATGCCTCAGTGGGCTGATGATCGTCTTTTTGCCTATCGCTTAATTAATTAAATAACGAATGCGCTAGTTATGATAACAAGAAGGATAAAAAGGACTAGAACTGCTGCTGAAGAAGTTCCTACTGCTGACATGGACATTCCCTCCTTTCGTGGTGAGTGTTATAAGATAAGATATGTAAGTTGGGGCACAAGTGTATAGACGAATATCCTGATTACTCATATTTTGGTCGATAATGGGCATGCTACAGAAGAATGACACAAGATCTGTAGAGGAGGCGACGAAGTCGTGGCCGATATTATGCTAAGACCCGACCTGAAAACAGCAGGCGGCGAAGTCTGCGATATTATGTACAATGGGGAGTTTGTCGGTACGTTAACGCTAGTCTACAGGGAATCGGATCGTCTCAAAGGCGCGATTCATCTGGAGCAGCAATCCATCACGATTGCGAATAAGCAAGCAGTCTATGATTATGCTCATTCCTATATTCAAGATGTGATTGATGCGCTTGGAATCGCCCAGTGTGAGGTTACGGTTAGCTATAGTGATTATGATTTTGTCATTGTGACCGAACATGCCGTCCAACCATCGACGCTTCAAATGGATTATGTATCGAGTGTAGATCTCTTACATGATGATGAGTTGGATTACTCATGGCGCACGGATGTTAGCATGGAGGATCAGGAATCGGAACTGTCCCCGGAACAGATGGAAATGCTGGAAGAGCGGAAGAAAGAACAGGGATATGAACTCGTTATTGTGAACGAAAATAGGAGCAGTGTCGACTATCATGTGTATGATAAAGACGCCGAATTAATAGCGGAAGCCACCCTGCATATCTATGGATCTGAAGTAATCGGAGATATTATGTGGAAATTCGATCCTTTTGATGAAGAGATGGATATTGTTACGGAACTCATGGTGGCAGATTTCAATGAAGAACAAACAGATTCGTTCGTCTTCCATATGAGTTATAATGGGGAGACTGTCGATACGGTGGAATTAACCCATATTGATATGTTGGATTTGGTGGATGAGATGCCAGCTGAAGATGAGATGTGGATACCAACAAGCGATGACTATTCCATCATTCTGGTAAGGGATGATATGGATACATTAACTTATGAGATCTATCAACAATCCTATGGCGGTTTACCGATCGGAACGGCAACGGTAGATATCAGCTCGCGGCAACTTACAGGATTTATTGATTTCCGTGAACCTGGAGATTCGGATGATCGTGAATTGATTGCCACCCTACTATTAGATGAGTTAGATAAAGAGAAGGAATACGAAACGTTCAATTTATCGATGCTGTACCGGAATAAGCTAATCGACGAAATTTTGTTTGAAACTGAACAATTTCACTAAAGCAAACAAAAAAGGCATGATCTCTCAATCAATGAGAGTCATGCCTTTCGTGTATTTTATTCGAATTAGAAAGAGTTGGAAACTGTGATTTGATCAAGGGAGAAACGGCCAGACGGACGTGCTGGCGTTGCAGCTAGACCTACAGAGATCAACATAACAGGTACATAACGCGCTGGAACATTGAATTCTTCAACAAATTTACCAGCATCGTAACCACCCATTGGGCAAGTATCGTAGCCAAGTGATTTTGCAGCAAGCATCAAGTTCATAGCTGCCAAGGAAGCGTTACGAATCGCTTCATCACGAGCAACTTGCGGGTATTGGTACGCACCTTCGATTTGTGCTACAAGTGTATCCATAACAGCTTGTGGAAGGAAGCCGCCAGCAACTGCAGGACCGAATACGCCTTGCGCATTTTTGTTTGCTTCAAGATCACCTAGAACAGCAATAACAACGGAGCTTTCAACGATTTGCTTTTGCCCGTAAGCGATTGGAAGCAATTTTTCTTTGTGTGCTTGGTCATCGATAACAAGGAACTTCCAGTGTTGCAGACCCCAAGCAGATGGAGCCAAGGAAGCGGAAGTTAAAATTTGCTCTAGATCAGCTTGCGGCAGTTTGTGCCCAGCTTGATATTGCTTAACGGAATGACGTTCTTCGATTACTTTCAATACTTCGTTTTGTACTTGTGTGCTCATTACGGATCCCTCCAAGGATAGTATAAGTTCTATATATTGTTGTTCAACCATCGAAAAACATGCCTGTATCTTGTTGGTAATCGATTGAGGAACTGTAAACAACTTTGTAACAAATTACTGTAATCATAAATGTTATAGTTGCGGATGTCAAGAGAGTCTTTCCCGTTGTCGTAAAATGTTGGATAATGGAAAAAGAAAGGGGTTGTTCCTCTTGAAATTGACGCAAAAAGAGTTGAATCACCTTGTTTTTTTGAGCGAAGTCGTATTGACAGCGAAAAAGAAGGGTCTTATGGAGGAAACTCTGCAATGCTTACTCTACATTGTGAAATCACTTGAAGAGGTTGAACTTCCTGATTCTGTTGTTGGCCAAATCGAGCGGTTAATTGCTTTAATTGAAGCAGACTTGCGTGATGAGAATGAACGGATGCAAGAAATCCGTGGACATTTAGACTGGCTGCCCAAAAAAGAGCGAAATTCTTCCATGCCATCCTAGTAAGGTGACAAACTGTCTATTTATGATATAATTTAGAGTACTGTTTTTTTTGAAAATATGAGGTGATAATAATGAGCTATGAAATCCCAAGAAATGTGCAAGAATTGGGGCGTGACATCCAAGAGAACCAATTGAAATATCACCATAAATCCGTTTTGATTTCCAAAGAATTTACGTTTGACAGTGCGCATCATCTGCATTGTTATGAGGGAAAATGTAAAAGTCTACATGGCCATACTTATAAGCTGCAAGTGATTATGCGGGGAAAAGTAGATAGCCGAGGGATCGCAATTGATTTTGGAGATATCAAACGAATTACGAAAGAACGCGTGATTGATCGCTTGGACCATCGCTATCTGAACGACGTATTGCCGCCGATGAACACGACGGCTGAGAATATGGTGGTTTGGATTTATGAAGAAATTCATCAAGCATTGCTCGATGAGAATCTCTATCCAGCCATTTCATTGGACGAGATTCGCCTCTGGGAAACGCCGACCAGCTATGCTGCCATCACACGCTCGATGATGGAGGAGGATCTGTAATGCGTGATATCCGCATTCCTATGGTTGAGATCTTCGAGACGGTTGAAGGGGAGGGAACCCGTGCCGGGTTCCCGACGATCTTCGTCCGTCTTTTTGGCTGTAACCTGCGCTGCTCGTGGTGCGACACCACGTACAGCTACCCACCGGCGGAAGCCGAGAACGTCATGACCATTGCTGAAATCATCAGCAAGGTTCAGACGTTCCGCTCCCGACATATATGCCTAACAGGTGGTGAGCCGCTCCTGTATGGCAACAAATCGCTCGCGCTGATCGAAGCGCTCGCTGAACTGGCGCAGGTCGACGACCTGCACATCGAAACGAATGGTGCGATTGACTTAGCACCATTCATCTCGCAAGTCTCATCACCGAAAGTTCGCTACGTGATGGACTTTAAGCTGCCTGATTCCGGGGAAATGGATCAGATGGTCTACAGCAATTTCGAGCTGCTGCGCGAGCAAGATGAGCTGAAGTTCGTCATCGGGAGCGATCTCGATTTTCAAACAGCAGTCAGCGTACTGCAGGAGTATCCGACCAAAGCGCTGCCGATGTTCAGCCCCGTGTGGGAAACGATGCCGCCGCGCAAGCTGGTAGACCTGATGCTAGCCGAAGGGTTATCGAAGGTGAAGCTGAACATGCAGTTGCATAAGATAATCTGGGACCCAGCGATGCGAGGCGTCTAGCCTGCAGGCATTGTACACCATGTGTACAGTGCCATTTTCAAATTATAATAAAGAGGTGCTTAACATGAGTGATAACACAAAGAGAGCCGTCATTATTCTCAGCGGTGGTTTAGATAGTACAACATGTATGGGACTAGCGAAGGAAGCGGGCTACGACTTGTTCCCGATTTCTTTTGACTATGGACAGCGTCATAAGATTGAAATTGAGAATGCCAAGCAAGTTGCTGAGCATTATGGGGTTGCGGCTCGTCACAAAATCATCAAGCTAGATTTCCTGCGGGATTTCGGTGGGAGTGCTCTGACAGACGATACGATTGCTGTTCCCAATGTGACGAATGCACCTGAGACGGAAGAAATTCCTGTAACTTATGTACCAGGACGCAATCTGTTATTTCTTTCTATTGCAACTTCATATGCAGAAGTAACGGGTTCTAGTGCTATTTATATCGGGGTGAATGCGCTAGATTACAGCGGATATCCAGATTGTCGACCTGAATTTATTCATAAAGTTGAAGAAGTTATCGCGCTAGCTACCAAAGTGGGTGTAGAAGGCAAAGGGATCACGATTGAAACGCCATTGATCAACTGGACGAAAGCGAAGATCGTAGAAGAAGGATTGAAAATCGGTGTTCCGTATGAGCTGACAACGTCTTGTTACAATGGTAAAGCTGAAGCGTGTGGTGAATGTGACAGCTGCCGATTGCGTTTGAAAGGTTTTGAAGAAGCGGGCTCTAAAGACCCAATCGCTTATTTACCATAGGAGTAAGGTTTGAGAAAGGCGGTGCCTGGATGACACGCATTATGGTTGTTGATGATGACGCGGACATCCGAGAGTTGATTCGCGTTTATTTGGCAGGAGAAGGGCTAACGGTCGTGGAAGCCAGCAATGGGCAAGAAGCGCTGAGACAGATGGAATCCGTTCCTGCTGACTTGGTCGTGCTGGATGTGATGATGCCGTTGATGGATGGCTGGGAGCTGTGCCGTGAATTGCGATCGCATTACCCAGAACTCCCTCTGTTGATGGTGACCGCGAAGAGTGAGTCTGTTCATAAAGTGAAGGGTTTCCAACTTGGTACCGACGATTATTTAGTGAAGCCTTTTGATCCCGTAGAGTTAGTCATGAGAGTCAAAGCGCTGTTAAAGCGATATCGGATACATTCCTCACAAGTCATTCTCATTGGTGGCGTGACCATCGATCGTACAACGTATGAAGTGCGTTATCAAGACCAGCGGGTTACCTTGCCGTTGAAGGAATTTGAGCTGCTTTATAAGTTTGCAAGTCATGCAGGTCAAATCTTTACGCGTACGCAGTTGATTGAACAAATTTGGGGAATCGATTATGAAGGCGATGAACGCACGGTGGATGTGCACATCAAACGTTTGCGAGAACGATTTGAGCCCTTCACGGAAGGTTTTCAAATTACAACGATACGAGGATTGGGGTACAGGCTTGAGGTGAAGGTATGATCAAATCGCTATATTTGCGCGTAGTGTTAACCTTTCTTGCCATAGTATTGACCAGTATACTTGTCGCGTTTCCATTGGCTATGTATTTTTTTACGAATATGATTTCAACGCAATTTCAATCCGAGATGCTAGCGGTTGGACGTCAAATTGTCTCGTTAAGCAATGAAGTGCAGCCAAAGAACCTGTATTCTTTTGTAGCGGGTAGCAATCGGCTGAATGAGAATTATTTGTTCACACTATTTGATTCCAGCGGTACTGCATTAGGGCGGCAGCTTCCTTTGGATACCAAAGGGAGGCCGCGGATACAAACGTCTGAGGTAGCTGATGTTTTGAAGGGGAATATCTATAAAAGCCTAGATTACACGGCTCCGTTACGCGGAATTAACGGAATTAAAGTCGGCGTGCCGCTGATCGTCGGTGATCAGAGCTACGCGTTATTCATACATACCAACATCACAGATGAAGCTCGCAGTCAGTTGCAGACCTTGATTGTATCGGTCCTTGCCATCGTCCTCCTCGTGGGGAGCATCCTTATTCTCATCGCTTCGCGCTATCTAGTGAATCCGTTAAAGAAGCTAACCCTTGCGACAGAGAAGCTTGCTCGAGGTAATTTCAATGTCAATGTGAGTGTGAATAATAAGGACGAATTAGGTAAACTCGCAGAGAGCTTCAACCATATGGCTGGGGAACTTAAGCAGCTGGAGCAGATGCGTCAAGATTTTGTTTCCAACGTGTCACATGAGATTCAATCTCCCCTGACGTCGATTCGTGGGTTCTCCAAAGCATTAAGAGAGTCGGATATCGCTGAAAACGATCGGAACAAGTATTTGGAAATCATTGAACGCGAGAGTGAACGCCTGTCTCGTCTAAGTGAAAATTTACTGAAGCTGGCATCATTGGAATCCGAGCATCACCCGTTTCATCCCTCGATCTATGATTTGGACGAGCAATTGCGTCGCATTGTCGTATTCTATGAACCGCAATGGTCATTGAAAGAGTTGGATATGGACCTGGCCTTGCCACGCGTGAAAATCTTTGCGGATAGCGATCAATTAAATCAAGTGTGGATGAATCTGATCGGTAATGCGATTAAGTTTACAGGAAATGGTGGACATATCTACATAAAGCTAGTTCCATTGCGAGACCGGGTTCAAATATGGATTCAAGATAATGGGATGGGTATTCCGATTGAAGAACAAGGGCGTATTTTCGACCGATTCTATAAGGTAGATCAGGCGAGGCAGCGTGACAGTGGCAGCGGTCTTGGACTTGCTATCGTGAGAAAAATCATTGATATGCACGATGGAACGATCGAGGTTCAGAGTGAGGTAGGCAAAGGAACACTATTTCTTATCGTCTTACCGACGACACACTCGCCAACGAAAAAGAGTTGAACAAGAAACTTGGATTGTACACCAAATGTACACCAAGTTTTTTTGATTTGTTCATATTGAGTTCATATTGAACCTGTATCTTTAACTCACAATCATTAGTTGAGGGGAGTACAGGAATGAATCGACTCACATACTTTTCGATGAAAAACGTTTCCGCGTTATTCATCATCATGATCATGCTTTTTGTAGGCGGCTTGTATTCAGCAACACAGCTGAAGGAAGAGAACATGCCGAACGTTTCCTTCCCTGTTGTGGCCGTTACAACGACCTATACAGGCGCTCCGAAGGACGTTATGGATGAAATTACCGTACCGATTGAGAAGAAATTAGCGAATCTAGAAGATTTAGATTCCATCCAATCCACTTCGAGCGATAATTTCTCCATGGTTATTATTTTATTCAAACAAAATGTCGATATCGACAAAAAGAAACTAGCTGTTCAGGACGCTTTGTCCACGGTTTCCTTACCAGCTACAGCAGGTGCGCCTAAGGCTTCTACCTTCGGTGCGGCGTCCTTCCCGTCGAATTATTTGGTCGCCTATGCGAACGAGGGAGTCAGCCAAACAGAGCTTGATAAAACGTTCAAAGATACGATTAAACCAGGTCTTGAAGGTATCAAAGGGATCGACCATATTGACATTATCGGTGCTAGAGATACCTCGCTCGATATTGAGCTAGATGCAACAGCCTTAGATGTATATGGGTTATCACCAGGCATGGTGAGCAACGCCATTAATACCGCGGCGACGAAAACACCAATCGGTTCGGTTGAAATCGATGGGAATAGCAAAATGACCCGCGTTACCGGCAATTTATCCAGCTTATATGATCTCCAAAAGGTAGAGATTACTACGCCTACGGGCGCTATTGTTACCTTGGATCAAGTATCCAAAGTCAAAGCCATTACCGAATCTGATTTCAATGGACGTCTCGATGGCAAACCAGCGATTGGTATGATTTTATATAAAGCCGGAAGTGCTAACGCCGTTGAATTCTCTGAAGCCATCGAGAAGAACATTTCGGAATGGAAAACAACTATACCGAACATAACATTCAAAAGTACCTATGATAGTGCCGATCAAATTAAAGAATCGATTTCTGGACTTGTCCGTGAAGGGATCGTCGGTGCTGTCCTTGCATCCTTAATGATCCTGGTGTTCTTACGGAATGTACGTATGACTCTCATCGTGCTTGTCTCGATTCCGCTCTCCATTTTGATCACCTTATTATTAATGTCGACGCTAGATCTCACGCTTAATACGATGACACTTGGCGGTATATTTATCGCAGTTGGGCGGGTTGTCGATGACTCGATTGTTGTTATTGAGAACATTTATGCGTCCTTGGAAAAAGCGCAGGAACGCAAAGAGTCCGTAATTGCTTTAGCAACGAAACAAGTTTCGATGGCGATTACGTCGTCTACCTTAGCTACCGTAGGGGTATTTGCTCCACTTGCTTTGGTAACAGGGGTTGTCGGTGGTTTCTTCCGACCTTTTGCCCTAACGATTGCTTGCGCACTTCTTTCATCCTTAATCGTAGCTTTAACGGTTATTCCGATGCTTTCCAAATTACTTGTGTTGCGCAGTAAGCCAGGCAAGATTCAGCATGATGAATCTAAACCTACGAAACTAACGATGTTCTATGAAAAAGCACTAACGTGGAGCTTGAAAAATAAGATCAAAACGTTACTAGTTGCACTTGTCTTGCTCATTGGGACCATGGCTGGAACGATTCCGTTCTTATCTGTAGCCTTCTTGCCTGCATCAGCTCCATCACATATCATGTATTTCCAATTAAAAATGCCTTATTCCACTTCATTTGATGCAACAGATAGCAAAACGAAAGAAATTGAAACAGTTCTACTAGACCTGAAAGATTCAAAAGGTGAGCCTGTCTTTAAATTTGTTGAAGCGCTTGTCGGTTATGCAGGCAATGATGATGAGCAGACGCCTTATGCATCCCAGATTTTCCTTGAAGTCAATGAGAATGTGGATCCTGTAAAAGTACAAGAACAAACGACGGCTTATATTTTATCGGAGCTGCCGGCTGGTTCTGAAGTTGAGCCTAAGTCCATGGAAGGTGATTTCGGGGTATCAAGTACAGACTTCGCTTATACACTCCAGGGGGATGATCAGCTTCAATTAGAGAAAGCGGCTAAAATGGTGAAAGACAAATTGAACACTTTCCCTGAGCTGGCTGAAGTTGAAGATAATCTAAGTGATGCCAAAACTGAGATTGAAATTGCCGTTGATCAGAAGAAAGCTAGAGCCTACGGCTTAAGCGCGGCATCTGTTCGAGATGCGGCACGCACATGGATTACTAAGCAGAATCTAGGCGATATGAAATTCGATAATATTGTATATACAACGACGGTTTCATTGGAAAAAACGGACAAAGATTCCCTAGAGAAGCTTGGCAATATTCCGTTGACGGCTCAGAATGGTTCGATCATTCTTCTCAAGGAAGTTGCTAATATCAATGAAACGAAAGGTGCTGCGTCTCTTTCAAGAGAGAATCAGGCACAGCTTGTGAAAGTATCAGCAAAAATTAACTCCGATAATAAAACAGCGGTAAGTGCGAAGTTAGGTACAGCTCTGAAGGAGCTTGAATTGCCAGAGGGTGTAACACCGCAAATTACAGGTGTATCTGAAGATGTTAATGAAAGCTTTACACAGTTGTTCGTAGCGATGGCTGCTGCTATTTTCGTAGTCTACTTAATCATGGTGTTGGCGTTCGGGAATGCAAGTGCACCATTTGCGATTCTGTTCTCGCTTCCACTAGCCGTCATTGGCGGGCTCTTAGGTCTCGTCATTGCAAGAGAACCATTAACGGTAACTTCGATGATCGGGTTCCTCATGTTGATCGGTATCGTCGTCACGAATGCGATCGTATTGATCGACCGTGCACAACAACTGCGCGAAGAAGGCTATACCGTGCGTCATGCCCTGATTGAAGCAGGGAAAGTCAGACTTCGTCCGATTATTATGACAGCCGGGGCAACCATTATGGCGTTAGTGCCATTAGCACTGGGGATCTCTGCAGAAGGCGGATTGATCGGTAAAGGCCTAGGGGTTGTTGTTATTGGTGGATTGATTACTTCGACGCTATTGACGCTAGTCGTTGTACCTATTATTTACGAGTTGATCGAAAGTATGAAAAACCGCGTAAGCTCTATGTTTAATCGGAAAAAAGGCAAAGAAAAAATGACAACGAGTTCGTTAGAGGTATAAGGAGGCACATCGATGATTAACGAAGGTTCACGAAAAGGGCATAGCAAATATCGCTGGATGGGGGTCATCACGCTGTTAACCGCAGCGACAGTGTTGGCAACAGCCTGCTCTGCACCAGGAGGTAAGGATGCGGCAACGGTACAGTTAACGCCGAAACCGGTCAAAACGGAAGTAATTAAGCTTCAGAAAATAAGTAATCCGATTGAACAGGTGGCAGATGTTGTTGCCGGAACAACGCTTGATGTGATGGCGAAAGCGAGCGGTGAAGTTACCAATGTTCTGAAACAACGTGGCGAATATGTGACGAAAGGCGATGTGCTTTTCGTTATTGATAACAAAGATGCGCTATCGAATAAGCGCAAAAGCGAGCTGCAAGTGAAGAGTGCACAAGATTCCTTGCAACAAGCAAGAGATAATAAAGTGAATTCGCGGAAAGATTTGGCCGATAACGTGGCTCGCTCACAAACGGCTTTGAATAACGCGCAGCAAGATTACAACAAAATCAGAAATGATTTTGAAGCAGGCAGCGCGGTGCAACGCCAGGTGGATCAAGTTAAACAAGCATTGGATAATGCTCAAATGAGCTTGGATGCTGCACAAAGCAAGCTATCTGCTTTCGATAATACGGATTCCATCTCTTCAATTGAAACGCAAGCAGAGTCCGCACGTCTAAGCTTAGAGGATGCTACTCGTTCTTTGGAGTATTACGAAGTGAAAGCACCAGGCAACGGTATTCTAACTGATTTCAATGTCGTGGTTGGCCAAACAGCATCTGCTCAAGCAGGTAAAGTGGGTCAAATCCAGCAGATCGATCCGATCAAAATCAAAACAGAACTAGCAGAAACAAACTACCAACTTGTGAAAAACAAGAAGGAACTCGTGTACTATAACCCGAATACACCTGATAAGAAGGGCACAGCTAAGATCAGCTACCTAGCGCCAATTATGAGTGCTGCTACCAAAACGTATACGCTAGAATTGGAAGTTCCGAATCCAGATCGTACGATTCAACCTGGGGGCCGTTATCAAGTTCAATTGACAACGGAGACGGAAGAGAAAGTTGCTGTCGTGCCTACACTGAGTATCATCCGTGAAGAATCCGATACTTTCGTATTCGTGCAGCAGGGTGATCAATATACGAAACGCAAAGTGAAGCTTGGACGTATTAATGGCGAGTTCCAAGAAGTACTGGAAGGTGTTAAAGAAGGCGAGCAATTGGTCATCACTGGACAGAACACATTGAAAGACGGTCAAAAAGTGACAAGCCCATCCGCATCCGCTCAACCGACGGCATCACCAGCTGCCAAATAGCATCTTTGAAATTCATATTAAGGGAGAGTTATACATGAAAAAAAGACCATGGAAATCCAGTCTAACAGCCATTATGCTGGGAGCAATGATCGTTCAAGGAGGTACCGCAGCGTGGGCTGCGGAGCCTTCCACGCCAACTGTTGTCGCACCAACTGTGAATTATGGTTTAACGAAAGATATTCGTGCTGCTATCAAAAGCGTAGCTGAAACACCGACAGCGACGGGCTCACAGTTTGCTGTGACGGTTCGCTTGTACAATGGCGGCATAGCACAGAATCGCGTGCCGGAGCATGAGCTTCGCGTGCAGACATCTAGCGGAATCTCGTATACGCTGAAACCAAGTGCAAGCAATAAAGCCTCCTTGCAACCGAAGGAAATTGCAGAGCTTGTCTATTACGCATCCGTAGATTCCAAGGAAATCGGTAAGATTGAAGGGCTTTCGTTCGTGAATGTTGATTTATATGCGTATCCGAAGGTAGAGACTACGCTGCTTTCTATGCCAACGAATCAAGTATGGTATGGCGGTACGGGCAGTGCAGCATTGGAAAGCATCGCTAGTGCAGGGTGGGGGCAAGATTTCACGATTGCTGGTGTGAATTCAGGACTTACGTATAAGACGGTTGAATCTTCCATACAGAATACGGCTACAGGTCGTGTAGCGGTTGTGACAGTCCTTGTGAACAATCCAGGTGGGGGACGTGAAACGGTACCTGCTTTCCGCATTGATGCACAATCAGAGTCGAAGAATTATGAAGGTAAACGAACAGAAGTCGCGCCAGTTGCCTTGGCAGCTGGAGAAACAACGTATATCCACTACGCGATTCCCGTGGAAAGCGGTGTGACATTAACGAATTTGGTCGTGTTATCGACAGATACGTTTGTTCCGAAAGATGGCGGTCAACCAGCAGAATTGGCCACAGCTAAACTTGCGATCAATTGGCCAGTAGATGGGGCGAGTGCAGCCGCAGAATCCTATACGATCGGTACACCGATTTCGTTCAATGCACAAAGCAAAGTAATCGATAAGAGTACTGAAGTCTCCTTAATGGAACTGCATATGCATGAGAACCCAGGTGAAGGCTATAAGACGGCAGTTGCGAAATTCAAGTTAACGAACACAAGCACAACGCCAACGGCTACACCAGCATTCTTGACGGAGTTAACAAGCAAGCTAGGCGCTTCCTACCAAGGTGATCGTCAAACCAATGTGACTAGCATACTGAATCCTGGACTCAGTTATGTAGTCAGCTATTCCTACATTGTTCCACAATCCGAAGATAGTGAAAACTTTGCTCTTAAAATATTAGACGCACAGGCTGCTGCTCCGTATACGACGACGATTGCTGCGCTGCAAACGGATCTTCAGAAGGAAGAAGCAGACACACCACTTTCCTTATATCCGTTTGATTTGAAAATAAACGATATCTCAACTAGCATGCAAACGACTGCACAGTTGACCTACTCGTATAAGTTAAGAATGGATTTAAGCATTACACAGCAAGAGAATGTCGTTGTCGACAACAACTTCTCTAAATTAAGATTTGAAATTATTGATCCAGCAGGACGCCTCGTTGGTGCGAAGGATGCTTCTTTTGCAGGTCCTAACAAATTAGTGAGTGGTGTTCAAATGATGGATGTATCGAACTTCTCAACAGATCAATTCAGCTATCCGTTTACAATTCATGTGTACGAGATCATTGAAACACAGAACGGTACTGCTAAGCGGTTACTTAAAATTATTAAATAATCCTCCTCACAATAAAACAAGGGCAGTCTCTCAAGTAGAAGTTATTCTACAGAAGAGATTGCCCTTTTTTGCAAATGAAAAACCTATTTGTGCAGCCTTGCTTTCACAGATTTGGCATAATCCGATGGTGACATGCCGACGGTTTTCTTAAAATCTCTCGAAAAATAATGAATACTTGTATAGCCGAGTAAATTTGCAATTTCGGTTATGTTATAGGGACCTTCGCGCATGTAGGTTTTGGCTTGTTCGATTTTGAGGTATTTGAAGGTCTCCATAATGCCCATGCCCTGTTGGGATTGGAATAGCTCTTTCATTCGACTTTTACCAAGGTGAAAGGTTTGGCAGAGGTCATCGAGGGTAAAAGAATCGGCAAGATGATCACTCAGATATGTCATAATTTGAGCGACTAGCCCGACTGCAGCTTTTTCCTTTTGCAACGAGGATTGTTTCAATTTCTGAGCTTCCTGAACGTTTCCTCGAGCGTCTTGTTGACGGATAAGGGTGATCAGAAGGATTTCCAAATACGCTTTGATGAGTTGCTCGCTAGCAAATGATGCCGCTTCGTTTCTTTCTAGCAAATGAACGGAAGGTGAGTCAAATGGCGGGAGGAACGCGTGAAACCCCTCTTGCGTGATTAGCGAGAGTATATTGCGTTCGCGATCACCTAACGATACAACCTTATTAGCAAGCTGAGACATAGCCTCAGAATGGCAGGCGAAGGCAATGACAATGAGATTAGGCGGCTTATGATCATGTCTAACATGAACGGTATGGAATTCCTCAGGCTTGTGGAAGATCATATTCCCCTGCTGGAGGGTATGGATGACATCATCGGCGCGAACTTCGACTTCGCCCTTGTCCACGTAGAGAATTTCCCAGAAGTCGTGCTGTTCACCGTCAAATACAAAGCCTTTGGCATATTCAAAATAGTGAAAGGAAATGAGCGCTTCGATCGAAAGTGATTCCTGTAAATAAATCCTTGGGAAATCCATGATGTCCGTCCTCTCTTGGGGATTTTCTTCCCGAATATAGTCATTTTACCACAACCGATTTCGCTTAAGTGCAAATAATTCGGCTTTATAGATAAATCCAATGCGACACGACTCTTTTATAATAGAGGAAAGAAGCGGAGGAGATAACGATGAAAAAAGGGATTAATATTTGGTCATTTCCAGGCTCCATGAGCGTGAAAGATTGCATTACGACTGCGAAAAAAGCCGGATTCGACGGCATTGAGTTAGCTTTGAACGAAACAGGAGAACTTAGTCTGGAAAGCACGGAAAGTGAAGTTCGTGCGTATCGCCAGCATGCTGATGAAACAGGGATTGAGGTAAGCAGTTTAGCAACAGGCTTGTTCTGGTCCTATTCCTTGACAAGCAGCTCACCGCAAACGCGTCAAAAAGCGAAGGGCATTGTTAAGAAGCAGCTTGAGCATGCCGCGGCACTTGGTGTTGATACGATTCTAGTCGTACCTGGTGCGGTAGGTGTCGATTTCATCCCTGATTCTGAAGTGGTGCCATATGACCAAGCCTATGACTACTCCCTTGAAGCGATTCAGGAGCTCTCCAAGGTTGCTGAGTCGTTGAAAGTTTCGATTGGCATCGAAAATGTGTGGAACAAATTTTTATTATCACCGCTGGAAATGCGGGATTTCATTGATAAAGTCAATTCGCCGTATGTAGGCGCGTATTTCGATGTAGGGAATGTGATCTTCTCTGGCTATCCGGAGCACTGGATTTCAATTCTGAGCCATCGTATCAAAAAGGTACACTTCAAAGATTATCGCCGCGCAGCTGGCGGTTTACATGGGTTCGTTGACCTGCTTGCAGGCGATGTGAATTATCCAGAAGTGATGAAAGCGCTGCAAACCATCGGATATGAAGACTATGTGATCGCTGAGATGATCCCTGGCTATACGCATCACGGTGAGCAAATTGTTTACAACACTTCTGGTGCGATGGACGCTATTCTGGGGAGGAAATAATCATGTTAAGAATTGGACTTGTTGGGTTAGGTTTCATGGGAAGAACACATCTTGAGAATTATGTACGACTGGAAGCTGAAGGTGTTGAAATTAAAGTTGTCGCGTTATGTGATATTGATCCAGTCAAACTTGAAGGCAACGCAGTTGCTGGTAATATTGATACAGGTGATTCGGCCATCGATTTCAATCTCTATGCGAAGTATACAAGCGTGTCCGAGATGATTGAGAAAGAACAGTTGGATTACGTGGATCTCGCTCTTCCGACATACCTTCACCGTGATATTACGATAGAATGTCTTAATAAAGGTCTGCATGTTCTGTGTGAGAAGCCAATGGCATCTAACCCGCAAGAATGTGCTGACATGATTGAGGCTGCTGAAGCGAATGGTAAGCAGTTGATGATTGGTCAATGTTTGCGCTTTTGGCCGGCTTATGTGTACTTGAAAGAAGCTGTTGAGAAGGGAACTTACGGTAACGTAACCAGCGGCTATTTCTACCGCGGCGGCGCTACGCCGACTTGGGGACCGTGGCTTATCGATAAAGAGAAGAGCGGCGGCGCCTTACTCGACATGCATGTGCATGATATTGACATGGTGAATTGGCTGTTCGGTAAACCAGGATCCGTTTCCTGTTTAGCACGCAATGTCGTTCCAGGCAGCGGCTACGATGTCGTGTCTACGAATTATTTGTACGGGGATGGCAAAGTAATTAATGCACAGGCCGACTGGACGCTGGAAGGTGACTATGGCTTTGATATGCAGTACAGGGTTAATTTCGAGAAAGCGAACATCATTTTTAATGCGAACGGTTTGAAAGTTAACCTGAATGATGCGCCTGGATTCAGTCCAGAGCTATCGCCAGAAATGGGCTATTATCTAGAATTGAAATATTTCATTGAGACGCTTCTCGCAGGAGAATCGGTTACAACTGCAAGTCCAGCAAGTACTCGCGAAACGATTGAAATTGCTGTTGCGGAGATCGCATCTGCAGACCAAAACGGTGCTTGGGTAGAAGTGAAATAGTAAGCGAGATCTGCATGTAAACCTTGGGAATCGAATCTGATTTCTAAGGTTTTTTGCCATTGTATGAATTTGACGAAATCTCATTCGAAACGCTCCTCAAATCAGGCCCTTGTGATGGAACAAAAGCGGCGGATTAGGACTTATTTTTCCGCGTCCTAGTCCACCGCATCGATGCTATCCTAGCTGGTCTGCCTGCGCTTGAAGGGCATCCCACTTGTCGAGAAATTTCGAGGAGATTCGCCTTATTTTATGCTCCATCGAGAAGCGAATAGGCGAAAAGTCGCTGCGAGTTTGCTTAAACGATATTGACATGGATAGGGGCTGTTGTTCGACCCTTTTCCTTATTGCCGCAGCAATTTCCTTGCGCAGATGAGCATGTGCGTCCCCGATTTTGAACAATGCCATGAGGCTGAACGAAAAGTATTGAAAGTATAGCTCTTCATCGTCTGCGATAAATTCGGTAGAACCATTCATATTTCTTATTCCGGAAGAATCGGATAACAAGGCGATCAATTCAGGCACAATAACCGTATCCTTTAATTTACCAAGCAAATAGATCGCTGTATATCCTCTGGCATTATTATATTTGATGCTCGTTTTCGGCACGAAGGAATCGCGTTCCACGACCATAGCCCGCAGCACAGGAAGCGCTGCTTCATCCTGCATAAGGGCTAATGCAAAGGAACTGTGCTTGCGCAGATGTTCATTCTCCTGCTGATGCAGCCATTCGAGGAGCAGCGGCTTCATGGAGGAACCCTTTCTAATCGCGGACCAGATGGCTAGACCTGGCTTTTCACTGCTTAAGCCTTCCTGAATGTATACCGTTTCGTTCAACCAATGAATAATCGGATTCTTCTCATCCTCATAAGCGATTCGATCCTTCATTCCCACATGATTGCGCGGATTTAAGCATCCGGTAGATCTCAACAGATCCGCTAATTCATCATAAGGCACGTTCAAGAGATCTGTTCCATGCTGAATAGCCAGATAGGCAGCCATAGCCGCCGCTTCTCCGCATTTCTGCATATCCCGCTTCATCCGCACACAAGGGGCAAGATCATGGTCAAGCGCCAGGCACCGCCCTGCGACAATCAGGCCTTTCATCCCTTTGGGGATAAGTGCGCCGAGCGGGACCGGGACTGAGAAGTTTACGCCCCACATGCTGCCTGCCACGGTCCAATCCTGTTGAGTTTCGCTTTCGAACGCAACGTCCTTACTATGATTATCCAAATTAGCATAGGCGTAAAATAAGGGCTGATCGGTGAGGCGATTATGCAGGTAACCATCTAAGGTCAGATTGGACTCGCCTTCGATAAACCTTCCTTCGCGAATACCAAGCAGCGGTGCTAGGCGGAGAAACCGCTGCTGATCGTCGTATCGATCCTTCAAGTGCGTATGCAGAAGCGCAGAATCGACAATCGCCCGAGTTAAATCCTCTTCATCTGCCTGATCCACATAGCCGGAATCGGTATAAACAAAAGTAACTCTTTGCTTCTCCAAGGCGACGATGACATTAGAAAAAGGTTGGGATTGGCCGTCGCTCTCGCGTCCTTTGCGAGTCGGACAGCCGGCTATCGTGCATACCTCCGCATCGCCCGAGCTGTCGATAACGATACGGCTTCCAGCGGTATGAACGCCATCAGCGTCGATCCAGCGTATCCCTTTGACCGTCACCCCTTCCAGATAGACGCCAGTCACAGTCGCCTCATAGCATAATTCAATACCTGACTCCAGCGCCTTCTGTTCCATCACATATTTCTTCAATTCGCCGTTCACCGTCACCTGTGGTGTGTAAGAATCGCGTTCCAGTTCCAGAACTTGCTTATCAATTTCTTCGTAGAAGCCGCCCTTGGAACCGTAATAATAAGCAAGCACACCACCGGCCGTACCCACGCCCCCCATACAATTGAGTCGCTCGATACCCAGCACCTTCAACCCCATCTTCGCTGCTGTGATAGCAGCTATCGCCCCGGCAGTTCCAAGTCCTACAACAATAATGTCATATTCGTTATCAAATGAATGATTATGAGCAAGGGTTTCAATAACGGACCTATTTACAATCTCTGATAAGATCATTTGGGCTCACCTCCTACTTCGCATAGGATAGCCCTACTTCGAAGGCTTCCATGAAATTATCATAAGCGCAAGAGGGCAGCCAGCACGAGCCCATTGCCGCGACTTGAGCTCCCTTGTTTACCTTAATATCGAACGTATCGGCAACTGCCGCCAATTTCCATGGACGAAGCATCTTCGGCCTGTTCATCCAGAATTGATGTAATTTGTCACGAGCCACGATCCAATTGTCCTTGTTATCTACCTTGAATTGGAAATAAATCTCCGATGGAAATCCTCCTTGCACCATTTCGTAGCTTCGCCCGGAATCGCCTATCGATGCTGCCAGTGGAGGACCATCAAGAATAGCATTAATGCTTTTTGCAAGGATAGGGGGATTCCACAGATGAGATGAGCCGCAGGTTGAAGTCGTATCTATAATGTTTCGGACTTTCACCTTTTGCGAGCCTGAAGCGTTGTAAAGCATCACTTCATATCCGCCTTCTGTTGATCTTACTTCGGTGATTTCCGTCATCATGCGTATATTCAGATCATGCTTTCGAATGAATTGAAACAGAACCGGTGAAATACCGGGAAGGTGGACGGCGCCGTCCGCTTGCACAATATTGCGCCTGACAAGCTCGTCATATAACTCCTGTCCGATACCGGAAGTCGGTCTGTTGGCAAGCCCGTGTCCCGGACGATAGCTGTTAACATATTCATGACCAACCAGTGAGGATCTCTCAACAAGAATGGACTTTTTGCCTAAGCTGTATGCCATCCCTAGACCGGCAAAAGTGGCTCCATAAATCAATACAGGAGCATCAGAATGAAGGGCTGTCATGATTTCTCACTCCTAACTTGAAGAATTTCCCTCAGCTTTGCCGCCATTTGCTCACCCATGAGCATGTGGCCGTAATCGGAAGGGTGAAGCAAATCAAATGCAAGCGACGACATTTCCTTCATAATCTCGGAACCTTCAATTAGATAAAGCGAAGCGTGGTCCAATTCGGCGACGATTTCTCGCAGGATGTGGTTAAATTGTGATTCGTTCCTGCTAGCGGGATGATCCGTGAGCGAATAGGTCGCCGCATTTGGAAAGACGGTAATGACGACCACAGGCTTCTGAGGCTGCTTTTGAATCACGGTCTGGATTAAATAATATGCCCGTTCTTTGAAATGCTCAGGTGTAAAGAGCGTTCTCATATTGACTCCAAGCTCCAGCGTTGCAATATCCCAATCATTCCGATTTGCAATGTAATCCGCAGCTTCTTTCTCACATAGACACGAGCCACTCAAACCGAGATTAAGAACATCAACGCCAAGACGGCGTGCAGCCTGTTGGGCATAGCAGTTATAGTAATGGATTGCAGCACCTCCATGCGTGATCGACGAACCGTAGGCAAGCCATCTTAGCGCAGGCACTTCGTCCTGATGAGGAGGGCGGAAACTCCGCCCAAATGTATCCAACTCATGAAATACCGCTGTATAACGGCAGGTCATGATCCTCCATACTTGAGGCGAGAAGGATAAGGACGATTCTTCCGCCAACTTCCTGTTAGGGTTTTCTCTCTTCAACGACTCGGGCTCTTCTAATAAAAGCGTACGTCTGACGCCTGCCTGCAACCGGTGATTGGAGTGAAAGTAATCGCCTCTAAACACGATCAGATCGCCGTCTTCTTCCAGTGAGGAGATCGACAGCCTCACCGCCTCTGCTTCGGTGACGAAGCGAATTTCGCAACCGCTGGATTGTGTGGATACATGGGACCCTCTCGTGCTTAATCGATCTCGTACGTCTCTAGGATATCGATGTAGGCGCAGTCCAGGGGATAGTTCGTTTTCTTCCAATTCCACAACATTATGAAATTCAATTTGATTGTAGATCATCAAGTACTCCTTATGAGGGCTGCGTTATTTTTTTACGGAAAGCTCTTTGTAGATCTTATTGACTTCCTCAGTAATTTCTTTGCCACCCGATTTATTCCATGTGTCCACGAAACGGTCAAAACCTGCAGCTGTATCTACTTCTCCTGTAATAAACTTAATGAAATATTCCTGTTCGATATTGACCAAATCTGGATATTTGACAGCCGAAGGGATGATGAATTTCGCTTCATTGACGACGCGCTCTACACCTTGTGCCAACTGATCCCGCTGTGCAATCTCTTCTGCAGAGTAAGTAAACGGCTCGAATGCCTTCGATTTACGTGAAAGCAGGCCATAGTAATTGCCGAATCCCATATTGATCCGCTTCTTACTGTCCTTGAAATCTTCTTTAATGACAGGTTTTCCGTTCTCCATCGTGTATTGAACCCCATCTTCCCCAAATTGGGACATCAGGTAGCTATCTTTATCGGAGTAGAAGGAATTAAGAATTTCATAAATTTTTTCTTTCTTAGCAGCATTCTTGCCTGCATCAACGCTCATGCCTATATAATTGCCGGTTAAGCCCCACATGGCTAATTTGCCGGCTCCATATGGACCTTCAAGCGCTTTGCCGACCATAAGGTTAATCCCATTTTTTTTGGCTAATTGCCCGATTTTGCCGTTTTCTCTGAAGTTGCTCCAGTTTTCGGTTGAAATGCCCACGCGTTTGTTCTCAAAGTCATTTCGTTTGCCGTCATTCGTGATGAATTCCGGGTCGAGGACGCCATCTTTAAACCATTTATTTAACAGCTTGAACGATTCGCGGGCACCTTCTGTCGTTATCCCATAGACCAGATTGCCGGATTTATCTTTGGACCATGATTTGGGATGTACATGATGGGCGCCGAACACGTATTGAAAGGAGTCCGCAGCCCCAGTCTTCCCGTAACCAGTCAAGCCATAGGTATCTTTCTTACCATTGCCGTCAGGATCATTATTGCGGAATTTGTACAGGACATCTTCCAGTTCCTTCAATGTTTTGGGGGGCTGGCTATATCCAACGGCCTTGAGCCAATCCCCGTTATAGAACGGATGAAGGGGAAGTACACCCTCAAGGTTGGTAATCGGAATTCCGTAGCTTTTGCTGTTAATGAGGCCATCATTCCACGCACTCGGCTGATTCTTGTCGATAAACTCAGCAAGTGATGGCATTTTCTTCTTGATTTCATCGATGGGTAGTTCAGCCAATAGCCCTTGCTGGGAATATGTGCTTATATCAGCCGTCCCCCAAAGCAACCACATATCGGGAAGCTCGTTCGTGGCTAATCGCAAATTGAGCTGGTCTTTCCAGTTCTGCCGGTCAATACGCATATTTTTGATCTTGACATTGAATTTCTTTTCGATCCAGTTCTGTACTAAGGAACCGTCTTGCTCGGGAAAGTCAAAGCTAAGCCAGCTTATTTCCATAGGTTTCTGTACCTGGGGGGATGGATTTCCGCTTTGCCCCGGTGTTACTTCCGTCTTGCTGCAACCGCTCAATACAACAGATACGGCGAGTAAGGATGCGATTGTCATTTTCAATCCTAAATGTTTCATGGTGAAGCCTCCCTTTTAGTCGTTTATCGAATAACGCTATGAAGCCATGGCGTTCAATTTACCGCCTAAGTTGCAGAAGATGCGTTAGGCATCACTCCCTTCAATAATTAAGGGCATCATCCCTTCAATGAACCGATCATAATGCCTTTGACAAAATACTTCTGAATAAATGGATACACAATCAGTATGGGGATTGTGGCTATCATAAGTACGGCAGCCTTGACCGACTCGGAGACAACCTCGTCCTCGGAGGCCTGCGCCATCAATTCCCGCATTTGCATATCATCATTCTCCACAATGAGGCGGCGAAGCAGGATTTGCAGCACAATCTTGGATTGATCCTGGATATAGATAAGTGCATGGAACCATTCGTTCCAATGATATACAGCCATCCATAGCCCAATTGTAGCCAGAATCGGTTTGGAGATCGGCACAACAATTCGCCCTAGGATCTGAATATCGTTTGCACCGTCAATTTTGGCAGAATCCTCTAATTCCTGCGGCAGCTCCATAAAAAAATTGCGCATAATGATCATATAAAAGGTGTTGATGAGACCGGGAATAATCAGAGCCCAACGAGTATCGTAGAGTCCTATGCTCTTAATGAGCAAAAACGTTGGAATCAAACCTCCGCTGAAAAACATCGTCAATACAATCAACATCGTATAAAAGTAGCGGTGGGGCAGGTATTTCTTCGACAGTGCATACGCGCCAAGTGTCATAACGACTAAGGACAAGAAGGTCCCCACAACCGTTCGGAATAAGGTATTGAAATAACCGATCCAGATTCCGTTGGTTTGGAAGGATTGCTTATAGGCGGACATGCTGAAATGTTTAGGGAACAAATGAATACCTGGACGCAGCGCTTCTTGAGGTGTACTTAAAGAAACGGATAGTACGTGAACGAACGGATACAAAACACTAATGCATAGCCCAACAATGAAAGTCATCGCTGCAATCTGGAACAAGATTTCTCCTCGGCTCATTCTACTTAACATGCTCATAAAATCCCTTCCTGTCCTATTCGTTTGATGGCATAATTGGTCAGCATGACCAGGATAAACGCGACCACATTCTTGAACAGTCCCACGGCTGCGGTTAAGCTGTACTGCAGTTGTGTAAGACCAGCACGGTACACGTAAGTGTCCAGGATATCGGCAACACTGTAAGTGTTAGGACTATAAAGATTCAGAACCTGATCAAATCCCGCATTTAAGATGTTGCCGACCCGGAAGATGAACATGATGCAAATCACAGAAAGAATGCTTGGCAGCGTAATATGAAGCGTTTGCTTCCAACGTGAAGCACCGTCCATCACAGCGGCTTCATACATGGAGGGATCGATGCCTGAGAGTGCAGCCAGATAAATAATAGTGCCCCAGCCAATTTCCTTCCATATCGAGGAGACAACTAGCGTAAATCGAAAATAGGCAGGATCCCCAAGGAAATAAACAGGGTCAATTCCAAAAAATTGAAGCAACCCGCTCACAACGCCTGTACTCGGAGACAAAATCGTAATGAGTAAGCCACCTAATATGACCCACGATAGAAAATGGGGCAGATAGCTGATCGTTTGTGTAATTCGTTTGAAGGCATTGATGCGGATTTCATTAAATAGCAGAGCGAGCACAATCGGCGCCGGAAAACCAAACACGATATGATAGAAGCTGAGAATAACGGTATTTTTCATGACTCGCGGAAAGTCCTGCGATGCTGTGAATAAATAATGGAAATGCTTCAAACCGACCCATGAGCTTCCCCAAATGCCTTCTCGAATTCGGAAATCCTTAAATGCAATTTGCACCCCGTAGAGTGGTCCGTACTCAAAAATCAAATAATACACTAAAGCGGGTACAAGCATAAGAAACAAATACTTGCACTTAACATAGTCCTTCCAGATCGAAGAACGGAACGTAATCGTTTTCATAATGTTCTCTCCTTGTATTCGATGTGATAGCCACATCATAATTGCGATCTTGGCAGGCTTCAATGTTAACATCTGAAACGAGACTGAAAAATATGAAACAGTCAGAAAAAAAACGTTGTACTGCCGGCTTTTTACCGGAAACAACGTTTTAGTAACTTGTATGAATTTGTCCTTAACCTGAATGAACCACACTTTTGTTAATGGGGGGCATGCTGCGGTATTGCATCGGGGTTACACCGGTATACTGTTTGAACTTGGTTCCGAAATACCCGGGACTCCGATAACCCGATTGTTCGGCCACATCTGAAATCGACAAGCGATCGTCTGCCAGAAGCTCTTTGGCTTTCTCTATTCTGATCTTCGTTAAATAATCGGCAATGGTCTGCGAATACTGCTCTTTGAAAACCTTGCAAATAAATTGCTTGGAATAAGATGTGACATTTGCTAATTCGTCCAAGGAAATGTCGTGATGAAGATTTTCCTCGATATAGGACTTCAAGGTATGGGCCAATACGGAATGCAATGATTCAGGTCGGTACTGTAACCGAACCGCCAACTCCAGACTAAGCGCTTCCAGGGACTGAAGTGTAGCCGCAAATGTTTCTTTTTTATGACTGTTCATCAGTTCGTTCGGACTCTTGAAGGCGTAGTCACCGGTCATGGCTTCCAGCATGATCTTGGTCAAACACAACGTAAGCTGGTTCAGGTAGAGCTCAATTCCCTGGATCGAATAGCTTTCTGCTTGCATCCGAGTATGAATGTCGGCAAAGTAGTGTTGGATCTGCTCGCGAGTTCCTCCGTGGATCAGATTCTCGAATATCTCCCCAGGCATTAAATCCAATAGGACGGAGCTTCTTGTCCTGATTTCCTGATAGATTACGATACTCTGTTCGCCAAGTAGAAATTTATACTGTGCTGCTTCCTGAGCCTCCGTGAATGAGACGATTAATTGCTCAGCCTCCTCCACGATACAACCGATACCGGCAGAGAATTTGAGTTCCTCCCCGATCTTGAGGCGGAGGGTATTCAGCTCGTTACGGATCTCGGCCACCCGTGACACTTCATCGGTTTCTTCCGTATCATCTAACTGATACACGATCGCGATGTGTTCTTTGCCCCATGGGATTGAGATGAGAGACAATCTTTGCTGCTTCTGTTCCAGCTTCTCTTTCAGCTCATCCCTGCGATGAGGCTCGATAGGTGTGAGGAGAGCGGCAGCGAATGCACCCTTCTCAGGAAAGGGGAACTGCTTCTCATCAACGGATAACGTACCACTCAGCATATCCTGCAGATGCTTATCCCGGACATGTCGATGCAATTGATTGATGCGGTACGTCAGGAGCTGAATCGGCTTATCCAGTCTTAGGGACAGTAAGTAAGACAATAACAGACCAATGATCAGAATGCTTGCAATGACGAGCCATATTTCTTTTTTCAACGTTTGCGTCAATAACAAATAGGAGGTAACCGGACGAATGCTTGCGTAAGACCACCCCAATTGAGACCTTTCGGTGGGGAGTACGGATAGCATGGTGCCATTGCGATAAGGGACAGTAGTTACTTGACTTTGCAAGAGAGGCGCGATAATTTGGTTATCTTCGATAATCGGGCCTTTACCTGTCAGATCGGAGGTTAACATCCCCGTATCTGTAAACAGGTAGATTTGCTCCTCGGAGTGGCGCAGCATGTTCCGCACATTGTTCATCAGTTCTTCAGCATTAACATCCACAATCATATAGCCTTTGACATTGGAGCCAACAGATTTATAAGGCAAGGTATAGATATATGACAGAACCTTATGTTCTGATCCTTCGGCACTCACTTGATCGCGAACAAACCATTTATGGGGCTCAATCGTTTGTAAATGATCGATTAATGGACCGTTCGGAGAACGCTGCGGATCTGCATAAAAGTAATTCGTATCTACAATGAACCCCGATCTGTCAAACACAATCGTTACGTTGTCCAGTCCGGGTTGAGTAATTGACAGCGTTTTCAAATCATGAACTAAACGAGTTGCACGGAAATAATTCCCGTCGATAGGGTGATCCAGGAAGAAATGAACCTCCTCCATACTGGATTCTCGAATCGTTGTCATCGCTTTATCCAGTAATGCGTTATGATAACGCTCCAGGTAATTGTCTTCCACATAGGATTTAACGCGCTCAAGCTCATATAAGCTTTCCTTGGATATTTCCTTGGCAAGCAGGTCATTGGTACGTTTCGTAAAATAACCACCGAATAAACTGATAATAACGACAGTTAATGCAAGGTAAGATAGTATAAGTTTACGCAAATAACCACTAGGTTTTTTAAATAATATCCACATCTGCGTTCCCCCTTTCTGCTATGAGTTGCGATATTCCTGCATCATAACTAAATTTACTAGCAAAGTAAAGCGGTTCCACATAGCCTTCTTCACTGCCAATTCCGGTGTGGGGGCTGCGATGAGACGGGCATTCTCGTCATCATTCTGGGTTCTTTCAGTTTCGAAAGATTCATAATTTAAACATCAGATTCAAATAGTGAGATTGTTGCCCTGAAATAAAACGCTTACCCTTAAAGAGGATGAAGCCTTCTGGTATTGGGCAGATCCAAGCCAATTGCGAAAGGGTGCGAATATGATGAAGAGAAGAAGGATTAACAAGAATTTCATTACTATTCTGTTAGTGTGTATGTTGCTTACCATGAGTTCCTTACCAGCCCAGCTAGGAGGGATTCCCCATGCTTACGCGGACAGCCTTCCGTCGAATCTGGTTTCGAACAGTGGGTTTGAAGACGATTTAAACACAGACGGCCAGCCGGATAACTGGGTGCTCTCTAACGGAGGAATGGTTGGGGCAAGCGTTACACTTGATACTTATTATGCAGTTGAGGGAAATAAGAGCGCCAAAGTTACTTTTACAGCAAATTCACTGGCAGAAACTCACTATACACAATTGCTGAGTGACCCCATACTTGTTAAAAAATATACCGCTTATACGTTTTCCTTCCAAACAGGGTTCAGCGGAGCTTTATCTGCCGTTAATGCAAGGGTCGTCTGGTACGATGAAAGTGGAGCTTACATAGCCGGCAACGACTTGATCGTGTGGAATCAGACTGTGAATTACAACAGTTCCGCCTTCAGCGGCTGGAAGTATAAAGCGGCAGGCACGCCCAACTCCCCTGTTAATGCAACGACAGCACGCATTCAGCTGCGTTTTGAAAGTGCCGCATCCGATAGCGGAATCATCTATTTGGATGATGTTAATTTGGTCGAAGGCAATGAGGAGCGGCTCGGAAATATATTGCCGAATGCGGATTTCGAACGGGATGCATCCGGGGATACCGTGCCGGATAATTGGACCGTGACCAAAACCATCGGCAGCGCCACCGCCGCATTGTCTCAAGAACAGGTACTTGAAGGGAATAAGAGCTTGAAATTCAATATTCCGTCCGGGACAAAAGCTTTGAATTCCTACGTAAAGATTAAATCTGCTTATCTCAAATCAATACAAGAATCGGAGACCTACCTGTATCGGGCTTATTTTAACTACTTGGGCTCGAATATGAATAACGAAGTCGATATAAGGGTCCTTTGGTACAATCCGGCCGATCTGGTTAATCCGCTTCGGACAGACCATATTTATCAGTCGACCCTCGTATACAATGATCCTGTGAACTACGCTGGATGGAAGATGTTCGAGAGTAGTCTGACTCCGCCTGCTTCGGCTGATAGAGCCATTTTCGAGATAGCCGTCACTTCCAAAAGCACAACCGCCGCCGGAACGTTCTATGTGGATAACATGTACTTCGGTAAGAACAAACTCCTGAATCCGTCATTTGAATACGAGGATGTAGTTGATAATGCGACTATGGCCAATATGCCCGACGGCAAGATAGACGGTTGGGAGTATGCTGATCTGGATCAGAACTCGGCGTCGCTGACGGTTGATACAACTTATGCCAAGGATGGAAAATCCAGCGGGAAGCTGTCCATTCCGGCTGGCTCTCCGGCCACAGATCAGGCATATGCGGAGCTGAAAAGCGGCAAACGGCCGATCGATAGCTCCCAAACCATGTTGGCCAAGCTATCCTTTAATCTGAGAGGCAAACTTCATCGCATACAAAGTCAAATCCTTTTCTTTGACACTGCCGGCACGCAGATTGCAGCCAAGGACATATGGGACGAAACGATCCTTTACGACTCGGCGGTGTTGAGCGGCTGGTTCAATAAAAATCTGACGGTGTCCCCCCCTGCAAACGCAACAGCAGCGCAGATTGCCATTCGTGTTTATACGCCATCGAGCTTATCTAATGAGGGAGCGGTTTATGTAGATAATGCTTATTTAGGCAAAAATGAAACCTATTCTCTCATCGCCAACAACAGTGTGGAAGATATTCTGGATCCGATGTGGATCAGGACAATGAACAGCGAGCAATACTGGAAGCTGAAACATAATGTCAACAACACAGCTGGGAATTTCGGGATATCTCGGGAAACCAGTGAACTTATGGTTTGGTATAAACAGACGGCAGGGACATACAACGAAGTACTCTACCAGCGGGAATTCAATTTGGATGTGCAGGGTATTTACAATCGGGTCATTATCGACACCAGCGGCGCCGGCGGCAAGGAAATCATTATGAGGGTGAATTACATCGATACGAGTGGGATGCCGGAGACAGTCGAAAGCATAAGAGAAATTCCGGATGGCAAATATAAGGAAGTTCCGCTGGATTTGGTGAATCCGAAGATGCTGACGAGCATTGAACTGGGTATACGAGATCGAGCGGGAGCCGTGGAAATCCATGACGAAATTGCCGGCGCGAACTTTCATTGGATTATGCTTAAGAAACCGGGCACGGAGCCAAAACCGAACCATAGCCAAACCCCGATGAAGAATACCGTTGACGACCTATTGACGACAGGTATTCCTCATGGTCTTCTTTTCGCTCGATCAGATATTGCAAACCTAAGGAATAGAATTAAGACAGGTTCAGACAAAGATATATTCGATCAGGTGCAGAAGCAAGCCGACGCATATCTCAGCTATGTGCCGGAGAACGACATCGATGGGTATTTACCTCCGTCTGACACTGCCAAAGGCAATTATTCACGTGATGGCAACGATATACCGCTGGGTTGGCCGGATAAAATCACCAAGCTGTCCTACGCTTATGTGATGACAGGCAATCTGGCCTATGCCGATATGGCTCGCCGTATTCTGTTGACCATGGCCGATACGCCGGAGTGGACGCAAACCTTCATGTACCGCAGAACGGAAAAGCCGAACCCCGACGGGCGCTGGTCACCGTTCAATGAAGCGCAGGCGGTTGTCGCAGCTAGTCTTGGCTACGACTGGATTTATAATACACTGACAGATGAAGAAAGAACGCTCATTCGCAACGCTATCCGGGACAAAGGAGTCAAATATCTGGATGCGTTCGTGAACACGCAAACGTTCTGGCAAACCAATAATCAAGGGCTTGACTTCAACGGAGCTCTCGCCGTGGGCGCGATTGTCATTAACGACACCGCAAAGATTGCCAAAGCCAAGACCAACCTGGAGACTGTTATCAATAACTATTATAAGCCTGACGGGGATACCGATGAAGGTATGAACTATTGGATTTATTCTACTTCTTCTGCTGTATTTGGCGCTGAGGTGTTGTCCCGCTACAATCCAAGCTGGACCTCTGGTCTAAAGACGGACGGATTGAAGCGCTCGATCGAGTTCGTACTTCATAATACGTCCATTGGTTCCAGTAAGCCGCTGGAAATGTTGAATTTTAATGACGGCAATACCCTGAATATGAATGCCAATCACATAGCCGATTATTATGCATCGCAACAGTTTCAGAATCCTTACGACAAGTGGGTGTGGCAAACTGGTACGAATGAGAATGAATTATTCGTCTCCGTATCCGGCAATCCTGTATTCAACCTGATTTTCTCCAACCAAACCGAGGCCTCATACCCGCAGTTGCCTCTGTATGTTAACTTTGATGGCAATACAGCGAAGGCTGGAACAGGTTACATGTTCATGAGAAGCGGCTGGGAGCAAGGCGACGATATTATGCTCGGATTTGCCGGAGGGCAATGGCCGGCTGGTCATTATCATCTCGACAGGAATTCATTCATTCTGGAAGGCTACGGCGCCAAGTTTATTCAGGATCGCGGCAGAACGCTATTTTCCGACCCTTCCTATGCGGATTACATCAGAACGGCAAGTCACAATACGATTTCCCTGAATGGCGAGGATCAAATATGGAAGAAATCAGGATCTGCGGCACAGGTCGAAAGGGAGTTCGCATCACCGCTCTTTGATTTCTATTCGAGCGAAGCCAAAGATGCCTACAACAACGGAACTGTGCAGAAAATGAGTTCTTTCAAGCGCAATATCATATATGCGAGGCCGGACATCTTCTTTATCGTAGATGAAGTTACCCCGACCGCAGCATCGACCATTCAATATAATCTGCATACACGTCAACCTCGTTCAGTGAATGGGAACATGATTACTTTCACTGATCCTGCAACGAATTCAAGTCTTGAGATGGGGATTGTACTTCCGGCTTCCGGCAGCTACTCGCTCATGCCCGAGCAGCAGATCAAGGGAGACTCCGGCAATACGAATCTATACGATTTTCAGATGTACACACCCACAGCCAAAATGAATGAGAAGTTCTTCACAGTCTACCGACCAAAGCGATCCGGAGAGCAAGGGATGACCATTAATCAGATCGATGCAGACGTTCGCGAGATCAACGTGCCTGGCGGCGCTTTTACTACTGCATATGGCAATACGATCACCACCCATGTGAATACGGATGCCAAATTCGCCCTGATGTACAAGAAGGAGACTGATAACTATGTATCTTCTGTCGGTCTCATGAAAGGATCTAGACTTACTTATAAAGGCGTGCAGTTGATATCTGCTAACGTTGTCAGTGATATATCAGTCGAGTGGAAGCCGGATCATACTATGAGTGGTAAGATCAAGACGGATGGTGCGGGGATTGTAACCCTCATTTCACCTTATGACGGAACGACGCAATATCAGTTTACTTTCACGGAGGCTGGGGAGCAAATCATCTCCAATACACTGAGAACTGTGAACGCCGGCAAGAAAAGCGAAACGTTGAAGATCGGCTTCACACGGCAAATATCACTGCAAGGAAGACTCTATGATGGAACTCCGTCAGATCTGAGTACTGCCTCGAAAACATTCACGAGCAGCAATGTGAACATTGCTACCGTCAGCAGCAGCGGATTGGTGACAGGCTTATCGGAAGGAACGGCGGAAATCACCGCTGAAGTGACCTTATCAGGCGTTACGCGGGTAGTTAGTGTGAAAGTGACTGTAACTCCACTTGTGATAGGGAATCTGATCGTTAACGGCGGGCTTGACACGAATAGCAATAATTGGGACATAGCTAACTATAATGCCGCAGCGATCTCCATGGATAACGTGACCTATCATGGGGGAACTGGGAGCCTGAAGTTATCCATCGCCAATGCATCAGGCGGAGCTTTTATGAACACCCACGTCACCAGTACAAGGTTCGATAGTAAGGAAAACGGGCTTTATGAGGCGAAGTTTTGGTACAAGATCGCTGCTGCGACGGTTGCGACGGCAACGAATGTGAACAGGCTCACAGGCAAAGTATTCTGGTATGACAAATACGGATATCGGATTGGCGGCCAGAACGATATCCTTATAGATCGAAATGCCACCGCTCCACAATCGACCGGATGGCTCCAGGCCCAAGCTAAGGTTGTCGCCCCGGCGGGAGCAGTAAGCGGCAAATTAACCGTGTTTCTGTGGACAGACATGAAGAATGCCATAGACTTGTGGCTGGATGATATGGAAATCACCTTCGTAGGTCAAGGGTTACTGGCTACGCAAAGTTTCGAAATAGACACCGATCAGAATGGATTAGCTAACAATTGGAGCGGCTTGTATACCAATGGCGCATATTCTAACGTAAGCTTCTCCAGAGACGATGTTGCTAAGGCAGATGGAGATTATAGTCAGAAATATACGTTCAGTGGAACGAATCTCGATAACACCATCGTATATTTGAACAGCGATATTTTTGCGATTAACCCGAACTCCAGCTACCGTTTTAGAGGACAGGAGCAGCACAGCGGCAAGCTGTATAAACAAGCAGCCTATGTCATTTGGTACAACGCCGGCAATCAGGAAGTTGGAACGCGCGTATTATTATACGAGGACAATGTGAGCTACAACTCGTCTACTCCTTCAGGCTGGGTTCAGAAGGAAGCTAACGCAATTGCCCCGCCGCAAGGCGTTGGAGCGGTGAAAGCCAGAATTCAGCTCAGAACCCTGACGAAGACAGGAGATAGCGGATCAGCCTGGTATGATGACATTTATTTCGGTGAGTAACTTACGAGTTGTATTAGGTAAGCATAGTACCATGAAAAAAAGTTAATTATTTTCATTTGACTGCAATCGCTTTCGTATTCTATGCTAATTGCATTTGCAATTACTAGAGGTGAAGACGAATGAAAGACATAGATTCAACAGCATCGTGGCAAAAACTCCGTCTATTCGCAGTCACTTGGCCGATTTTTATTGACTCAGTTTTACGTATGATGTTAGGTACTGCGGATGTCTTCATGTTGAGCCGAATTTCGGATGAAGTAACAGGAGCCGTGGGTTTGGCGAATGAAATCATCGTGTTCTGTATTCTGATGTTTGGTTTCGTAGGTATAGGGACGAGTGTGGCTGTTGCTCAGCATCTGGGGGCAGGCAAGGTGAAGGAAGCAAGTCGAATTTCAGCATTAGCCATTACGATTAATCTGATTTTCGGGATTCTGGTAAGTATTGCATTAGTTGTATTTGGTGAGCCGTTAATGCATGTGATGCACTTAGATCCTCAGCAAATTGCGATTGCCAAGAAGTATTTAACGATTATCTCTGCCTTTATATGGATTGAAGCATTGTCGTATGCGATATCATCCGTATTGCGTTCCAATGGTCAGACCCGAGACGTGATGTTCGTTACGTTGGGGGTTAATGTGATTCACATTGTGGGTAACAGTCTCCTGATTTTCGGGAATCTAGGATTTCCTGAGTGGGGAGTAACTGGGGCGGCTGTTTCAACGGTTGTAAGTCGGCTGCTAGGACTTATAGTTCTAGTTATTATCTTGTACCGTCGATTGCAAGTTCCTATTCTTCTTAAGCATTATGTGACCTTCAAGTCGAAAATTGTGAAGCAGATCCTTAGTATTGGATTGCCTTCCGCAGGGGAACATATTTCATGGCAGTCCCAATATTTAATGATTTTCAGCTTTATCAATATCATCGGAGCAACCGCATTAAGTGCCCACGTGTACGTAATGAATGTGACCAATTACTTCATGGCACTGGGTATGGCCATTGGCATGGGGACAGAAATTATTATTGGGCACATGGTAGGTGCTGGGGCTTTCCAAGCGGCTTATCATAAATTGATCCGAAGCTTGAAAATTACGTTTGTTCTGACATTCGTCATCGTGGGCGTTACGTCGATCTTCCGTAAAGAACTGCTCGGACTATTTACCGATAATACCGATATCATTGCTATGGGATCGACAATTCTATTGCTTTCTATCATTCTAGAACCAGGTAGAACATTTAACTTAGTTGTTATCAATTCATTACGTGCTGCTGGTGATGCTAGATTCCCAGTGATGATGGGCGTTGTCTCCATGTGGGGGATTGCTGTTCCATTAGCCTACTATCTCGGCATTCATCTTGAGATGGGCTTGCTCGGTGTATGGATTGCTTTTACAGTCGATGAGTGGGTGAGGGGTTTGTTGATGTATCTGCGTTGGAGAAGCCGTGTATGGCAAAGTAAATCATTGGTTAAACCAAGCGGAAGCGGCGAGGCATTGGCTCATTCGGCTTAATGGATATGAAAAAGCCTAGAACTCTTGATGAGAGAGTTCTAGGCTTCTTCTCGTATTATGAGAAAGATGACATGAGGGTTGTGGCTGGCGGCTGGTAATCATACTATATTCAATTTCTTGTAAAAGAATTGGATGTTTGCATGAAATCATAGAAAACGTGCTAGTGTACCCCTGTATAGATGTGGATTGCGTCTCTTAGGAACTCTGCCGTACCTGGCTGATTCACATCGTAATAGGCTTTGAATCGTTCATCATCCACATACATTTGGGCAAGACCTGCATGCGCTTCTTTACTGTACTCACTCCAATAGGACATGAGCCATTGTTTGTGCAAATCAGCTGCTTTTTGTGCTAATTCACTTGCGGGATCTCCTTGCTTGAAAGCTTCTGCTAAGGTTTGCGCAACTTCTTCCGCCAAGCGTGTCACCTCTTCGTGCTGCGCTTGCGTCATATTTTGTAGTTTCTGATTACTCTTATTGACTTTATCATCGCCGTATTTCTCGCGAATTTCTTTCCCATAGGTTTGCTCGTTTTCATCAATTAGCTTTTTTTTGAAACCTTCAAACTTCTCTGTATTCGACATGGTTAGTCTCCCTTCATTGGAAGCAATGGTTTGTTCGACATTGGCAATGAGGATATCCAATTGTCTTCGCTTGTCGAGAAGCTGTTCGCGATGGTCCATCAGTGCACGGGTTCCGTCATACGCAGGGGAAGACATAATGTCTTTGATTTGCTCCAGCGGAATGCCAAGCTCCCGATAAAATAAAATCTGCTGCAATCGATCCACCTCATGCTGCCCATAAATGCGATATCCTGAAGAGTTGATTCTTGCCGGCGTAAGAAGTGCAATCTCATCATAATAGCGAAGTGTACGGGTGCTGATGCCTGCCAACTTTCCCAAGTGCTGTACTGTGTATTCCATCCCATCACCTCCTGACACCTTTACTTTAAGGGTTTACGTAACGTGAATGTCAATACTTTTGTCGCATGTTAAAATAGAGCTATGTCATGACGATTTGAGCGTACAGCATGCCTTCCCTATCTGTCACTTCAAAGCATTGAAGCTTCGCATTCGGTACATTATGACACCGCCCTGTATGCACCTCGAAAGTCCAACCATGCAGCGGGCATTCAAGCTCGCCGTTCTCAAGTTCAACCCCATAACCTGCATGAGGGCAACGACTAGAAAGCAGTGAGTAGACACCATCGGTCTCAGTTAGGAAAAATCGGAAGCCATTTAATTCAACTTCACACGGATTGGCCGTAAACTGATCCTTAGAACCTAGGAGAATTTCATTCATAGGAGACACCTCTGTATAATAATTTTCTTTTGACAACATAATCTCATTATAATTCAAATTACACCAAAGTTCTCTATTTCACTGGTATTTAAAAGGAGCACGATCCATATGACTACAGTATCTCCATTAGCAGCAGCTTTTCGCAAAACTTCGTATATAGTAGGTGGGCACGGCCGGAAGAACATTCAAATTTTAAAAGATGCCTTAGACGATTTAGATGGCAAGCTTGAGAATGATATGTATGGAACTGGCGAAAGTATAGAGAATTTTCAGGCAGAAATGGCCGCGTATCTCGGCAAAGAAAAGGCTGTATTCTTCCCCAGCGGGACGATGGCACAGCAGATTGCCTTACGCATTTGGTGTGATGAGAAGGGAATTCGGAAGGTCGCGTATCATCCCTTAAGCCACTTGGAAATCCATGAAGAGGATGGATTGAAAGAGCTGCATCAGATTGAAACGGTTCTACTTGGCAAGAAGAATCGCTTGATTCGATTGGATGAGATTCTTGAGCTGAAGGAAGGAATCGCATGTCTCTTAATTGAGTTGCCGCAGCGTGAAATTGGTGGTGAATTACCACCGTTTGAGGAACTCGTTGCGATTTCGGCGCATTGTCGGGCGCAGGGGATCAAGCTGCATCTGGACGGGGCAAGGTTGTACGAAGTGCTGCCGTACTATCAGAAGTCAGCGGCAGAGCTGTGTGCGCTGTTTGATAGTGTGTATACCTCCTTCTACAAAGGGATCGGCGGTGTTGCCGGTGCGATTCTAGCTGGTGATGAGACGTTTATGGCGAAATCGAAGGTATGGAAAAGGCGGCATGGCGGCGATTTGATCTCTCTATATCCGTACTACCTCAGCGCAAGCTACTATTTCAAGCGCCGTGAGCCGAAAATGGGCCAATACTATGAAGAAGCCGTGGAGCTTGCTTCGTTATATAATCGCTGTCCTCTCGTAACTACCTTGCCGCGGGTTCCAGTGACGAATATGTTCCATGTTTATATCGCAATGCCCAAGGAGAAGCTTGAGCCGATTCTAATTGGCTTATATGCGGAGACGGATGTGGGCTTAATTCATTATCTGCGCGAATCTAGCGAAGGGGGCTGCTCGTTCGAAGTAAGTATTGGTGATGCATTCGCGCAAATTCCGAAGGACAAGCTGAGGCTGACGTTTGAGCAGTTGGCGACGATGCTGGAGTGAATATGTATATGTAAAAAAAAGGATCCTCATGCCTGCATTCAGGCTGTGAGGATCCTTTGCATATCGTCTCGCGGTAATAGGATGCTACACGTTAATTATGAACCAAATCCTTAAGTTCCTGAACGACATAAGCTTGACGGCCGTTCAAAGCTTCCACAAGATTCTTAGCTGCAAGCTCAGCCATATCATTACGCGTTCTTGAAGTCGCTGAACCGATATGAGGTAAGGTAACCACATTCGGCATGGCTAACAATGGGTTATCGGCAGGCGTTGGCTCGACGTCGAAGACATCCAAACCAGCTCCTCGAATTTTCCCTTGCTGAAGCGCTCTAATCAACGCTTGCTCGTCTACCGTTGCTCCCCGGGAAGCATTGATGAAGATAGCCGATGACTTCATCCGATTAAACTGCTCCTCACCTATCAGATGCTTCGTCTCTGGAGTTAAAGGTGTCATCACAACAATGTAGTCGGCTTCACTTAGCAACTCATCCAGCTCGCAGTAGCGGGCATTGAATCGCTCATCTACTTCTGGCTTGGGACCGCGGCTATGATAGAGGAGTTTCATATCGAAGCCAAACACAGCTCGCTGGGCAATCGCTTCGCCAATCCGTCCCATCCCGATAATGCCGAGCGTCGAATGATGAACATCCACTCCGAACAATTCCGTACCGCTCGTTCCCTTCTCCCATTTCCCTTGTTTCACATAAGCGTCCAGTTCTGCGATTCTGCGCCCTGCACTCAGCATGAGAGCGAGAACCAGATCGGCTACAGTGCCGTCCAAGACATAAGGAGTATGTGTACCAATAACACCATGAGATCGCATGGCATCTATATCAAAATGGTTATACCCGACGGAAGAGGTACTTGCTACACGCAGCTTCGGTGCGCAGCTTAACAGTTCCTTGTCAATTGTACCTCCCAAGATTCCTTCCGCTTCAGAGACTTTGTCCAAGATGACACTCCGAGGCATACTGCCTTCCTGATTCCAAAATTTACAATCTCCATGGAGATTCAAATAATCTTGAACGGATTCCGGTAATTTGTGGGTTACGAGTATTTTAGGCTTGGTCGACATGCGTATTCCTCCTTGGGTTTCCTAATGGCATATGAAGTGATGGGATCCTGTGACTGGCAGTCAAAGTAAATTATAAGTAGTCTGTTACATTATAGCTAAACTTATCGGATTAATATATTTAAATCTACTAGAGTACGAGATTCATTGCCCATTTGGGGCATGTAGGGGGGATCGTAAAGCAAATAACTGGATTTCCTGCATCTAAATTGCTCGCAAATGGGCTCTGTTTCAGAATAACTGGATTTTCTCCAGCTAATTCCCTCACATTTTAAGAATTTGGCTACTTTCGAAGAGATTAGCTGTATATTTTCCATTTATACGCGAGTAATCACATTTTTTGCTTGAAATAGCTGTACATTTTACAGTTAACGGTGCTCGCTATGCAGCCAAGCCAACTTGAACCCGCCGCACCAAGCTAACCACGTCAATTCCCATAGGAGCATGGGATAATTTTAATTCGCTAAGGTACCTATGATAAAATGGACATATTAACCTAGAGGAGCTGAAATTTGTGAACATTATTTTCCATGGACAAAGCTGCGTCGAGATTCAACTGAAGGAGCACACCTTGATTATCGACCCATTCTTAACGGGTAATCCGCAAGCAACGGTCAAAGCGAAAGACATCAAGGCCGATTATATCCTTGTTACTCATGGCCATGGGGATCATGTTGGGGACACGTTATCCATCGCGGAGCGCAATAATGCCACTGTAATTGCTCCTAATGATTTGGCTCGATATTTAGGATTCGAAGGGGCTAAGACGCACGGGATGGGAATCGGCGGGGCATTTCAGTTTCCTTTTGGTAAAGTAAAATTGACCCTAGCGTTTCACGATTCCTCGTATAATCCACCGGGTACCAAAGAGAATATCTATACAGGCATGGCGAGTGGATTCTTGCTTATGGTAGAGGGGAAAACCATCTATCATGCTGGGGATACGGGGTTATTCAAAGATATGAAGTTGATTGGCAAAATGAACGAGATTGATCTGGCTTTTCTGCCAATTGGGGATAACTTTACGATGGGACCGGAAGATGCCGTAATCGCTGCGAAATATGTGAAAGCGGAAACCGTTGTCCCGATGCACTATAATACATTCCCATTGATTGCACAAGATCCGGATGCCTTTGTTGCAAAATTGGAAGAAGAAGGAATTAGAGGCATCGTAATGTCACCGGGGCAACAAATTAAGCTGTAATCGAGTAGGTCCCCTACATCATAGATTCAACTTTCGGACTCCTTATTCAATTGACGCTCTTTCCAGAATAAGACGGTGAGCATCCGCTCTACCCATTCTTTATCTTCTGGCGTTAAAAGAATGCCATCGAACATCAGCTCATTTTCGCGAAGGAAACGTCGCAGGTTTACAGGATTGCTTTCAAACTGTTGGTTCGTTTGTGAGGACTCGAGATAGCCCGCAATATCCATTAGCTCCGAGTAAGATGTGTTAAGTCCTTCAGATAATTTCATCAGGACGTCGGGAGAAGGAATTCCGCGATTGCCATTCTCCAGTTGTGAGATGTATGCCGCGGAAACGCCTGAGCGATCAGCTAACTCGCGGATGGTGAAGCCTTTCATTTTGCGCATATCTCGTAATTTATCGTAAAAGTACATGTCTGTTCATCCTCACTTCGTAAAGTAAACATTAGTAAACGTTATAATACTATCAGTTTACTATAGTAATTACAATCATGGAGTTTCGAAACTTTAAATATCGATGCTCGCTCACTTGATTACTAATGTAAACTTTTATTGTTGCATTAGTGAATAAATGAGGTATACTTTTAGATAGGACGAAGTGAGGATGGGGGATTGACATTCAACGCTGATGCATATTCAAATTAAAGCGAAGACAGATGCATTCATTAAGGCAAGAGTTCTGAAAGGTTATTCGCAACGAGATTTAGCAAGGCACTCAGGTGTGAGCCATGCGTACATAAGTTTACTTGAACGTTCGATTAAATCAGTAGGTCCATCAACCGCGAAGCGATTAAGCGAAGTGTTAGAGATGGAGATAGAGGAGCTTTTTCATATCCATATTGCTTGATAATTGAAAGACCGATGTCCTCTTAAGTGGGGAGCATCGGTTTTTTTGTTTATGATGCTTTCTCGCCCTATATGACATATGTCATGCCCACTACATGATGTTTATGACTGCAACGAATTGAAAGCGATATCTATAATGAAGATAGGAAACAACAACTGATATTCGCTTACATGTCCTGCGCATCATATCGAGGAGGAACTAGAAGATGACACAATCCACACTAACTAACTTAAAAAAACAGGTTGCCCCTTATGAAGTATCCAATACGAGGGTTAGTATTAAGCAGCTAATTAACACATTAGGACCACTCTTGGTACTATGGGTAGTTGCGTATCTAAGCCTATCGATTTCCTTCTGGATCACGCTGCCGATTACGATCATCGCATCCGGTTTCGTCATACGAACTTTTATCATATTCCATGATTGTTGTCATCAATCGTTCTTCAAGAGTCGTAGGGCTAACGAAATTATCGGTACGATTACGGGTATTCTTACACTCTTTCCCTATCAACAATGGAAGAATAGTCATTCTATCCATCATGCAACGAGCAGTAACCTCGAGAAACGAGGCATAGGTGATATGTGGGTGCTTACCGTCGAGGAATATGCGGCAGCTTCTAGATGGGTTCGTATGGCTTATCGATTATATCGGAATCCCTTTATTATGTTCGGACTGGGTCCCGTCTTCTTATTTCTAATTACGAACCGCTTTAATACGAAAGGTGCAAGACGTAAAGAAAGAATCAGTACGTATTTGACGAATGTCTCCATTCTTGCGCTGTATGGGGGACTGATTTGGTTAGTGGGCTGGCAGTCCTTCGTTCTGATCCAAGCGCCAATTATGTTCGTAGCGGGTTTGTTAGGAATCTGGCTTTTTTATGTGCAGCATCAGTTTGAAGACTCTTACTTCGAGAATGAAGATGAGTGGAGCTATGTCAAAGCCGCGGTAGATGGAAGCTCCTATTATAAATTGCCGAAACTTCTGCAATGGATTACTGGCAACATTGGATTTCATCATGTTCATCATTTGAGTCCGAAAGTGCCCAATTATAATTTGGAGAAGGCGCATGATGCAACACCTCCGCTTCAGAAAGCAACAACCATTACGATCAGCACTAGCTTGAAATCGCTGCGATTTCGTCTGTGGGATGAGCGTAACAAAACGTTCGTCGGTTATAAAAATAGTAAACAGTTGCACCATAAGGAAGATAAGCATGATCCTGTGGCTAGCCAATTAAAAGTCAAACTCAGTAAATCGAGCTTACAAGGGCAATAAACACATCGTTACTTGTTTGTGCTAAAATATAAGTAAATCTATGTTGAGGAAAAAGAGGATAAGCGGACTATGCAAAAGTGGTATCAAATTTTTCACAAAAACACCGGTCTTAGTCCGTATGTGTGGGTTGTCTTCTATATCCTCCCTTTTTATTTCATAATTCGTTCTTCAACGACCTACCACATTGTATTAGGCATAATCATGATTATGGTTTTCTTTAGTTGTTATGTGCTGTCCTTTGTTTCCAAAGGTTGGATTGTCTACTTCTGGACTAGCGTACAGATTATTATTTCGATTATCATGTCTGTCGTATTCAGCTATGTGTATTTCTCTCTGTTCTTAGCTTTTTTTATTGGCACCATGAAAAGTAAGGCAGGATTTATTACGTTGTACTGTATTCATCTAGTAACGACGATTGTCACGATTAACTATGGGTTGGTAGCCCAGAATCCTATTTATTTTGACCAGTTGCCTTTTATCATCATTAGTGTAATTGCCGTTATTCTCATTCCAGTCACCACATTCAACCGAAATCGGAGTGAGCAGCTGCAGGGGCAACTAGAGGATGCGAATAAACGGATTTCCGAGTTGGTCAAGCTTGAAGAGCGTCAAAGAATTGCTCGCGATTTACATGATACATTGGGTCAGAAGCTCTCATTAATCGGTTTGAAGAGCGATTTGGCTGGGAAGTTAATTAGCAAGAATCCGGCGCAAGCACAAATCGAAATCAATGATGTTCGGCAGACAGCTAGAATAGCGTTAAAAGAAGTTCGCGAAATCGTCACGCAAATGCGCGGAACGAGACTGGTGGAAGAGATTTTCCGGATCAAACAGATACTGAACGCGGCAGAGATTGACCTCGTTCTTGAGGGTGATCCGAAGTTAACCAACACATCGTTAATCAATGAAAATGTGCTGAGCATGTGTTTGAAGGAATCGGTTACGAATATTATCAAACATAGCTCGGCAACGACGTGTTCGATCTCCATTGAACCCTCGCCAAGTGATCTCATCATTAAGGTCGGGGATAACGGGATTGGCATGTCGAAAGAATGTCTTGTGTTACTTGGCAATGGATTACGGGGCATGAAAGAGCGACTTGAGTTTGTAAATGGTTGTATGGAAATCGTCTCAGACAATGGAACCATCATTGTTATCAAAGTGCCGAATGCCATCATACCACCAGAACGGGAGGTGCAGCAATGATTCGAATTGTGATTGCCGAAGACCAACGCATGCTGCTCGGCGCACTTGCATCCCTACTTGATTTGGAAGAGGATATGCAGGTCGTTGGTAAAGCAAGCAATGGTGAGGATGCTGTGAAGTTAGTTAAACAGCATAAGCCAGATATTTGCGTCATGGATATCGAGATGCCGATCATGGACGGTTTGGATGCAGCAGAGGAACTGAAGGGTTTGGGTTGCAAAGTCATTATATTGACCACATTTGCTCGTTATGGGTATTTTGAAAGAGCTGTGAAAGCAGGGGCCAACGGATATTTGCTAAAAGACAGTCCTAGCGAGGAATTGGCAACCTCGATTCGGAGTGTCATGGCCGGCAGGCGAATCTATGCCTCGGAGTTGGTCGATGAGACATACAAGGAAGAAAATCCGTTGACCGAGAGGGAAAAGGAAGTGTTAAACCTCATCGCCGACGGCAAAAATACGAAAGAAATCGCGGATCACATGTTCATAACAAGAGGTACTGTTCGCAACTACATCTCCGTTATTCTCGATAAGCTCAATGTCAGTAACCGTATTGAGGCTATTATGCGTTTCAAAGAGAAGGGCTGGTTCAAATGACAGGCTTCCGAAAGGTGAAAAAGATACCCATAAACGGGACACTTTGATGAAAGGTGTCCAGTCTATGGGTATTTTGCAGTTATTTCACAGTTTTGTTATAAGCGCCAATTTTCTCTGTAATACTCTTAGCTGCATTATCCAGCGCCTCTTTTGGTGCTTTTTTACCAGTAAGAGCTTCTTCAATGGCTGTTTCGACGATTTGACGAGCTTCTGGGAAGACACCCATTACTGCACCTTGTGTTGCTGTGTTGGCTTTCGTTTTGTGCAATTGATCAATGGCTGTTTGGAATTGCGGGTATTTCGCAAGGTTTTCTTTGATAATGGTTTCGTCATACGCTTTTTTCGTAATTGGGAAGTAGCCCGTATTCACGTTCCACCACGCTTGTGTTTGAGGTGTCGTAAGGAATTTAATGAACTCCCAAGCGCCCTGTTGTTCAGCTTCTGTCTTGTTATTCAAGATATAAAGACTCGCACCACCAACGACAACGCCGCCTTCTTTGGCATCGGATGGCTTAGGAAGCGGGCCTGTACCTACTTGGAATTTACCTTCAGCGCCGCTTACAATACCGCGAAGTGAAGCTGTCGAATCCAATGTCATCGCGATTTGGCCAGCTAAGAAAGCTTTTTTGGTATCATCAGTTTTACGGCCAAGGTTTGCAGACGTTTTGTTGTCGACCATGTCTTTCCACCACGAGAGTGTTTTGACACCAGCTTCATTGTTGACCTGGGACTCTGTTGCAGATGCGGTACGACCATTCCCATTATTGAGGTATTCCACGCCTTGGTTAGCAAAGAATTGTTCCATAAACCAGCCGTAGATGGCAAAGGAAGAACCTGATTTCCCATCTTTGCTGAGAGCTTGTGAAGCTTTCGTGATTTCCTCATACGTAGTTGGTGGTTTCTCTGGGTCAAGTCCGGCAGCTTTGAACATATCTTTGTTGTAATACAAGATAGGGTTAGATGTATTGAATGGCATGGAATTTAGTTTGCCATCTACTTTATAATAATTTAGAATGTTTTCTTCCAGCTGAGAAAGATCGAATTTATCCGCATCAACGAATTTCTGAACAGGTGTAATGGCTTTGGAATCGATCATGAAGCGGGAGCCGATTTCGTACACTTGAATGAGGGAAGGGCCGCTTTTGGTATCCATGGATGCTTTCATTTTATTGATACTTTCATCATAGGTACCTTGGAAGACGGCTTCGACTTGAACATTCTTCTGCGAGCTATTGAAATCTGCTACTAATTTATCGACGGCTTTGCCTAGCTCTCCGCTCATCGAATGCCACCAGATCACTTTAACGGGTTCAGTTGGTTTCTTGACATCTGCCGCTGCCGTACTTGTTGCTGGTTTGGTTTCTGTCGTATTTCCTGAAGTTGTTGTTTCAGCTTTCCCACAAGCGCTTGTTAACAACACCATACATGCAGTCATAGCAAGGATGGAACTTCTTGTTTTCAATGATTTCATTTTCTATTTCTCTCCCTTATCTCTATTCTAAAATATATGGAAATCTGTTTCAGCGTGATAACTGGACAGAGTGGCCATCAACCCTTACTAACCTTTTACCGCACCTGCGGTAAGTCCGCGAACAAGCTGTTTTAAACCTAGGACGAGCAACAAGAGGGATGGCAGTATAACGATGCTTACACCTGCTAGAACCAAGTTCCATACGGTCAATTCTTCGAATTGCAGCATGGCGATACCAATTTGCACGGTCCTCATGGCCTCGCTATTCGTGATGAGCAGCGGCCATAGATACATGTTCCATGCATTCAAGAAGGCATAAACAGCTAGCGTTGCCAAGGCTGGGCGTCCAAGTGGAAGCACGATTCGAAGGAACATCCGAAAGTGACCGCATCCATCGATGCGTGCCGCTTCAAACAGCTCTCTGGGCAGCTGTAAGAAAAATTGCCGCAAGAGGAAGGTACCGAAGGCGGTCGCCAGAAATGGAACGGTTAGCCCCTGCATGCTATCGAGCCAGTCCCATTTTTTAACCGTCAGATAGTTGGGAATAATGGTGACCTCCCAGGGAATCATCATGGTAGCCATGAAGAGCGCAAAGATGAAGGCTTTGCCCATGAAGCGAATATTCGTAAAGGCATAGGCGGCCATGCTTGATGTAATCAGCTGTCCTGCGGTAATGACAATAGATACGAGTAGACTGTTGGTAATAAATTTGGTTATAGGTACAAGCTTGAAGACGGCAAGAATGCTACCGAGATACAAGCCGCTAGGCAAGAAGTGAGGCGGATAAGCGGACGCTTCCTCTGGTGTCATCAAGGCAGATGAGAACGTATAGAAAATGGGATAAAGCACTAGTGCGGCGCAGACGATCAATAAGATGTAGACGAAAGTTTGTTGCAAACGACTGGTCATTGATAGTGCACCTTCCTTTCAAACACTTTAAACTGGATGACCGTGAAAATAAGGATGATGGTGAATAGGACAAGGGCTTGCGCACTGCCTGTTCCGAACCGGAAGTTAATAAAAGCATCTTGATACAGGGAGTAGACTAGTACATCTGTAGAGTTGACGGGTCCCCCTTTGGTCAGAATATGAATTTGTCCAAAAGACTGGAAAGCGCCGATGATGGACACGATCGTAACGAAGAATACGGTAGGTGAAAGTAAGGGCAGAACGATTTGCACGAAAGTACGAACGGGACCAGATCCATCGATTTTGGCGCTATCATAGATTTCATCTGGAATGCCTTGTAAACCGCTCAACAGAACAATATAGGTGAAGCCGAGGTTCATCCAGACCGTCATCATGGAAACAGAAAGCAGTGCCCACCTGGGATCGGTCAGCCATGCCACAGGCTCTAAACCTACTATGTGGAGCAAATAATTCAACATGCCGACACTTGGGTGAAACAGCATCATCCAGATTACAGCGGAAGTTCCGACAGAAAGAACAACCGGCAGTGAGAAAATGAACTGAAAGATTCGCATACCTTTGAGCGGATTGTGCGTAAATGCGGCGAGAAGGAGTGCAATTACGATCACAGTAGGTACGGTTAGTAGCGTGAAAAGGCCTGTAACACCTAAGCTCTGATAGAACCGTTCAGAGGTGAATATCGCAGTGAAATTATCGAGACCGACGAAGGATGCAACTCTTCCACGCGGATCCGTTTCGTGTAAACTGAGATAGAAAGTTTGGATCAAGGGATAGAACAAAAAGACAGCGAAAAGCGCAAGTGAGGGAGCTAAAAACACATATCCAAGGAGTGTCTCCGCCAACTTTGGACGGATTAATGCTTTGCGTGGGTTGGCTGCACGGGCATTCGTTTGTATGTTTCTTGCGTGTGGCAAGTCTCTTTCCATAACATTCATTTCAAACTCCTCCATGACTATTAGTAGGCAAGTACTACGCTAATTAGATTAACGTCTGTATATTTGACCTATGTTAAATTCAAGTGAAGAATTTGTATATATTTCTTGTTCTTTACAAATTAGAAAGATTTACAGAAAGGGTTAATGAGTCGGATTTGGTGGTTGTAACAATAACTATGTGTTATTTATCATCATTTATTTATTGCAAAACAATAAATAATGTGGTAAATTCAAATCAAATTCAAATGATAAGTGAGGGGCTTTTTTATGGAACGTGGATCAACACTCTTTCTGAAGGTAGCTGTCATTCTTATGGGAATCCCGGTGCTTGCATTGTGTATATTTGCAGTGCCTGAGATCGCGAGTTATGCAGTAGAATTATATCCAGATCATTCGTATTTGAAATATCTCTTTATGATTGATTTGTATGCCTCGGCGATACCCTTTTACATTGCTCTGTACCAGACTTTTAAACTGCTAGGCTACATTGATAAGAACAAAGCTTTCTCCGAATTATCTGTTAATGTCTTAAAGAAAATTAAACTTTGTGCAATTACGATCAGCGGGTTGTATGTGTTAGGGATGCCACTTTTTTATCTCTTTGCGGAGAGAGACGATGCCCCAGGTGTCATCGTGATTGGCATGGTCATGATTTTTGCATCTATGGTGATTGCTGTTTTTGCTGCTGTTCTCCAAAAGCTTTTACAAGAGGCAATTGATATAAAATCTGAAAATGATTTGACAGTCTGAGGTGATAACATGGCGATAATTATTAATGTTGATGTGATGTTGGCGAAGCGGAAAATGAGTGTAACCGAGCTTTCGGAGAGGGTAGGAATCACAATGGCTAATCTTTCAATCCTGAAGAATGGGAAGGCCAAAGCCATTCGTTTATCAACGTTGGAGGCGATTTGTAAAGCTTTAGATTGCCAACCTGGCGATATTTTGGAATACAGAGAGGAAAGTCAGCCTTAAAGGGGAGGTATAACCATGAACAGTAACAATCCCATTATTGATAATATCTCAAACCCCCATGAGCTGGAGAGAATGTATAGAGAAGAACCGGATGCATTTAGAAAGTCATTCACATACGCGTGGGAACAGAACTCGGATTCACCGGTGCTAGGCGTGTGGTATCACAGGTTGTATTTTCAGGATAAGATACGTACAGAGAAAGCCCCTTTGTTTCAAAAAGATTTCATAACCATGGGCATCTTAGCCATTCTAGCTGGGATCACTACAAGAATCCTTTTTCATTATGCCGATGATAACACCATAGCGCCAATTAATATTGTGTTTGTTATACTGCTCTTGATGGCTATCTTCTTTGTAACCAATCATGTGCCGAATAAAAAGGTTTTGTACACCCTTGCATCGTCCTTCCTTATTTCGGGGATATTCTTAAATCTCTTGCCTGTAGAGTGGACTGACAGTATCATTCTAGTATATATACACCTTCCGATATTCTTATGGGTCGTTGTTGGGCTTGCTTTTACAGGAAATGAGTATGGCAAAGGCAGTACACGACTAGCCTATCTTAAATTTAATGGTGAATTCGCTATACTCTACGCCTGCATGGCCATTAGCGGAATGTTGTTAACAGGCTTAACAATGCAGTTATTTAAATTTGTAGGCATGGATATATCGGAATTTTATTTTGAAAATGTCGTAATTTTCGGTGCTGCTGCGCTCTCACTCGTGGCTGTATACCTTGTATCTAGGAATCTTAAGCTAGCCAAGAATATAGCTCCTTATATTGCCAAAATTTTTAGCCCACTAGTTCTGGTAACGTTGTTGGTCTATCTTATTACGGTAATTGTGGTTGGAAAAAATCCATTCTTAGACCGCGATTTTCTCCTCTCTTTTAACGGAGTACTACTCGCTGTTTTGGCCGTCACCATATTCTCGATTACGGAAAGCGGCAAAGACGAGAAGAAGAACATTTCGGATTATATGAATGTTGCCCTCATCATCCTTGCTCTGATTATTGATAGTGTGGCGTTGTCTGCCATTGTGTTCAGACTTTCTTCGTATGGGATTTCTCCTAACAGGTTGGCAGTTCTAGGTATAAACATTCTGATTTGGGCTCATCTTGTTATGATTATGCTGTCCTACCTGCGGTTTCTACGAAACAAATCCGGACCTTTGGCGATCCAAGATGCCGTTACGAAGTATTTGCCAGTCTACGGACTATGGGCAGCTTTCGTCACATTTGCGTTTCCATTATTTTTTAAGTAATGTACTAGAAGAATTAGCTAAGAGGTGAACGGAAGTGCCATTCGTACCGACTGATCAAGATGCTTTGTACTATGAATTTCACCAAGAGAGCGGCCGCGATCAGCCGGTAGAAACGCTAGTTATGATTCACAGCTTGGGAACGAATCTAAGTATTTGGAATTGGATGATACCGTATCTCCAGTCCCGCTATGATATTCTCGTTTATGATGTAAGAGGTCACGGAAGAAGCCGACAGATGGGTGAGGAAGAGGTCACATGGCGATTGCTTTGCGAAGATTTGGCCGGCCTTCTTGCTTATCATCAAATTGATCGTTGTCATCTCGTCGGTCACGGAATGGGTGGTTACATTGGTCTGGAATTCGTTCGGGAATATCCGGCTAAGGTGTTATCGCTTTGTTTACTTTCCGTACCGCTCTATTATCCAGTTAAGGTTATGCCGATATTATCAGGCGATCGACAGCAAGTCATTCGAGAGCGCAACTCGATCATGCCCGTCGCTGAACGCTTGCTTAGTGCGGCTTGCCATCAGGTTACACCGAGCAAAGAAGCGTTATTATATGAAGCTTATAGCCAAGTTTCTTTCCACCACTACATTCAAATTCGAGATAAAATCACAGCCTATATCTCTGCCCAAGAGATTAGAGGTGTTGAACTTCCTGTGCTGTTTCTTGGCGGGGAATACGATAGGCTTTTCCCGCCGAGTGTGCTCGCGTTAGGGACCATATTGCTTCAGAATTATCGATTTTTGGTCGTATCCGATGCAGCTAACGCGGTTCAATTGGATCAGCCGGCTGTCGTGGCGAATTGGATTGATGAGCATATTCGGAAAGTTGGCGATTCTGCCGATGTTCGAGTCGTAGATAAGTTGTCAGCGCATATGCAAAATCAAATCAAAGATTTCGTGGAACAGGTTCGCCAGCAACATGAAACATCCACTGCATTGGAAGTCGAAGTCATGGGCACGTTTCGTGTATCTGTCAACCGACAGGTCGTCTTAGGAGAGTGGAATCAGCGATACGCCAAAAGATTGCTCGTCTATTTGCTGTTCCACCCTTCCGTCACACGTGAGCAGCTATGCGATGCTTTATGGCCCGGGGCGGATTTGACTAACGCGAAGAACAGGCTGCGCGTATCGCTCAGCTATTTGAAAAGCTTGCTAGACAAGTATGTGGACGAAGCTAGCCCTCTCCTTGTTGCGGATCGTGAGTACGTCTATTTGCGCGGCAACCTAAAGTGCGATTTGCTTGATCTGCTAGAGAAGCTGCAAACGACCATAGACGAGCCGGTTAGGGAGCGCAAAGCGCTGCTCAGTCGGGAAATATTAGAGAAAACGGTGTACCCATTCACCATGAGTATCTTCGACAATTGGTTGCTTACCTATGTTGAGAAGGTAGAACATAATCTGGAGGAGCTTGCCCGTTGGACAGCAGACTATTACCGACAAAATAACGATTTACGGCAAGCAGAGAGGTATATGAAATTCGTTGACCGTTTTATATAGGTGTATTCGCCAATATGCAATCCAGCAGCTCTCGATTTCAACTGAAATCGGGGGCTTTTCGTTGTTCGACCCTATTTCCTAGATTAATGATAGCGTAACGGTCGTTTTGATAGAATATTTGGAGCTATTAAGAAATAAGAAGATTGTTACGGTATGAGGGAGATGGGTTAGATCATGCAAAGAACAAGGTACAAACGGATCACAAAAGTAGTACATGGGATCTTTTTGAAAAGCGTATTGGTAATTGCTATAGTCGTACAGTTGTTTGGTTTGGCAGGCAATCAATCAGCGCAAGCGAGTAGTCAGTGGTCAAGTATGGGTACTGGAATTAGCAGCTTGTTTATACGTTCGATTGCAGTATCTGGTACAGACGTCTATGCTGGTGGAAATTTCACCACTGCTGGTGGAAATCCAGCAAATCATATAGCGAAATGGGATGGGAGTCAGTGGTCTAGCCTTGGCACGGGCCTTAATAGCTATGTCTTTGCTGTGGCGGCTTCGGGAAATGATGTTTATGCTGGTGGCATTTTTGGTTCAGCGGGCGGCAATCCAGTAGGCAGCATAGCGAAATGGAACGGGAGCAGTTGGTCCAACCTCGGTACAGGTACTAACGGTTCGGTCTATGCGATAGCTGTGTCGGGTATGGATGTTTATGTAGCTGGGAATTTCACAACAGCGGGCGGTGTTCCAGTTACCAATATAGCGAAATGGAATGGGACAAGCTGGTCAAGTTTGGGTACGGGCCTTAACAATACTGTGTATGCGTTAGCTGTATCTGGTTCGAATGTGTACGCAGCTGGAAGTTTCAGCACAGCAGGGGGGACATCAGCAGTTCGTATAGCCAAATGGGATGGCAGCAGTTGGTCTAGTCTTGGCGCAGGCTTGAATGGTGATGCGTATGCTCTAGCTGTATCGGGCAATAATGTGTACGCAGGTGGCACTTTCAGCACAGCGGGCGGCATTTCGGCAAATCGGATAGCGAAGTGGAATGGTAGCAGTTGGTCTAGTCTTGGCTCGGGTTTTGACAACTCAGTTAGTGCATTAACCATAATGGGAAGCACGCTATATGCAGGTGGAGGATTTACTACGGCAGGCGGCGCTTCTGCAAGTCGAATAGCCAAATGGGATGGCAGCAATTGGTCGAGTTTAGGGACGGGGGTTAACAATAGTGTTAGTGCATTAACTGCATCGGGCAGCACTCTGTATGCAGGTGGAACATTCACTACTGCAGGCGGTAATTCGGCTAACCTTATCGCCCAATGGAGTGATACTGTTTATTCTGATTCTACGATCACTTTTAACAGTAATGGTGGATCGCCTATTAGCAGCCAAAGTGTGGCTTATGGTGGTATAACGTCCGAGCCGACGTCTCCGCCAATGAAGGCAGGGTATACGTTTGCTGGTTGGTACAGCGACAGCGGATTGAACACGGTATACGATTTTGCTACTCCTGTTACAGCAGATATGACACTTTATGCGAAGTGGACGGCCATAACCGCATCACCCGTGGTAAGCGGCACGATACGTGCAGGAGACACGAGTGTATCAGGTACAGCAGCTGCAGAAGCAAGTATCTTGCTGAGCGTGAATGGAATACCAGCGACCCCAACAACCGCAACTGGCGGTAACTGGGTTGTGCCAGGTTTGACGTTGGCATCAGGCGATACGATCAGCGTAACGGCACAGTCGGCAGGAGAGATTGTAAGTGCAGCGGCAATATCAACTGTAGAGCCTGCCTTAATAAATATTACGGCATTCGATGCGATTAGAGATGTAGCTGCTGGGACGGCCGGGGCTGCAGCTTATGCGAATGCTGGAGAAGTGACGGCTGCATTGTTGGCAAGTCATGCGAGTGTAACGGCGAATGGTGGCACGATTGCAGTGCCAGTAACAGCGTGGGTAGACACGGATGGCTACAATGCATCTGTGGCTGGTAGTTATACATTTACGGCAACGTTGGGTAGTTTGCCGGTGAATACGACTAATACAAGCGGATTGACAGCGACAGTAGAAGTAGTTGTGTCGCCAGTGATTACAAATATCATTGCATTTGATGTGATTGGTGATGTAGCTGCTGGGACGGCGGGCTCGGCAAGCTATGCAAATGTGGGAGAAGTGACGGCGGCGTTATTGGCAAGTCATACGAGTGTAACCGCAAACGGCGGTACGATTGCGGTGCCGGTAACGGCGTGGGTAGATACGGATGGCTACAATGCATCGGTTGCGGGGAGTTATACATTTACGGCAACGTTGGGTAGTTTGCCGGCGAATACGACTAATACAAATGGCGTTATAGCGACAGTAGAAGTAGTTGTGTCGCCAGTGATTACAAACATCACC
>NZ_JCAUAM010000026.1:0-97012 GCF_059691955.1 Paenibacillus sp. J22FR83
CGCTCGGAAAATACAATGTGCCCAAAGGTTAGCCACAAACTGAAGTTCAAGTTGAATCACGTTGGTGAGCCGTATGCCTTAGTAGGGCACGTGCGGTTCGATAAGGGGGGAACCATGAGAGTGGTTCCCCTACTTTTTTATTTACATGGTTTAGGTTTAAGATTAAATCGTAAGACGATTATCCATATTTATCAGATTATTATGAATTCACGCAGAAATGACGAGGGAGTATAGTGTAATTACAAACATACGATTTTAATGCAAATGTCGTTGAAGGCTTCGATGAACCGCCAATTGGAGGGAGTTATGGAGAAGGAGTTCTTGCATCATTTTTATCCAAGAATCTTGGATGTGACCCATCGGAATGAAGCTTATTGGGAGCAATATCACTACCGTATTGAACGACCAGTGACGAACGTCTTCAATCTTGTTTTTATTTACAAAGGCGAAGGTATCCTGATCTTGAACGGGGAGCGGTTTGAGCTGAGGCCTGGCTGTGTTTTCCATGTTAACCCGCAGATGTCGATGGACATCAGCACTACTGCTAACTATACGCTGCAATATTATGGTGTTCAATTTCATCAACTTCACATCCAGTGGGAGGGGAGTGAGTGCGAGAGTTCGATAACGAATACCCCGCTGCCATTTAAGCGCGTGCTCACTTTGCCAACGCTGGAGTTTCTCAATCAAGCCGTTCAACTCTATGAGTGCTGGCATTCGAAATCCGCTGGCTACGAGTGGCAAGCGAAGTTGAAGTTATTCCAGCTATTGGACGCGCTGTGCAATGTCGTTATTGCCGAACAAACGGAGCAGGAAATTTCCTACAGGCAGATGGAAGACAGCGTTCGTTTTATCCGTCAGCATTATTCGGAGGATTTGAATCGGACGATCCTGGCCAAACAGACGTCTATGTCGGTCAGTCATTATTCGTTGCTTTTCAAAAATGCGGTTGGCATCAGCCCACTGCAGTTCGTCGAAAAAGTAAGGATTGATCAGGCGAAATCGATGCTGACGAGCACCTCCAAACCGATAAGTGAAGTGGCGAAGGCAGTTGGTTACAGCGATCCGCTCTATTTCACTAGAGTGTTCACGAAGGTAACGGGGATGGCACCAAGAGAGTACAGGGGCAGCTGATGATAATGAAAGGAAGATGCGTGATGAGCGAAGTACAACGATATGATGTCCTGATTGCTGGGGCGACGTTATCAGGTCTGGGGCTGGCGAGCGTGACAGAGGGGCGCACAGTTGTAATAGAGCGTACGAGTGGTGTAGGTGGGGAATTTGCCGCTTCTTACCGGCAGGGGACGGTTGAGGGTTCGGTGACTCTGTCCACACAAGCTGCGGCTCTTCGAAAAGAAGCAACAGAGCGGAACATAACTTCGCTGGAGGGAGGAGGCTTTCACTGGCCTGCGCTCGTGCCGATTCTGCACCAAGTCATACAGAAAAATCAGCTTGAGGTTCGCTTTCTGACGCGAATCCTGGAAGTAGCTGTAGATCCCTCGGGGGATTACCTTGTGACGTTGGTGGATGCTTCTGGGCTATCTACAGTCAAGGCTGGCCGAATCGTCGACACAACAAGCTTCTGTGATACTGCCCCTGAGGTGGCAGCTGCGTTCCAAGGGAAGCGGCGATTGAATGCCGTGATTCATCGTTCGGATGAGGTGGAACAGCAACCTCCTCAGTGCGAGGGATATCTAGTCTACGGCGGTCATTTCGCATCGGAGTGGGTTACAAGCGTCCAGTTGACGGCAGAGGATGATTGGTCATCAGCTCGCAATCGATTGCTCGAGCATTGGAGCCGTCGTCCCGAAGTTCTGCTGCCATGGCAACTGGCCACGATCGCTGATAGTTTCGATGTGGAGATGGAAGCAGGGACGGAGTACAAACTTGATAACCATTGGACGTGGTGGCCTTCGGCTGGATACCGTAATCCGATTGGGGCTTTTGAAGCCGGTGTACAGAGCGTAGCGGAGGTGAAAGTCGTATGATACTGTCGGAAAGATGGAACGGTGAAGTCGTACAGGTGAGCTGCGAATTGTTGGCTGATGAGGATTATGATGTGATTGTTGTTGGCTTGGGAACGTCGGGGGCTCTTGCAGCACTTCGAGCAGGTCAACTGGGACTGAAAGTACTCGGCATTGAGCGTATGCATGGAATGGGAGGGACAGGGACTCTCGGTGGTGTTACGGGATATTACTTCGGGAGCAGAGGAGGCATCTACGAGGAGATTGACAAGGCAACGTTGGAGTTGGAACAGGAATTATTCGTAAAAGCAAGCGGGATAAACGCAAATGCGAAAAGTATCGTCTTAGAACGTGCGCTCGCTGCAGCTGGCGTTGATTTCCAGTATGATTCGGTTGTGATCGGTGTGTATGTAGAGGACAATCGGGTGCATGGGCTTCGCTGGAGCGGGCCGAATGGCATTAAGCGAACATCCTGCCGCGTGATTATTGATGCTTCTGGTGAAGCGGAAGTATGTGTTATGGCAGGCTGCACGGTTCGTCAGGGCAGGGGGACAGATGGTCAGGTTCAACCTTTTTCTAATGTGGTGCAGTGGCTTCATAACAATCGTGTCGTACATCATTATACGGATTCGGGATATGTGAATACAGGAGATCCTGAGGCACTGTCAAAGGCAATTGTGAATTCTGGGCTTCTTGAGACGCATCTGAAGAAAGACTATCGGGATGAGAAGCGGATGCTGAAGGTTGTTCCTCAGCTAGGAATTCGGGAGGGGCGTCTGATCGTCGGGGAGGATACAGTAACCTTCGGAGATTTTTGTGAAGACCGATATACGAGCGAGCCTTTGTTCTATGCCTATTCCAACATGGACAATCACAGCAAGGATGTTGCCTTTGAGAGCGAAGCGCAGCAGGATTGGTCGGTAGCAGCGAGTCTCTGGGGCTTGAACTTCACAATCCCGATACCGAAAGGGGCGCTTATTCCGCTAGGCATGGAAGGACTCCTTGTAGCGGGACGAAGCATGTCGCTTGATCATGATTTGGCGAGCTGCATTCGCATGAAACGGGATATGCAGAAGACTGGGGAAGCAGCCGCGGTCATGGCGTATCTCAGCATCTCGCAAGGCCATGCTATGAAAGATATTCCATACTCGGAGCTGCGTCCGTTGCTAGAGGAGACGGGCTGCCTAGAACGAGGGGCGGAGGTAGAGTTCAAGGATAGCTCGCTTCCCGCAACAGATGCGCTGTTTTCACGTAAGTGGCTGACTAACGTAGATGAGATACGCGTCGGCTTATCCAGTACGAAGGCAGGCATTGCTATGTGGTCAGCTAAACGCTTAGGCACTGCCATTGTGCCGCAATTATGTGAATGGTTGGGGAGTGTCGACGATGAACATCTTCGGAAGAATAGCGCATTAACGCTTGGGTTAATCGGTGATGAGACTTGCATCCCCGTGCTTCGGAATATGGTGCAAGAGCGGGATATGTTCGTTCCTTTCACTAGTCGTAAATACAACCAAGTTCGCGGGTATGCTGCCATTTATGTACTGGGTAAGCTTCAGGATCAAGGTATCATGCAAGAACTGCTCGACATTATGAAAGACCCCAGCTCCTTGCCGGAGCTTGAGACGGAGGAGCGGAATTGGGAATTTATATCCAATCCGCAGGAATTATACTTCCAATATTTCTCCTACTCGGTGATGGCTCTTTTCCGTATTGCCGAGAGGCACACCGAATTGCGCGACACTATCATCTCGGAGGTTTTGCAGCGACTCGAAGACCCTGATCTGGAGCTGAAAGTGACATTCAAGGGTTCGGGGATGATCAAATACTCAATGATTCCGAGGCTTCACGAGCTGACAGAGAAGCAGAAGGCCGCTTGGCAAGCAGGGATAGCTTACAGTACAAGTCCTAATTAACGCCTGTATTCTCTTTATAGGATAGAACCGTTCACATCCGTTCATAAGGAAAGAATCTCTATAACCATTCTTTCACTTGAGACCCCATCCGAAATATGAGTTAATAGGTATGTAGCCGGCCAGCTAATTCCTATGGAAAGGAGTGATCAAGGTGATTACAACGCAAACAGAGGTGATCTCTGCGTAAGCAGAGATCACGTTCCAAAGCGGGGGCCCTAGGCCCTCGCATAACTTTAACATACGAGTAGACATCGAGAAGTTTTTTACATATAATGATAAATGTGAACACGAAGTGAACACAACAATAAACTACGGTGAAGGGAGTGCTTTTTAATGAACACAATGACAATGACAGTAGCGATGAATGTTGCGGCCGCCGCAGAGGTACTCGTCTCCTAACTGAATATCATTCGTGGAATAACCGTTCACCTGAATTGTATAATTGCATATACAACCGACAGGCACGATTATGATCGTGTTTTTTTTATTCCATTTTTGAGAATGGTAGGAGGTTAAGGGGCGATGAAGATACTCTCTGCAAATCAGTCAAAGTTAAGCTTTGCGACAATTTGAGGAGGTTTTCATCCATGAGTTATAAGAACGGGAAAGATGTTCTTCCCCCTAACCTATTAAAACAATTACAAGAATATATCCAAGGTGAGATCGTGTATATCCCCAAGAAAGAGCAGAAACGTGCTGGCTGGGGAGAAAATAACGGCACTCGCATAATTATTGAGCGGAGAAATCGTGAGATTTTCCGTTTGTATCAAACGGGCTCGACAGTGTTGGAACTGATCAAAGTGTTTCACTTGTCCGAAGACAGTATCCGCAAAATTATCGTCAAAACACGTGAATTAACAGCCAGTCAGGCATAGAAGCAGCATCCATTGTGATGCTGCTTCTTTTTTGTAGGAAATGCTAGTTACCACACCGAAATCATCTTTATAGCCGATGTAAATGTTTGGGAGGAGTAGAGAGATGATATCTGTATTTGTGTATGGCACGTTACTGGTGGGGGAAAGCAATCATCATGTTGTCTCGCCGTATTTACGGAAAGTGCAACCTGGTGGGATCCATGGACGTCTATATGATGTAGGACCTTACCCTGCGTTAGTGCGATCAGACGATGAACATGAGGTCGAGGGGGAGTGGATTGAAGTTACTGAAGAGGGACTGGCTGCTATGGACATTTTGGAAACGTATTACGGTCCACTCCATGCAGACAATGAGTACGAGCGAATCTGGGTCAAGGATGCCACTTTGGAGAGGGAAGGCTGGGTATATTGTTACCCGCATCCACGTGGACTTCCGGCTATTGAAGGCTCCTCTTGGAAATCTCATCTGAGTAATAAACGGATGTGACTTTATTCGATTATTTCCGACATTTTCCTATCGTGGCCTCAGATATGGTGCTATAATTAGTTCTAATTAATGGACTCGAGGAGAGAGAACATGTCATCTTACAGAATTTTGCTAGCCGATGATGAATTGGCACTTCGATTTCTGCTAACGGAGACGTTATCGGATGAGGGGTACGTCATCACGGAGGTTGAGGACGGTCAACAAGCGATCGAACAGCTGGGCAAAGAAGCCTACGATTTAATCATTCTGGATTACATGATGCCGGAACGCACGGGTGTAGAGGTGTGCTCCTGGTTGAGACAAAGCGATAATGTGAATAAGGACTTGCCAGTGATTCTACTGACAGCCAAAGCGCTGGAGAAAGATAAAGAGAAAGCGAAGGCAGCGGGAGTCACTACGTACATTGTTAAGCCTTTCAGTCCACTTCAATTATTAGATACCATCGGGCAGCTTTTACAGCGATAGTTTGGATCGGGATGGGTTAGGATTAGTTTGATTAAGTTTATAAAGGGTGATGGTCATCTATGAGCCATAGAAATATAGAGAGAACCAAGGATTCAGCTTCTGAATCTGAGCGTGATATACGAATTCTCAAACAAGGAAGAAAGCTGTTTATTCGTGAGTATGACAAGCAATTGCAACAGCTGCAGTCCTTATTGACAGCGATTCAGGAGAAGCCAATTCTTGAGGATTTGCAACAATGTTATCGGATTGCACACACACTCAAAGGAAGTGCGCCAGTCTTTGGTTATACGAGAATTGGTAAACTAGCAGAAGATATGGTGCGCAAATGGGAATGGACCTTAGCCATGGAGAATCAGGATCCTGAGTTGCTGCTTACGACAAGCCCTGTATCTGAGAGCGTGGAACGAACAGTTGAATTATTGTTTGAATTACAAATGGAATTAGATATCGGCTTAACGGAAATTCAGATGGATGAGGAGAAGGATCCTGCCTCTGGTTCTCTGCTTCGAACGCTCAAAAGTCGTATTTTACTCGTTGATGATGACGATGCACTTCGTTCTTATTTGACTAGACGCCTGCAACTCGATGATTGTATCGTTGATGAAGCTGCTGATGTGGAGACAGCCCAGAAATTACTGCGTGAGCATACGTATGATCTTGTTACGCTAGATCTGATGATGCATCCGCAGTCAGGCTACGAGCTGTTTGACTTTCTCAAAGACGATCCTACGTTGAAATGGCTGCCGCTGATCGTGTTATCTGGCCGCGATGATATTAGCGATAAAGTCCGTTGTTTTCATTTAGGGGCGGATGATTATGTAACGAAGCCGTTTCAATATGAGGAATTAGCGGCCCGTATTTATGGTTTGCTGAAGCGGACCCGGAATTTTGAACAACTGGCATTTCGCGACCCGCTGACAGGTGTGTTTAATCGCCGTTATTTTGATCTGCAAATCGGGTTAGAGTTACAGCGAATTGAGCGTTATCCAGCGCCAATTTCACTCGTGTTTATCGATATTGACAGTTTCAAGAGCGTCAATGACACGTACGGGCATCACGTAGGGGATTTGGTGCTACAAGGCTTAGCTCATCTGATGCAGGTCAATCTGCGTTCGACCGATTTATTGGCTCGCTTTGGCGGCGAAGAGTTCGTTATTGCACTCCCCAATACAACGGTGGATCAAGCTAAGGCGATTATGCAAGATATTTTGGACAAAGTTCGTGTGAAACCCGTAGCACAGAATGAGGGCCAAACGTTCTCCATTACGTTCTCAGCAGGCGTAGCCGAATGGCAGGTAGGGATGACGGTTGCGGAGTGGGTAGCGAAAGCGGACGATGCGATGTATCAAGCCAAACAGCAAGGCAAGAATCGCGTTGTTCTGGCCGATTTAGAAGATGAGGGTGCACAATTTACGAAATTGGTTGCTCATGCGAATGCTCAATTGCAGAAGAAAAAGCTCTTGATCGTTGACGATGATCCGATTCTTAGAGCGATCCTGATTTCGCAACTGGAACACTTGCCGATAGTGATTACACAGGTCTCTGACGGGGATGCCGCATGGCAGCTATTGTGTGATCAAGCTTATGATGCTTGTATTTTGGATGGCATCCTGCCTGGACTTGATGGTTTTACGATCTTAGGGAGGATCAAGACGGATACGCAGGCACGCTTCAAGGATCTCAAGGTACTGATGCTGTCGGGCAAGAAGAAGGAAGCGGATGTGGCGAGGGGTCTCCAAATGGGGGCCGATGACTATATGACGAAACCATTCTCGCTCGTAGAGCTAGAGAATCGCGTCAAACAACTGATGAATCTTATCTAGGAAGGAGGGGCTATGTCCTCTCCTTTTTTTGCATTATGAATGTGGTCTTTCTGGTCACACACCCTTAGAACTTTGCAATTTCGCCATATGATGGTTGTCGATGGGTCAATTTACCTTGAAGGAGGTTTGCGACTCCTGCACTTTCTGATACAGTAGAATCATAGAGGAAGTTACAGATAAAGGAGCAAAAGGAATGTCGGAGAAAGACAATCTGGTACGTTTTGGAATTTCGATGCCGCAATCGCTAATCGAGCAATTCGACCGGTTGATTGCTTTACAAGGGTATGATAATCGCTCGGAGGCGATTCGTGATCTGGCGCGCAAAGCGCTTTTGACCTCAAGCTCCATGCAGCCAACAGAAATGGTCGCGGGCACAATTGTCATGGTATACGACCACGATAGCCGCGATTTACCGATCACGCTTATGGATCTTCAGCATGACTTCCATCATGCGATCATTTCAACGATGCATATCCATTTAAACCATCAGCAATGCTTGGAAATACTCGTCGTTCGCGGCGAAGTGCAGAAGCTCCGAGAGCTGCAGCAGCGTATACAAGTGTTAAAAGGGGTTGCCTACGCAGAACTGTCTGTTACACATGTGGACGAGCATAGTCAAAGTCATGGACACAGCCATCATCATGGGCATCATCACGTTCACGATAAGACGGAGACGGAGTAGAGGAATTCGTAGTGCGCTGTTTTTTTTGCTAAAATAAAGGGTATGGAGGTGCGTTATGTCAGAGAAAAAATGGTTTTCTTTGGAAGAGGCTAATCAGTTATTGCCATTTGTGGATGAGGAATTGAAGAAGATGCAAGCCTTGAAACGTGAATTTGAGGAAAAATATATGGAGTTACGACATAAGAAGAATGAATATGCTTCGATGCCTAGCGCGGAAAAGGATCCCTTTTTCGTCTTGGAAGCAGGGCTAGAATTTCTTCAAATTGAAGCGCGTGGACTCCTTCAAAGCTTTCAAAAGACGGGCATTGAACTGAAGGATATCGATATGGGACTTGTTGATTTCCCTGCAGTCATGAATGGAGAAGAAGTGTTGCTGTGTTGGAAGCAAGGAGAGGATGGGATTCGTTATTATCACGGAGAGCAAGATGGATTTGCTGGCCGTAGACCGATAACGGATTAGAGGGATACTCATGACGGGATTATTACAAAAACGAAGGAACATGTGGTTTCTGCGACTGCCGATAGGCCTGGTTGCCTTGTTAGCGATTATGCTGATGAGTGCTGTCCTTGCACCACAATCTGCCTCTGCACATGCTTCATTAGTTGAAGCGACTCCAGAAGCGGGAGCAAAGCTTGAAACCTCACCTATTGCTGTGTCCGTTACGTTCAATGAACAATTAGACAGCGGACTCTTCTATATTAAGGTTTATGATCACAGCGGAGCTGAAATAACGAAACGCAAAGCGATAATGAATAAGGATCAGATGGGTATTAAGCTGGATGTACCGAAGCTTGAAGAGGGCGTGTATTTGATTAGTTATCACGTTATCTCAGCGGATGGTCATCCTGTGGGTGGAAGCTATCCGATTACGGTCGGGAATCCGCCTCAGGAGGACCTGCTCGACGTACCGTCTGCTCATACAGGACACGACCACAGCGCTGGGCCGCTAACGACGAAGGGGTTGCTGCAATACGCCTCTCGGGGCTTATGGTTTCTAATGCTGTTGGCTTTGACGGGGTGGGCATTCTGGCTACGCTTGGTCAAAACCCAAGGTGAAGAAGCGCAGAAATCGCTCGCTGGATGGACGCTCAATCTACAACGTGGGCATATTGTTGCCCTATTGCTGCTCATTTTTACACATATTGAGGATCTGTTGGGCGGCGGTGGTGTGGATGAAATTTGGCAACTGCTAAGCGCGACCAATATCGGAATCTCTTGGGTATTGCTTCTTGTATTATCCTTCTTAGGTTTTGTCCTGCTAGGTAGGCTGGCATGGTTGGATGTATGTTGGGCTTTGGCTCTTCTGGCAGTCAAAAGCTTCAGTGGCCACGCAGCGTCCTTCTCGCCACTGTGGGCGACAATCGGCCTCGATTTCATTCACCTAGTTGCCGCAGCTTGTTGGGTTGGTGGATTAATTCTGCTGTATGTGAAATGGCGCCATAACAAGACGGGGCTTGGCAGTTATATGCAGAAGTTTTCCAAATTTGCACTGATTTCGATCCTTGTTTTAACCGTTTCAGGGATCCTCTCTGTTCTGCTTTTCTTACCGAATTTGCGGTATTTAACGTACACAACTTGGGGCATACTCTTGCTAGTCAAAGTAGGCGTGGTGGTGCTTGTCTCCGTGCTGGGGTTCGTGATTCGAATCTTCCTTCGCAAAAAACAAGTCAATCAATCGATCGTTTGGGTCAAGCTAGACCTATCGCTGATGGTGATCATTGTGGTGCTTGTCGGATTGCTTACGTATATGGCACCTATTCCTTCTAATGCGCCGCTTCAGTGGCATCAGATGGGAGAGAAAGTCCATGTTTCCGTCGATATTGCGCCCAAAATTCCAGGCAATAACAGCTTCGTCGCCAAAGTATGGCTGCCTGAAAAGTCAGGCCAACCTAAGCAGGTTCTCTTGATATTGCATAATAAAGATGATGAACAGATTGCACCGATTTCGATCCCTTTAACAATCTATACAGATAATAAGGAAGAAGAGTCCTTCGGTTTTGCTAAATATAGTTACAAATCGGAAGGGCCATACCTGCCGTTTAGAGGCAATTGGGAGCTAGAAATGCGCGTCATGGATACGGAAGACAATGAAACCGTGTATACCAAAGACTTCATTGTGTATTGATCCTGACAAGGGAAGATTGCATGGTTAACTGTGAGGAGGATAAACATGGCTTGGGTTCAAATTCTAGACAAAGACCATCTTTCGGTTAAATTCGATAACAAAGATGATTCCGCTCTCCTTGAAGTCAATGACGGCGGGATTTCACCGAACTATGTGACGGTTCGATTGAATGAGCAAGAAGTGGATGAATTGATCGAAGCCCTCCAACGCATCAAACAATCGATGCAATAAACGTATACGCATGAGAAAGAACCTTCCCCGAGACTTAACGAAAAGTCAGAGGGGAAGGTTCTTTTTGTTTGCGCGCAGGAGTTGTGCTAGAACATGCTCCAGTCGAATTCCTGTGACAGAATGCCGAGAAGATGTACACCAGCCGTGCTGTTGCCTTTACGGTTCAACGCGGGGCCAACGATGCCGATGCCGTACTGTCCCGGCACCATCGTCAGGATGCCGCCGGACACGCCGCTCTTCGCTGGTAACCCGACATTCATGGCAAATTCGCCAGAGGCGTTGTACATCCCGCAGGTAAACATGAAGGTCTTGGCAATTTGTACGAAGCGCCGCGGAATAAGACGTTGCTTGCGGATCGGATCTACGCCATTATGAGCGAGTACAAGAGCCATTCTGGCTAGATCCGTGCAATTCACCTCGATGGAGCAGTGGCTGAAGTAGACACGAAGGACATCTTCAACTTCCTTGTCCAAGACACCGTTATCCTTGAGGAAATAGGCTAAAGAACGATTGCGATGAGCGGTATCGGATTCGGATTTGAATACATTCTGATTCACGGAAAGCGAAGGATTATTGGTAATATCCCTGAAGAAAAGCAGGATCCGGTCAACCTGTTCATCTGGACTTTGACCAGCGATTAGAGAAGAAATCGCAATCGCTCCAGCATTGATTAGTGGATTGAAAGGAATGCCTGGCTCGATCAGCTCGAGCTTCAGCATCGAGTTAAAGTCATCCCCCGTCGGCTCCATGCCAACTTTGGAGAAGACAACGTCTTCACCATTATCCATAAGAGCAAGAATGAGTGAAAAAACTTTCGAAATACTTTGCAAAGTAAAGCGAAAATTAGAATCGCCGGATAGGATGGTTTGCCCTTTGCTATCCATTAGGCATATACCGAGAATATCCTCTGAAGCGTTAGCTAGCTCTGGGATATAGGAAGCGACATGACCTTCTAACGTATGTGTTTTACTGACAGCAACCCATTCGTCGATGTGCGTGTGTAGTGTCTTCCAAGTTTCATCGTGGGGTTGGTGAGGCATGGCCAAGTCAGTCCTTCCTAGTTCTCTAAGCTTTCCAAGCTTGCGGATGATTGTCGCTGATCAGCTCAGTTGCCGCTGCATTCGCAATCACTTGCTCTGGGTTTTTGCAACCTGGAATAACGGAAGTAACCGCATCATGCTTCAAGCACCAAGCTAATGCCCATTTCGCCATGTCCATGCCTTCTGGCACTTCATTTTGACGAATGCGCTCAACTTCTTCCAGCTTCTGTTTGACACTTTCCGCATCGTGACGATGGCGGACGTCTGTGTTACTGAATACAGCGCCTGGCTTATATTTACCGCTCAAATAACCACTAGCTAGCGGTACACGTGCAAGAACACCAAGATCCTGCTCGATACAGGACTGGAACACTTGTTCTTCTGGGGCGCGTTCCAGTCGATTATAGACAACCTGAATCGCTTTGGAATTCACTTTTGTGGAAACGGCAGTTTGATGGATATTGGCATTGCTGCCGATCGACGTGCCAAGGTGACGGATTTTGCCAGCTTGCACTTGTTTGTCAAGGGTTGTCCATAGGTCATCGTTATCGAATAGAGCATCAGGACCGGAATGGAATTGATATAAGTCGATATAGTCCGTATGTAAAGCTTGTAGAGATGTGTCCAACTGCTTAATGACGGCTTCGGCGCTAAACTCATCGGTTCGTGTGAATAAGTCATGGAAATGATGGCCGAACTTCGTTGCAACAACCCATTTATCGCGATCGCGGCGGGATAAATAGTTACCGATAAAGGATTCGGAAAGGTGATCGCCATAGCATTCTGCCGTATCGATTAAGTTGATACCAAGCTCAGCAGCTTGATCGAGAATCGCATCCGCTTCTGCTTGCGTGTAGGTTAATCCCCACTCCCCGCCAAATTGCCAAGTGCCTACACCAACGATGGAAACTTTCAGGTCTGTTTTGCCAAGTCTACGATATTTCATCTTGTGCACTCTCCTTTTTAGGGTATCCAAATTGATTATACACCAACATTTTATTTTACCATACGCGATCGCATTAGTTTTATTTTCGTAAACATCCTCGATTAAATGACTTTGATAAAAGTTTATCTCAACTTAATGTAAGAATTTCATAAATGGGTTACGGTGTAAAGAGGAATAATTTAAGCGGAGAGGATGTTGGTTCTTGTGATTAAGAAATATGTGCTAAGCCTATTGAAAGAATGGGTGCCTACTATAGCGTTTGCTATTATCATTGCGCTTGTTGTTAATACGTATGTTGCCCAAGCGATGACTGTTCCAACGGGATCCATGCTGCCTACGATTCAATTACAAGACGAGCTGATTGTTGAAAAAATGAAACCATTAACCGACTTCGAGTTCGGGGATATCGTGGTGTTTTGGCCGCCAATTGAGGGAAATGAAGATCGCTATGTGAAGCGCCTGATTGGCCTGCCTGGCGATACGATTGAGGTCAAAGAGGGTGCCTTGTACAGGAACGGAGCGAAGGTAGACGAGCCTTATCTTCAAGCACCAATGACCTATATCTTTCATCAGGTCACCGTGCCGGAAGGGAAGTATTTCTTCCTTGGCGATAATCGCAATGACAGCTACGATTCTCACTTGTGGCCAGCGACCCCTTTTGTAGCAGAGAAGGATATTATCGGCAAAGTTGTGTTTCGCATTTTTCCTTTTAGTCAGATAGGTACCGTGGATTAATAAGTTAAAAAGGTGAAAAGCTCCCAACCTCATTTGAGGAAGGGAGCTTTTTCTTTAATGAGCAAGGTTAGGGGAAACTTGGTTCTCGTCTTCGCCGTCGCCTTCGTTTTTCTTCTTACGCTCGGAGAGCTTGATGTTCCCGACGAATAGCGAAAGCACTGCACCTAGTAGTACAAAGACTAAGCCGTACGTAAATACTTGATGCAAAGACGAAACCAGCGCATTTTTAAGCAAAGGAACCATATGCTCTACGAATTCTTTCGGCATTTTAGCTAAGGATTCTGGCACGAGCAGGGATGAATACAGAGCTTGCGGGTTCGAATGAATCATATCTGTCATCGAATTCGCCAGTTCACTCGCTTCCGCGGGCAACTGTTTAATAACAGGCTCTAAGTCTCTCTCTAGCAAAACCGTTGATTTATGGTTCATAATCGCTCCGAGAATAGTCATCCCGAATGTACCGCCGATTTGACGGAAGAATTGGCTTGAAGAAGTAACAACGCCGAGTTCCGATTTCGGGAAGCTTTCTTGCAAGGCTAGTGTCAGAATGGGCATAACAAGACCCATGCCTAAGCCGAGCAGAATCATATAGCTGGAAGCAATCAATTTCGTTGTTGAAATGCCCATTGTACCGAGGAACAAGAAGCCAACAGCCATGACGATCATCCCGATCAGCATTTGCTTGCGAACGCCGACTTTAGCAATGAACTGACCTGAAACGACACTGGCAATAATCATCGTAATCATCAGCGGTGTCATGACGGTTCCGGATGCAGATGCGCTAATCCCTACGATGCCTTGCATGAATAAAGGCACGAACATAATGGCGCCGAACATACCCACAGCCATCAAGAAGCCTACTCCATTAATGGTGGAGAAGGTTCTATTTTTGAATAAACGAACGGGAAGAATTGGTTCTTCAGCTCTACTTTCAATAAATATGAAAGCAGTTAAGGAGGCTACCGCAAGGACGAATAGCCCAATAATTTGCCAAGAGCCCCAAGCGTATTCACTACCGCCAAACGTAAGGGCAAGAAGCAAGCTCACAACACCGACGATCATTGTAATAATACCTGGAATATCGAATTTAACTTTGCCAACTGATTTATGTTTGGGTAACGCAATTGCGATTAGAATAACAGCCAAAATACCAACTGGCAAGTTAATGTAGAACACCCAACGCCAGTCCCAAGCATCTACGATCCAGCCCCCAACTTGCGGTCCGATAACGGAGGATAAACCGAAGATTGCCCCGAAAACGCCTTGCCATTTGGCACGCTGCTTACCTGTAAATAAATCCCCGATGATGATCATAGCCATTGGCATCATGATACCACCGCCGAGACCTTGTAGACCGCGGAATAGGATAAGTTCTGTCATGTTCTGAGACATCCCGCAAAGCGCGGAAGCGACGATAAAGATGATAAGTCCTGTGACATAAATGACACGGCGGCCGATAAGATCGGCTAATTTACCCGCGATAGGCACGACAACGGTTGATGTCAGCATGTAAGCTGTCGTTAACCATGTCATAAGTCCGAGTCCGCCGAATTCACCGACGATACGCGGCATAGCTGTTCCCACGATCGTACCGTCCAACGCTCCGAAAAGCATGGCGATAATCAAGCCGGTGAGCAAGAGGCCGCGATTTTTGAGTTCCGGTGCAGAGGCTTCGGAGATGTCCTTAGGCGCTGCTTTTTGAATATTTTCCATCTGTGTCACTCCTTTGATGTAATAAAATTAATAAAATGAAGTAAATTTTTCGAATGCATTTACGAAAATGCGAAGCTCATCTGGTGGGAGCTGTGATAATCCGCGCGAAATCACTTTCTTTTGAATTTCCGTGGCCTCTGCAAGAATGGCATCTCCTTTGGCTGTATTCTCAACGAGTACGATGCGTCGATCAGTCTCATGGTGCTTGCGAACAACATGGCCGCTTTGAACGAGACGATCAATCATGACGGTTATTGCACTCGGCTTCACGCCTAATTTCTCGGCAAGTTGTGATTGTTTCGGTGATTTTTCTTTTGAAATCATCGCTAACATGAATAAATGCCGTGGCGTTAGCTCGGAATCGATCTCGGAAATGACAGAATGGGCTAATTTGCGATGCGCCATCTCAAATGCTGTGCGGAAGCGATTGGTATAATCAGTCAATTCATCTTCCAAGTCATAACCTCCCTTCGAATTGTTAGAATACTCTAATAATTAAACAATATAATAATTAAATTAAATAATATTTAAACTGTTTAAGTAAAATATAGACCCCTTAAGGTATGAAGTCAATAGGGTATTTCTGAAAATTTCAGAAAACCAAGGTGTGATATACTTGCATATCCTTTGTATCTTGCATATAATTACTGGTACATATACGTGGAAATGCTTTGACGGAGAAGAGTACGCAGTGCTTCTTGACAGGGAGGGAAAGCCGATGATTGAGAGCTGGCCCCGAGAATCAGGCTGTGGAAGTTCGCTCCCGAGCAGTCCTTTGAACAGAAGGCTTAACCAAGCTTCTCAGTAGAGGGAACCGGACACATCGTCCGTTATCTGGAATGAAGTGAGATTCGTTTATTTGTCAACCGGACTATGACGATTCTAATTAGGGTGGTACCACGGCTTTTCGTCCCTTGCGAGGGAGCGGGAAGTCTTTTTTGTGTTGTTATAAATGGCGATTCAGAGGCCTAATTCGGGAGGGATTTCAATGAAAGAGCGGTTAGAAGCTTTGAAGCAAGAAGCATTGCTGGAGCTAAGCGGTGTAGGAAGTCAGCAGGAGCTGAACGATTTAAGAGTGAAATATTTGGGTAAAAAAGGGCCTTTAACCGAAGTTCTTCGCGGCATGGGCGCACTTAGTGCAGAAGAAAGACCAGTCATTGGTCAAGTAGCAAATGATGTGCGTGCAGCGATTGAAGCTGTTATTGAAAAGAAACAAGCAGCGTACACGAAGCAAGAAACAGAGAACAGACTACGTGCTGAAATGATCGACGTTACGTTGCCAGGGCGTCCTTCAACGCAAGGCGCTGTACATCCTTTGAGCAAAGTTATTCAAGAAATTGAAGACATTTTCATTGGGATGGGCTACACCGTAGCAGAAGGACCGGAGGTTGAACAAGATTATTACAACTTCGAAGCGTTGAATTTGCCCAAGGATCACCCGGCTCGTGATATGCAGGATTCGTTCTACGTCACAGAAGAAATCTTGATGCGTACGCAAACATCCCCTGTTCAAGTAAGAACAATGGAGAAGCGCAAAGGTGAAGTTCCGATCAAGATCATTTGCCCAGGCAAAGTATACCGCCGCGATGACGACGATGCGACTCACTCTCATATGTTCCAGCAAATTGAAGGATTGGTTATTGACCGCAACGTGCGGATGAGTGATCTCAAAGGGACATTGCTTCAATTCGTACAAGAAATGTATGGACCAGCAACCAAAATTCGGATGCGTCCAAGTTTCTTCCCTTTCACAGAGCCGAGTGTTGAAGTCGATGTCAGCTGTGCGATGTGTGGCGGCGAAGGTTGCCGTACATGTAAGCAAACAGGCTGGTTGGAGATTCTTGGAGCAGGGATGGTACATCCGCGAGTTCTTGAAATGGGTGGCTATGATCCGAAGGAATATACGGGATTCGCTTTCGGTATGGGCGTTGAACGTATCGCTATGTTGAAATACGGCATCGAAGATATTCGCCATTTCTATACGAATGATTTGCGTTTCTTAAAGCAATTTTTACATGTATAAACAATAGGAAAAGGAGGGTAACAAGCATGAAAGTTTCTTATCAATGGTTATCGGAATATGTTGACGTAACAGGCTTCACAGCCGAAGAATTAGCTGAAAAGTTAACCCGCAGCGGTATCGAAGTGGATATCGTGGAGGATCGTAATAAAGGTGTATCTAACGTTGTTGTTGGGTTTGTAAAATCACGTGAAAAGCACCCTGATGCCGACAAACTAAGCGTTTGCGTGATCGATGCAGGGCAAGGGGAAGACTTGCAAATCGTGTGTGGTGCCAAAAATATTGATGCTGGACAAAAAGTTCCTGTCGCGATGATCGGTGCAGTCCTTCCGGGCGGACTGGAAATCAAACGTGCTAAGCTGCGCGGCGTGGAATCACAAGGCATGATTTGTTCCGCGAAAGAGCTAGGGCTTAACGACAAATTGCTGCCAAAAGAAATTCAAGAAGGCATTTTGGTATTGCCTGAAGATACGGAAATTGGCCAATCCATTCTTGATGTATTGGCGATCAGCGACAAAGTCATGGATCTTGACTTGACGCCGAATCGTTCCGATTGCTTAAGCATGCTCGGAGCGGCTTACGAAATCGCGGCGATCCTTGGCCGCGAAGTGAAGCTGCCTGATGCGGAAGCGGCACTTCGAGCGGCAGGCACTGCCGGCGTGAAGGCTGCGGACCGCATCAGCGTGAAGATCACAGCGACGGAACAGTGCACGCACTATGCCGCTCGCCTGATCGAAGGCGTGCGCGTGGGCACTTCCCCGCTGTGGATCCAGAACCGCTTGATGGCTGCGGGCATCCGCCCCATCAACAATATCGTCGACATCACGAATTTCGTGATGTTGGAGTACGGCCAGCCGCTTCACGCGTTCGACGCGGAGCAGCTGAATAACGGACACATCGACGTACGGCTCGCTGAAGCTGGCGAGAAGCTCGTTACACTTGACGATGTGGAACGTACGCTAGAGCCGCACATGCTTCTCGTGACGGACGGCACGAAGCCTGTGGCAATTGCTGGAGTTATGGGCGGAGCCAACTCCGAAGTGACGGAAGGAACTTCGCGGATCCTGCTTGAATCCGCGAAGTTCGCTGGCAGTTCTGTGCGCCGCACATCGCGCCAGTTAGGTCTTCGCTCGGAAGCGAGCCTTCGCTTCGAGAAAGAAGTGAACCCGGAATCGGTGATTCCGGCATTGAACCGTGCTGCTGCGCTGATTGCGCAATACGCAGGCGGGCAAGTCGCTGACGGCATCGTAGAAGCCGCTAGCGGAACGCACAAGTCGGTCAGCATTGAGCTTGGCGCTGACCGCGTGAACAACTATCTCGGCACAGCGCTTTCCTTGGCCGAGATGGGGCAAATCCTTTCGCGCTTGCATTTCACATTCGAGCAAGCTGGCGAAGGCAAGCTGCTCGTGCATGTGCCGAGCCGCCGCGGAGACATTACGCGTGATGTCGATTTGATCGAAGAAGTAGCACGTCTCTTCGGCTACGATAACATCCCGACGACCTTGATGACCGGCGTGACTACGCCAGGGTCGCTTTCCAAAGAGCAATCGATTCGACGGATTACACGGAACATCTTGACCCAAAGCGGATTGAATGAAGTGATTACGTATTCCTTCACTAACCCACGTTCACACGGTGCTACAGGTGCTGAAGTGAATGCACAAGTGCAAGTAGATGCTATTCCAGGTCTGTTCCCAACTGCGAAGCCAATTTCACTTGCGATGCCAATGAGCGAAGACCGCAGCCAGCTGCGTACTAGCTTAGTGCCGCATTTGCTTGATGTTGTTAGCTATAATCGCAATCGTACGATGGATGACGTCGCCATTTTTGAAATCGGCAAAGCTTTCATTACTGACGAATCAGCACTTACGGCTCTGCCGCAAGAAAAGCTGTTACTGTCCATCGTGCTGACTGGCAAACGTCGCCAAGCTCACTGGGCTCAGAAATCAGAGGCAGTTGATTTCTACGACATCAAAGGGATTTTCGATCGTTTAGTTGGATACCTTGGGATTAAAGGTCTGACATATACATCAGTAGCACCTGAAGGTTTCCACCCAGGTCGTACAGCTGAAATCGTACTTCCTTCCGCAGAAGGTCCTAAAGCCATTGGTCGCGTAGGTCAACTACATCCGACTGCGCAACAACAACGTGATCTGGATGACACCTATGTGCTTGAAGTTGAACTAGCACCTATCTTGGAAGCGGCTGGAGAAGAGATTGTTTACAAGCTGTTACCTCGTTATCCGTCTATCGGACGTGACATAGCGGTTGTGGTGAATACAAGTGTCCCAGTTGGACTTATGGAACAAGCGATTTCTGAAGTTGCAGGGGAATTGTTGGAGTCAATCCAAGTGTTTGACATCTATACAGGAGAGCGTCTTGGCACTAATCGTAAGAGCGTAGCAATCGCACTTGTATACCGTCATGGGGACAGAACTTTGCTGGATGAAGAAGTAACTGAACTCCACGCCAAAGTTGTGGCAACACTCGAACAACAATTTGAGGCAGAGTTAAGAAAATAGTGTAACTTTCCTTATAGGTTGCAGGAATATAGGCTGGTCTTATCGAAATTATTCTCGATAAGACCAGCCTTTCATCTTAAGGGAGGATTTCAAATTGACTATAGAAGATAAAACAAGAATTACTGTTGATATATATGGACACCAATATAAGCTCAAAGCAGATACAAGCACGAATCATATGAAGCGGGTCGCTGAATATGTGAATGACCAAATGTTCCGTATTGCCAAAGGGTACCCTCGTTTAGATTCACAAAGAATCGCTGTTTTAGCCGCAGTAAACATGGCGGATGAGTGCTTCCGAATGAATGAAATCTTGGAAGAGCTTAGCAAAGTCCAAAAAGAGCAGGAAGCGACGAAAATCGCCTACGAGAAGCTCACAACACGGTATCACGAGTTAAAGCAAGAAGATGACAAGAACCAAGCCACGCTTGCCGAGCTTAATGGGAAACTGGATCAAATACCAGAACTTGAAAAACAACATAAACAAGAAATACTTAAAATAAAACAAGAACAAGAACAATCGACTCAGCAAATGCTGCAAATGAAACAAAAGTATGAGCTCGGGAAACAACAGCTAGAGCAAGCAAGACAACAAATCGAACAAGCGAAGCAACAGCAGGTTCAAGCCAAACAACAGAGTGATCAAACGAAACAACAGTTAGACCAAGCCAAACAACAGCTAGACCAAACGAAACAGCAGAATGATCAAGCGAAACAACAACAAGAGCAAGTTCATAAACAGATAGAGCAAATCAAGCAACAGCTTGATCAGGAGAAACGCCAAAGCTTACAAGTTAAACAACAACTTGAGCAAGAAAAGCAGCTCCATCAACAAAGCAAGCAACAGCTTGAGCAAGCGCAGCTAAATAAATCGGAACAACTTAAGCAATTAGCGGAAGAGCATAAAGTTGAGTTGGCCGCCATCGCAGACGCACATCGCTTAGAAAATGAATCCCTGCAACAACAACTGCAGGAAGAGAAACAATCACTTATCCAGCTACATGAACAAGATAAAGAAAACGCAGAACTTCAGCACCAAGAAGCATTGGCATTACTCTCTAAACAAAGTGGATCGGATATCGACGTTATCCATAAGCAGTACCAAGCACAAATCAAATCCATAACCCTTCAACATCAGGAATTACAAGCTTCCATGACGCGCGAACATGAGTCTCAACTTGCGTCTTTGAGACAAGAGCATCAATCAGCAGTTGGGACGCTGACAGATGGTCATGAGGCAGCAATAGCGATTTTGGCAGAGGAACATCAATTTGCAATCGCGATCTTGCAGGAAGAAAAACAAGAAGCAATCGCGGCTTTGAAGGAAGAACAACGAGCAGCAATTGCAGTCTTGAAGGAAGAGCATCAGCAAGTAATCGCACTTATGACAGAAGATCATCAAGCAGAATTAGTAGCTATTTCTGATAGTCATCTCACTGAAATCGAAACCATTTCAGAAGAATACCAATCGGAGTTAACTGCAATTACGGATAAACTGCAAAGTGAACTAGCAAGCCAAGTGGATGAGCACCATTTCGAAATTGCATCGTTGACAGAAAATCATCAGAATGAGATTGCTGCTCTCACCAATCAACACCATATCGAACTAAGTGTAATTTCTGAGAACCATCAAAATGAGCTGCAAACCATCTCGGAACTGCACCAAAATGAGTTGAATGCACTTACTGAGAGCCATCACAACGACATGGTATTGCTCTCAAGGCAGCATCAGGATGAATTAACATCGAACAATACAAAAAATCATAATGAAATAGCAGCCATCGTGCGTGGTCACCATGCGGAAATTCATGTGCTTAAACAGAAGCATCAAGCTGAGTTGGAAGTAGCGGCTAGCGCTCATAAAGAAGACATCGACTCACTCACATCGTTATATCAGGAAGAAGAAGAAGCTAAAGCACGCCGATTTGAAGAGGCAAAAGGTGATCTACAAGGTCGCTATCATAAACAACAAGCATTGTTCCAACAGCAGCTTGAGGAGCAGAAGACTGCGATCATTCAACATTTCCAAGGTCAGATTGAAGAATTACTTACACAAATGCAGGAAGAACGTGAAACACGGGCACAAAAGTTTGAAGAAGAAAAAGAACTTATTTGGATGCAAGCTCAACAGGAAAAGGAAGAACTTCTACAGTTAAGTATGAACGACGAAGCGCAACAAGAAGAACTTCATGCGGTCAAAGAGGAATATCGTAAATTGCGTGAAGAATATGCTAAGCTTCAAATCGAATACAACGAATGGATTGAGCTTGTAGAAGCTGATAGTCCAGTTGGGTAGACTTAAGTGACAGTGAACCTTCTTGATTACGTCTTACTGTCGGTCATTGCTTTAGGACTGTTGATTGGCTACTTTAGAGGATTTATCTCTCAAATCGTTTCTATTTCGGGTATGATCCTAGCCTATCTAGTTGCCTTTTATTTTTACAAGGATCTAGCTCCGTTCCTCAAAAGTGCGATCTCGCTGCCAACCTATCAAAATTATGAAAAATACGAATTCATCGTAAAAGGACTCAATTTAGATACCTATATTCTAAATGCCATTGCCTTTACTCTCCTGTTTTTTGGTGTGAAACTTGCACTATTGATTATAGGCAGAGCTTTGAACCTCCTTGCCAAAACCCCAGGACTAAGTACCATTAACCGTTGGAGCGGCGCGTTGCTAGGTTTAGCGGAAGGGCTGCTCATCATTGTAATTGCTGTTAACGTGATGACTATCATCCCATCAGATGGCCCCCAGAAGCTTCTAGCAAGCTCATCTATCGCTCCTTATTTGATTAACGAGCTGCCGCAAGTTGCCGGAAAACTTCATGACCTGTGGAAACAAGGAATCTCCTTATAGAAACTACTGCCTTTTGAAAAAAAAGCGGTAGTTTCTATTTGTTTTGCAGGAGAAGAGAAGAAAGAGAAAAGTGCGAAGGGTAAAGGGGGAAAGAGGGAAGAAGAAGTAAGACAGCACGGGGATTAGCCGGGCAACTATGCCGCAAAAACCTTTTTCTGAGGTATCTACAAGTTAAGGGTTACTCTCATTTCTCTCAATATGTAACATCAGCTTTATCATCTCAATTAAGAGGACTGCAAGAATTGTAGTTACCTCAGAAAAGGAAAAACTCAGAAAGTAATTTGCCAAATAAACATTTTTTTCTTTACATGGAAACAAATGTTCTATATAATATAGATATAGGAACACAAGTTCTGTTAATGGGGTGGATCTGATGATGGAAATGCATCTAATAAATTTAATAGATCACGCATTTCAATCAGAGGAAGAGTGTGAGCAGTTCTTAATGACCAGTCGCTGGGCAAATGGGTTCTCTTGTCCAAGATGTGATCATCATTCTTTTTATAAAGTTAGGACACGCAGCTTACTGGAATGTAAGGAGTGTCGGACTCAAATATCTATTACTGCTGGTACGGTTATGCACAAATCGAAGTTACCTTTATTACTCTGGTTCAAAGCCATTCGATTGTTGATTCAAGATGAGTTGATTTATTCGATTCCAGCGTTTGCAAGTTTGCTTGGTGTGAATTATCGGACTGCTAAGTTGATGCTTGAAAAAATTCAATTAGCTTTACACAAGCAATACGCTCGTATGGGGAAGTATAAGATAGAGAAACTAAATGAGGAGCCTGAAGCAGGCAGCATGGAGCAACAAAAGAGCGAAGGGAAAAGTGTGCGAATTAAGAGGAATACGAGTGTTGTAGCGAGGTTTCTTTTTAAGAATTCTAGAAATGTAAAATACGCAGAACAAGATATGTTTAGAAAATGGATGCATGCGTGCTTATCCGTGTTCTTATATCCGCATTTTTTAAGGTATTTTCAAGTCAACTGACAATAAAGAAAAAACCTTAACACAGAGTCGTGAAAAGGTTTCATTGCTTGGGTTTTATTGTTTAAAAATTTATTATTCAACGATAAGTGTCGTTTTCATATTCGCGTGACCAGATCCGCACATGATGGAACATGTAATCGGGAATGATCCTGCTTTGTCTGGTGTGAAGGTAACGGATTTATTACCATTGTTGAGGTTAATGTTAAACTCTTTAATGGATGCTCCGTGAATACCTTGAGAATTGTCCAGTGTAATTGTAACGGACTCTCCTTTTTTGATGCGGTACTCGGTTTTGTCAAACTCAAAATTTGTAGCTTTTAATACAACTTGTTGACCACCGGATGCAGCTTTCGTAGTAGCGGCTGGTGAAGCTGCAGACGTTGCGCCTGGCGCTGTAGTAGTTTGTGTAGTTGCTGCTGGCGTTGCTGTTGTTTTGGAGTCTTTGTTTCCACATGCTGTGATGGCAATAATTACTGCTAGTCCCATCATAAGAATTGTAAGTTTTTTCATGGGTACCCCTCCGTATACATAATGATATCCTCATTATTGTACACGACCTATTACCAAATTACAGTGACAAACTAGTGAAACTACATAGAAAAGATCGGCCCGGCGATTGAGAACGCTGCAGGCCGATCTTTTTTTGGGCTTTGCTTTAGCTATCAGTTATGGAAACTGATAAGTTTAACGACGATCTTCTCTGCCTGTTAGCCCTTGTTCGAAAGGGGTTTTTACAGGAATGAATAGGTCGATGATCCCAATGACTAAAGCAGCTAAAATGGCACCTATCATGCTCGTAGATACATTGGTCACAATAAATTGAGCGGCCCAAATGACTAACGCGCTCACTATAAAACCTACGATACCTCTGCCAAAAGGAGTGATTTGTTTGCCGAAGACTCCTTCAATGATCCAAGCCGCGATTGCGATGACGAGTGCCAAGAAAAAGGCACTCCAAAATCCGCCGACTGAGAACCCTGGAACTAACCAGCTTACAAACATTAAAACCAAAGCTGAAACAATAAACCTTACCAGATGTCCAAGAAGATGCATGTCGTGAACCTCCTTCTTTCTGTCATGGAATGTCACCATTGACAAGAAGCGATTTTTTGAGCAGAATTCTTTGATTGTGATGTTTTGCAATACCTTTTGGCAAAGGATTAGATGCACAATTTAGTGTAACCAACTTTGTAATAATATTGCGGGGCAGTATCTTCCATATAATCATTGTCTCCGTAGCTAATCAGGATCTATTTGGTTTATAATATAGCTTAGAGAAAAGAGGTTGGAACATTGAATCCGAAAATAATAAAAACATTAGAATATCAGAAGATTTTACATAAAGTAGCTCATCATGCTTCGACTTCATTAGGTAAAGAAACAGCGGAGAAGCTGGAGCCTAAGGGGGATTTCGAACTTGTTAAGCTTCGCTTACAAGCTACTGATGAGGCGGTTAATGTAGAGCGCTTAAAAGGCAATGCACCTTTCGGTGGCATCCGAGATATTCGTGCGCCTCTGCATCGAGCTAGAATTGGTGGCATGCTGAATCCAACAGAGTTGCTGGAAATTTCAACTACGATGTTTGGATCGCGCAGATTAAAGCGTTTTGTTCTTGCGGTCCATGAGGAATATGCGATTCCCATGTTAAAGGAACAAGTGGAGTTGTTGACAGAAAATAAACAACTTGAAGATAAAATCAATAGCTGCATCGATGAAAATGCAGTGGTTGTTGATGGAGCAAGCCCTGAATTAGGGCGTGTTCGAAGTGAGCTTCGCACGGGTGAAGGAAGAGTGCGCGAACGACTGGAACAAATGATTCGTAATTCTTCTGTCCAGAAGATGCTGCAGGATGTGCTCATTACGATTCGGAATGACCGTTTCGTTATTCCTGTGAAATCGGAGTATCGTTCTAGCTTCGGTGGTATGATTCATGACCAGTCAGCATCAGGTGCAACGCTATATATCGAACCTGATGCTATTGTGCAATTAAATAATAAAATTCGAGAACTCAAATTTAAAGAAGAAGCTGAGATCGAGAAAATTTTGCGGGCATTGACAGAACTAGTTGCTGAACAAGTGGAAGTGCTTGTTTTGGATGTGGATCTCCTGGCAGAATTGGATTTTACGTTTGCCAAAGCTGGTTTAGCTAGAGAATTAAAGGCTACGATGCCAAGGTTGAATGACCGAGGCTTCATCAAGATTAAAAGGGGAAGACACCCGTTAATCGCGGCGGATGCCGTCGTGCCGCTTGATCTGGAGTTGGGCAATGACTACTCACAAATCATCGTCACAGGCCCGAATACCGGTGGTAAGACGGTGTCACTTAAAACCGTAGGTCTTCTGAGTCTCATGGCGATGTCCGGCCTATTTGTGCCCGCTGAAGAAGGCACGCAGCTTTGTGTATTTGATGCCATCTATGCGGATATCGGCGATGAACAAAGTATTGAGCAGAATTTAAGTACGTTCTCCAGTCATATGACGAATATTATTAGCATTTTACGTGATATGACACCGAAAAGCTTAGTATTGCTGGATGAGCTAGGCGCAGGTACGGACCCTGCGGAAGGTTCTGCACTGGCGATTTCGATTTTGGATTATATTCACCAAATTGGCTGCCGCATCATTGCAACAACGCATTATTCCGAATTGAAGGCATATGCTTATCAAAAACAAGGTACGATTAACGCGAGCATGGAGTTTGATATCCAGACGCTTAGCCCGACATATCGTTTGTTAGTTGGTGTCCCTGGTCGAAGTAATGCATTTGCTATCGCTGAGCGACTTGGTTTATCGCGTCGCATTATTGAACATGCACGCACGCAGGTCGGAGAGGAAGATCAGCGCGTTGAGTCGATGATTGCATCCCTCGAGGAGAATCGTCTGATCGCAGAATCTGAGCGCTATGCTGCGGAAGAGATGCGGAAAGAAGCTGAGGCCATGCGCAAATCGCTGGAGGCTCAGCAACTCAAGTTTGACGAGCAACGTGACAAGCTGCTTGAGAAAGCGGAACGCGATGCACGTGAAGCTGTAGTCAAAGCTCGCCGCGAAGCTGATGAAGTTATCGCGGATCTACGCCGCATGGCTTTGGAAGAAGCTGGCGGGGTCAAGGACCACAAGCTTGTTGAGGCGAAGCGACGTCTGGATCAAGCGACACCGGAACTACGCAACAAGCAAGTACGTGCTTTGAAGAAACGCCCTGAGCGAATTGAAGCGGGGGATGAAGTCCGGGTTATCTCATTAGGCCAAAAAGGACACGTTGTTGAGCTCGTGGGAACAACCGAAGCCAATGTTCAATTGGGTATTATGAAAATGAAAGTTCAGATATCCAACCTTGAGAAAACCGGCAATGCGCCACAGTCGAAGCAACCACAGAAAGTGGCTACGACGCTGAAGCGAACTCGCGATGATAATGTCAAAATGGAATTGGATATGCGCGGCATGAATATGGAAGAGGCTTTAATTGAGGCAGATCGGTTCTTAGATGAATCCTTCTTGAGTAATTTTGGCCAAGTGTATCTCATTCATGGTAAGGGCACTGGTGTGCTAAGAACGGGTATGCAAGAATATTTGCGTCGTCACAGACACGTGAAAAGTTATCGCATGGGCAATTACAATGAAGGCGGAGCTGGGGTTACGGTTGTCGAATTGAAATAACTGATAAATATTTAATCCTTTTTGAAACTCATTCTTCCGTAATGCGTATGAAATAGATATAAAAGAGTATGAAACCTTAGGAGGAATTTTAGATGGGAATTTTCAAAAGACTTCGTGATATGACTATGGCTTCAATCAATGATTTATTGGATAAGGCAGAAGATCCTGTCAAAATGTTAAATCAGTTTTTACGTGATATGGAAGAAGATATTTTGGAAGCAGAATCCGCAGTAGCGAAGCAAATTGCAATCGAGAAGAAGTTCAAGTTGCAAGTTGAAGAGTCTGAAGAGATGGTAACAAAACGTACAGAGCAGGCGATGAAAGCTCTTGAAGCAGGGAATGAAGATTTAGCTCGCCGCGCCTTGGAAGATAAGAAAGAGCATCAAGGTCGTTATGATGAACTGAAACGTCAATATGATTTGGCCAAAACAAATGCAGATCAACTTCGTGCACAATTGACTGAGATGAAAGACGAGTTCACGAAAATGAAAAACAAAAAGGATTTGTTGATTGCTCGCGCTGAAACAGCAAAAGCACAAAAACAAATCAACCAAGCTATGTCTGGGTTTGGTACAGATAATGCCGCTAAAGGTTTCGATCGTATGAGTGAAAAAGTACTGCAAATGGAAGCTGAAGCACAAGCGAGTGGAGAAATTCGCGCTAAAAACCGCAGCTTGGACGATGAACTAGACAGTTTAGGTGCAAGCAGCAGCGGAATCGATGATGAATTGGCAGCAATGAGAGCAAAGCTTGCTGAAAAAAAACAATCCTAATGTTATACTAGTTGTACCTGCGAGAGACTGAGTCATACTCAGTCTCTACTACCATATATAGGGAATAGGGGATTTCGTTTAGAGTCTCTCTACTTGTGTAAAGGAAGGCAGGAGATGATATGAACGAAGAGGTGGATGTCTTGTTAAGTAATCCGTATTTAGCAACGCTTGCTTTTTTTGCTGTAGCAGTGGTCGCGCTTGTTGTTTTCCTTACCATCTTCGAAATGGTTACAAAGTATGATGATTGGGCTGAAATTAAAAAAGGGAATCTATCGGTCGCTATGGCAACTGGTGGGAAAATTTTTGGGATTTGCAACTTATTCCGTTTCGCCATCTTAAACAATGACACCATGATGCATTCACTTATTTGGGCCGGCTTTGGCTTTGTACTGTTATTGGTTGCCTACTTTATTTTTGAGTTCCTAACGCCTTATTTCAAAATTGATGAGGAAATCAAGAATGATAATCGTGCAGTAGGTTTCTTATCCTTAACGTTGTCTGTCTCCTTATCCTATGTGGTTGGAGCATGTGTAACTTAGTATCATAAAATATAGTATTTATTGTTTTACATAATAAATCGGCTATATTTCTTGATAAACGCACCGTCCTTGAAGTACGGTTAGTCGTTTATTTTGCATAATCTTGGAGGCTTGAACAATGAAATACCTGTGGGGAACCTTGTTTGCTATTGCGCTTGTGTTTGTAGCGGCAGGGGTTTATTATGTATGGAAATATGCATAGATGCAATTAGCTGGAGGATTTCGCAATGAGCAGTAATGAAGAAGTCGTATGTCCGTGGTGCCAAACCGAAATTGTTTGGGATCCCGAAATTGGGCCTGAGGATGAGTGCCCACATTGTTTCAATGAATTGAATGATTACCGCAGCATTGATCTGAAGGTTAAGCAGACAGGACAGAAGCTTCGTTTCAATGAGCAGGAATATGCGGAATCCGATGAGGACTTATCATTGGCTTGGGATGATTCTGATGAGCCACTCGATAAATATGGCGAGAAGGTCCAACAATTAACAGATGAGCAGGAAGAAGCACCTGAGTGCTCAAGCTGTCATGAATTCTTGCTGCTTGCTGGAACTGAAGTGACAAGTGGAGCTTCCTTCACACCTACGATTCCCAAAACGTTGGGGAGCGCGTTCTTAACAGGCCCGTTCACGACGGATGTTTACGTGTGTCCATCCTGTTTCCGCGTTGAGAAAGTGCTCTCAGATACAGATCGCTTACTGATGGTTGAACGAATCAAATCAGAATAAGATCCTTGGAAGTAGAACCGAGTCTTCGTGGACTCGGTTTTTTTGCGTACATGTGCCTCATATTTTCACTCCAAAGGGGAAGGTTAACAAAAGCCTATACTCGGTTTAAGTTAGGAGGAGGAGTATGCAAACGAATCAAACAAAACAAACGAAACTTACAAATGTGAGTAGCAAAGGGAAGTTGGATGCCCAAGCCATCCTATTGCTAGTGGTGCATGCGCTATTCGGCGGGGCGAATGCTCTGTCTGGTACGTTTGTCGGCGTTTACTTGTGGAAAGCCAAAAACGATTTTACATTAATCGGCTGGTTCACCTTAACGACTCATTTGACAATGGCTATTACCTTCTGGTTGGCTGGCAAGTGGGTGAAAGAGCACAATAAGATGAATTGCTTGCGTATTGGTGTATCGATATCTGCCTGTTTCTACATGTTGGTTCTATGGATGGGAACAAGCAGCGTTCATAATTTTGTTTGGTTGGGTATGGTCCAAGGGATTTCTGTAGGTCTGTTCTGGATAGCGTTCAACGTCGTTTACTTTGAGGTGACAGATCCGGATAATCGAGATCGTTTTAACGGTTGGGTTGGCCTATTAGGCGCAGGTGCTGGCATCATTGCTCCTTGGATTTCTGGTCTGCTCATCGTTACATTGGGGGATGGAGCAGGATACCGCCTTATTTTCTCCATCTCGCTAGGGATATTTCTATTGGGCGTTGTTATTAGTTTTTTTCTGAAGAAGAGGAAATTGAGTGGCACCTACGAATGGCTGTTGCCTCTACGAATTCTTAGGCAACCTCAAACGCCATGGAAGAGAGTGAGTCTAGCTTTACTTTTTCAGGGCGTGCGTGAGGGTGTGTTTGGCTTCATGATTGGGTTGCTTGTGTACATATCGACGTCAAGTGAAGCAAGTTTAGGTAATTTCGCTCTAATTACTTCATCCGTAGCGTTAGTTAGCTTCTGGGCAACAGGGCGCTTCATTCGTCCTTCTTTTCGTAAAAGGAGTATGTTTATTGGATCAGTGATGGTTGTTCTTGTGATATTGCCATTTTTCTGGAAAATGTCGTTCGGCACCTTGCTGATATTCGGAATTGGTTCTGCACTCTTTTTCCCAATGTACTCGATTCCAATGGTGTCCGCAGTGTTTGATTTGATTGGATCCGATGATGAAAGTGCCAAACAACGGGAAGAGTACATTGTTCTGCGTGAGTTATCGTTGAATGTAGGGCGTGTGTGCGGCGTACTTCTATTCATATGTGTCATTTCATGGAGTAAAGAGCCGTTAGTCATCAATGTGTTATTACTCGTCATCGGAAGCTCAACTTTCTTCTCATGGGTATTCATCAGAAACCAGTTGCCTGCAGCCAAGTCTTGACAAAGGTTAGGTTTCCGCATGAAAATGTGAATACATGAGTATGAGATGAGGAGGGGGCACAATGCCGCCAAAAATGGTGAATAGCATCACAGAACTGATTGGAGATACCCCCGCGGTGCGGGTAAATCGCTTGTTGGAGCCGGAAGCAGCGGAGCTGTATGTGAAATTGGAGTATTTCAATCCGAGCGGAAGCGTGAAGGACCGAGCTGCTTGGAATCTTATCGATCAGGCGGAGAAGTCAGGGCAACTTAAGCCAGGAGCCACGATTATTGAACCGACTAGCGGAAATACGGGAATAGGACTTGCGATGAACGCAGCGGCCAAGGGATATAAGGCCATTTTGATTATGCCAGATAACATGAGCAAGGAACGCATTAATATCCTGAAAGCCTACGGCGCCGAAGTCGTTCTAACTCCAGCCGCGCTGCGGATGCCTGGTGCCATTGCGAAGGCTGTGGAGCTAAGGGATCAAATACCTGGCAGCTTTATCCCGCAGCAGTTTGAGAACCCGGCGAATCCAAGTATTCACCGAGTGACGACAGCTCCTGAAATTTTACAACAGATGGAGGGGCGGTTAGATGCATTCGTTGCAACCTCGGGTACAGGAGGTACGATTACGGGAACGGGGGAGGTACTCCGTGAACATTTGCCAAATATCCAAATTTATGTGGTAGAGCCGAAAGGGTCACCTGTCCTCTCTGGTGGAAGCCCTGGTCCGCACAAGCTAGTAGGGACAAGTCCTGGCTTCGTACCAGCCATTCTGAACACAAGTGTCTACGATGAGATTGTGCAAGTGGCGGATGAGGATGCCATCCAAACGATGAAGGATTTGGCAAGCAAGGAAGGTATTCTTGTCGGTCCTTCGGCTGGGGCCTCCGTATGGACGGGCATGCAGGTGGCAAGAAAGCTCGGAGCAGGGAAACGAGTACTATGTATTGCGCCAGATACAGGTGAGCGATATTTAAGTATGGATTTGTTTTAAACCTTGTATGAGGTGAATTTAGACGTATGAGCTGCTTGGATGGTTATCCAGTGGCTTTTTATTATGCCGTCAAAGTGGAATTTTCGAATATAGTTAAATATTCTGCCATTCTTTCACGATCAACAATTGAATTAGGACAGCAATTCATTGTAAGATGAATGGATGAATGAAACATATCTCAGAAAGGTAGGTTTAACCATGGATACTTTGAAGCTTAAAATTCTCGATTTACTAAAGGAAGACGCCCGCAGGAGCGCGGATCTGATCGCCACCATGTTAGGAACGGCGGAGGCCGAAGTTGCGCGAGCGATAAGCGAGATGGAAGCGGATAAGGTCATCGTCAAATATGCGACAGTCGTAAACTGGAGTAAAGTAGCTGACGAAAAGGTTACCGCCCTGATTGAAGTTCAAATTACACCGGAACGCGGACGCGGGTTTGATGCGATTGCGGAACGGATCTACTTATATCCGGAAGTCAAATCGGTTTATCTCATGTCAGGCGCGTATGATTTGCTCGTGGAGATTGAAGGGAACTCACTTAAACAGGTGGCTTCATTTGTTTCCAACAAGTTATCGCCCATCGACCGTGTGCTTTCTACGAAAACGAATTTTATTTTGAAAAAATATAAACAAGACGGCATTATTTTCGAAGATCAGGAAGATGATCACCGTATGCTTGTTTCACCATAAGGAGAGGTAGCGCTATGATTAAGGATGAGACTACAATGCAATCTAGCAAAAAATCAATGAAAGACTATCTGGCTCCTGCGGTGCGTGAAATGAAGCCGTCGGGGATTCGGAAGTTTTTTGATCTCGTAAGCAATAGTAAAGAGGACATTATCTCCTTGGGCGTTGGTGAACCTGACTTTTCGACACCATGGCACGTTCGTGAAGCTGCTGTACATTCATTGGAGCGGGGCAGAACGAAATATACGCCAAACTCCGGTATTCCTGAGCTTCGCGAAGCGATTGCGAACTATTTGTATACTTCTTTTAAAGTGAAATATGAGCCTACGAACGAGGTGCTCGTCACGGTAGGCGGCAGTGAAGCTATTGATTTAGCGCTGCGTTCCCTGATTACACCTGGGGATGAGATTCTAATTCCTGAGCCTTGTTATATTTCGTACTCACCAATCACGGCTATAAGTGGTGGTGTGCCAGTGGGGATCGAAACATTTGCGAAGGACCAATTCAAGCTGACTGAAAAGGCACTTCGCGATGCGATTACGCCACGTTCCAAAGTTCTCATTCTGTGCTACCCAAGCAATCCAACGGGCGGTATCATGAGCTACGAAGATTGGCTGCCGATTGCTAAAGTTGTAGAAGAGCATGATCTGATCGTTATTTCCGATGAAATTTATGCAGAATTGACGTACGGTCAGAAACACGTGAGCTTCGCAGCAGTGCCTGGGATGCAGGATCGGACGATCCTTGTTAGTGGATTCTCTAAAGCTTTCGCAATGACTGGATGGCGGATGGGGTATGCTTGTGGTCACAGAGAGTTGATTTCCGCTATGACTAAAATTCACCAATACACGGTGATGTGCGCACCAGTTATGGGGCAAGTCGCTGCACATGAAGCGTTGACGAATGGACTGGAAGAGAAAGATCGGATGATTGAGTCCTATAATCAACGGAGAAGATTGATTGTCAAAGGCTTCCGTGAAGTCGGACTAGAATGTCATGAACCGCAAGGTGCTTTCTATGCGTTCCCAAGTATCGTGGCTACAGGATTAACATCTGATGAATTCGCGCAACGTTTATTGTACGAATCTAAGGTTGCAGCTGTGCCGGGCGATGTGTTTGGATTAGGTGGCGAAGGCTTTCTACGATGCTCTTACGCTTATAGTGTTTCCCAACTGAATGAAGCCTTAGAGAGAATCGGTAATTTCTTGAGGAAATTATAATATTCTTTATAAATTCATATGTTCATAGGAGACGAAAACTGGTATTCTAAGAGTAAGGAGGGATGAGCGTGGCTTTTATGGAATATCAGCTTACTAACTTTCAGAAGCAATTTCAAATTCGAGAGCAAGATTTCGGACAGCGCTGGCTGACCAGAAATGCCAAGAAGCAAAATTCCCTAGCTCTACTTGAAGAAGAGATTCATTCGTTGAGGCGTAAAATGGAACAGATGGTCATGGAAGGTCAAGAAATGACATCTGATGCGGTTGTTGAACTAAGTACGATGTTGGACCACAAAATAAACGAATATATGACAGCAGGAAAGAAAAGTCGGTGAAAACCGACTTTTCTGACGACTACCGACAAAGAGAGAGTATTGACGGAGGGAATTACATACACATGAAAGCAAAATGGTTATTCGTTGTTATGCTGGGAATGATTTTGATGCTTACAGCTTGTGGCGGACCGAAGGCAGATGTATCCGTATTTATGATGGGACCTAACGGGTTTCCGAGTGAAGCAGCGGAGAAATTGGAAGTATCTTTGAAATCCAAGGTAGGCGAAGTTCCTACTGTGAAGCTGAATACATCTCCAATTTTTTCATTGGAAAAAATGATTGTTGAGCTTGCTGCTGGTGGTAATGGCATCTTCATCTTGGGAGAAGAACAGTTCAAAGGTTTGAGCAATCAGGCGGGATTTGTCTCATTGGATAACGTCATCAATCCTAAGGATTATCCAGATGGGGTTATCGAGATCAAAGAAGAAGGTAAGGCCGCGGAGAAGCACTTGTATGGCATTCCACTTAATGGGAATAAATGGATGAAAGAACAAGGCTTTGAAGGTAAAGGATTATTCGCTTTCATTCCTCAGAATGCTCCGAAAATGGACGAGGCTATGAAAGTTCTCCAAATTATTGCACAGAAATAAGAGCGCAACTTGAATCGACAAATAGCTTGAACGTATAATATGCAACTATAGGTACTAGTAGATTTCCAATTGGAACCTTACTAGTTAAGGGGAAGCCGGTTCAAATCCGGCACGGTCCCGCCACTGTAATTCAGTCTTGCGAAAGTCTGGAGAGTCAGGATACCTGCCTATCGTGCCGATACAACATCCTTCGAGGAAAAGGATCGCGTTAAATCAGGAAGCAGCGATTGAATGTGAGCTGCCCAATACCGCGATTTATCGTCTCCTTCGTTCCTAGTGAACAAAGGGGATTTTTTATTTGGAAAGTGAACACACGCTTCGGCGCCAACCACAGGGCTCTTGGCCAAGTGGGAATGATTAACTGGATTATCTCCTGTTATTTCAGGTGAAAATCGTCAAATGGTACATGTTGAGTAAAATTAGATGTAGAAAATCCAGTTATTCTCCCTTGGCTATAGAGCCAAAATAATGAAAAGAGGGTTTAAGTGATGAAACAGAGCAATTTCAAAAGAGGACTTATTCTTACATTAGCGGTTGCTACCGCGATTTCGTTAGCTGCATGTGCGAAGAAGGAAACGGAAATTACAGATCCATCGAAATTAGGTGGTGCGGGGACGAAGGCTCCAGTAGCATCGGCAGCTCCAGTAACTGCGAAGAAAACGACCTATCCGTTGAAAGTCAAAGATGCGACAGGTAAAGAGTTCACATTCGACAAAGCGCCAGAGCGAATTGCTTCCGTGTCACCATCAGAGACAGAAACGCTGTTTGCGATTGGACTCGAAGCAAATATTGTCGGAGTGTCGGATTTTGATGATTATCCAGATAGCGCCAAATCGAAGCCCAAGCTAGGCAGCATTACGAAGCCAAACACGGAGGCTGTCATAGCTACGAATGCGAATGTTGTCTTCACGGGTGTTTCCATGGATGCTACAACTGTTGAGAACCTACGTAAGGTGAATATTAACGTATTCAAAGTTGATCCCAAAACGTTAGATGATGCTATGAACAATATTCTTACATTCGGACAAATTACGGATCATCAAGAACAAGCCGAAAAAGTCGTTGCCAAAATGAAAGCGGATCGTCAGAAGGTTGTTGATGCCGTGAAAGACGTGAAGCAGGAGAACAAGAAAAAAGTATACATCGAGTTTGCACCAGGTTGGACCGTGGGAAGCGGCGTGTTCATGGATGAGTTGATTACCCTATCTGGGGGGATTAACGTGGCTGCGGATAAAGCTGGCTGGTATGAGATCAGTGAAGAGAAGATCATTCAGCAAAATCCGAATGTCATCTTATTCGCCAATGGTATTGTCGATTTTAAAAGTAAAAAGCCGCTAGAGGAAATTATTCGTTCACGCGGAGGCTGGGATGCCATTGATGCGGTGAAAAATAAACGCGTGGTCGGTCTTGACCAGAATTCCGTAAGCCGTCCGGGTCCTAGATTGACGGAGGGGCTGCTGGAAATAGCGAAAGGAATCTATCCTGAATTGGTGAAATAATGAAAAGAAAATTAATGCTTGGGGGAGGAGTGGGAGTTATACTCCTTCTTCTTTCTATTGTGGTGAGTTTATCCATTGGGTCGGCTCAACTCCCTATTACACATATTGTGGGGATACTGGCGAAGCATCTTCCTTGGATAGGTAGTCACATTGAAGTGAACTGGCCGCAATCTTCGGAACAGATCATCAATAAAGTAAGAATCCCTCGCTTGTTATTAGGTATACTTGTAGGAGCCGTACTTTCCATAGCTGGCGCTGGATTTCAAGGCGTTTTGCGCAATCCGCTAGCCGACCCCTACTCTCTCGGTGTATCTTCAGGAGCATCTGTTGGTGCAGCATTTCTTATTTATTTCGGGCTGCAATTCGCCTGGTTCGGGCAATGGTCGATCCCTATTGTAGCTTTCGCAACTGGCCTTATTTCCTTATTCTTAGTCTTGAGGCTGGCCATGATTGATGGGAAGTTGAAGATGGAAACGTTGATCCTATCCGGTGTTGTCATGCAAGCATTTTTAGGTGCGTTTGTATCGTTTCTAGTCGCGATATCGAATCAAACGATTAATGAAATTCTTTTCTGGCTAATGGGTAGTCTATCGATGCGCGGATGGTCATATACGTATATGATTTTACCCTATCTCGTAATAGGGATCGTGATTCTGCTAAGCTATGCGAGATCGTTGAATCTACTGGTACTAGGAGAGCGCCAAGCTGCGCATCTCGGAGTTCATGTCGAGCGTACGAAACTGATCGTATTGATTGCTTCCACTTTGATCACGGCGGCGGCTGTGTCTGTGGCGGGGGTTATTGGCTTTGTAGGATTAATTGTGCCGCATTTAGTACGGCTGTTGGTGGGGCCGGATTATCGCTTAATTATTCCTTTATCGGCGATCGGAGGCGGGATTTATGTGTTATGGGCAGATACATTGGCCCGAACAATCCTGAGTCCTACGGAAATTCCTCTCGGCGTGGTTACGGCGTTTCTGGGTGCGCCATTTTTTGCCTATCTACTCCATAAAGATAAGAAAACGTTGAGAGGTTGATTACGATGATTGGAGTCGAGGGGCTTTATCAGAGCTTTCGAGAGCAACAAGTGCTGAATAATATGAGCTTTGAGGTTGGGCAGGGAGAGTTTTTTGGGATCATTGGTCCAAATGGCAGCGGCAAATCTACCCTGCTTCGACTTCTCTCAGGCATGGATCCTGTGATGCATGGGAAAGTGCGTGTAAACGGAAACCCGATATCTTCGTATTCGCGCAAAGAGCTTGCTAAATGGCTCGCGGTCCTTCAGCAAGATGCTTTGCCCCCGGTTGGCTTCACGGTTCGTGAAGTCGTGGAGATGGGGCGCTATCCGTTCCAAAATTGGCTTGGAGAAGATTCGGCGGAATCAGAGGGTCTTATTGATGCCATTATTACAAAGCTTGAGTTAGACGGGCTCGTTGATCGAACGATTGAGCGTCTGAGTGGTGGAGAACGTCAACGCGTTGCACTAGCCAAAGTGATGGCACAGCAACCAAGCTTGCTCATGCTCGATGAGCCGACAACTTTTCTTGATATTGGATATCAGATACAGATGATGGATTACATTCGTTCTTGGCAGCAGGAGTCGGAATTGACGGTGATTGCGGTTTTACATGACCTGAATCTGGCAGCGCAGTATTGCACGAGATTGATGATCGTTCATGAAGGACGAGTCGTCGCAATCGGAACACCGGCAGAAATTATTACGAGTACACAAATAGCTGACGTATACGGAACAGAGCCGATTGTGCTGAAGCATCCGGTTAGTGAAGTACCGCAAATTTTGTTACAACCTGGGAAATAAATTGGGTTCGGAGGATGGAGATAATGAACACTCTACAACAGTTGATAGATAGGATTGAACCCGTTAATCAAGCGTCTGCTCGTCAAGCTAATGATCATTTGGACCAATTGACGAAACCGCAAGGAAGCTTGGGAAAGCTTGAGGATATTGCTCGCCAAGTCGCAGGGATTACAGGTGAAGTGATACCGGCTTTTGAAAAAAGAGCAGTTATTGTCATGGCTGGTGACCATGGTGTATGTGAGGAAGGCATCAGTGCCTTCCCAGCGGCTGTGACACCGCAAATGGTACTCAATTTCTTGTATGGCGGTGCTGCAGTTAATGTCCTTGCTAGACATGCCGGAGCCGATGTGGTTTGTGTGGATATGGGGGTCAATGCTGATTTGGAGCATCCCAATCTCGTTGCTCGCAAAGTTAGAAAAGGCACGCGCAACATGGCAAAGGAAGCGGCTCTAACCTTGGAAGAGACGACCCAAGCGATTCTAGCAGGCAGTGAAATTGTTGATGATTTGGTGGCAAAAGGGTACCGGCTTTTCGCTACGGGCGAAATGGGAATTGGCAATACGACGGCGAGCGCAGCGATTGTGTGTGCGTTGACAGGCATAGATACTGGCCTAGCTGTAGGCCGTGGTACGGGGATTGATGATGCGACTTGGCTGCATAAGCAATCGGTTGTGAATAGAGCGCTAAGAGTGAATGGGTTGCACGGGCGTGGGGTGAAAGTGGGGGCGAGTGCGAGTGCAAGTGCGGGAGAAGGCTCAAGCGGTGAGTATGCGCTTGAAGTGTTGAGTAAGGTCGGCGGATTGGAGATCGCCGGACTTGTTGGGGTGATCCTGGGGGCAGCGAAGCATCGCTGCCCGGTCGTTGTCGACGGCTTCATCTCGTCGACCGCAGCGCTCGTGGCGAGCCGATTAGCTCCGCTGAGCGCGTCCTACATGCTCGCCTCGCACTTATCGCAGGAGCAGGGACACAAGAAGGTGCTCGAGTCGGTTGGCCTCGCAGCGATGCTGCAAATGGATATGCGACTTGGCGAAGGCACAGGCGCTGTGCTTGCGTTCAACTTGATCGATGCCGCAGGCAAGATCATGAAAGAAATGGCGACCTTCGAAAGCGCAGGCGTTTCGAGGGAGTAACAGACAGAGAGACGGAGGGGAACGCGATGGCGGTTCTGGTAACGGGCGGAGCGCGCAGCGGCAAGAGCTCCTTCGCAGAGAAGCTAGCGATGCATCGCGGCAAGCAGGGGATTTATATCGCGACCTCCCACATCTACGATGAGGAAATGAGGGAGCGGGTTGGGCTTCACCAGCAGCAAAGGCTGCAATCGGGATTCCCTTGGGAAACCCGAGAGGAGCCGTATGCGCTGAAAGACTGTCTCACGCAGCTTCAAGAAAGCAGCGAGGGTGCAGTGGTGTTAGTCGACTGCCTAACCCTATGGCTGACGAACTGGCTGCTCTACTATGAACAGGAGAGCGATGCACCTCAACTCGTATCCAACCAAATTGACGAGCTTGTGAATGTCGTGTCCTCCTACTGTGGACAACTCATCTTCGTTACGAATGAAGTTGGTGACGGGATTGTGCCGGAATATCCGCTTGGCCGTCAATTCAGAGATTTGGCTGGACGGATGAATCAACGTGTCGCTGAAGTATGTCAGGAGGTTTTCCTGGTTACGGTCGGTATCCCGATCGAATTAAAAAGCAGAGCTTATATGTAAGGAATGGATATGTTTGCGTGGTTTGGGTTTCGTATAGATGGGAGTGCAAGAAACTGGTGGTGAGTGTAGTACGATATTTCCGATCTAAATCGGGGATTTCGTGCGTAAAAGCGTGAGTAGTCCGATTTTAGAGTTGCGATAAAAACGATATCTAAAACGTGGCCGCACATCCTCGAAGGACTTCGAGAGAAGTTACTCCCAAAGACAAGTAAGTACGGAATGGTGAAGCTCTTATGTGGATATATACATGGCAGGAAATCGTCTGGATGACGGCTGCTGCAATAGCACTAGACTGGCTGATTGGTGATCCGAAGTGGCCCACGCATCCCGTCATACTTATTGGACGCTGGATCCGTTGGGTAGAAGATAGACTGCATCCTAGGGAAATGGCGACAACGGCTGCCCTAGTTGATCGGCATCGAAATCGGTTGCGCATGAAAGGCGTCATACTTACGCTTTCCACAATCACACTGAGCTTTAGTGTGGTACTTGTGCTCGTACACTTCGCCAATGATATTCATCCTTGGCTAGGGTATGCAGTCTCAACCTGGCTTATCTCCACGACAGTTGCGATCAAAGGCCTAAAGGACGCCGCGTATTTGGTTTACAATCCGCTGCGCAAGGGCGATCTCGCGGATGCTCGCAAGTATACCGGCTACATCGTTGGCCGGGATACGGATGCGCTCCACGAGGAGGAGCTCACGCGAGCCGTCGTGGAGACGGTCGCGGAGAACATCGTGGACGCGGTCATCGCGCCCTTGTTCTATGCGCTCATCGGCGGTGCGCCGCTGGCGATGCTCTACCGTGCATCGAATACGCTGGATTCGATGGTCGGGTACCGAAATGACAGATACCGTCATTTCGGCACCGCGTCGGCCCGCTGGGACGACGCCCTGAACTGGATCCCGGCGCGGATCACCGGGATCCTGCTGATCCTCGTGGCCCTGGCGAAGCCGGGCCTCTCAGCGAAGCGCGCGGCGGCGGCGATCCGCCGCTTCGCGCATCTACACCCCAGCCCGAACAGCGGGATCCCGGAGTCGGCGGTAGCCGGAGCACTCGGGATCGAGCTTGGCGGGCTGAACGTCTATGGCGGCGCGGCGAGTGAGCGCGCCCGCCTGGGATGGCCGCTGCGTCCGCGAACGCAGCGAGACATTGTGAACGCCGTGAGTATGCTCTACGGCGCCAGTTATGTAGTGATGGGAGGACTCTTGTGCGTCGCACTCATACTTTATTAGACTGGCTGCGAGCCTGTCTGGCAGCCTTTCAATTCCTGACGCGTCTGCCGATTCCTGTGCAGATTGATTATACCGAGCGTGTGTTTCAGCGCAGCTCTATATTTTACCCATTGGTTGGCTCCGTGATCGGACTGCTTCTCCTGTTAGCTGGAGAAGGGCTCTCTCACGTGCTGCCAAGCATGCCGGCAGCCATCCTGCTCTTAACGATCTGGGTCACGCTCACAGGCGGACTGCATCTAGATGGTCTCATGGATACCGCAGATGGCATTCTCAGTCATCGTCCACGCGAGCAAATGCTTGAGATTATGAAGGATAGCCGTGTTGGTGCGATGGGCGTTATCGTGTGTGTTCTACATTTATTGTTAAAATTTTCCTTGCTCTATACCATGCTGGATACCAATCATGCAGGGGGACAAGGAAGTCTGCTTATTCTAATAGCGATCGTGCCGATCTGGAGTCGTTGGTTTATGGTTGCAGCTATACGAATGTGGCCTTATGCAAGACCGACTTCGGGATTAGGAAGTCTGTTCCGTGGCGTTAACAGCAAGCATGTCACAGTATCCCTAGTAGTAGCCCTATTAACAACTACGCTTTGTATTAGTACTGCAAACCTAACTCCGCTACCGAGCTGGAGCATGGTTCTAGGCTTTATGACTATCACAACGCTAGTTGGAAGCGGAATTGCCGCTTACATCTCCTCCAAGCTTGGTGGACTTACAGGAGATACATACGGTGCTTTAAATGAGCTCCTGGAGAGTGTGCTGTTACTAGCCGTCATCATCTTCCTGGGTAGTTAGGGAGAGTTTGTCATCTTTTTAGGAAAGGAATGAGATTGATGTTAGAGCGTTATGGACACGGAGGGGATCTCTGGTCAGCGGAGGAAGCTTGGGGTCGGCCGAAGGAGCTCTTCCTGGACTACAGCTCAAATATGAATCCGCTTGGACCACCTGAGGTAGTAAAGGAAATTCTAGCAGCAAGCTGGCAAGATATCGTCAAATATCCAGATCCTGCTGTGCGTGAGCTTCGCCGAAAGCTAGCTCAGAAATACGAGATTGATCCTGAGAGTATTTTAGTAGGAAATGGTGCTGCCGAGCTGATCGATTTGATCATCCGTGTAGTACAACCAAGTAGGACTGGACTTGCTAGGCCGTCTTTTAGCGAGTACGAGGAAGCGGTTCACAAAACGGGAGGAAGGCTAACCAACATCCCATTAAGCCCTCAGCATCTGTTCGAACTACAATGGCCGGATGTTGAAGCAGCGCTGCCAGATGTCGATTTATTTTTCCTCGGGCATCCTAATAATCCGACAGGCAAGCTAATTCCTCATAACGTCTTAAGCAATCTGCTGCAGAGTCAGCGCAAGCTTGTGCTGGATGAGGCTTTTATGGATTTTGTTCCCCAGGAATCAGAACATTCACTTCTGAAGCTGGCATCAACAAGCGCTAATCTGATCGTGATCCGTTCGATGACGAAATTTTATTCCATTCCTGGCATTCGTTTAGGCTTTATGGTGGCTCATCCTGATCTCATCCAGCAACTGCGCCAGCAGCAGGTTCAGTGGAGTGTGAATTACCTCGCACAGCTTATGGGGGTTGCGGTGTTGGATGATCACGGTTTTGAGCAGTCTACGAGAGAATGGTTGCGTGTTGAGAAGCCTTGGTTGGTGGAACAGCTGCGACATTTGGGCTTGGAAGTAGTTCCGAGTGATGTGAATTTCCTGCTGTTTTTATTCCCCGTCGCAAGCGGAATTACGGTTAAACAGGCGCAACACTATATGGGTCATCAAGGGATTCTGATTCGGGATGCATCCTTATTTGAAGGACTGAACGAACGATATTGTCGTATAGCTATTCGGCTTCGCGAGGACAACGAGCGTTTAGTGCAAGCCTTAAGCCAAATGATGAACGATTTAAGGAAGAGCGGGGGTGGAGGTCATGCGTAATTCCCAGTCAGCGGTTCTCATGATTCAAGGTACAGCTTCCGATGTGGGCAAAAGTATTCTTACGGCAGCTTTATGCCGTATTTTCGTAGGGGACGGCTGGCAGACAGCGCCCTTCAAATCGCAAAATATGTCACTCAATTCTTACATTACTTTCGATGGCAAAGAAATAGGCAGAGCACAGGGCGTGCAAGCAGATGCTTGCCGAATCGTCGCGACGACGGATATGAATCCCATTCTGCTCAAGCCCAAGCAAGACATGGTTGCGCAAGTTGTTGTTCATGGTAAACCGTATGCAGATTTGGATGCAAGGACGTATAGGGAATCTTATTTGCCACAAGCGGAAACGATTGTGAAAGATGCTTTAGAACGTCTGCGCAGCGAGCATGACATTGTCGTTCTGGAAGGGGCGGGAAGTCCAGCGGAGGTCAATCTGAAGGATCGCGACATCGTCAATATGCGTCTGGCTGGCTGGGCAGATTCACCGGTGCTGCTCGTTGCCGATATTGATCGTGGCGGTGTTTTTGCTTCGATTGTAGGTACGCTTGAAATCTTGACTCCAGAGGAAAGAGATCGCGTAAAAGGATTCATTATTAATAAATTCCGTGGCGATGTCAGTCTCTTGAAGCCAGGTTTGGATTGGCTGGAAGAGCGGACAGGGAAGCCTGTTCTTGGCGTCATTCCCTACTTGCAGCAGTTGGGTATTGAGGACGAAGACTCGGCATCACTCGATTCCAAACGTGCCCAAACTAGAAGGTCACCGAACAGCCAAGGTAAACAAGCTAATCAATTGGACGTTGCTGTCATTCGTTTGCCCCGTCTTTCGAACTTCACGGATTTCGATCCGCTGCAAGAAGAAGACGATGTTCATTTCCGATACATGGATTCGATATCTGACTGGGGGAAGCCTGACGTTGTTTTGCTTCCAGGGAGCAAGAATACGATGGAAGACTTATGTTACCTGAAGGAATCTGGCTTAGCTGAGAGGCTTATTTCTTTTGCTCAAGAGGAAAAAGGTTGGATTGTTGGTATCTGTGCGGGTTATCAGATGCTTGGCGTTACACTTTCAGATCCTGGTGGGTACGAATCGACACATGCTGAGCTAGAAGGCTTAGGGCTGCTTCCGACAGAAACAGTGTTCACACCAGATAAACGAACAGTAAGGGTTCAAGGTGTCAGCACACTTGGTGAAACTAACGCTGTTATTGAAGGTTATGAAATTCATATGGGCAGGACGCACTATATCCATGAAATCGTAGCACCTTTCCAAATCTCTCCTCAATTAAGCACAGATTTAGGAGAATCTGTTGGAACTTCCCTGCATCCTGACGGAGCAGCGTCGCTAGACGGGCGTGTGTGGGGAACGTATATTCATGGTATTTTGCATAATGATGATTTCCGTAGAGTTTGGTTAAATAAAATTCGATTAGCTAAAGGTTTAGCTCCAATTGCACAAGGACTTCGTTATAAGGAGCGCCGAGAAGCTGCGTTTGATCGATTAGCTGAGCATGTACGAGCTCACTTGGATATGAAGCGAATTTATGAGATGATGGAAGTAAAGCATTCTACGAGGGCGGGAGGGATTCTGAGATGAAAATATATACGCGTACTGGAGATGCTGGCCAAACCGGAGTGATTGGTGGTCGTGTGGACAAAGATGACGATCGCGTCGAGGCCTATGGCACGACAGATGAGTTGAATAGTTTTCTAGGCCAAGCGATGAGCTTCATGGATCCGCAGAAATACCCAGATTTATTGCCGGATTTGCTGCAGATTCAGCATGAATTGTTTGACTGCGGTGGAGATCTTGCACTTCTGAAGCAGGATTTGCGCCCCTACAAAGTAACGGCAGACATGGTGGATGGGCTAGAAGCTTTGATTGATAAATACGATGCAGAGACGCCGGATATTACGCGCTTTATTTTGCCTGGAGGCGGGACGGTATCTTCTACATTGCATGTTTGCCGTACGGTGTGCCGCAGAGCCGAACGTCTTGTCGTTACACTCGCACGCACGCAGGAAATCAATCCCGAAGTTCGCCGATATTTGAACCGGCTGTCGGACCTTTTCTTCACAATTGCTCGCACTGCGAACTTCCGTGAGGGAATTGCTGATGTAGAATATATACGCAGTGCTGAGGTGTTTAAACGTAAATCATGAGCTACTATGAACCATTAGTATACATTGTTCCGTCAGAGGAAGAAGGCTTCATTCTCAAGACGGTGCTGCAAAAAAGATTGATGGTCTCACGGAAATTGTTATCCCGCATCAAGCTTACCGAGCGTGGGATTACGGTGAACGGGGAAAGGCAATACATCAATATCAAAGTAAAAGCTGGCGACCGTGTCGAAATTCGGATGGAAGAAGAACAATCAGAGGATATACTGCCTCAAGATCTTCCACTGCATATTCTTCACGAGGATGAACATTTGCTCATTCTCGCTAAGGATGCAGGGATCATCGTCCATCCAACGCATGGTCATTTCATGAATACCATTGCGAATGGTGTTGTGTACCATTGGCAGCAAGCAGGGATTACGTGCCGCTTCCGTCCGGTGCATCGACTGGATCAAGAAACTTCGGGGGTTCTAGCAATTGCCAAAACCCCCTATGTTCATCAGCAAATTTCCGAGCAAATGATTCAGCATCTCGTGAAAAAAGAGTACCTCGCATTCGTCTGGGGGACGGTAGCCTTGCCATCTGGGACGATTAATGAGCCTATTGATCGTGACCCTGAGCAGCCTCATGTACGTATCGTACGAAGCGATGGATACCATGCGGTGACGCATTACGAGGTGGTAAAGCAATTTGAGCAGGGAGCGCTCGTTCGAATATGGCTGGAAACCGGGCGTACGCATCAAATACGTGTGCATATGCGCCATTTGGGCCATCCGCTGTTGGGGGATAAGATGTACACCCTGCCTCAGTTCGAGTCGCATGCGGCTGAACTTGAAGCCAGCGGTCGGTTACATCGTCAAGCATTGCACGCGTTTAAACTGGCCTTTGTGCATCCAGGGACCAAGGAATGGACCGAATTTAACGCACCCTTACCTGCTGATTTATCTGAACTGCAGCACTGGTTAGCTGATAAAAGGTAAAAAATCCAAAACCAATCCAATTTATGGATGGTTTTTCTTTGCAATTACTTGACTTTCCTTGGCAATTAGCCCAAAATTTTAAGTAGTTCTATTTGATCATCATACGGCATAAAGGAGTTATTACAACGTGGGCGTTAAAGTGTATGGTTACGATAAATGTGGGACATGTCGGAGTACTGTAAAGTGGTTGAAAGCACACAACATTGATATTACAGAGCAGATTGCTTTATTTGAAACGCCGCCTTCAGCGAAGGAACTAGCGGATTTGCTTCAGCTCAGTGGCTTAGAAATTAAGAAGTTTTTCAATACATCTGGTGAGGTTTACAAGGAGATGAATTTGAAAGACAAACTGCCTAGTATGTCGCAAGAACAAATGCTGGATCTACTTGCCTCGAATGGGCGATTAATTAAACGTCCTATTGTTACGGATGGACATAAAGTGACTGTTGGTTTCAAAGAGGATGTGTTCGGGGACGTCTGGGCGAAAGGGTGATAGGGACGTGGCAGACAATCAGAAACCAACACGCAAGAAGTCACCACTAGCGATTGGCGGATTCATCGCTGTTCTCTTATCACAAGGCAAGCTGCTGCTTGCCGCTTTGAAGTTTGGGAAAGTTGGCGGCGCTGTCATCTCCATGTTCATTACGATCTGGGCTTACGCATACTTGGCGCCATTACCATTTGCGATTGGTCTGGTCCTTATGATCCTCATCCATGAGTTAGGTCATGTGCTTGCAGCGAAGATGAAGGGGCTGCCCGTTTCTGGTATTCTCTTTATTCCCTTTATTGGTGCTATGACAGGGATGAAAAGAAATCCAACAGATGCGGTAACATCAGCTTTTATTGCTTTCGGCGGGCCAATCATAGGCACAATTGGTGGAGTGTTCGCATTCATTTTAGGCGTGTATTTAGATTCTGCTGTAATTGTTTCCGTAGCCTATGCAGCATTCTTTATTAATTTGATTAATTTATTGCCAATCAATCCTCTAGACGGCGGACGAATCGCAACAGCCGTAACACGCTGGTTATGGTTAGTTGGTTTAATTGGTGGGCTCATTCTCATCGTGTATCTCGATAGTTATTTCTCAAGTAAAATTATTTTCTTACTCATCTGGGCGATGTTTGCATGGGATTTGTACAAGAAATATGTACGATATCGTCATAAAGAAGAGCGGGTAACGGTCGCTACACGATTCGAATTTCCAGCCAACCATTTGCTGCAACAAGGGTATATGATTCCTGGAGAGAGCCATACACGTGATTTGGACTACATCACGTATTCAGAACTGCAGGGACCAGGTGCGGGCCGGCAAACGATTCATATGTCTTGGCCAGCAATTGGATTCGAAGGACACGCCTACTTGCCTGTTCAAGCGATTGTGAAGAGAGTGCAATTGGTAAGGGCCGAACGCATGAATAGAGAGGACGGCTTGCACCTGGGCCTTCAAGTTCAAGTCGAATATTCCCCGCTAGGGATGCAAGAAAGCTATTACGAAGTTCCCGTTAAGACCCGCTGGAAGTTTGGGATCTCGTATTTGGTATTAATCTTATTTTTACTCTATATGATAAGACTCGTTCATCAGGTTGGTATCATTTCCTAACAACACATTTCACACAATGAGGAAGCTATTCATGACATTTAAAGGATCCAAACGGCTGCAACAGTTAGGCTCGGCTATTTTTTCGGAAGTAGCGGAATGGAAGAGAGAGGTTATGAACCAAGGGGTAGACGTCATAGATTTAGGTATAGGAAGTCCTGATCTGCCCCCCTCTAATCGAATTTTGGAAGCTATGGCGGAGGCGGTTCGCAATCCTGCACATTATGGTTACCCCACATCGGAAGGAAGTTTGGCCTTTCGGGAAGCGGTAGCCAAATGGTATGACTATCGATTCGGTGTCCAGCTCAACGCTGAAACAGAAATTTTAACGTTAATGGGCTCACAAGATGGGCTTGCTCACTTAGCGCTTTCTCTCTGCGATCCTGGGGATATCGCCATTGTCCCTGATCCAGGTTATCCTATATATTCGGCAAGTCTTGTCTTGGCAGGTGTAGAACCCTATTTACTTCCGCTGCGTGCAGCAAATCATTTTTTACCCCAACTAGAGGACATTCCAGATGACGTGGCTGCTAAGGCGAAATTCATCTTGCTTAACTATCCGAGCAATCCGTTGTCTGCTGTTGCAGATCGTGCATTCTTTGAGTATTTGATCTCGTATGCGAAGAAGCATGATTTGCTTGTAGTACATGATCTTGCCTATTCCGAAATGGCTTTTGATGGTTATAAGCCCATGAGTATTTTGGAGATTGAAGGTGCTAAGGAGGTTGCTATTGAATTCCATTCTTTATCCAAAAGCTTCAATATGGCAGGCTGTCGTATCGCATTTCTAACTGGTCATGGGGATGCAGTTAAGGCGCTTAAGACACTGAAATCAAATATTGATTATGGTGTATTCGGGGCTATACAAGCAGCAGGTATTGCAGCATTAGAAGAAGATATGGAAAGCGATCATTCTGTCTCAAGTAGGTATGAGAAAAGGCGAAATTCATTTATTTCGGCATTAAATGATGCGGGGTGGATCATTCCACCACCGAAAGCAACGATGTTTATTTGGGCGGAGATACCGAAAGGCTGGACATCTCGACAAATTTCCCGGGAAATGTTGTTTCAGACAGGCGTTGTCGTCATTCCCGGCGATGCATTTGGAGCTGAAGGTGAAGGATTTGTTCGTATTGCTTTAGTGCAAGAAGAAGCTCGATTACTTGAGGCAGCAAGGCGAATAGGAGATTGGCTTCGGACCTTAGAATGAAAGTTAGAGATTTTGGTAAAAATAGGAGAATGAGAGACATATTCAGGTATAGTATTAAGAAAATTTATACGTTGAAAGGGGTAAGTATATGGATGCCATTTCTTCACTATCGGAACTGTTAGCTGAGCAGAAGCCGTCATCGTACGTAGAGATTCCCGGAATTTTAGGACAGACGTTCGGTCAAGCGACTATCGCTGCTACATTACCTATTAGCAAATTATTTTCTATTTTTGAGGTGGATTTAGAAGTACAACGTGCGATTATTCCACGGAACCTCTCGAAGTTAATTGACTATGTGAATTTATATTTAGAAGATCGCCAGCCGATCTATTTCCCAGGCATCATTTTCTCAGCAAGAGGCGCAGGACATTATGATGAGGAACACCAAGCTCTACGGCTACAACCCATTGAGAAGTTGTATGTCGTTGATGGTCAGCATCGCCTGGCAGCTTTCCAACGGATTATGGAAACACTGCAAAGTCAAATGGCACGTGCCAAAGATCGCCGCGAATATGACAAAATGGATGAGATTACAGAAAAACTGCGCCGTTTATATGCTTTCCCGATCTCAACAATGACCTATTTGGATATTAACGCACGCCAGGAACGTCAATTGTTCTCTGATATTAACAAGCTTCCTCGTAAGCTTGGCGGCAACTTGGCTGTCCTTCGTGATCAACGTCGCTTCTACCATGTGGCAGCTACAGAACTAGCAGCGAAAGCACCTGCTATGCAAAAGCTAACTGTTGATATGTTCTCAGAGCGCGGCAAATCGCCGGAGTATTTGTTCTCCTACCACTTATTGATTGAGATCCTAGTAGGATTGTTTGAAGGGCGCATGAAGTCTGCTGCTCGTAATAACAACTATCAATATGCGGATAAAGATTTACAGGAGCTTATTTCGCTGGCAGGCGGCTATTTCAATGGATTATTGACGCACCTGCCTTCACCGACCAAAGGTGAAATCGTATGGTCTGAGAATATCCAAATTGCGTTAGCCCTCTTCATGCATGAAGAAGCAACGAAAACAGGCAGCTTTAATCGTTATGCACTTGAACATGCCTTGAAAATATTACCGCATGTCAACTGGAATAGTATTTATGCTGGAGAAGAGAAGGATCGTCTGCCAAGACGTACACGTATCATGAAAGCTTATAATCACATTAAGAGCTTCTACCAAGATCAGAACGCATTCTTAATCAGTGATGCAGAAGACTATAAAGCTAGTTTTGCGAATAAGGAGGACGTGAGCTAATGGAAGGATTACGCCTGAAAATGACTATCCATCCTTTTTGCGAAAAGTTCGGTCTCGCGACTGTAGCTTTGCGCGTTCAGGATCTGCTGAACTATACGATGATCGATCCCATGGTTCAACGGAAGCTGAGTAATATGCAGCGCCGGAAGATTTCGACTTATTTGCAAGAACGCGAATTAGACCATGTGTTCTTCGGACCAGTAACTTTATCGCTTCGCGAGGTGAATCAACTTTCTAAAGGAGCGAAGGAATTCCTTCTGCGTCACGGTTCGAAGCTGTCGATTCTAGATGGGCAGCATCGGATTCTAGCACTTGGTTATGTGAATGATCAAATGCAGAAAGAAGTGCGACGCTTTGAGAAGAAGCTGGCTCTGCTGAAGATTAAGCAACGGAAGTTTAGTGATGATGCGGAGATTAAGCAAGAGGTTGAAGAAACAGAAGGTACGATTAATCAACTTGAAGGTAGACGTTTGGACCTGATGGAAACACAGCTTGCTGTGCAAATTTATATTGGCCTAACGGAGGAAGAAGAGCAGCAGTTATTTGGCGACATCAACTCCAAAGTGCAGTTGGTTAGTAAAGAACTCGGACATTCCTTTGATTCCATTGATCCGCTTAACCTGGTTATTCAACAAGTCGTGGATCACAATGTGTATCTGAAGGCAGCGGGTGTGGAGAGACGCAGCAATTTGACCTCTTTTAACCGCAACTTTACTTGTTTCAGCTGGTTGTATGCAACGGCGACGATGCTCTTCTCAGGCAGAATGCAGCCGTCTTATGAGCTGCAACGTAAAATTCGACATGATCCATCAACGTATGTGGAAATACTGCATCAATTCTTTAATACAATTCTACCGATGATGCCAGAGCAGCCAGGTTTGGCCCAATATACATCCGCGAACCGTGTGATTCAGGAAAGTATTGCGCTGTATGCAAATCGTTTCTTATTCCCTAATGGCGAATATAACGATGAGTGGACGCAGTCCCTACAATTGCTAGAAGGCTTCGATTGGTCCCATGACAATGAAGAGTTAATCTATGTATTCGGCTCGTTGGATAATGGAAAGATTAACCTTATCCACGAGAAATCGTTGAAAAAACATGCAAAACTCGTGCAATTCTTCTTAGAAGGCACGGATTCTGCAAACGACTCTGAAGAAGTATCCTCTGCTTAATTGTAAGCCCAATAACCCTTTCTATCTCAATGAGAATTGAGATGGAAGGGGTTATTTTCATTGTGTGCTAGATCACTAGTCTTAAAAAATACGCACCCTAGTATTCATTTGTCTATACCAAAAATAAGGAGCATGCATAAGATATCATATAAAGATTGAAGGGAGGAAAACACAATGAGTTGCTCCGTATATGCTACTTTGGCTCATGTTGGTCTTGGAACAGTTATCACTATTCATGCAGGTACTACACCCAATCATACAGGTAGATTTCTAGGTATCCAAAATGGTAATGTTGTTATCGCGAATAACGCTGGTACTGTCTTCTATTTCCCAGTTGATAAAATTGCTGTCGTTCACATTCCTTAATCATCGTACTCAACTGAAAGATTTCAAATAGCAAGAGAGCGGACAAGCTCTCTTGCTTTCTTCCTTTTCACATCAATAGCCATGACGACAAATAGAGTAGGATACTGTTTCGAGTCTCCTATCTTTGTCCATACTAGCTAATGAAAGCGACTCCACCGAGCAGGGGGCTAAGAATGATGTTAGCCGTTCATCAACGTATGGCGGAACTATGGACACTACGTAGAGCCAGAGAGTTAACTCGAGGCGAACAAGAAGAATTAATGCTATGCATGGAAGCGAACGCGACTTATGTATGGAATCGATTAAAACTAGAAAATTTATCACTCTGTGCCTCTCTGACAGGGGATTATGAGTGGTTGCATGACATTTGTGAACGCATCGAAAAGATTGAACCAAAGCACTGACTATCGTCGGTGCTTTTTTCCTTTTCTGTATGAGTGTGGAGGGGTATAATGAGGATAGTTCAAAGCTAAGGAGATGCACGAATGGTCAGCTGGTTCAAGCAACGGGGAGTAGCTCCCTCTACATTTTATCTTCTAGGATCCATGCTTCTGATTGCCTTTATACTTAGACTAATTTTGGCCCCCATTTGGGTAGGCTATGATACGGATGTGCGAACATTCATGGCGTGGGCAGATCGCGCTTATACGGTAGGATTGAAGGACTTATATACGAATGCCAAAGATTATTTTCTAGATTATCCCCCTGGCTACATGTATGTCCTGTATGTTGTGGGCTTTGTCCATCATAAGCTATCTATTCCTTGGGAAAGTGGCAGTTCCTTAATCATCCTGAAGCTGCCGGCTATCCTTGCCGATCTTGGGACGGTTTATCTGTTATTCCGGCTAGCGTTCAGCAAGACCGAAGGGGCACGTACCTGGCAGGTTGCACTCTCAATTGCTGCCCTATTCGCCTTCAACCCAGCCATATGGGCGAATTCCGCGGTATGGGGACAGGTCGATTCATTTTTTATGTTGTTTATTGTAGCGACGTTGTTAATGCAGATGAAGGGTAAACTGCCTCAAGCCGCTTTCTTTATCGCTCTTGCACTCTTGCTTAAGCCTCAGGCGCTGCTGTTTGGCATCTTCCTCTTAATTGATGTAATTCGAGCACGCAATGTGATGGTTTGGCTACTCAGCGTACTGACAGGCATAGCTACGATGGTCGTACTCGCACTTCCTTTTGCAATGGGCAGAGGCTATGGTTGGATGATCGAATTGTATACGGGTACGCTAGCTTCCTATCCATATGCGTCGCTTAACGCCTTTAATCTGTTTGCACTTCTTGGCGGGAACTTCGTGGACATCAATAGTGGATTCTGGCATTTATCCTATAAATGGATGGGACTTGTCTTCATGGTTCTGTCGATCCTATATGTTGGTCTACTGTACTGGCTCGGAAAGAATCGTCGCGGTGCCGTCTTATACATATCGTTCCTTTTTATCACGGCTATGTTTATGTGTATGACCAAAATGCATGAGCGCTACTTACACTATGGCCTATTGTTAGCTTTAACAAGCTTTATTTACATGAAAGATCGCAGAATCCTATGGTTGTTTATCGGTTTCAGTATCACGCATTTTATCAATATTGGCGATGTGCTCCTGCGGAGCTTTCATCAGGACTATCACATTCCGCGATTTGATCCTTTGATGCTGACGGTTTCGGCAATCAATGTTATGATGTTTGTCTATGCTTGTATATTAGGATGGAGGCTTTTCGTGAAATGGGATGGGAATGAAACTGTGAGGGAAGCAACACCTCCAGTTAACGATATGGTCGAGAAACTTCCTCCGGAAGAAGATGACCAGCAAGAGAAAGCAACGAATCTAAGGGAAACCTCACCGTGGAAGGCGATTTTCCATAGGGAAGAGGATCATATAGAAAGAGGGAAGCGCGGACGTTTTTTCTCACGTAAAGATGCCCTGTATCTTGGCGTTCTTGTGGTCGTTTATACGATCATTGCGCTGTTCCATTTGGGGGGACATAAGGATCCGACGACCTTTTGGCAGCCAACACAAGCAGGCGAGACGGTTATTGCTGATCTCGGTGGCCCGCATCAGATTACTCGCATTAATAGCTTTGCCGGAGTTGGAGAAGGTGCGTATTCCTATTGGTTTTCGAATGATGGCGAACAGTGGCAGGATGCCATGCCAGTTAAATCTGATCATACCAAGGTGTTCACCTGGCATACGGTAGAAGCTAATAAAACGGCACGATATGTGAAGATTGTGATGGATACTCAAGAAAGTGCGAAGCTGCATCTTCATGAAATTGGCATTTTCGGAGATGGAGGGACGACTCCTCTACCGATTGTTAATGTGAAGGAAATCGATGTTAACGCTTCTGACCAAGGGAAAACGGCTCATCTATTTGATGAGGCAAGCGTTGTCCCTTATACACCTACCTATATGAATGGCACGTATTTCGATGAAATTTATCATGCAAGAACGGCTTATGAGCATCTCCACAAGATTGAGCCATATGAAAGCACGCATCCGCCGCTGGGCAAAATATTCATTTCTATCGGTATTTACGTGTTCGGTTTAAATCCATTCGGCTGGCGTATTATCGGCACGCTCTTCGGTGTAGGCATGATTCCAATTATGTATGTGTTCGCCAAGCGGATGTTTGGCCGTTCCGAATATGCCCTGATTGCTGCCTTTTTACTCAGCTTTGATTTCATGCATTTTGCTCAGACTAGAATCTCTACAATTGATGTGTATGGCGTGTTTTTCATTATGCTTATGTTCTATTTCATGTATCGGTATACCACGCTGAGCTTCTTCCGAGACAAGCTGTGGGCGACGTTAATCCCGCTAGGACTTTCAGGTCTATTCTTCGGGATTGGTTCTGCATCCAAGTGGATCGTTATCTACGGCGGTGCTGGTTTGGCCGTCCTATTATTCATATCGCTATGGGAGCGGTACAGAGAGTACCAATTTGCGAAGCGTGTACTGAGAGAGAACAGTCGTGATGAAGAGGAAGAGAGCAATGGGCTTTATGATGATCTCCTCACTGTAGAGGAATCTACGAAGCTCCAGCGTGTCCAAAAGGTTTTCGTACGAAACACGCTCTTTACGATTCTGTGGTGCCTGCTCATGTTTGTTATCGTGCCGTTAGGCATCTACACGTTATCCTACATTCCTTTCATGATGGTTCCAGGTCCTGGGCATCAGTTGAAAGATGTTGTGACGTATCAAGTACATATGTACAAATACCATAAGGATCTCGTCGCTACGCATCCGTTCTCCTCCCCATGGTGGGAATGGCCGATGATGATACGCCCGATCTGGTATTATCAAGCGAAGTTAATGCCGCAGGGCATGCTTTCGAGCATCGTTTCATTCGGCAACCCATTGGTATGGTGGCCAGGCTTCATTGCCGTGCTGATGTCTTTCTATCTCGCTTTCAAACGCAAAGATAAATTGCTCCGCGTGCTGCTGATTGCTTATTGTTCACAATACCTGCCGTGGATGTTAGTACCGCGACTCACGTTTATTTATCACTATTTTGCTATGGTACCTTTCCTAGTGCTGATTCTCACCTACTACATCAAGGACTATATGGAGCAAGGGCCGCTGCACCGAAGAAAACGAGTGTACGGTTACTTAGCCGCCGTTTTCGTGCTATTCGCACTGTTCTACCCCATTCTATCGGGGATGATCATACCAGCGAAATATTCCTTCTTCCTACGATGGTTGCCAGGCTGGAATTTCTTTTAAGAGGATGGATTGACGCCACTTAGAAGCCATGGTAATATAATTCCAAGTGAATTACTATGAATTGAAAGAAGTCGACCGAACAGCAGGAGACTCCCACTATGTACCCGAATACATGGAGGCGGAGTCTCTTTATTTACCCACAAATTGCTAATGGAGCGTGAATCAGATGGCTAAAGTAGTAATTATTTCAGGAAGTCCAACTCCAACGTCCCGATTACATGGTGTAATTGAAGTAGCTAAGAGTGAACTGCTGCAAGCAGGATTAGAAGTAGATTGGATCAAGGTACGTGACCTGCCTCCAGAGGATTTGTTATATGCGAAGTTCGACAGTGAAGCCATTGTTGATGCCAGTAAGCGCGTAGCTGAGGCTGACGCTGTATTTGTAGCTACACCTGTTTACAAAGCTTCCTACACAGGCGTGTTGAAAGCATTCTTGGATCTTCTCCCGCAAAAAGGACTCGAGCGTAAAATCGTCCTCCCATTAGCAGTTGGAGGAACGTACGCACACTTGCTCGCGATTGATTATGCACTTAAACCTGTGTTGTCTGTCCTAGGTGCCCAAAATATTTTACAAGGCGTATATGTGCTTGATAAACAAGTGACTTGGGGAGAACAAGGACAAGCGATTCTCGACGATGAGATCACGGCCCGTTTGCAGGAGTCCGTATCGGAATTCATTCAGGAAATTAAATGGCATACAAGCCGCTGATCATCATTAGCTAAGTTTAATGCAATAGGAGTTGTCTCAGAGGTCATTTTGACCGGGGGACACTCCTATTTTTTGTGGTTTGGCTGATGATTGGCAGCAAGAGGACTTATTTGAATAGACAGGATATTACCCGTCATTGGTAACTTTTGCTGATGGCGGGTTTTTGCGTGTCGGGAATCTATATACCGTGCTATACTGGTTGTAATGAATTCATATCTTCACAGGAATGGGAGCAATTATTTATGTCACAAAATTCATCTGAATCTGTGCTGCTTGTTGACGGCATGGCCTTATTATTTCGCGGATATTATGCAACATCCTCCAGTGGTTATATCATGAGAACCGATCACGGCGTGCCGATCAACGGTGTATATGGATTTCTGAAATATTTGCTTGATGCGATCGGGACATTCAAACCGACTCACGTCGTATGTTGTTGGGATATGGGAAGCAAGACCTTCCGTACGGAGAAATTCGAAGCGTACAAAGCGAATCGCGGACCTGCACCTGAAGAGTTGATACCACAATTTGATCTGGTTAAAGAAGTGACAGCTTCCTTTAATATTCCAAATGTCGGTGTTCCAGGTTATGAAGCAGATGATTGTATCGGCACATTGGCTCGTTTCTACAGCCCCCATACGAAAGTCCAAATCTTAACCGGGGATCATGATATGCTCCAGCTGGTGGATGAGAATACCGAAGTTATTATTATGAAAAAAGGGCAATCCAACTACATGGTGTACACGCTAGAAACGCTCATGGAGGAGAAAAGCCTAACCCCGGCTCAAATCATTGATTTGAAGGGGTTGACGGGGGATACGGCAGATAATTATCCAGGAGTCAAAGGGATCGGGGAGAAAACAGCAACGAAGTTACTCAATGAGTACGTGAACATTGCTGGCATCCTAGAGAACTTAGCTGCACTCCCGAAGGGCGTGCGTGCGAAGATCGAGGCGGAGCTGGATATGCTGCATCTTTCGCTGGATCTGGCGACGATTCGCTTGGATGCGCCGGTAGCTTGTGCGCTTGAAGATTGCATGTGGGCGATGGATCGGGAGAAGGTCATTAGCAAATTCGATGAGATTGCGTACAAAGGATTAATCAGATTGATTGGATAGGTATCTAATAGGGACAGTGCCTGTGATGGGGGGCTGTCTTTTTCTATGCCGCATATGGGGAGAATGTGGTCAGTTGAGTAGCTGGATTTACAAAAAAATGTAAAAAGTACAGCTAATTTTGCTAATTATCATCAAATTTTGCAAATAGATGGAAAATGTACAGCTGATTTGAGACGAATAGGTAGAATAGTGCATTAGAGCAGAAATTAACTGTAAGAAATCCATCTATTGCTCTCAAACGGCAAGAATCAGCCCAAATAACAACATAAAATCCATTTAATTTGTTTGTGGCGGTGGGGAGTTGGTTAGTTGCAGTTACAGGGGGGAGTAGGAGTAGGAGTAGTGTGGTCAGTTGAGTAGCTGGGTTGTTGAGTTGTAGTTGCAGAGGTGAGTGAGAGCAGGGAGTAGCGTATGAGTAGATATGTATATTTGTACGTGTATGTAGTTGTAGATGTAGATGTAGACGTGTATGGGTGAATCGGAAAATTGAACAAAGAAGACGGTTTTTTCAATTACGCAATGTTAATTTTTAGCAGATAATAGAAATGTAAGCGATTACGGTTTCTGACAAGTACGTACAAAGGGGAGAAAAACCATGAAAAAGGCAGCAGTCACATTAATGTCATTATCCATGATTTTCACAGCAACCGCTTGTTCTTCGGGTACTTCTAGCAACTCAAGTGGAGGAGCTACAACAACGCCAACAACGACAACGACAACGACTCCTAGTGCAACAGTAAGTGCAAGTAAGGAACCTGTAAAGCTTCGCATGGCTTGGTGGGGCGGTCAAGCGCGCCACGATTATACGCTGAAAGTGATTGAAATGTACGAGAAAGCGCATCCGAATGTGAAGATTGAAGCAGAATATGCGGCTTTCGATGATTATTGGAAAAAGCTTGCGCCTCAAGCAGCTGCGAATCAACTGCCAGATATTATACAGATGGACATCTCATATTTGACACAATATGGCGGAAGAAATCAATTAGCAGATTTGACGACGTTTACGAAGAATAAAGTTCTTAATGTGGATGATGTAAGCCCGAACGCCTTATCAGGTGGTCAAGTGGGTGGGAAGCTTGTCGCAATGAACATTGGGGTTAATGCGTTAACGAGCATGATGGACTTTGATATGTTGAAAAAAGCAGGCATCGACACACCAACGAATAACTGGACGTGGACGGATATGGATGCCTTAGCTACAAAAGCGAAAGCAGCCGGTAAAATCATGGGCGGATTCCGGGACGATGTGTTCTTCCCTTACTATCTACGTACACTGGGGCAAAAGATGTATAACGCAGAAGGTACAGCGTTAGGTTATACCGATGATAAAATGTTTATCGATTATTTTAATCGGATTCAAAAGTGGTATGATGCGGGCGTCTTGCTGCCACTTGATAAAGCTGCCCAAAAGAAAGGCACACCAGAAGATGATGAAATGACTTTGGGGAATGCGATTTCCTCTAACGGCTGGTCTAATCAATACATTGGTCTAGCGAATGCAGCTAAACGTGATCTTGTTCTGCAACCGATGCCAGGTCCAGACGCGAACAAAGGCTTGTTCTTGAAACCAAGTATGTACTGGTCAGTAGCAAATAGCTCCAAAGTACAAGAAGAAGCCGCTAAATTTATTGATTTCTGGATCAATGACATTGAAGCCAATAAGATTATTAAAGGCGAGCGCGGTGTGCCTGTCGCTTCCAAAGTGAAAGAAGCTTTGAAACCAATTTTGAGCCCGAATGAGATCAAGGTATTCGATTATGTCGCATGGGCGGAGAAAAACAGTTCACCGATGGATCCTCCAAATCCAGTTGGCTCGATTGAAATTGAGAAGCTGCTGAAAGATACAGGGGAGAAAATTCTGTACAAAAAAATAACTGTGCAAGAGGCAGCAGTCGCTTTCCGTAAAGATGCAACAGCTATTTTGGATAAAAATAAAAAGTAATAATACGTACTAGTGGGGGCCTTAATCGGCTCCCTGTTTAATTTTTACTCTAATTACAAAAATACCCTCTGAAAATTAAACGTTAAAGTCTGTTATTTCAATTCTGTTTTCGGAGAGAACTTTTATAATTGATTTCATCCCGTGTAAATACATGAGGAATAGAACGTTATTAGGAGGCTATAATGCTAATCACTAACAAGCTAAGAAGTGGTCAACGGTTATTGTCGAAGTTATTATCTTGTTCAATTGCGGTAACGCTGCTCATCTCCATGATGGTAGTTCCTGCTTCTGTTTCTGCTGCAGATGCCGCTCTTGTATCCGACGACTTTAGTAGTTATCCACCCGGCTCATTCACGATTGGAAGCGGCAATACGTGGACCAAAGAGGGAACGGCTCCTGAGATTGCGATTGTGAAGCAACAGACAGTGTCTGGGGCAACCTATGCTTCCATTAGCCATGGCGTAGATGCTTCTTCCTATGTAGGGCAGCGGTTTACCGCACAGAATGCAGGTATGATTTTCGAGTTTGATGTTAACTTACCTTCAAATAAGGGTGCAACGTTGTTCCTAATGGATGGTAAAATCAACGCAACGACTTCTGCAGCACTTCGTTATCAGCTTGATGCAGGCATTATCAAACGCTACAACGGCACAAGTCAAATCACTTATAATACATCGCATTGGTATCGCTTTCAAATGATCTTTAATATCCCGCAAAGAACCAATACAGTGCGTATCCTCGATCTAAACGATGGTACAAGTGTGAATTGGTCGGAAACTTTTAATAATACGAGTGTATCGAAAATAAGCAGCTTTGGATTCTCCATGACACGTAGTGGAGGAAAACTTAATCTTGCGAATGTACGTGTAACGTCGTTGGACTTGAATTTAAGCGGTCTTCAGCTAAGTAGCGGTGGCCTTAACCCGCCTTTAGTGCCTAATTTCGATCCGAAAGTCGACAGCTACTCGGTAGACGTTCCTTACTCCGTCAATACGCTCTCGGTGAACCCGACAGCTAGCCATGCCAGCGGTTCTACTATTCGCGTTGGCGGAACGGAAGTGGCGAGTGGTGCATCAGCACCAGTTACCCTTACAGGAGCTTCAACAAGCATTGGAATAACGGTCACGTCAAATGTTTACACTAATATTGCCAAGACTTATACCGTGAACGTTAATAAATTGAATAAAGCACCGAATTTGGACTACGTTAATACGGAAGCACATGATGCCAAGGTACAAATCGGATGGGAAGAAACGATGGATACTTCCTACGAGAAAGCCAATATCTATCAAGTAAATGAGGATCAATCTCTGACACTTGTGGATACGGTAGCCAAAGGTAAGTATATTTCAACCTTGAATGGACTTACGAATGGCACGACATACACCTATATGGTGAAAGGTGTTTATCAGTATGATAATGAAGCACCTGTGGAATCCTCTGGTGTGACGGTATCCGCAACGCCTAAAGCACTTCCTGCTAGGCAAATGGAAGGGCTTAACCGTGGATTGGTCGCTATGAAAGATGGCAACAACGTATATGTAGGATGGCGCATGTTAGGTACAGATCCAGAAAGTATTTCGTTTAATCTGTATCGGAATGGTGTGAAAATTAATCAAGACCCCATTACAGGAAGCACGAACTATGAAGATACGCTAGGTAAAAGCGATTCTACCTACTATGTCATTCCCTTGTTGAATGGCATTGAGCAGAATCGTTCTGAAACGGTTCAAGTATGGGATATGAATTACTTGACCGTCCCCATCCGTAAACCTGCTGACGGTACGACACCGCTTGGCGAGGCGTATTCTTATCGTGCCAATGATGCTACAGTGGGCGACCTCGACGGAGACGGACAGTATGAAATCGTATTGAAATGGGATCCTACGAATTCGAAAGATAATTCCATTTCTGGCTATACAGGAAATACGTATGTGGACGCATATGAACTGGATGGAACGTTCAAATGGCGAATTGATTTGGGCAAGAACATCCGTGCAGGAGCTCACTATCTCGACGTTATGGTGTACGATTTGGATGGCGACGGCAAAGCTGAAGTTACCTTCCGAACGGCCGATGGAACAATGGATGGCCAAGGCAATGTCATTGGTGATGCAACGGCAGATCATCGAAATGCAAGCGGATACATTTTGACTGGCCCTGAATTCCACACCGTATTTGAAGGCGTAACAGGTAAAATGCTCGCAACCGATGCTTATGAGCCTGAGAGAGGGAATGTCGGCGATTGGGGCGACACCTACGGTAATCGGGTTGACCGCTTTGGAGCAGCCATCGCTTATCTCGATGGGGAAAGACCGAGTATTGTTATGCAACGTGGCTATTATACCAGAATGGTATTTGTTGCTTATAACTGGAGAGATGGCCAGCTTACCAAACTATGGACTTTTGATACGAAAGATTCTGGAAGTGCCAGCTATGCAGGACAAGGCAATCATCAACTGAGCATTGCTGACATCGATGGGGATGGCAAAGATGAAATTGTAACAGGTGCGGCTGCCATTAATGATGATGGCACACCATTATGGAATTCGCTATTAGGCCATGGGGATGCGATGCACTTAGGCGACCTGGATCCGGATAGGTTGGGACTAGAGTTATTCGCAGTTCAAGAAACAACTACGGCTGCATATTCCTCAGATCTGAAGGATGCGAAGACAGGCCGAGTTCTCTGGGGGCAACCACAACTTGGACTTGATGTAGGTCGCGGTCTGACGGCGGATATCGACCCGAGATACAAAGGTGAAGAGGCCTGGAACATTGGCGGTGAGTGGAACAGTAGAGCGGGATCTTTATTCTCTGCAAAAGGTGAAAAAATTTCATCTTCTATTCCATCCTCTAATTTTGCAATATGGTGGGATGGAGATTTAGGAAGAGAATTGTTAGACCATGATTGGTTAGACGAACCGCTGCGAGTCGGTATTCCCAAGATTGATAAGTGGAATTATCAAACCAATCAATTGGAAAACTTGACGACGTTCAACGGGACTTACTCGAACAACGATACGAAAGGCAACCCGGCGTTGCAAGCTGATATCCTTGGCGACTGGCGTGAAGAGGTGATTGCAAGAACGGAAGACAGCACGGCGCTTCGGATTTATTCGACGACAGAGTTGACGGATCATCGCATTTACACGCTCATGCACGATCCTGTTTATAGACTCGGCATCGCTTGGCAAAATACCGGCTATAATCAGCCACCGCATACTAGCTTTTATCTTGGTAATGATATGGATGCAGCGCCTAAGCCCAACATTCGGGCAACAGAAGTGCTTGCTTCAGCCGTTGTGATATCCAGTCCTGCGAGTCAGATAACGGTTGGACAACAGCAGAAATTTAGCGCCAATGTCATGCCAGAAGCCGCAACAAACAATACGGTGACATGGTCAGTTTCTCAAGAAGATGGTTCATTAACGAATGCAGCGACAATAAGCGAGGATGGGCTATTAACGGCTGTTGCGGAAGGCAAAGTAAAAATTACCGCTGCAGCAAATGATGGTTCAGGGGCTACAGGTAGTGTAGTCCTTACGATTAAGACTAGTACGGATACAGGAGATACCGATACACCTGCTCCGACGGGAACCAGTACGGGCTCGATTCCACCAGTTACATCTGAGTCGCCGACAGGATCCATCAAACAAGTATTGAATGTGGATACAAGCGGGAACGCAGTTGCCAATATTCAGGCTGATGATTTAAATAAGGCTATGAAAGAGGCGAATGGTGGAACGGTTACAATCGAGCTCAGTTCCGCGACGAGCTTACATGCTGTCGAAGTGAGACTACCTGCAGCATCCTTTCATCCATCGGCAGAACAGAAGGTTCAAAAAGTAGAAATTTCAACTGGATTGGGTACAATCAGTCTGGATTCCCAGTGGTTCAACGATCATGTGAGTGATACTTCAACGCAAGTGGAGCTATCGGTGAACAAAGTGGATGTATCTACGCTTTCCTCGCAAGTTCAAGAGCGATTGAAGGGCAGTCCAGTTTATGATTTCAACTTAACCGTAGATGGCGTGAAAGTTAGCGATTTCAATGGACACGTGCTCGTGTCGATAGACTATACATTACAACCAGGGCAAGATGCTGGGAAAATCGTCGTCTATTATGTGGATGATACTGGAGCTATTCAAACCGTTACGAATGGTTTTTATAATGAGGTGACTGGCAAAGTAGCTTTTAAACCAGCACACTTCAGTAAATATGCAGCTGCTTACGTACAAGTCAGTTTTGATGATATTGCACATGTTGGTTGGGCACAAGCAGGGATCGAATCGCTGGCAGCTCGAGGAGTCATTGATGGGATGGGAGACCATGCCTTTGTGCCAGACAGCCAAGTGACTCGAGCGCAATTTTTGAAAATGTTGATGGGAGCTTTCGAACTTGCTGACAGCAAGGCGACTAGTACGCTAAGCGATGTTAGCGTTGGCGAGTGGTATTACAGCTCGATTGCCGCTGCTGAGAAATTAGGTATTGTGGAAGGCAAATCGGATGGATCTTTCGGTGTTAATGACCCGATTTCAAGAGAGGATATGGCTGTGATGGCCTATCGTGCAGCAGAACTGCTTCGCATAAATCTCAAGGGGGCAGCTTCCCAAGAGACGTTTATTGATAACGCTAGTATTGCGAGTTATGCGGTTAAAGCGGTAGACGCTATGCAGCAAGGAGAAATCATTCAAGGCGATGCGGCTCATGCATTTGGACCGAAAAACGCAGCGACACGCGCGCAATCAGCCGTCATTATTTATCGTTTATTCCAGAAACAACAATAGTAGAAAAGGGACAATGCTTATCAGAGGCAATTGTCCCTTTCTCTAGTTTACCGATTGCCGATAGCGCAGCGGTGTCATTTTCGTCATTTGACGGAATACACGTCCGAATTGCACGAGGGAACCGAAGCCGACTTGCTCTGCGATTACGATGACTTTCATTCTTGTTGTAGCTAGCAGCCTCTGAGCTTCTTGTACACGAACGAGATTCACATATTCAACCAACGAAAATCCGGTGATTTCCTTAAACATCCGGCTTAAATAAGCTGAGCTGATTTCGAAACGTTCGGCAAGCTCCTCGAGTCGCATCGGTTCAGCGAAGTGGGCGTTGATGAAGCGCACGATGGTGGAAATTTTCCGGTGTAGGGGAGAAACGTGTTCAGGCGAAGTCACCGGATGTATACGAACGAAACGTGCCGTGAATAGTAATAACTCGATTAGAAAGTGTGTGATGGCAAAATTTTGCCCCATCGCAGGCTCCTTGGCTTCATGGATTAACTTGCCTAGCATGTCTTCAACAAGCCGCCGAGTGGGTAAATCGAGCCGTAATACGGGTGTATCATGCGTGAAAGCATCCAATAAGAAGGGGGCCGATTCTTTCGTATTTTCCAATAAGCTGTCACTAAAATTAATGACGACTCTCGCATGACCGAGTTTATCGGAGTCGGAAGTGGCATGAAGCTCTCGTCGATTGATGAGAACCAAATCCCCTGGAAGAATGAGATAAGAACGATCACGAATGAAATACATGCGTTCACCTTCGTATAAATAATAGAGCTCATACATATCATGCATGTGCTGGGTCCTCTCGAAAGGGCCAGAGCGATGAATATGCTGGATGTAGAAAGGGCCTTCCTCTTCATTGCCGAAGGTGACGGTACGTGACATAGGCGCTGCTCCTTGTATGGAAATGAGGTAACTGAAGTATATCACAAATTTTAGTGAAAAATATGAACAGTTTTTGCGGAAAATAGGAATAGATGAAGAGAAAACGCTCCTTACTTGCGATAAAATGAAGATATAGATGGATTAGCAAACGCTTGCACAAATAGGAGGAAATTGAACATGAACGCACTTATAGAGGCTGTACGCGCTGGAAAAGTAAACGAGTTCTCATCCGAAGTTATCAAAGTATATACGTCTTCCCTAACGCAAGTGGGAGATACAACATTGCTCATGGTACGCACAACAGAAGGGAAACGACTCATCGTCGTAGGATCTGGCGAATTGTTCGACCAACTGCAAGGCGAAATCGTAGATGGCGAGAAAGTAGCTCCGCTCACACATGAAAATCGTTTGATTATCAATCAGTTTTTACCATACACAGCCCCACAAGCGTTCGGGACACAAGTAGCAACGATGGGTTTAGGCGATCGTCTTGGTATCGCAAGCCCTGGTCATATCCAAACGCTCCGCGGCAAAGACATTCGTCCTGTCTTGGCGCAGCAAAGTATTCGTGAGCTTGCGTTGACGGGCCGCACGTATGAGGATGTATTGGATGCAGCGGCATACGCAGTTCTGCAAGAAGGCTACACAGACGGATACGGCGCTGACGGTGACCACTTGAAGAAAGAAGAGGACATCGAGTACGCGTTGCGTCTTGGTTTTACGATGTTGACGCTAGATTGCTCCGAGAATATCGATAACACGATTGAATCTATGAGCGAAGCCGAAATCGCAGCGAAATACGAGCAACTGCCAGCAAGCTTGCGCAGCAGCTATGAAGAGCGTTACCTGCAAACAGCACCGAATGTTCCAGGAGCAACTCTTGCATATACCGCAGAAGCTTTGAAGAAAGATGTGCTGATCTATGATGCTGCGATCAATTTCATGGAAGCGATCTACCGCAAGTATATCGTTACACTTGATCGTGCGGTTGATTTTGAAATTTCCATTGACGAAACAGCGACACCTACGTCCCCTGAGGCTCACTACTTGGTAGCGAATGAACTACGTGACCGTGGTGTTACAATCTTCAGCATGGCGCCACGTTTCTGCGGCGAATTCCAAAAGGGGATCGACTACATCGGAGATATCGCGCAGTTTGAGCGTGAGCTAGCTAGTCATGCGGCGATTGCTGTTCATTTTGAATATAAGCTAAGCATTCACTCCGGTAGTGATAAATTCAGCGTGTTCCCATTGATTGGGCAATACACGAATGGTCTGTTCCACATCAAGACAGCAGGTACAAATTGGCTCGAAGCGGTACGTGTTGTAGCCAAAGTGAACCCTACGCTCTATCGCCGCATGCACCAATACGCACTGGATCACTTTGTCGAAGCGACAGCGTACTACCATGTAACGACGGATATTAGCGCGATTGCGCCACTTAGCTCTGTATCTGATGCGCAGTTGCCGGAGTACATGGAAGAAAATAATGCACGTCAATTGCTGCACATCACGTATGGTTTGCTTCTTCAAGCGAAAAATGAAGACGGAAGCCGCACATTTGCAGATGAATTCTTCCAAACATTAGCAGACCAAGAAGATACCTTCGCTGAAGGCCTTCGTCACCATATCGGCAGACACTTAGAACTGCTTGGTAAATAATCAAGTGAACGCAAAACGCCACGAACATCCCTCTAACGGGTGCTCGTGGCGTTTCTTAATTAGGACAAGCCTTCAGTAGACTCTCCGATTTCATCATCTGCTCCAGGATAGTCCCTTGTGATACCTTCGTGCAGCTCACGATTCTCATAAGCAAAACGGTTGGTAGGGCGTTGATCCTCTCGCCAAGGAGTGCTCTTCCCAAGGGACTCTGACAGCATACTCGTGCCATAGGGCCCTTCCGGGAATTCCTCGGGGATCATATCATTTCGCTGCGATTCTACCGTCTCGAGGTCTGTGTAGGCAGCGAGGCGGTCTTCTGAGAGGAAGCCTAATCCCTCAACTTGGTTGGTGTGTGATGTCTTCTTACGCATGGATAAGCCTCCTTGTCAGGTTATGCTCTTTCCAGTGTCCCCCGACAATCCCTTAAATATCCGTGAAATGGATAGAACCAATTATTTGAGATAGGAATTCAGTAAGCTCTTGCGCTTGTTCTTCATTGAGCTTAAACACATATTCAAGATAGCCTTCTTCGTTCAAATCGTCCGGTCCAATAACCGCACTGCGTCCCGATTGCAAATCGATGACCAGTTTCTTGCCATAATAACGGGTAGTGGTCATGATAGCAAGGTCAAAACGGTGTAAAGCATTGCCAACGAAACAGACAAAACGCGTTGTAGTCTCTTCTTGATGATCATATAAAAAGTCATAATCAGACATGAGGGCCCTCCATTCTCTTTCTAGTATGGGTCTATTATAACCGATAAGGGTCTTGTGGCAAAACGGTTCTTGCGCCTAACTGACAAACATGGTATGATTTGGATATTAGAAAGGGGAAGCACCTCTTCTGTCCTAACGGGCGGAAGAGGTGCTTTTTCGTTTTTCTGAACTCATTTCATATTAACGTCTGGAGGCATGGATAGGATGAACATTGTATTTCTGAACACGTTAGAGAAGAATTCGGGGGATGGGCAAGTGATTTCCGCGCAAGTTTCGATTGTCGAAGAACAAGGGATTTGGAGTGTGTATTGGAGCGAACCCGATTCGGTTGGCAAGCTTACGCAAGATGAGTGGTTTCAAGGCATAAGCTGGGATGAGATGTTATTTGCGTTCCGTCAAGGCTTACGTGAGAAAATTAGAAGCGGCTTCCGGCCGTTGGTACACACGGAATTGGATCTTACGCAAGGACTCTCAGGCAAGGCGAAAATGACGCAAATGCTAACTTATTACTGCGAAGAGAATCCGAATGAAGAGGTGTTCGAAGCACTGCGTGCATGGCGTCGTGAGCAGGCTGCTCGTGAGAAGAAGGCGCCTTATATCCTCGCAACGAACCGTGTCCTGCGGATGATTTCCGTATTCTTGCCACAATCCAAGGAAGAGCTTCAGCAAATTCCTGGGTTTGGTGAGCAGAAAACAGCACAGTATGCGGATCAATTGCTTAGCCGGATCGGAGAGTCCACACGCACGAACGGTTTTCCGTTGGATTGGGTCGCCAACTATGTAGATACGATGAAGTTTGAGGGGTGGCTCCTTGCTCAGAAAGAGCAGAAGCTGCGAATTGAGCTTGATCGTGAGATTAGTAAACGCAAGCTGTTAGAAATCGTGGCTGGCGGCGGAAATTTAGCTGATCTCCAGGCAAATTTGACGATGCCGCGGAGAGAATTGCTGTTATGGGTGGAAGATCTAGATCGTGAGGGCTACGATATGGATCCTCTCGTGGAAGCAGAACTTGCTTCGATTCCTGAGGAAGAGCAGATTAAAGCATGGAATGCGTATGAATCCGAGGGTGATCGTTATCTAAAGCCTGTTCTGAAGAGCCTCATCGGGACGGAAGAACTGAAGGGGAAAGAGCTTGACCGTGCCTATGAATGGCTGCGCCTGCTTCGGTTACGTTTTCGCAGAGAGAAGGAAAGAAATGTCATTCAAGCAGCTAGTTAATGCGCATTGACAAAGGCCTACGGGATATGATTAAATGGTCAATAATCTAATATCCGTCAAAGCGATGACGAACATGGGCGAAGCCCGAAGTAGGACATATGCCGCTGGAACAGAGAGTCGGTGGCAGGTGCAAACCGATGCAAGCATATTGTCCGAATTACAGTTCTGAGTTGGTGGAGGGAACATGCTCTATCGAGCATTAGTAGCTTGCACCCGGCAATTGATTTGCCGTTAATTTACTAAGTGAAAGAGAAGTGGCTTGCCAGTAGGCATGCTGCCAATCTCTTTAATTAGGGTGGTACCGCGAGACAACTTTCTCGTCCCTTTGTGGACGTTGAGGTTGTCTTTTTTGCTTTCTTTTTTAACTAATCGAATGGAGGGATTGTATGTTGTCGTGGGATAAGCTTACTTCGGAACAACAGCAACAAGTAGAGCATCAATTACGTATTCTCAAACGTGGAGCAGCGGAAATTGTGCCAGAAGAAGCGCTGAAAATAAAGATTATGAAGGCGGTTGTGACAGGTACACCGTTGAAAGTAAAATTAGGACTAGACCCTTCTGCGCCCGATATCCACATCGGACATACGGTGGTCCTGCATAAGCTTCGCCAATTCCAGGATTTGGGACATGAAGTGCAACTGATCATTGGTGATTTCACGGGGCGCATCGGTGATCCGACTGGGAAATCCGAGACACGTAAACAGCTTTCGAAAGAGGATGTGAAGCATAACGCGCATACGTACCAGACACAACTAGCCAAGGTACTGGATCTAAACAAAACCTCCTTTTACTATAACTCTACTTGGTTAGGTGAACTGCGCTTTGATGATGTGCTAAGACTTGCCGGTAAAGTGACGGTTGCTCGGATGCTGGAAAGAGACGACTTTGCCAAACGATATGCGACGAATCAAGCGATACATGTGCATGAGTTTTTCTACCCGCTTATGCAAGGCTATGACTCGGTTTCTTTAGAGAGTGATATCGAGCTAGGTGGAACCGATCAGACTTTCAATATCTTAATGGGGCGTACCCTTCAAGGTGCCTATGAGATGAAAGAGGGTCAGGTGGCGATTCTGATGCCGTTGCTTGAGGGATTGGATGGCGTGCAGAAGATGAGCAAAAGCCTGCGCAACTACATCGGCATCGATGAGCAGCCGAATGAGATGTTCGGTAAAACCATGTCTATCCCGGATACGCTCATGCTCAAATATTTTGAGTTAACGACGGCCTTGTCGAATATGGAAATCGAAGAGCTCCGTCAAGGACTTGAAGCGGGTACGATTCACCCAAGAGACGCCAAGATCAGGCTTGCGAAAGGCTATGTGGAGATGTACCACGGCGCTATAGCGGCTGAGGAGGCGGAGCAGCACTTTATTACCGTATTTCAAAAGCGTGCTCTACCTGATGAAATAGAGGAAGTAAGTCTAGATAGTGGCCATCTGGAAGAAGGAAGTTTGTCCATTATCAAGCTGTTAGTCAGCTTATCCTTGCAAGCGTCGAATGGGGAAGCCAGACGGAGTGTGGAGCAAGGGGCTGTGAAACTAAACGAGATGAAGATGATGGATATTCATGCCCAAATCAAGCCAGTGGATGGCGATATTCTGCAAGTCGGGAAACGGAAATTTGTTAAAATCAAGCTTGTGTGAGTTAGATACACAACATACGCAAAAGGTGACCTCTTCGCATTATGCTTGAAGTCACCTTGGTTTTAATAACTCATATGATCGGCTTATAGCCATTCTTTTTTACGGAAAAGCACATACATGGCAATGCCGAGTACACCCATAAAGGCTAGCACAAATTCATCCCCATGCTCAGCTAAGTGCAAGCCAAGTATATTATCGAAATTCATCCCGAACACGCCGGTTATGAAGGTTAAGGGCATGAAGATCGTTGTCAACGCGGTAAATACACGCATGATATCATTCGCACGGTTCGAAACGCTGGACTGATAAGCTTCTCGCAAGTTCCCCATGAGATCGCGGAGCGTATCAAACGTATCGACAATTTTGACGGCATTTTCATAAATGTCGCCGAAGTACTTTTGGAGCTGATGATCAATCAGTCTAAGCTCTTTTTTGCCAAGTGTCCCGATGACGTCACGTTGAGGCACGAGTACCTTTTTCAGCCATAAAATTTCAGAACGGAGACCGATAATCTCATTCAAATGCGACTTCTTCGTCGCCATCAGAATATCTTCTTCCAGCTTCTCAATCTTGGCTTCAATTCGGTCACCGACCGCCACATAGTTATCAACGACGAGATCGACCAGATGGTACAAGAAACGATCGGCACTATTGACTTCTTCCTCCCAAAGGAAGGGCTTGAGTGCCCGCAGCTCATTAATTTTTTGGCGAGTTACCGTAATGATGACATGTTTGCTAAGAAATAGATTAAGTGCACGTAAGAAAATTTCTTCATCGTCGAATCGAATGCTATTAATAACTATAAAATAATGAGAATCATAAAATTCAATCTTTGGACGCTGTTCTTCCTCACTAAGGCAATCTTCTACGGCCAAATCGTGCAAATGGAAAAGAGGCTGAAGTAATTCCAAATCCTCGATCCCCGCATCAATCCAATAGAAGCCCTGACTTGGCGGTGTTAGCGCAGCGGTTACATCTTCAACTAACGTAAAAATACCATTTTGAACCAACCGTGTTTTCATCGGCCCACCCCTTCGAATGGAATCAGCCGGTTAGTTCATCTAGAAGAGCAAGGCTCAGGATGATGGATTAACCGACTTCATTCCTACATTTTGAAATTGATTGCTCGCATTGCAGGTTCTACTCCTCGGTTCTCCGTCCAAGCGAATGCCCTCCTTTATTGTCCGTGTCGAATACTTGTCTAGTATACCCGTTCATATACCCTGTTTCAAGCCATAAAGTTGATGAAATAAGGGGAAATGTCGTTAATATAGTTTATGGAGAATTGGTAAAGTCGGTGCCAAAAAAATAAACCGCCAAACTTACTTGGCGGCATTTAAAATCTTATTTTTGACATCGGTGTACATTTGAATGATTTCGGGTCCGCCGCGACGCATCAAATCTTCTTCGCTTTCGGCTCCATAGACGAGGTGAAGTTGTGAGACAGCAATTCGGGCTTGCTCCTGTGTAGGTTTGTCGTTTTCAATTAAGGCAAAGTAACGATGTAAGGAAGCGAATGCAGAGAAGTTATCCGATGTTTGAGTTGACATTGTAGCCCTCATTTCATCAAAAATTCTTATTCGTTTAGAAACATCTTCTGAGTAAAGTTAATCCTTAGTAATAACCTCAAGTGCCTAAACTTAAACAGCCTGCCACAATACAAATTGTATCATTTCTAAGGTTGCTTGGCTACAAATACTAATTTCTTATGATCGCTGAAATGTACAAGATTAACCATCTTGACTTTCGTTAATTTTATAGTATGATAATCGTAATCGCATACGTTTTATTTTCTTATCAAGAGTAGGTGGAGGGACTAGCCCTATGACACCCGGCAACCGACAAACCTTTGTATAAAGGGGAGCACGGTGCTAATTCTTGCGGAAACGCTGTTTACAGCGAATCTGGGAGATAAGAGAAGGACATTGACTTTGATTTTTCATGGCCTTTCTCTGATTCCAGAGAGGGTCATTTTTGCGTTTATACATGTTTTAACTAACTCAAACTATAGAAGAGGAGTGAACAGGATGCCGATCAAGATTCCTGACAACCTGCCTGCCAAAGAAATTTTAAACCAAGAGAACATTTTTACCATGGACGAATCTGTCGCGTATCACCAGGATATACGTCCACTTCGCATTGCTTTGCTTAACTTAATGCCTACCAAAGAAACGACAGAGACGCAGCTGTTGCGCTTGATCGGGAACACGCCGCTGCAAGTAGAGTTCGTGTTGTTACATCCCAAAACGCACACTTCCAAAAATACGTCTCATGAACATTTAGATATGTTTTATAAAACGTTTGATGATATCAAAGATGATAAGTTAGATGGTATGATTATTACTGGTGCGCCTGTTGAACAAATGGATTTCGAAGATGTGAACTACTGGGAAGAGCTAACGCAGATTCTGGAATGGAGTAAGGAGAATGTCACGTCCACCCTGCATATATGCTGGGCGGCACAAGCAGGCTTGTATCACCATTTCGGAGTGCGCAAATATGGTCTGGAGAAGAAAACGTTTGGTGTATTCCCACATACGGTGAGTGTTCCGAACACGAAGTTGTTGCGTGGCTTTGACGAAGTATTCAATGTACCGCAATCACGGCACACCGATATTAATCGTGAAGATATCGAACGATGTCCAGATTTAGAGATCTTATCAGAGTCCGATGAGTCTGGTGTATATATCGTCGCAACGCGCGATGGCAAGCATATTTTCGTAACAGGACACTCGGAATATGATGCTTGTTCTTTGAAATGGGAGTATGACCGCGATGTGGCCAAAGGGCTGCCGATTGATATTCCGAACAACTATTACCCGAATAACGATCCGAGCAGACTGCCTTACAACACTTGGAGAGCACATGCGAATTTGCTGTTTTCGAACTGGCTGAATTATTATGTATATCAAGAGACACCTTTCGAATTGACGGTTAACATCAATGAAAGCTGGGCAAGTTCGCAACTATAATTACATCTAAATCGAACCCATACATCCTGAGGAGGAATTCCCCTTGTTGAAAATTGAAAGTCGTCTTGCTCAAATTGGCTCTATTGAAGAACCTGTTACAGGTGCTGTTAGCTTTCCAATTTATCAATCAACTGCGTTTCGCCATCCTAAGCTAGGGCAGAGCACTGGATTTGATTATGCGCGTACCAAGAGTCCAACGCGTAAAGTACTAGAAGAGGCTATTGCTCAGCTAGAATCCGGAGATGCAGGCTTTGCTTGTTCCTCAGGCATGGCGGCATTGCAAACGATTTTCGCCTATTTCAGCCAAGGAGATCATTTGATTGTTTCCTTAGATTTATATGGCGGTACGTATCGTCTATTGGAAAGAATTATGTCCCGTTTCGGTGTGACGGCTACTTATGTAGACACGAATGATTTGGATGCACTTGAAGGTGCGTATCAGTCCAACACGAAGGGTCTTGTTATTGAAACGCCAACGAACCCTTTGATGATGATCACGGATCTTGAACTGGTATGTACATGGGCCCGTAAAAAGAGCATCGTCTCCATCGTCGATAACACGCTGCTTACACCATATCTACAACGCCCGATTGAGCTTGGAGCCGATATTGTTATTCATAGTGCGACCAAATATTTGGGCGGACATAATGACGTGCTAGCGGGTCTGATTGTTACAAAAGGAAAAGAGCTTACGGAGCAAATGGCTATTCTCCATAACTCCATTGGTGCTGTGCTTGGACCGCAAGACAGCTGGCTTCTAATGAGAGGGATGAAAACTCTTGCACTGCGCATGGAGCGTCATGAACAGAATGCTACAGCGATTGCCCATTTCTTGCTCGAGCACGAGTTGATTTCAGATGTGTACTACCCGGCACTTGAATCACATCCTGGCTATGCCATTCAAAATAAACAATCCAGCGGCAACACAGGGATATTCTCATTCAAGGTGAGGGATGCTCGTTTAGTCGAACCGATTCTTCGTCATATTAAGCTAATTGCCTTCGCAGAAAGTTTAGGTGGGGTTGAATCCTTGATGACTTACCCAGCCGTACAAACACATGCGGACATTCCGCTTGAAATTAGAGAGCAAATTGGCGTCGATGATCGTCTGCTTCGCTTCTCTGTTGGCATTGAGCATATCGACGATTTGATCGCGGATTTGTCGAATGCGCTGAATGCCGCACAAGCTGAGTTGGAAGGAGCTTCACAATCATGAGCCATTCTCCTTCAGACAAAGAGAAACGCAAAGCACAGGGCAAATTTGCCACAAAATTGATCCACTTTGGCGCTGAAATTGATGAAGCGACAGGGGCATCCAGCGTGCCGTTGTATCAGGCTTCAACTTTTCATCAGGCGGATTTGGAAGCAAACCAAGAATACGACTACACACGCTCTGGGAACCCGACACGTCAGGCGTTGGAAGATTATATCGCTTTATTAGAAGGCGGAACGCGTGGCTTTGCGTTCGCTTCTGGGATGGCCGCAATCTCCTCTGCATTGATGTTGTTGTCGCAAGGCGATCATGTGATTTGTACAGAGGACGTGTACGGTGGTACCTATCGTCTACTGACTACGATCATGAACCGTATGGGCGTGGAGTCCACGTTTGTAGATATGACGAACATCGCAGAGGTCAGAGCGGCTTTACGTTCCAATACGAGAGCCGTATTCATCGAGACGCCTTCGAATCCAACGCTTCGCATTACGGATATTGGCGAGATTGCCGCTTTTGCGAAGGAGCATGACCTGCTGACGATGTTGGATAATACGTTCATGACACCGTATCATCAGCGCCCGATTGAGCTAGGCATCGATATCGTACTACACAGTGCGACGAAGTTCCTTGGCGGTCATAGTGATGTGCTAGCTGGGCTAGCAGTTGTAGCGAATGACAGCCTCGGTCGTCGCATGAAGCAAATTCAAAATGGCATGGGGAATGTGCTCGGCATTCAAGATTCATGGCTGCTCATTCGCGGAATGAAGACGTTGCAAGCGCGTATGGAAATGTCCGAGAAAGGCGCTCGCCGATTAGCGCAATGGTTGACCGAGCAGCCGGATATTGATGTTGTGTACTACCCAGGTCTTCCTAATCACCCAGGCAGAGAAATACATGAGAAGCAATCGCTTGGTTACGGAGCTGTCGTCTCATTCGATGTTGGCTCTGGCGAGAAAGCGAAGAAGTTGCTAAGCAAAGTTAAGATCCCACTCGTCGCTGTAAGTTTAGGTGCTGTAGAAAGTATCTTGTCCTATCCAGCGATGATGTCGCATGCGGCTATGCCGAAGGAAGTACGCTTGTTGCGTGGAATTACGGATGGTCTAGTGCGATACTCGGTGGGGCTAGAAGATATCGAAGATATTATCGAAGATCTAGAACAAGCATTACGCGGTTAAGCTAGTTAGGCTCTGTTCCGCGGTATTCAGAAATTATTCATATTTGCATAGGAATAACGACTGGAAAAAGCAGCCCCGTGCTGCTTTTTTGGCATGAGTATGGTACGATTAATGGATACGAGCCTTCAGAAAGTAAAGGAGTGAGTTGCAATGAAACCGATCGATCGCATTTTAAATAAAGCACAATCAGGCGGACGAATTGATGTAGAAGAATGTATCACGCTGTTCGAATCCGATCAAATAGAGAAAATTGGCGACACGGCTAATCAGATTATGAAAAAATGGCATCCTGATCCGATCACGACTTTCGTGATTGGGCGGAATATCAATTACACGAACATTTGTGATGTGTATTGTCGATTCTGTGCTTTCTACAGACCACCTGGTTCCAAGGAAGGTTATGTATTGCCGGATGAAACAATCTTCCAAAAGATTCAGGAGACCTTGGATGTGGATGGAACTGAGATCCTTATGCAAGGTGGTACGAATCCGAATCTGCCATTCAGTTACTATACGAATATTTTACGCGAAATTAAAAAGCGTTTCGATATCACGATGCACTCCTTTTCGCCTGCTGAAATTATGAAAATGAAAGATGTTTCTGACGGGCTATCGCTTCAGGAAATCGTTCGGCAATTGCATGAAGCGGGACTTGATTCCTTGCCAGGCGGCGGGGCAGAAATCCTGGATGACCGTACGCGTCGCAAGATTTCCAAGCTGAAAGGCTCTTGGCGCGATTGGATGGATGTCATGCAGACGGCGCACAAGCTTGGCATGCACACGACGGGTACGATGGTTATCGGCTTCGGCGAATCCATGGAAGAGCGCGCACTGCATATGCTGCGTATCCGCGATGCGCAAGATGATGTGTTGTTGCAGAAGCTCAACACGCCAGGCTTCCTAGCATTCATTCCGTGGACGTTCCAACCGGATAATACGAATATGAAGGCGGAGAAAGTTACGCCTGAGGAGTATTTAAAAACGTTGGCGATCAGCCGCATCATGCTGGACAACGTGCCGAACTTCCAATCCTCATGGGTCACGATGGGACCTGAGGTTGGTAAGCAGACGCTTAGCTACGGTTGTAATGACTTCGGCAGCACGATGATTGAAGAGAACGTCGTATCCGCGGCGGGTACCACGCACAAAGTAAACGTTAGCTCGACGTTGGACATTATCCGTCAAGCCGGCAAAATTCCTGCGCAGCGGAACACGAAGTATCAGATTCTGCGTGTGTTCGATGACGTGAATACGAAGATTGACCGTGATTTTGTGATGCAGAACTAGAACGATAACGATAACGATAACGACAACGCTTATCTATTATGAAATCCACTTGTTGGATTTGGATGGATAAGCGTTTTTTGTCGCTGAGAGGTCAACAACCTGAGATAGTCGAAAAATCCGACTATCTCGACCGAAACCGAGGTCAAACCCCTGAGATAGTCGATAAATTCGACTATCTCCAATGAAACCGAGGTCAAAAGCCCCGAGATAGTCGATAAATTCGACTATCTCCAGCGAAACCGAGGTCAACACCCTGAGATAGTCGATAATTCCGACTATCTCGAGTGGAATCATTACTGGTTCCACCTATCCTTACTCATTTTAAGGGAAAATTAAGCTTAGCTTCAGGTAACCGCGGGTCAATAAGCGTACAATGGGTGGACACCACAAATTCGAGATTGAAGATCGGAGTGATTTTTGTGAAATTGCTTAAAAGCTTTGTACAAGGATTTCTGTTTGCTTTCGTCTCCATTGGTGCTCTCCCATTCTTAATCGTGAAGGCCCTCCTGGAGCAGCTGTAACAAGCTATTTTATATTTGTGAGGAGCTTCCTAAGTGGCAGCTCCTTTTTCCATGCTCACAAAACGCTGCCCACTCGCGAAAAATCGTCATTGTTGCCTTCATACACGCTGCCCAGGAACACATGAAGCTCGTCATTGTTGCCTTCGTGCAGCTGCCCATGCACGCGAAAATCCCGTCATAGCCAGTCTTCAAACACGCTCCCCACGCACCCATAAACCCCGTCATTCCTGCCTCCATCCACGTTCCCGCAAATGGCAAATTGTTCGTTGTATATCTCCCTCGCATCGACCATATACTCTTAAGAGGAGGATGCATAGATGGAAGGAGTGAGCACATGGAACTGTTTGCAATTGCCTTAATGAATGTTGAGGAATCCTATGTACGTTCGCTAAGCGCACAGGTGAATCAAGCGCTGCAGCATTTACATATTGCCCAAAATGGGTTAACGGCTACTTACACTTGGAGTAAAACACGTGCTTTTATTTATGTGGAAGTGGAAGCGGGAAGTGTGATCCATGATCCGCATATTCATGAAATTCAAGTGCGAGCTTGCTTAGCTGAAGTACTGGCGAGCCACATTGTAGCGGACAAGGAATCCAGCATTTTGCGCAACTTGATCACCAAGGATTTTAAATATGAAAAGCAGTCAGACATCGAGTCTATCGAAGGTTATTGTAAGCAATCCTTGAACCAAGAGAGTGAATTAGAAGGATTACCGCTGATGAATAGCTCTCCAAGTCGGCTCCGTCGCATCGGGCTGCTCAAGGAGCAGATCAATTCATTGCTCGAGGAGAATCCGCAGATTAGCTTAGATGGTTTCCTCAAATTCCGAATTCAGGAGTATAGGGAAGAACTCAGGGAAATTGCCGAATATGCGATTGATGAGTTTATGATGGACCGCCAATATCAGGAATTTATATCGCTTCTACAATATTTCGTCTACATTCAAGAGGCCAAAATACCGGCAGCACATCTCATTCACAAAGGAGGCCATGAGTTCGTCATTCTTAATGATCGAATGGAACTTATCGATGCGAATGAGTTTGATGCTAGCTTTCGAATGGAGATGCTGGAGAAGGATATCAATTTTGAAGATATGATCGTGAGTACACTGATCACCGTCTCGCCGGCCAACATTTACATTCATACGAGGGATCCTGAACTTACCATCATCAAGACGATAGGGCAGATCTTTGAAGATCGTACTTCGGTGTGCAGTTATTGCCGCACATGCGACATTTATCTCGGAGATGCCAAGAAGCAGGATCAACTCTCCCCTTGACCTTGCTCCTCTTGCCATTTATAATAGTGATCGAAGGCGTTAGTATCAAAGACAAGAACTTTCTGTATGAACTGCTCAGAGAGAGGAGACCAGGCTGCAATCTCCTTCAGCGAATCGGATTGTTTACCCCTTTGTAGCCGTATTGTGGAATTCGACTTGACTTGCAGGGCGATACTATACAGTACCGGAATCATTCCCGTTAACGAATGCTGATGAGGATTCGACTTACTTCAGGGTAAGAGCGAATCGAACTAGGGTGGAACCACGAGCTGAGCGCACTCGTCCCTTTATGGGATGAAGTGTGCTTTTTTGCGTTCAATTCACTATTCACTTACACAATTAGGAGGCAGGGAAGATGGTTGTACAAGTAAAATTACCAGATGGCGCAGTGAGAGAGTATGCAGTGGGTACGACAATCGAGCAAGTAGCGGAATCCATTTCATCCGGTCTGAAGAAAAATGCTGTGGGTGGTAAAGTAAACGGGAAATCCGTGGATTTATCCTTCGCATTGAATGATGATGCTGATGTTGAAATCTTAACGCTGGATAGCGAAGCAGGTCTAGAAATGTACCGTCATAGCACAGCGCATTTGATGGCCCAAGCAATCAAGCGTATTTATGGCAATAAAGCAGTTAAGCTAGGAATCGGTCCTGTCATTGAGGATGGTTTCTATTATGATATCGATTTGGAAACACCTCTGAATCCTGAAGATTTGGTCAAAATCGAAAAAGAAATGGAACGCATCTCGAACGAAAACCTGGCGATTACACGCCGAGTGGTTTCCCGTGAGGAAGCAATCCGTATTTTCACAGAGCTGGAAGATCCGTTCAAACTAGAATTGATCCGTGATCTACCGGAAGATTCCGTCCTTACGATCTATGATCAAGGTGAGTTCTTCGACCTCTGCCGCGGACCGCATTTGCCATCAACAGGACGTATTAAAGCGTTCAAATTGTTGAGTGTTGCGGGTGCTTACTGGCGTGGAGACGCAAAAAATAAAATGCTGCAACGTATCTACGGAACTGCGTTCCCTAAGAAAGCGCAATTGGACGAGCATTTGCACTTACTTGAAGAAGCGAAGAAGCGTGACCACCGTAAACTTGGCCGTGAGCTCAAAATGTTCGCATTCTCACGTGAAGTTGGGCAAGGCTTACCGCTTTGGCTGCCGAATGGTGCGAAGCTTAGACGTACAATGGAACGCTATATCGTTGATTTGGAAGAGCGTCTAGGCTACCAACATGTGTATACGCCAGTGCTCGCGAACGTTGATTTATACAAAACTTCCGGACACTGGGATCACTACAGCGAAGATATGTTCCCGAAAATGGTCATGGACAATGAAGAGCTTGTTCTTCGTCCAATGAACTGTCCGCACCATATGATGGTGTATAAGAGTGATATGCGCAGCTACCGCGATCTTCCGGTTCGGATTGCTGAGCTTGGCACGATGCACCGCTACGAGATGTCAGGCGCTTTGACAGGCTTGCACCGCGTTCGTGCAATGACATTGAACGATGCTCACATCTTCTGCCGCTTGGATCAAATTAAAGAAGAGTTCTCTCGCGTTGTTACGTTGATCCGTCAAGTGTACGCGGACTTTGGTATCACAGACTATCGTTTCCGTCTGTCCTACCGCGATCCGAAGGATACAGAGAAGTACTTCCAGGATGATGAGATGTGGGAAACTTCCCAGCGTATGCTTCGTGAGGTTGTAGAAGAGCTTGGTTTGCCTTTCTTTGAGGCAGAAGGTGAAGCCGCATTCTATGGCCCTAAATTAGATGTTCAAATCAAGACAGCCCTGAAGAAGGAAGAAACTCTTTCGACTGCGCAAATCGATTTCTTGCTGCCTGAACGGTTCCAGCTTGAGTACACAGGGGAAGATGGTCAGAAGCACCGCCCTGTCGTAATCCATAGAGGGATCATTTCCACAATGGAACGTATGACAGCCTTCTTGCTGGAGAATTTCGCTGGCGCGTTGCCAACATGGCTCATGCCGACTCAAGCGAAAGTCATTCCGGTATCGCCTGCATTCGAAGAATTCTCCAATCAAGTGACAGACCGACTAAGAGAAGCGGGTATTCGTGTTGAAGCGGATAACCGGAATGAAAAGTTAGGTTACAAGATTAGAGAAGCTCAGTTAGAGAAAATTCCTTTCATGCTCGTCGTTGGAGAAAATGAAGTCAAGAATGACAGCTTGTCCATCCGCAAACGGGGTCAAGGCGATCTAGGAACACAGCCGATTGATCAAGTTATTAGTATGATTTTGGATGAAATTAAAAACAAACAATAATCCCATTTGCTCCTAGAAGAAGCAGAGAAGTGCTAGTCACTTCTCTGCTTTTTTGCGTTTTCCAAATTTTTTCAATGAGATGAAGTGGTTTAAAGATGTGAATAAGTGGTTAAAAGAAGGACATGTTATACAGTGAGTCTATATCTGGAGGTTTAGTGATGAAAGGAAATGGAAAACCTACAAGAGTAGGGGGAGGCTTAAAACGATGAAAATAACCGATACTTCGAAGCAATCCAAATGGATTTTGGCATGGATGGTGCTTACCGTTATGGTTGTGCTTTTCGGAGAAGAGGCCAGTAATCAAGGGAACTATAGGGCGGTAAACACCGATACCCATATACAAGAACAGCAGGTGACGCAAGCAAGCGCGGTGGTTACCGTTTCGATTGCACGCCCTGTTGCTCAGGAGCATCAACAACAGCAAGTAAGTTACCGCTATATTCCCAATTTGGATTCGGATTTATCGAAGTACACGTCAGTTGAAGTGACAGCGACCGGATATTCTGCGGGTAAAGAATCAACAGGAAAGAATCCAGACCATCCTACGTATGGCATCACATATTCAGGTATGAAGGTCATGCGCGATGATAAGGCGTTATCCACAATTGCAGCAGACACTAAGGTGTTCCCTCTAGGTACTGTACTGTTTATACCTGGTTACGGTTATGGGGTTGTTGCAGATACAGGAAGTGCAATCAAAGGCAAGAAAATTGATCTTTATTTCAACACGAAGGATCAAGTGTATAAGGAATGGGGTAAAAAGACGGTTAAGGTGTTTGTGGTGAAAAAAGGGAACGGCAAAGTTACCGAGGTTATTTGGAAACAGTTGAAGGATGAAATACTTGCTCCCGCCAAAGCGCTGTAATGGGCAATTTTGTTTATAAGAAAATTCATAAAAAATCCTGTTTGGGAAAAGATACTCATACAGGAGGTGATTGACATGGCAAAGAACAAGAACAACAAGAAAGCAGCGCAAGACGCGGAATTTGCTACTGAAGTAGCGGTACCGAATAAGCAACAACAAAACAACACACAAAACCAAAATAAATAACAAATAGCGTTGTTGAATAGACGGAGACCTGAGAGGGTCTCCGTTTTAATTCTTTTCAAGCCCTCCTATATTCGATATAATGTAACACAAACTAACATTATGTTCCTTTTGGGAGGAGTTCCGGTTGCGCATGTGGACGGAGTCAAAGCAGAAAGCATCGATCTATGGTTTTATTTTTATTGGTATGCTTGTAAATGTATTCGCTTTATTTTCTGCTTCGAAATGGGTAGCTGTAGTTAGCATCGCTGTTTTTTTCTTACTGGGTGTGGTTGCGTGGTGCGGAATAAGAGCTTCTGGCAGAGAGCAAGAACAAGTGGCTCATAACCAAGAGGAACAGTTCCGCACGTTTATCCAAGAATCTCAGGTTGTTGCGGATCGCTTAGCAGCTGCAGTAGAAGAGGTCAACCGTTCCATCGGACATCTGCTTCAAATTGCGGATGCTTCCATTCAAGGCGAGGAGGAATTGAAGGGGCGAAGCCAGCATGCCGCCGAACAGCTCCAAGAGGCTTTTGCTGCGATTCAGCAAGTGGCTGCTGCCGCCGATCAGATTCTAGATTCGTCGTTACATATGCATCGTGAAAGTGAACAAACCAAAGATACAGTAGTGGACGTCTGTCGCTCTTTGAATACAACGGACGAGGTCATGAATGATTTACACGTGAACAATGATACGATGCAGAAGAAAATTCAAGATTTAACCGAGCATACGTCGAAAATAGAAGAGATTAACACGTTCATTACGGAAGTTGTTGCTCAAACGTCATTGCTTGCCTTGAATGCATCCATTGAAGCGGCTAGAGCTGGTGAGCATGGAAGAGGCTTCTCTGTCGTAGCTCAAGAAATTAAGAAGCTGGCTGCACAAAGCCATGAAGCTGTTCAGAAGTCTTCTGAGCTTCTAGCTGATATTGAAAGCGGCGTATCGCAAGTTGTGGCTGCTGTGGCGGAAGAGAAAGCTTCTGTGACGCATGGTATTGATGAGATGAAGGTGATGAAAGGCAAGATCGATACGATCTTTTCATTGATTCTTCATGTAAACAGTCTAGTTGCTAGTACCACAAGTTCAACGCAGCACCAATCTTCCCTCGTGACCGGAACGCGGACATCCCTAGGAGAAGTTGTAGATTTGATGAATGAGACGATGTCGAGTGTTGAACATACGTTGGATCAGATGAAGAAGCAACGCCACGAGGTTTCAAGATTGCAGCATATTAATCAGAATTTAGATCGTTCTTCCGCTGAGCTGATCACGGCCATACAAGCAGTTGGCATGAAGAGCAAGCAGGGAACTATTCATGTCAACATTGAAGAGATGAAGCAATTATTGAATGCGCTTGTTCGCGTACCTGACATAAAATCGTTGGTCGAAGATAAACATGCCTCCCATTTACATGGGATCTTGAAGAAAACGGTGGGGATTGAAGCGATATGGTCGAATCGCGGGGATGGAACTTTCATCTACTCTCAGCCAGAAGCGGGCTTAGTGAATGCGAAGGGAAGAGAGTGGTGGAAGCGTGCAATGGAAGGTGAGCTCTTCATTTCGGACGAGTACGTGTCAGCTATTACGAAAAAACCATGCCTCACACTGTCGAAATCCATTATAGATGACATGGGAACGCCTATTGGCGTCGTTGGAATTGATTTAGTGTTAAATTAGTAGTTCTCAAACCGCTCTTTTTAGTGTAAAATAAGATTACTGTTATAAATCTTGACACGGAGAGATAGGTGATGGAACATGCAGCAAGCATTACGATCGGATGATGGTATGCCTTTAAGAACAACTAGGAAGGCTGCAGAGGTACTTCCCTTCTTGGAGGCTTTTATTACGCGGAAAGAACAGCAGGCTCGGGAAATCGAGCAGGTTGTTGAGCGATATGAAATGAAGAGAATGAAAGAAGAACGTGCTTATCAAGCGATGTCATCTTTTCGCCGCATGTTATCCGGTAAGAAGCCTGATCATCATCTCGCTGTTGAATATATTCATTATGTGAAGAAACCTATGGAGCAAGTAAGGAAGCTTCGAGCTGAAATTGAGCAAGCTAGACAAATCATGAATGCTTCTAAGACTGGTGACGATATTACGTTCCCCGAGGAGTTTGAAGACATCTTCTCATCCTGAAATAAAGAAGAGGACACTGCTTGTGCGGTGTCCTCTTCTTCTTATTCAAGGATTATTCTTCAAGTGTTGTAAGTCCAAGAATCCTTCTTCTTGGCTATACGCGGGAACTCCGTGTGAACCAACATCTAGACCGATCAACTCTTCGTCGCGGCTCACGCGTAGGGGTACTATGAGTTTGATAAGCTTTAAGAAACCCCATGTAATGAAGAAGCCCCAGGCACAGACCGTGACAAGTCCAAGTGCTTGAACACCTAGGAGGTGGAAGCCTCCGCCATAGAATAACCCAGCTGTTCCTTCGCGGATCGCATCCGGTTTGGCACACAAGCCAACAGCAAGAGTGCCGATACTTCCACTGATCCCGTGTACGGGAAAGGCGCCGACGGGATCATCGATTTGTCTGGCTTCCAGCATTTCCGTTGCGTAGACCATGGCAATTCCGCAGATTGCTCCGATGCAGATGGCTGCTGCGTCACTGACGAAGGCGCAGCCTGCCGTAATTCCGACGAGTCCGGCGAGTGCGCCATTAATGACCATAGGTGGGTCTGCTTTGCGATATCTCATCATGGTAAAGAGGATGCAGGCAGCAGAACCGGCTGCGGCGGATAACATCGTAGTGACTGCAATGTGTCCGATTGAAGTATTGGTAGCGCTTAATGTACTCCCAGAGTTAAAGCCAAACCACCCGAACCACAAGATAAATGCACCTACAGAAGCTAGTGGTAAATTAGAAGGGGGAACAATGTTAGCTTTGCCATCCGCAGAGAATTTACCGATACGCGGACCGATGATCATGGCTGCGGCGAGTGCGGAGAAGCCGCCAAGACCGTGAATAACGGCGGATCCAGCGAAGTCAACCATGCCAAGCTTGCCGAGCCATCCGCCGACACTCCAAACCCAATGACCAGCAATGGGATAGATTAATCCGGTCATGGCGATTGTATAAAGGATATAAGCACGGAAATTAATGCGTTCTGCTACGGCTCCCGATACAATTGAAATAACCGCAATAACAAAAGCGCATTGGAATAGCCAATAGGTATCATGTGAGATTGTCAATGAGATGTGTGATAAATCTCCACTCATGAAAAAGCCTGTTGTTCCAATGAGGCCTCCGATGTCTTTACCATACATAAGTGCAAATCCAAAGAAGTAAAAAATAAGGGCACCGAATGAGATGTCGACAAATACTTTCATAATAATGCTTACGGCATTCTTTTGTCTGACAAACCCTGCTTCTAGCAAGGCGAAACCGCCTTCCATTAATAAAATCATGGCAGCAGTCAATACGACCCAAATGGTGTCTAGGCCAGAAGTAAGTTGTTGGATAGGATCCATTTCTGTAATCGCTCCTTATAATACTTGCGTTCTCAGCCCAATTATACGGTTCTGATGATAATGATGTCAACGGAATACGTAAGAATACATAACATGGACTGGGGATTGTTCGTCTTATACGACATTCATGTCAGGTTTTCTTGTGATGCTCCTAACAAAGTCCAAAAAAATATCAGTCTTGAGGCGGAGATCGCCTTCAATCTAACGTCTCTTTTCAATCTACCTTGTATCTTATAAACTAGAGGTATGTTAACAATGCTTTACACAAATGGAGGAAGAACGTATGAATCCGCATATGTTTCAAAGAATGATTTGGGGGCTGGTTCTCGTATCCGCGGGTACGCTCTTTTTACTAAATCAATTAGGAATAATTCAAATTGATATTGGCTATTTGGTGTCAACGTATTGGCCTGCAATTCTGATCTTTTATGGGCTGATTGGTTTTGTGTCACAACGAAAGTACCATTGGGGTGGATCCATAGGCAGCCTGATGATGTGCGGTGTAGGTACGATATTCCTTTTAAAAAATTTAGAAGTGACCGACCTTTCAATTGGAGAAATGTTTAAATTTCTTGCGCCGGTTGCTTTAATACTATTTGGCTTGAATGTGATATTTAAACCCGGCAAGAAAGAGTCGCCTGATTGGCCATCCATTAAGAAAGCCAATGATGAAGCAAGACAAGCTCGGCGAGAAGCGAGTCGAGCACGACATTCCCATCATAAGAAGCAGTGGGAGTCTGGTGATTGGAACATGTCTGGCGATTTCTCCAACAGTTCGAAAGAACATGTCAATCATACTTCAGCGAATACGATGAAACATGGCCTTACGGATGAAGAAAAGGAAGTACTGAAGGATATTCACGGCACATATCCGAAGGAAGAGGAACAGGGTGAATGGACGGACACGCAACCTAAACAACACCAACACAAGTATGATGGCTTTGTTCGCAATTTTGATTCAGGTAATGTTCTGCATCGTCATGGTTTTATCGGCGATGTTCACCTTGGCCAAGAGGCTTGGGAGTTAAAACCTGTTCAGATCTCACACTTTATTGGCGATTCGGTTATTGATTTAACCCGTGCGTCAATTCCGCGGGGGGAAACCACGATTCATGTCACTGCATTCATTGGGGATGTGAAGATTTTTATCCCGAATGATATGGATGTTGAGGTTCGTGTCATGGCGAGTTCCTTTATCGGAGATATGAAAGTTCTTGATCGTCGTGAAAGTGGGTTTCTGCGCAATATCAGAACTCAAACCTCTCATTATGAAGAGGCAGAACATAAAATCGTCGTAACTACTAGTATGTTTATTGGTGATATTACCATTAAAAAGATCGGTTAAGGATGGAGCATGTATAAATTGCGAATGTTCAATATGAAGTGGCAGCTGCTGAATTACTTTCTACTCTCTAGTGTAGTAACGGTTTCGGGGATCTATATTGTACTTGAATATTTCGACAAAGAGCTGGCGTCTTGGGATTTTCGATTCTGGTTCACATTCGGAATTCTAGTAGTAAGCTTAACCGTAGGTTTCATTGCAACTAGAAGGTGGCAGCGCAAGGTAGACGAGCTTCACGTCGCTATGCTGGAATTGTCAAAAGGGAATTTCGCTGTTCGAATCGATATGGAACCAGTTGAGCCCTTCTTGTACTTATATGATGCTTTTAATAGTATGGCAACTTCCATTGAAGAACGGGTTCAACTCATGCAAAAGTTAGGGGAAGCCGAAGCTATTCGGGATCAGGAGCTGACAGAGAGCGCAGTAATGGAAGAAAGACGCCGATTGGCTAGAGATCTTCATGATACTGTGAGCCAAGAACTATTTGCGATCCATATGTCAGCTTCCTCGCTTCCCAAAATATTAGAAAGAAACCCAGAAGCTGCACCAGCGCTTATGAACCAGCTCATTGAGATGTCGCATCATGCTCAGAAACAGATGCGAGGGCTCATTTCACAACTAAGACCGATCGAACTGAAAGATATGAGCTTACAGGAAGCCCTGGAGAAATGGTTCCCGGAATATTGCCGGACCCATGAACTTCAGGGTCAACTTGATGTCTCGCTGCCTGAAATCATTTCAGAGGCGATTGAACATCAGTTTTTTCTCATTATTCAAGAGGGGTTGGCGAATGTCATTAAACATGCCTCGGCCAAACAGGTTCGATTGGCGATCTACGAAAGAGAGCATCAATATGTGCTGCAATTGCAGGATGATGGTCAAGGATTTGAACGAAGAGATATTCCTTCTGCTTCCCATGGCCTGTCAACGATGAGAGAACGAGCACAGAAACTAGGCGGAGAAGTGGAGATTGATAGCAAATTAGGCTCAGGAACTCGCGTGCGCGTTCGTATTCCGCGTTTTTCGGGGCATTCAGGGGGAAAACAAGAGTGAATCCGAACATTAAAGTGATGATTGTTGACGATCATGACATGGTACGAGTGGGTCTGCGTACTTACATTTCATTAGAGCCTGGTTTAGAAGTAGTGGGAGAATCACAGAATGGCCAAGCTGCTTTTGATCAGTTGAAGGAAGCGAATCTTACATCATTGCCTGATGTTATTCTTATGGATTTGACGATGCCGGTGTTAGATGGGATTGGTGCGACGAAGCTCATTTGTGATAAGTTTCCACAGATTAAAGTGATCATGCTGACCTCGTTTCTGGAGGAAGCCAAGGTGCTGGAAGCTGTTGAGTCCGGAGCTATTAGTTATATGCTGAAAACAGTTTCTTCTGATCAATTAATACATGCGATTCAGAGTGCATACCGCGGCATGCCAGTCATGAACGCTGAAGTGTCTCAGGCTTTGACTAGAGGGATTCGACAACGAAGTGAATTGCCGGAACAGGAAGGTCTAACAGCACGTGAACGGGAAGTGCTTCTCTTGATTGCTGAGGGGAAAAGCAATAAGGATATATCTGAAGAACTTTTTATTAGTATCAAAACGGTTAAAACACACGTTAGCAACTTGTTGATGAAGTGTGAGCTTGACGATCGGACACAACTCGCGATATTCGCTCATCGCAAAGGGTGGGTTTAACAGCACAAACAAATTGAGGGAGAATCGCACATAAAAACATCATTTTGGCACATTCTATGCGTAAGTAAAATAATATGAGCGCTTAAGGAGTGTCCACTTGCTATGAAACCACTATCTTCCTCACTGGAGCAGGTACAAGAAACATTTGATAAGGTGCGTGCTCAGTTAGAGCAGTTTAATTTTAACTTGGGTGGTGGTTGGGATTATGACCACGGCTACTTCGATCGATCGCTGGATGAGGCGAATAAAGTTTGGTTGCGCATTCCCGTTCAAGTCGTCACGGGTAGAATCGAAGGCGATGTGGAAGCGACGGATGCCGTCGTTGAGGTCGGTACCCCATTTGTTCTGAAACATGTTTATAATGAAGGATTAGATCCAGAAGCTGACATGGAAACAGCGGGTGCCTTAATAGATCAATTCCAAGCACCGCTGGATTCGGATGCTGGAATTGAGGATAAATGGGTGAACGAAGCAGCAAGTGTATTAAAATCCGTTGAAAGAGCATGGATTCATTAATTTATCTCCTATTTTTACCTCCATTTTATTGATTTTTAATATTCGTTTAAGGTTGTGAGTGCATGATAGAGACATAGAGAACAACAAGATCCTTCAAGAGAACATGCACTTATAACTTTAACTATGGAGGTAAGAACGATGGACGAAAATAAAAAAGACTACAGCGACTTTTTTAAGCCGCAGAATAATGATAACAATGAGGAAACTACACAAGGGCAATCTCGTGCGAACGATGGGCAAGAGCCGAATAAAGAAAGACCTTCTTACTACTATTCGTATGGGCCTTACAAATCTGCTTTTAATGAAGAAAGCGAAGGTCAATCCCTAACGACTTCTTCCACAAGTTCAGAAGGTACTTCTAATGTAGAAGTAACACCACCTAAGACACTTCGGCCATTCAGCTTTGGTTCAGAGAATGCGCCTCAAGGTCCAGCAGCTTGGGATCCGAATGCGAAGAGACGTTCTTCCGTAAAAAGCGTTTTTGCAGCTTTCATGGCAGGAGCACTCGTTGTCGGTGCCTTGATGTTTACCGCAGATAGAACGAATATGTTTTCGGGTAATCAACCGTTAGCATCGGGTTCAAGTTCTGCAACAACTGTGGCTAGCAGCTCCAACAGCAATGGTGGTGAATTGAAGAACGCGGCGCTTGATGTCGTTCGACCTGGCAATATAGCGGCAATTGCTCAGAATGCAGGACCTGCGATCGTGAAGGTTGAATCACTCGTAAAGCCAAAGACTTCGAGTCGCAGCAACGGCGGGAACTCATTGTTCGATGATCCATTCTTCCGTCAATTCTTTGGCGATAACGGCGGTGGCCAAACTACCCCTAAGAGTGGTCAAAATGACACAGGCAACGGACAATTGCAACCAGCGGGGATGGGGACTGGCTTTATTTTCGAGAAAACAGGGTATATCCTAACGAATGAGCATGTGGTTGATGGCGCGGATGAAATTCAAATCACCGTAGAAGGATACGACAAGCCTTTTAAAGCGAAATTGCTTGGTAACAGTTATGATCTGGATTTGGCCGTACTCAAAATTGAGGGCGACAAAGATTTCCCGATCCTACCTCTTGGTAAAGCAGATGATGTCAACGTAGGAGATTGGGTTGTTGCGATTGGTAACCCTTACGGGTTCGACCACACAGTCACTGTAGGTGTGCTGAGTGCGAAAGAGCGTCCAATCAGTATCCCTGATGAGAAAGGTACGCGTGAGTACAAACATTTACTCCAAACAGATGCTTCTATTAACCCTGGTAACTCAGGTGGTCCGCTCTTGAACCTTAATGGTGAAGTAATTGGGATTAATACAGCCGTAAGTTCACAAGCACAGGGGATTGGTTTTGCTATTCCAACAAGCACGATCTCTTCCGTTCTAGAGAATTTGAAAAACAATGTTACGATTCCTAAAGAGCCAGTTCCTTACCTCGGTGTTGGTCTGCAAGATATCGGTCAAGATTGGGTTAGCGAATTGAAGCTTCCTAACACAGATGGCGCTTTGGTAGGCAGTGTTCAACGTAAGAGCCCAGCATTCACAGCAGGTTTGCGTCAATATGATGTGATCGTTGATTTGAATGGCACCAAGATCAAGAACTCACAAGAGTTGATTACGAAAGTCCAAGGAACGAAAGTTGGCGACAAAGTAACGCTAGGCATTATTCGTGATGGTAAGCGTACTGAAGTTCCAGTTACAGTAGGTGACAAAAATACACTTGCTGAGACACCAGCACAGTAAGATCTAAACCTTAATTGAAGGGAAGTAGAGTCCGCGGCCTCAAGCTTGCAGGCTCTGCTTCTTTTTGCTAGGCAGTAATTTTGTTACAATAGAGGGTAGAATGGGGGCGGACCAATGAGAGAGAATATTATGGTTATTGATGATGATGAGAAAATCACATCCATGCTGAGACGTGGACTAGCTTTTGAAGGTTATTTGGTTACCACGGCAGCGAACGGTTTAGAAGGTCTCAAGCAAATGTTAGTGACAGAACCGCAGCTAATCATTTTGGATGTCATGATGCCACACATCGATGGCTGGGAAGTCGTTCGTCGGATTCGTGAAAGCGGCAGCGAGGTGCCGATCCTCATGCTGAGTGCGAAAGACGATATTAGTGATCGTGTCAAAGGCTTGGATTTGGGAGCCGATGATTATTTGGTCAAGCCCTTTGCCTTGGAAGAGCTTCTTGCGAGGGTGCGTGTATTGCTTCGCCGAAGAACGGAACGGCCTGAACAGACGAACAATCGGCTTAGCTTCGAGGATGCAATCCTCGATTTAGATACACGTGAGGTATTCCGCGGCGAGAAGCTGATTGAATTAACGACGAAAGAGTTCGATTTATTGCATCTATTTATGCTGAATCCGAAGCGCGTGCTATCACGGGATATCATTATGGAGAAAATATGGGGCTACGATTACAGTGGTGAGTCCAATGTTTTAGAGGTTTACATAGCTTTATTGCGTCAGAAAACAGAAGAATTTGGCCACAAACGTTTGATTCAAACGGTCCGAGGCGCGGGCTATGTATTGAGAGGGGAAAATTAAAATGTCGCTTCGCCTGCGGCTTACGCTATGGTATTCAGGCATATTGGCCATCACGATGCTGCTGTTTGGGATTGTTCTCTATTTTCTTCTAAACTTCTTCCTGTATGATCAAATTCGTGAGGATTTGAAGAAAGAAGCTGTCACTAGCGCGGAGCGTATTCAGACAAGTTACGTACTTTCTAAGAAAGGACTAACGCTCGATTTAGAATTAGAGGCAAGGGATTTCTTATCTACGAATACCTTCTTGCAATTATATAATGTGTTGCTCAAGAGCTATAATCGATCAGCGAATTTGCAAAATTATCAACAGACATTACCTTTGAGTCAAGCAGTTATAGATAAATTAAAAACGGAGCCTGGTTTTTTTGAGAAAACCAAGTTCCTAAACCAAGATATCCTCATCTACCATTTAGGCATTCGATCAGACGATCAGACGAGAAATCTGATTGGTGTACTACAAACTGCTGTACCGATTGGGAGCTACGAAAGGACAGCTGTTACCCTGCGCAATACGCTGATTATATGGGCAATCCTTACGATTCTCGTTGCGGCTTCGCTAGGCTGGTTCTTGGCACGTAAAGCATTGAAACCAATCGAGCGTGTGATAGAGGCCGCCAATCAAATCGAAAGTGGAGATGATTTAGAGAAGCGCATCCACTACGATGGCCCTCTAGATGAAATAGGCCGGTTGACGAATACGATTAATGGCATGCTGTCCCGTATTCAAATAACGTATGTGGAATTAGATGAAGCCTACCGCGCACAGCGACGTTTCGTATCGGATGCATCGCATGAGCTTAGAACGCCTTTGACGACCATTCGAGGTAATGTGGATTTATTGGAGAAAATGTGGAAGCAAACCTCAGGGACACAAGCTTTAGCAACGCCTGATCAGGTTCAAATGTCTTTGGAAGCCATGCACGACATTGCTGGGGAAGCACAGCGGATGAGCAGGTTAGTCAATGATTTGCTTGCGCTTGCGAGGGCAGATGCGGGTGTTCTTATGGAGAAACATCCGGTTGAGTTCAAGCCGCTAGTTCATGAAGTCGTCAGGAGGGCGCAACTGCTCGAGCATACGGCTGAATGGCAAGTAGGTGATCTTGATGCGCTCGAGGATGCGATTGTACAGGGGAATCGTGATTACCTGCAGCAATTGTTGTTCATTTTTATCGAAAATGCATTTAAATATACGCAGGCAGGTACGGTAACTATTGATGCGATACGTAGAAACAGTTTTATTGGCATCCGCATCTCGGATACCGGCATAGGGATGGATAAAGAGGATATTCCTCATATTTTCGACCGCTTCTATCGCGCAGATTTATCTAGAGGAATTACAACAGGGACAGGGCTTGGTTTATCGATTGCCAAATGGATCATTGATGAGCATGATGGATCGGTCGAAGTCACCACTCGGAAGGACGAAGGAAGTACCTTTTTAATCTGGCTGCCGGCAAACTTCCCTCATGCCATATAATCAGATATAATTAGAAGAAATACAATGGTTTAGGTAGGTGGAACAGATGGAAGTTGTTCGAATATCCCCCAGAGGATACTGTTATGGGGTTGTTGATGCGATGGCGCTGGCCATGCAAACTGCTAAAAATTTAAATCTGCCCAGACCTATATATATCTTAGGCATGATTGTTCATAATGCGCATGTGACCGATTTCTTCAAAGAGGAAGGCGTTATTACGCTTGATGGCGAGAATCGCCTTGAGATTTTGCAACAAGTAGAAACAGGAACTGTTATTTTCACTGCCCACGGGGTTTCTCCAGAGGTAAGACGTTTGGCTCGTGATAAAGGGCTTACGGTTGTGGATGCCACTTGTCCAGATGTAACCAAGACCCATGATTTAATTCGCGAGAAAGTAGCAGATGGGTATGACATTATTTATATCGGCAAAAAGGGACATCCAGAGCCAGAAGGAGCTATTGGCGTAGCACCTGACCATGTTCACTTGATTGAGAAGCTTGAAGAGGCTGAACAGCTTAATCTGAAGTCGAATCGAATCATCATTACGAATCAAACCACGATGAGTCAGTGGGATATTAAACATATTATGAATCGGTTATTAACGCTTTTTCCAAAGGCTGAAATTCACAACGAAATTTGCTTGGCAACGCAGGTTCGTCAAGAAGCTGTCGCGGAGCAGGCGAAGGAAGTTGATTTGGTCATTGTCGTTGGAGATCCGAAGAGCAACAATTCAAACCGTTTGGCCCAGGTTTCACAAGAGATCGCTGGCGTAATGGCGTACCGAATTTCAGACGTTTCTGAATTGAACAGAGAATGGTTAGCGAATGTTCGTAAAGTAGGGGTAACCTCAGGGGCTTCCACGCCTACACCGATTACCAAAGAGGTCATTACCTATCTAGAAAATTACGACGCGAAAGATGAAACCAGTTGGGAAATCATACGTACTATTAATATGAAGAAACTAATTCCGCCTGTTAAATCCAAAGCAGCAAGTAACGTGTAATCTGCTTATTCCATGAGGGTGGGATTGAAACTAGCATGCATAGTACTCAGAAGGTGAAAATGATGAAAGCTCGCTACGATTGGAAAAGTACTAAACGTTGGTTTAAGTTCAAATATTTACTTCTTTTACGTGCCAAGGGCGGTCCTTCCATGGTAGCAAGAGGCTTTTCGATTGGTCTATTCGTTGAGATGTTCACATTACCGACTGCAGGGTTTGCGTTTGTTCTTATCTTTCCTTTGGTTTATCTGCTAAGAGCGAACTTGCCCGCCGCTTTAATTGGCTTTGTATTCGGTAAAGTCATCTATATACCATTTTCCATTCTTAATAAGCAGGTCGGGGAATATTTAGTGCCGAAGCATTTTAAGATCTACCTGATCCACCATCTGCCGCATCTCCTCTCTAATATTATTCGCAGCGGTTTGGATTTAATTGTCGGTGGGATGGTCGTTGGTCTTGTTCTTGGTATTATTGCTTATTTCCCAGTCGTGCTCCTGCTCAAATACCACACGAATCGCCGGAAAGAGAAACGTAGAATACGTAAGGATCAGTTAGCTCCTGCGGAATCAAAAGAATAGGTAAATAAATTTGCGCTTGACGAATTCTCGTCAAGCGTTGTATATTTACTTTAGCGGTTAAAAGCATAAAAGCGTAGAAGCGAACAAGCGTTGAAGCATGTCAGTGAATTATATTCAATTATCCCATCATAAATGAAATAGGAGCGTGGATCACATGATCGCAATTACATCAAACAAAACTTCGGATGAACGGATTCAGGAAATCGTGCAATTTATCGAAAGTAAAGGGGTTCAAGCCCATGTGTCCAAAGGCGAGGATCGCACAGTAATTGGGATCATTGGTCAAGCGGATCCGAAATTAGCAGAACAGCTTCGTCAAATGTCAGGTGTTGAGCAAGTCGTGAAGATTTCGAAATCCTACAAGTTGGCTAGCCGCGATTTCCACCCAGCAGATACGGTTATTTCTATTAAAGGTGTTGAAATCGGTGGAGAGCAACTCGTGGTGATGGGTGGTCCTTGTGCGGTAGAAACACCAGAGCAGATCGACGAGATCGCACGCTTGGTGAAAGCGGCTGGCGGACAGGTGCTGCGCGGCGGTGCTTTCAAACCAAGAACAGGTCCTTACAGCTTCCAAGGTGTGGGCGTCGAAGGTTTGATCATGATGGCTGAAGCAGGTAAGAAACACGGCCTACTTACAATTACAGAAGTTATGACCCCAGAGTATGTCGATGTGTGTGCGCAATACGCAGACATCCTGCAAGTGGGTACTCGTAATATGCAAAACTTTGATCTTCTTCGCAAATTAGGAACGATTCAAACGCCGGTCTTGCTCAAGCGCGGTTTCAGCTCAACGTATGACGAATTCTTGAATGCAGCTGAGTACATTCTCGCTGGCGGTAATCCGAACGTTATGCTTTGTGAACGCGGAATCCGAACATTCGAAACCTACACACGTAATACGTTAGATTTATCAGCAATTCCTGTACTTAAACAGTTGAGCCACTTGCCAGTTATCTCAGATCCAAGTCATGGTACAGGACGCAGAGAACTTGTCGTGCCAATGACGAAGGCATCTGTGGCAGCTGGAGCGGATGGATTAATTATTGAGATGCATACAGATCCGGATAATTCAATGACAGGTGATGGCGTACAATCCTTATTCCCAGACCAATTTGCCCATCTGTTATCAGATTTGGAGAAGCTTGCTCCACTTCTTGGTAAAAAGTTCGATACGAAGAAAGAAGCCATTTTGGCCTAATATACGGTTTTCATAAGAAAGGGTTTCTCCAAATATGGAGAAACCCTTTCCTGTTTATGGATACATGTGAAAATTGTGTGTAAGTGTAAGAATAGCTTACACTCATTTAAAAAATACCTGACATAAGTATTGACTGTGCTAACGGAATCGCTATATAATATGTGAAAGAAAACAAGCAAAAGTTGAACATTAATCATGCAAAGTACGTTGAATGTACGGAAATGGGAGGGTTTTTAAATGTCAGTTCAAAACGTGTTGAACCTTATCAAGGAAAAAAATATTGAGTATGTAGATTTTCGTTTCGTTGGTCTTTCCGGTAAAGCGCAGCATATCTCTTTACCTTCTACAGAAGTAGATGAAGAAACATTCGTAAATGGTGTAGCTTTTGACGGTTCTTCCATCCCAGGATTCCGTGGTATTGAACAATCTGACATGGTAATGATGCCAGATACGGAAACTGCTTATGTGGATCCTTTCACAGCACATCCAACACTAGTTATTATGAGCAACATCCATACACCTGAAGGCGACCGTTATGACCGTGATCCACGTAGCATCGCTCAAAAGGCTGAAGAATATTTGCAAACAACTGGCGTAGGTACAACTGCATACTTCGCTCCTGAATCCGAATTCTTCATCTTTGATGATGTTCGTTTCGAGAATGGTATGAACAAATCCTACTTCGAAGTTGACTCCGAAGAAGCTGGTTGGAACACTGGCCGTAAAGAAGAAGGCGGTAACCTTGCTTATAAAATTCCAGTTAAAGGCGGTTACGTTCCAGTAGCTCCAATCGATTCCCAACAAGATATCCGTTCCGAAATGTGTAATAAGCTTGCTGACGCAGGTCTACGCATTGAGCGTCATCACCACGAAGTAGCAACAGCTGGTCAAGCTGAAATTAACTTCCGTTTTGACACATTGACTAAAACAGCAGACAACCTGCTTAAATACAAATATATCGTTGCTAACACAGCGAGAGAATATGGTAAAGTAGCTACATTCATGCCGAAACCACTATTTGGTGACAACGGTAGCGGAATGCACGTTCACATGTCCATCTTCAACGAAGGTAACCCATTGTTCTACGAAAAAGGTTCATATGCAAACCTTTCCGAAATGGCTATCAACTACATCGGTGGTATCTTGTACCACGCTCCAGCGTTGATCGCGATCACGAACCCGAGTACAAACTCCTTCAAACGTCTAGTTCCTGGTTACGAAGCTCCGGTAAACCTTGTATTCTCCAAAGGTAACCGTTCCGCAGCAGTTCGTATTCCAATCGCAGCTGTGACACCTAAAGGCTGTCGTATTGAGTTCCGTACACCTGACAGCACAGCTAACCCATACCTTGCTTTCGCAGCAATGTTGATGGCTGGTCTTGACGGTATCAAGAAGAAAATCGATCCACGTGCTCTTGGATACGGTCCTTTCGATACAAACATCTATGAAATGTCTGATAGCGAGAAAGCTGAAATCCGCAGCGTTCCTGGTACATTAGACGAAGCTTTGGATGCACTTGCAGCTGATTCCGACTTCTTGCTTGAAGGCGGCGTATTCACACAAGATTTCATCGATAACTACATCGACTTGAAACGCGGCGAAGCGAAACAAGTTGCCATCCGTATTCACCCGCACGAGTACAACCTTTACTTCGATTGCTAATCTTTAGCACTTATACAAATAGTAACTGCCCCTTCATAGGACGCTATGGAGGAGCAGTTTTTTGGTGCGCTTGGCAGCGCATCGTACTAACAGGTGAAAGTCCTGAGTACACCGCGAGATGGCGGAAGTACATAGTTGACCCATAGTGCTCTGTCCGTGAGGAAGGGTG
>NZ_JCAUAM010000027.1:0-79915 GCF_059691955.1 Paenibacillus sp. J22FR83
GCCATTGGATTTCGCCAATGTCTGTCTGCTAGCTACGGGGCGGCTTGGTCCTTACCCCGACCGAACTTTCATCGGTTAGATGTACCTAGCTTAGCTAGGCACGCAGCTGTACATTTTCCATCTATTCACTAAAACCAATGGAAAACGGCAGGATTAACTGTAGATTTTTCATTTAATTGAAATTTCAGCTACTCAAGAGCATACTTGCTCTACTTCTACTTTCACCTCTTACCTTCTACCTTCTACCTTCTACTACTTTTCTACTTCTACTTCTACTTCTACTTCTACTTCTACCTCAACCACAACAGCGACAAATCAAACCTTTCTCAACCGCCACAAACAAATTAAATGGATTTTATGTATCTATTTTTACTGATTCTCCATCTAACTGAAACGAAAAAGAAGCAGCTTAGATCTCAGATCCAAGCTACTTCCTCTATCTTTAATTCCGTATTTCTATTCCACGTTATGATACACTTGCTGAACATCTTCTAAATCTTCCAATGCGTCAATCATTTTGTCGAATTGGACTTGTGCGTCATCGGATAACGTCACGTTGTTCTGTGCAATCATCGTCAACTCAGCAACTGCGAATTCCGTGATGCCAGCTTGCTTGAGCGCCTCTTGAACGGCGTGGAACTCTTCTGGCTCCGCATACACCATGATCATGTCTTCTTCTTCAAGAAGATCACGAACGTTCACATCTGCTTCCATGAGAATCTCCATGATCTCATCCATGCTTTTATCTTCAATACCGATCGCCGCTGTCGCATCGAACATGTAAGCTACTGAACCCGTTACTCCCATGTTACCGCCATTTTTACTGAATGCGGCACGAACACTTGAAGCGGTGCGGTTAACGTTATTCGTCAGCGTGTCCACAATAACCATGGAACCATTGGGTCCAAAACCTTCATAACGAAGCTCTTCATAGATTTCATCGGAGCTGCCTTTAGCTTTATTAATCGCGCGATCAATGATCGCTTTCGGAACGTTATACGTTTTGGCGCGCTCAAGAACGACTTTCAACGCACGGTTCGATTCCGGGTCAGGCTCACCTTTACGTGCCGCTACATAAATTTCTAAGCCGAACTTCGCGTACACGCGACTGGTACTTGCATCGTTTGAAGCTTTCTTCTCTTTTATGTTATTCCACTTACGTCCCACTATGGATCCCACTTTCTATTATGATTTCATTCCCTATCATAACCTATTTTCATGTGAATTTAAACACTGATTGAACGCTCGACAGACCAACGCGAATGCCAAATGTGTTAAATGACATCATATAATTGGCAAGCAGGCTCTATTTTTTCCATGGGTAAACGTCGCGGTAGTCCAATGAAGCAGTAGTATGGACTGCATTTGCAGTTTTCCAATTACCCCTTCCTCCTACGAAACTCCGTTGGAGATACACCGTGAAATTGTGTGAATTGTTTGGTAAAATGATGGACCGATGAGTACCCGAAATCCTCCGCAATAGATGTAATCGAACGGTTACTTTCCCACAGGGCAGCCTCGACTTGCCTCATAATGGCTTGGGTCCAGTATGCTTTCGGTGAGATCCCTGTTGCTTGTTTAAACAGCTCATGAAATTGCGTTTTGCGAAGCCCACATTGGCTCATCCATTCGTCATAACCTCGACTTGCGTTCGCCTCCCTATCCATGCGCTCGATAATTGGAATCATGCGGTAATCGATGAATTGTGGCTTTGAAGCCATTTGTACAAGAGCGAGAAGAAATGCTTTGAGGAGATTGCTTACGATTAACTCGGAGTAGTGGTCGCTTCTTCTCGACTGGGATACGGCATGAATAAATAATTGACCAAGTGAAGCATCATGCTGGATAGGTGTAACGACAGGCAGCATCGCCAATTCAGCGCAAGGGACAATCTGTGTTAACAACTCTCGCTTAAAGTCAGACTCATTCCACACGAGATGTTGACTGCTTCTCAATTGATAATTCCAGAGATCACAATACAGGTTATAGGTAGCTAGCGGATGATCGGGATTGGCATAAAAAGAGTGTCCCACTTCAGGTGGCAAATAGATTAGATCACCCTTTTTCACAGGATATGTTTTCCCCTCGGTGGAAACCGACCCTTTGCCTCCAGCAACGAAATGAAACGCATAGCAATATCCAATTCTGCCAACCTCAGCCTGATTGCGTTCGACTGGAAATTGATAATAATGTCCCACTCTTACATAGGGATTAACAGCCGTCAAGGAAGTCATAGTAACCCTCACAATCGGAAATAATTTGGCGAAATGAATGACCGGAAGAATTGATCAACAGACGAACGCAGAAGCAAATACAACGACCGATCCAAGTGTTATATTTTCTATATTACAACACATATTGGAGGGTGAGTAGATTGATTAAGCAAACTAGAAGCGGAAGTTTAACTACCGAACAGTCGAAGTTTTATGAGGAACAGGGGTATCTGATCATTCCCCAGTTATTGTCTGAAGAAGACTTGGCCTCAGCTCGTGAAGCGATGACTGAGAAGGTATCGATGATTGCGGACGAACTGTTCGCGGATGGACTCATTACAGATAAGCTTGAAGACCGTCCCTTTCCCAATCGCTTAGCCGAGCTATTCCAGGATCTGTCTGCCGAAATCTTCCTAAAATATGGCCGAAGCTGGCGTGACCGCATCCCTGGTTACTTCACCTTGATGAGCAATCCCAAAATACTGGATGCCGTAGAATCATTAATTGGCGGAGAGCTTTTCGCAAATCCCGTCTACAACGTGCGCCCGAAGGTCCCCAAAGTAGCTGCTGGCGCAGTACCTTGGCATCAAGATAAATCCTATTGGCCGGATGCGAATGCGAATCCTGTTATTACCGTCTGGATTCCGCTTGTCGACGCGAATGAGGTGAATGGCTGCCTGCATATCAAACCTCAGACACATCGCAAACGTGTACTCAAGTGGCATCGCGAAACCCACACAGGTACAGGCTATACCGCACTCAAAGACAGTCAACTTGGCAAAACAGAAACCGTTGCCCTGCCCGTACCTGCCGGAAGCGCAATTTTGTTCAACGATCGTTGCCTTCACATGTCCACACCGAATATGTCCGATACGGTTCGTTGGAGTGTGGACCTTCGCTATCAACCGACTGATCAAGATCCCATGATCCAACATGGCATCGGCTTCTTAGCAAGAAGCCACCAACATCCTACACGTGTAGCTACGTTGGCGGATTGGCTGGCTGGAAGGCCTGAGCATGTGGAGTAAGATTGTAGCCGGCCAGATTTACATTTAAATGGAAATTATACAGCTAATTCTGCCCATTTCGTTAAGATTTCTTCAAATCATAGAAATTAACTGGCGTTTTTCCATCTAGTTTGCATTTGCTCCATAAATCGAATGATTTAACTGTATAGAATCCATCAATTTTCCATAGGAGGGAGTAAGTAGTAGCCGTCCCCTATAGCTAGGTAGTCTACAATACTGAATCAAAAAAAGGCAGTCCCAAAAGTAGAACCATCTACTCGGACTGCCTCTCCATCATATTTACAGAGTCACTTTAAACGTACGAATTTCATAAGGTTTAATAAACATCTCTATCCTGTCCCCTTCGATTACTTCACCGACGGGTCTCTCCATAAGATCGCACTCCTGCCATGTCTTCACGGAATAATCACTAGTAAGGGTAACGCTATGTCGTGATCCCGTATATTCGTGGAGACGTACGATTAGTGCGTCGCTGTCTTCCGCTTTTTTAACCGCATCCACAAGAACATGCTCCGAGGAAAGATGGAACAACGATTGCGCATCCACCGATGTGCGTCCAACTGAGTAATGCAGCGGATTGTTCAGCGCCCACGCTTCTTTCACCGTCTCCCCTTCTACCCAGTCCCCTTGGTGCGGCAGCAATGCATACGTAAACTCGTGAGCACCTTGATCGGCATGCGGATCGGGATAGGTCGCAGATTTAATCAGCGATAGACGAATCGTATGATCCTTGATGTCATGACCGTATTTGCAATCATTTAGCAAACTAACCCCATAGCCACGCTCAGACAAATCGACCCATTGATGACCGACACTTTCAAAACGTGCATAATCCCAACTTGTATTCCAATGCGTAGGCCGTTTCACATTCCCGAATTGAATATCATACGTAGCTTCCGTGGACCGAACGGACACAGGAAAAGCAACTTTGAGCAGTTGTTGGCGTTCTCGCCAGTCTACTTTTGTAGCAAAATCTATCCGTCTGCTATCCGCATAAACGATCATTTCCTGTTGAATCGTTGAGTCCATATAGGACCACTCAAACACCACAACCGCACGCAGCGGTCCATTTTCGGCCAAGCTAACGGATTTCAGAGCCGTGACTTCACGCATTTTTTCCTGATAAAAAATATCAATATCCCACGCCTCAAAGTCCTTCGGCTTATCCTCAAACACTTGCAGCACATTGCCGCGTTCGCCTTCAGCCAGAACCTCCCGCTCACTCGCTTTATCCCAAATGCTTAGTAATTGGCCTGTTTCGTTCCAACGTATCTCATAGAAAGGAGTCGAAATACCTTGAGCGATTGAGCCCGTTTCAAAGCTAGTTGAGCTCACTATAGCCGCTGCTGCCTCTTGGAAAGCAATGGTGCTCCATCCGAGTGACGGTACTTGCGAAACAAGCACTAACCATTGATCCCCTTCTAGTTGTGAAGACAACACCTGCCCAGCACAATCAACCCACTGCCCTTGCGTCCCAACCTCACTCACAGGAATAACCACGATTTCTTCTCTGGCAAAAGAAGCACTATTCCATATCGTAAACGTCTTCTGTTCCGTATTGGAGGTAGAGATGAGCTCGGCAGCTGCCCCATGAATGGCTTTTCGACCAATCTGTTCGGCTTCGGCATACTCCAACCGTGAATCTTCATATACCTCAGGGATGGAAGAACCCGGAATGATATCGTGGAACTGATTGCGCAGCACGATTTTCCAGCCTTCGTACAGGTCATTACTTGGATATTGACGCCAATCCGCGCCCACGACAGCTTGCACAACTTGCAGCCATTCCGCTTCCCTGTACAGCAGCTCTAATTTGCGGTTCATCCGTTTATTATAAGCCTGACTGGTGTAGGTGCCACGGTGGTACTCGAGATACAACTCCCCATCCCATGTATGCACGTAACTATCTGTCGTTTTCACCGTCTCATTCAACTTTTCAAAATACTCATCGACTCGGCCCGTAACGACCTTCGGCAAACCTGGCATGTTCTCCAAGCGGCGTCTCATTTCTAACATATCCCGATTCACACCACCGCCGCCATCACCATAGCCATAGGATAATAGCAACTCTTGATTCACTTCTTTATCACGATACGTATCCCAGATGCCTTTGACTGAAAAAGGCTCAACCGCGCCATTATACGTGTACCACCAGACTGTCGAACCTGGTACTTCCGGTGTTGTGACGAAATGGGTAAGAACCTCTGTCCCATCCATCCCTCGCCACTGAAACGTATCGTGCGGCATGCGATTGTATTGGTTCCAGCTGATTTTGGTCGTCATAAAGGTGTTAATCCCTGACTTTTGTAGAATTTGCGGCAATGCCCAGCTATAGCCAAACACATCAGGCAGCCACAAATATTTACACTCGACACCAAATTCGCTCCGTAGGAATTGTGTACCATAGAGCAGCTGTCGAACCAAAGATTCCCCGCTCGTCAGATTGCAATCTGCTTCCAACCACATCGCGCCGCCAGCTTCCCAGCGCCCTTCTTCGATTCTTTTCTTCATTTGCTCATAGATGTCTGGATAGTCGTTCTTGATGTATTCATATAGCTGCGGTTGTGTTTGAAGAAACACATACTCAGGATATTTCTCCATTAACCGCAGGACTGTGGAAAAAGATCTGGCCGACTTCTCTCGTGTATGTGTTAATCGCCATAACCATGCAACATCGATATGGGTATGCCCAATACAGCGCACTGTGACGGTATGTCGTTGCTCCCAGCCAGCTGCTTCACCTGCCAAGAAAGTCTGAGCCTCACGTATAGAGGCATAGAACGTCTCCGAACCTGGACGGGACCAATCGAGTTTCAAAAACGCGCGATCGATCGCCTTCAGCAACTCCTGACGTTCTGCTTGGTTCTCGTTAAGCAGCTTTACAGTTTCCAGAATAGCTCGGCCCGTGTAGTACAAATCATCTGTCGCTTCATCTAATACAGCAATCTCCGCTCTAAGGAGCTCATGGACTTGGTCCTTCGGTACACCGCCGCCTTCCAGTCCCGACCATAACCGAAATAACAATTCAACCTCTGATCCAATTAGCTCTTCTGGGAAAAATACTTCCGTATGATTGGAGTCAACGCCTTGATACGGCTGACCGTTCACAAACAACAACGATTCAAATCCCGAATTATTGCCGGGTCCCGTCTTTCCAAAATCAAATAAACCTAGCGGGGTCTGCCCCCTCCATTCAGCAGGAATCGTTATCTTTTGCTTGAGCCACACATACCGGTCACGTCCTTGCCAACGATCCCCTACGCTGATTTCGCTCCATTCATTGGAATTGGGCTCGCGGACACCATTTTCCTTCTGCTCATCCACTTGGAAGCTAAATGTTGCAATGGTTTGGCTTTCGCGATACCGATACGAGGCTAATTCGCTCAATCTCTTGGTTAATTTGTCAATTGTCCAGAACATCATGTGCGCTCTCCTTTTTATATAACACGTGTTATACCACTCTAAAAAAAGACCTGACGACAGCAGTTCTTCTTTAACTGCTTTCACCAGGCTGAAGCTCTGCTTCGACCCATAGTTTTGTAGCCATGGTTGGTGCTTTAACTCCATTCATTTGTTCATTCAAAGCATGAACTGCCATCTCTCCCATACGGACATAAGGGATATCCATGACAGTCAAGATCGGGAGCATGGCTTGATTATTACGCATGGTATTATCCGCGCTCGTAAGCAGAATATCTTCTCCGATTCGCAGACGAAGTTCATGTGCTTTCCGATACATCAGAGGGACAGCCACAGACCAGTTGACTAATAAGGAAGGGACACCCTCGCTTATATCTGTCGATACTTCCTGCAGCAACTCCGTGATCGCAGGTTCATCGTCCAACGTAATAACACGGACAATGGGATTCCTCGCATTTTGCTCGCACCAAGTTAAATAGGCTTCTCTACGGTCACGTTCTGCCCAATTTTCGATATCATGCTCGTTTCTAAAAATAACATAGATCGGTTGAATACCCTCTCGGTTATGCATATACGTCAAAGCCTGATATACACTTTGCTTGTAATCTACGAGAATCGAAACGACCTCTGATTGCTCAGCATAACCTTCGATCGAAACGAATGGAATACCGAACTGATTGCTTTGAGTAACCCAACCTTCGTCAACTGTGTTTAATGCATCCAGTGAAATAATACCATCAATTCTCCGCTGCAAATAGAAATCAGCCAGCTTGCTCAGATCCATACTGGGATCTCCACTAAGCAAAATATGATACCCATACTCTGTACATGCTCGTTGAATTCCTTCGAGTACCTGCAGAAACAATGGATTGCGCGTATTCCCAAATGCAGCGATACAGAAGCTCTTCCCTGTCTTCATACCGCTCGCCCTTGCATCGACATGATAGTTGAGCTCGCGGATGGCTTCAAGGACCGCTTCCCGCTTCTCCTTACTAACACCAATGCCTGGTGTATCGTTAAGAACGGCTGAAACCACACTGCGTGAAACCCCTGCTCGCTTGGCTACATCGAAGCTTGTTACTCTTTTCATAGACAAATTAATAGCACCTCTACCCAAAATATAACACGTGTTATAACCAATGTAAATATGGTGTTTTTCACACTCCCCTGTTAGCCGTTGACTCTTCACTTCTCGCAGCAAAAAGCCCCTCGGATCAGATCCGAAGGACTCCTAACTTTCACAAGGGTTACACGCCGCCTTTGCGAATCCAGACTGACATCTCGCCAACACCTCGGTTGCCCCAGAGATAATAGGGCACAGCCTTCAGCTTCACTCGCTCTAACATCTGCTGTGAAGTGAATGGACGGTACGGCGAATCATCCGCCCACGAAGTGGACGCATTGGCATAGCCCTCTGTTCCAATCACGACGGCACCACCTAGCAAATTCGGCTCACAATTCGCTTGTAACTTCTGCCCCACATCAATTGAAATGGAGGCGAGAGGAGTGCCATTATCCACTTCTTCCAGACAATAAACGAGTGGCCCTCGTTCAATCGCAACTTTACCAGCATTCGCTCGAATCTCGGGGTGAGCGATGGTCAGCTGAGCTTCTAGCGCAAGTTCCCACTCCACGATGTCACCTTGCGTCCATTGTCTGTCAACTGTGGCATAGCCATTTACGATATCGTACGTCGTCAACGCACCGTTGATTTTCATGACAGCTCTCCTTTGGCTCCAAGACGGGATGCGCAGCGCTAGTGTAAACGTTTCTTGCGGTACTATAGTTAGCTCTATTCGGACATAACCTTCCCAGGGAAGCTTGGACTGTTGTGTCATAACAACTTCGCCAACGGCAAGTTGAAAGCGAGCCTCACTACCAATAAACAGATGTGCGTAGACCGTATTGTCCGATGGCGTCGATGTGTAAATATAGCTGTTTAATGAACTTAGCAGACGTGCCACATTCGGAGGACAGCATGAGCATCCGAACCACTTCTGCCGTTCTGCTTTAACATGATGACGACCAGGATTGAGTTCTGAAGCCTTCGGCCAAACTTCCAGCGGATTCACATAGAAGTAATGCTTGCCGTCTTGTGACATGCTGCCAATGACATTGTTATACAGCGCACGCTCCATGACATCCGCATACTCACTTTTCGCTTCTAGCTGCAGCATACGCTGAGCAAAGAAGATGAGGCCGATTGAAGCACATGTTTCCGCGTAAACCGTATCGTTGGGCATATCATAATCGAACGTGAAGGCTTCCCCATGATGTGTTGAGCCTATTCCACCAGTGATGTACATCTGCTTCTTGGTTGTGTTATCCCACAGACGGCGACAAGCCGCAGCCAAGGAATCATCCGCGGTTAATCTGGCAAGATCAGCCATTGCTGTGTACATGTAAACAGCTCGCACCGAGTGACCGATGGCCACGTCCTGTTCGCGTACTGGCTTATGCGCTTGGTTGTACGCCATCTGTGCTACGGTCGGAATCGGTTGTTTCTTTTGCGTCCAATAGCTGAAGCCATCTCTTTCTTTACATTCTTCAACGAGAAAGTTCGGTTCCGTACCTCGCTCATCAATGAAGAATTGGGCTAGTTTCACATAGCGGTCTTCCCCTGTAGCTCGAGCAAGTTTAATGAGTGCAAGTTCGACTTCTTGATGTCCGTCGTAGCCTCGGATTTGTCCAGGATCACGACCGAAGATGGTCTCGATATAGTCAGCGAATTTACACATGACATCTAGCAGTTTTCTTTTGCCCGTCGCATCATAGTAAGCAACAGCCGCCTCCATCATGTGACCAGCACAATACAATTCATGAGCTTCATACAAATTCGTCCATGCCTCACCTGGTTTTTTTATCGTAAAATACGTATTTAAATAACCGTTCTCATGCTGTGCTTTGGCAATGAGTTCAATGACCTCATCCGCTGTTTGTTCCAAGGTAGGGTCTGGCGTATTCGCCAGAGAATACCCCACTGCTTCGAGCCACTTGGCAAGGTCGCTATCCTGAAAAATGAATCCGCCAAACTCTCCATCTTCGAGCCCTGCGGCAATCCTGAAATTGCGTATAGCATAGCTGGGCTCTACACCTTCGATTGCGTCATTCAAAGCATCCCATTGATACGGAATTACAGTTCCTCGTACTAGTTCCATAAATGGATCCCAAAATGAATCCTGTATGCGTACCTTGTTGTTCGTTGCCTGTTTGCTCGTGAAATTCATCATATGTAGAATCTCCTCTTGTCGTTTTATTTTATATAACATTTGATTATCAACTACATACAGTTTATCCTTATAAATAAAGAGAAAATATAAATGAATCCAACCAGATTTATATAAAATTTAACACAGGTTTATGGGGGGAAAACGATGAGTGAATTGGGTTATATTTGGATGGAATTACCACCCCTTCCCTACTACATAACGATAGGTTTCTCTACCTACCGTCCAGGTGAAATGCATCCGAGCCGACGCAATTTAGGCATTTTCGATCTGCTCTGGGTGACCAAAGGAACCTTATATATCGGTGAAGACGATAAAGAGTGGGAGGTATCCGAGGGGCAAACGCTACTATTACTGCCGGATCGCTACCATTTTCCTGTTAAAGGTTGTGACGTTGAAACCATTTTCTATTGGATTCATTTCGACTTTCAAGGTGCTTGGCACCAAACTACAGATGGGGATCTCGGGGCTATTTACGGACAACAAGTTCGCAATGCTTGGGAAAATCCGTATCGGATTCGCCTCCCGCAATATGGTAATCCAACCGAATTCACGCTTGCCGAGCGACATCTTCGCAAATTATTGACTGACTCGGCTCATCACCGTTCAGAGACGTATTGGAGTGAACAGCAACTCTTCATGGAATTGCTGCGTCTGCTTGATGCTGGACATTCTCGCAGCGATGCGTCTCCTGCTCAGCTGCTGGCAGACAAAGTCGAGACGTATTTACGCCAGCATTATCAATCTGATGTGACGAATAGCTCACTCGCTGAAGAATTTCATTTTCATCCCAACTATATTGTCAGATGTATGAAAGAAATCTATGATTGCACGCCAATGGCCTATCTGCACGACTACCGAATCGAGCAGGCGAAGCTACTGCTTATCAAAACAGAGTGGTCCATTGCGCGAATCGCGGAGCATGTCGGTTTTCTTAATGCGCCTTACTTCTCTAATTGTTTCAAAGGGGCTATCGGCCTCTCGCCGCTACGGTTCCGAAAGCAGTATTCTGCATGAGGAGCATACCAGGGAACAAATGAAGAAGAAGCCAAGCGCAACCTGCAACTTAGCTTCTTATACGTATACCTAGGTCGTTAACCACCGTAAAAATTTGCCTGAGGGCCTTTCACATCTAACTTTATCCGAAACAAACTTCCCGCATGGGGTTGATTCTCTCGATCCTCTTCGCTAACACCTACACTAGCCGTGGTAATATACAATTCATCCATGTGCTCTCCGCCAAATGCACAAGAACTTGTCCTCTCCACAGGGACAGCGATTGAGCCTATTTTCTCACCTGTCACCGGGTTATAACGCCCTACCTGCCAGCCTCCCCATTGCGCAACCCATAACATGCCTTCGTTATCCACAGCCATCCCATCTGGAAAACCTTCGTCTTCGGCTATAGTAACAACGGTACGCGGATTGGAGATGTCGCCTGTTTCTCCATTGTAGTCATAAGCTACTACTTTTTTCGTCGGCGAATCAATGTAATACATAATCGTGTTATCGGGACTCCAGCCTAACCCATTGGATACGGTAATACAGCCATCCTCAACGGTTCGAACGGTACCATCGGTATCCAGGCAATAGAGTGAGCCTGTTGGCGCTGATTCATTCTGCGCCATCGTACCTGCCCAGAACCTGCCGGCGCGATCACATTTGCCATCATTAAACCGATTGTTAAGTAATTGACTCTCTGGATCTACAAGGGGGGTTGCTGTCTCGGTATCCATATCTAGAAGATGAAAACCTCGCTGCAAAGCAAGAACCATGCCACCATGCTGTCTTGGAACAGCGGCGCCTATCTTTTGATCTAATCGAATTGTGCGATTGTTTCCATCAGCGGGATTATACAAATGTACGGCTTGTCCATTAATATCAACCCATACGAGCTGCCCTGTCGTGTGGTCCCAGACGGGACCTTCGCCTAGATTAGCTTGTATGTCCCCGATACGTTCAATTCCATCATAGTGATGTATCATTTCCATGCCTCCTCAGAGATGGGTATGTAATCGTTGTCATGCATGTTTGACGCTATAAAGGTTCGAAAGTTGTGCCCCGCTGTCCTAACTCGCGTCTAGCAGTTCCCATTAGCCTGATACTGAATATGATAGCAGTACCATATGTCTTGGGGAAGGGGTACTTTTATGATAATCCGTAAAGCCGTACGCGTTTCAAAGCCGAAAATCTCATCGACCATGCCACGCTTGATTGCAACTATTCCTGTCAAAAGTCCTGCCCTATACTTCGCCATTAATCCTTTAACGAATCGGCTATATTTTATTCAAGGTGACAACCGCCTCGGTGTTCTGGATACAGTAACTAACAAGGTCATAACGACAATTACCATTGGTAAATTGCCATACAATATGGCTATCAATACACGTACAAATCGCATCTATGTATCCAATTTTTATGATGGTACCGTTTCCGTTGTCAACGGACGTACAAACCGTGTTATTTCTACCATTAAAGTTGGTGAACGCAGCGATTATCTAGCGGTTAACACGCGTACGAATCTAATCTATGTTTCAACGATCTCTTTACGCTCCCGAAATGCCAATCTCGTCGTGCTGAATGGCGCTACGAATAACGTACACCGCACCATTCCATTCCAAGGACGCCCTTCGCAAATACTAGTCAATGCTGTAACGAATCGGATCTACGTAACCAACACAACGACGGATACATTAGCTGTGATCCGAGGAGACACCAATAGGATTATCGCGACACGTAAAGTCGGAAGAAACCCTGTAATTACTCCTGTGCTTGATCGAAAAACGAACCAGCTATATGTCGCAAATAATTTAAGCAGATACAGCTCCGTCGTGAACTTGCGTACCCTTCGTGTGCGAAAGGTTCTGCTCGGAAGACGACAACGAGAAATTACACTAAACCCGCTAACGTGTCGGCTTTATATCTCAAGTGCACAAATTTCCGTGAAGGGGCGGATTTTTGTTGTAAGCAGCCGCACAAACCAAGTCATCGGTTCGTTAACCGTGCCTGCCTTTACCGATGCGCTGATTAATCCACGAACAAACCACTTATTCGTCTCTGAATCCACCGAAAAAGGTGCCGTTCCACTCATCGTCTATAACGGCAGCAGTCTCAAGCCACTCAAGAAGCTCAAAGTTAGCGCTGGGTCGGGGTCTTTGCTGCTTAACCCGCACACGAATCGCATCTACGTGGGCGGAGAAAAGACGATATCTGTCATTCAGGATTGATGCTCAGTCTTGGCGGGGTCCGTAACTCGATTATTTCGAGTTACGGGAGAGATTCTTGGCCCTGGCGGGTCCGTAACTCGATTTTTTCGAGTTACGGGGCCGCCCTGTGCTTGTTTTTTCACTGATAGTCGAATTTCTCGACTATCCCATCCCCGCAGGTGCCTATCACTCTACAGATAGTCGATTCTTCCGACTATCTCTTAACCCATCACAAAAACAACACCTCGTTCAGGAAATCCCCTGAACGAGGTGTTGTTCAATCTGATACAAAGCAGCATCCAATTGTGCTGCTAGGCCTGTTGCCATTTGAGACATAACCCGGTAGCCGCTTCGCTGGAGCTCTTCTCCACCTTTATTATTCTGGGCGACGCCATGTAGAAATCCATCTTCCGTTAGATACGGCGTGAGTGCGTCTTTGACTCTTTTACTCACTGCTAATGAGGAATCGCCAAGAATACCTAGCTGCACACCAATTGCCAATGAGGCTGCAATGGCGGCAGAGCCTGAAGTTTCCACGCCTGTTTGCGGGTCATCCACATAAACATACCATAACCCATTTTCAGACTGGTGACCTATAATCACTTCTGCTATACGAACAAGCTCGTCTTTAAGCACTTTGATACGCGCTTGAATTGCCAGAGACATCCTGTCAAGTTCGTCATATTCATACAGTACACGAAGCGTCCTTGCTAATCCCAGCATGTACCACGCATAAGCGCGAGACCAATTAGCGAAGCTGTGACTACCATCCTCGTGATGTCTCAGATACAGATCTGCCCCACAAGTAAGTCGTTGCTGGCGAGATTCCAATTGCTGGATAGCCAAAAGGGCTAAATCTTCTCGCTTATACAGCTTGGCCAGCACCGCCAATGGATAGGCAATGGTATAGCTGCCCTCCGCTGAGAGGATCGCACCATCCATAATCGTACCATCCTGTGAGGTTTCGGATAACCAAAACGATATGGCTGAGTCAATCGCTGGATGATTCGGATCCAGTTGTGCTAATGCGGCAAAGGGCAGCGTTCCCTCAATACCATAGATGCGCCCATCAACGGGTGCACTTCGTGGGTTCTCATAATGAAGCGAGCCTGCCGCATCGAAGAACAGCTGTAAATGCTCCTGAGCTGTCCCTAGATATTTTCCTCCACCATATGCAGACTCCAAATCCAGTAAACCATCTAACACACAACCTTCTAACCAGCCAAAAGGCTGCAGGGAAGACAGCGTTGCCAGCGATGCTGACATCCTCTGCCATGGATCACTCGGTTCTACCTTTGTGACAAGGAGATGTGGAAATAGCAAGGGCGCTTCAGCTGACCCCTCCTTAAATATCCAAAGTGGCGAGCTTCCTTGCGTTAATCGTAGCTCGACGCCCTCGATTGCCAGCAGCTCAACTTGCTCGCTACTTAGCAACAATTGATACGGCTGAAACACAGAAGCATATCTAATGTCCCACTCCCCGATAACTATGCCGCTCAACGCTGAACGTGCCTCGACGCGCACTTCCTCACGAACATCAAGCGCCACAGTTATTCTCAACCACGCTGGCTGCCCCGTAATCTCACTCTTCCATAGAAGCCGTACACTTTGCTCTAATGTTTCACCTATCGCAACTGCCTTCCAGCCCATAGGAATCCGCTTTCCCTCTGGTACTTTTTTGCCTTCTGCTTCAACCTGGGTAACGCCAATATAAGAGACCAAGCTCGAACCTCCTACGCGTATTACCTTTGCACTCATTGAAATAAGTACATAGATCTCGTTCCCCTTACCCACATTTAGATAAGCACATAGATCTCATTTCCTTCAACCTCTACCTCATAACCTCGCAATTGCACGCCGGATTCAACCAAATGCTTGCCATCCATCAAACCAAACTCCCAGCCATGCCACGGGCAGCGCAATATTTCCTGATCGCGGCCATACTCGTACTCATAAACCAAGGAGGGCAGTCGAGTCCCGCACACGACACCCTCACAGACAGGAGCAGCCCCATGAGGACACATATTTCGCCATGCATAGTAACTCCCATTTACAAGGAATATACCGATTTCGACCCCTTTTTCTTCGACAATCTTGCGTCCTTTTTCGGTAAGTTCTTGGACACTGGCTGCTGCATATCTAGATTTTACTTTGCTCATTGCGAGGAATCCCCCTCACTAATAGGAACAGATGCAGCTATCGGAGCTGGAAAGGTCTCATGTCCATATAACTCCAAGGCATTATCAACCAGAATTCGTTGTCTTAAGTCTTTGCGAATTGGTTGCAGCGCCATTTGGGGATTATCGAAATCCCAATGCGGATAATCGGATGAGAACATAACCATGTTATCCGCCCCTAGCATATCTAAAATCTGATTAATATGCTCTGGCTTGCTTGGTTCTTCGATGGGTTGCGTCGTGAGTCGAATATGATCTTTGATGTATTCGGATGGTAATATTTTGAGCCAAGGAACTAAATCCCGAAGTCCTTTGAAATTCTTATCCATTCGCCACATAAGATGCGGAAGCCATGCTAATCCACCCTCAATGGCAACAAATTTGAGCTTAGGAAATTTCTCGAAAACCCCTTCACAAACTAAGCTATTGACATGAGACATGTAATTGATTGGTAAAATATTGTGCCATTCCAAATAGGATGTCGGATAACCCGATGGTGTCGGAGCTCCTGCAATTCCTCTACCCTCCGTACCGGGATGTACGGCAACTGGCAATCCATTACGCTCTGCCGCTTCATAGATAGGATGAAAGCAGCGCTGACCGAACAATGTGCGAGAGCCGCTGCACATAATAACCTGTATCATGTCGGGATGCTTGGCCATACGATCAATTTCCTTCGCAGCTGCAATCGGATCCGCGTGATTAATAAGAATAGAACCTTTATATACTGGACTCGCCTTCAACCAAGTTTCGACCAGCCAGTCGTTGTAAGCACTCGCGACAACATTGCCATAGTCTGGATTCGGATTCAAGGAAATCCCCAATATTCCAGAGCCGGTCAATATCCCGTAATCAATGCCATATTTATTAAAATGATGCTTCAACATGTGATGCGGATCACTCCCAGGAGTTCCTCCACCATCGGGCACGGCGTCTTTGCGCATCACACCTACCGGAGAATGCCAACCACCGCCATAACCTGGTCCGGCAGAAAGCCAATAACTATGCCAAGCTTTGGGCAGATAAGGCAGCAGATCTTTCGAATGAGCTATCGCATTATGGACATCTGTATCAATGATATTCGGTTTGTTCATCTTCAACATCTCCTCAAGTGTGAGCTTGTAATCCCTTATATATACAACTATAAGCCTCAAACCCACTCGCGTACATGAAGATATGTTGCGGAAAACTGGATTTTTGTTAGGTGATAACGAGTGACTTCCGTAAGAATATGGGAAACTAAACAGAGCTCGCTTAGTAAGAGGTTTTAAGTCAAGAGGTGTGGGCCATACTTGTAATAGTTACGAGGTAAGGAGTGGGCCGTATTTTATTAAATATCCTGATTGGTTTTGTTATTCCTTGGTTATTTGGCGCTGCTTGGTTTAAAAAAGCTCCAACCATTGCCATACTCATTTTCCCCATCTCCGCCATTGTCTCTATGATTATTAACGATATTGGTTATCATGTGGATTTTTGGGATTTCACACCGAAAATTGAAGATGATGAAACGATTTCCGCGCTCCCTTTTGACATTGGCCTCTATCCCTTGGCTGCATGTGTCGGCATTTACTGGATCGATTTTAAGAGGAAGCATCCTCTTGGCGTCCTGATTATACTTGCCTTCATCCTAACTTGCCTTGAATATATAGCTTATTTCGTTGGCAAACTTGAATATAACCATGGTTGGACAATTGGTTGGACGTTCGTTTCTTATTTCATTGCTGTGGCTGCTGTTTATGGATTCTATGCACTAGCGAGAAAGCATGGCGTCAACTTTACAAGTAGAAAATAATGCATAATCCGCTCTAGCAAGTTGTAGGGCGGATTTCGTTCGTCTTGGGCCAGATTTGGAATCGAAGTAGCGGGTCTTGCAGAGGATGCGATCCAACTTACATGTGTCAAATTTTCAAGCAGGAGACCGATGAAACCATTATTGAGTATCTAACGAAGGTACGGATTGAGAAATCCAAGGATCTCCTTAAGTCACCTGATCTGAAAATATTCGTTATCGCTGAGATGGTCGGCTTCGAGAATGCTACGTATTTTACAACAGTGTTCAAAAAGATAACCGGCGTCATTCCTGGGAAATACAGGAAAAGTTTATAGGTGAAGACGAAAAAGTGAGGGAGAAAGTTCCCTCACTTTTTACGCTTTGGAGAAGGAGCTGGACATATCTTCCTCTACTACGCTAGCTATCGTATTCTTCTTATACTTAGAGCTCTTGATAAGCTGCTGGAGCTTGGACTCATAAGCATCGGCATCGATTGGCAGCTCGATTGTCGTTTTATTGAAAGAAGATAACATGATACTGTTCGCCAGCGTTAATCCGTTAATACCTTCGGTACCATGTGCGATTAACAGACTTTCATCCCCGCTCTCAATAGCGCTAATGAAACGTTCCATCACATAAGGATGATTGTGCGGCACATTCAGTTTAACCGGAACCTCGGTATACCAGGTCTCAATATTTTCAAATTTAGTCGGCGTGTCGTGAATATGATGGATCATCGAAGCTCTGCCTTTGTTAATAATGATCTTATCATTCTCAAAAATTAAGTTGCCGAACTCTCCTACGATTTCCATCCGGTTCGTTCCAGGTGATTCCGCCGTTGTTACAATGAAATGACCAATCATCCCATTCTCATGCTCGAAATACGCCGTCACTTCATCCTCAACCTCGATGTTATGATACTTCCCAATATGCGCGAAGCCATGAACATGAGATGGCATACCGAACAGCCATTGGTACAAGTCCAAATTATGCGGACACTGGTTCGTCAGGATGCCTCCGCCCTCACCAGCCCACGTTGCGCGCCAATCGCCACTATCGAAATAGAGCTGCGAGCGAAACCATTTGGTGTTCACCCACGTAACACGCATCAATCTGCCTAATTCTTCGCTGGCAACGATCTCCTTCAACTTACGATGAAACGGCAGCGTTCTTTCTTGGAACATGATGCCAAAAATAAGTTCAGGCTTCTTCGCTTTGGCTTTCTCATAAGCAGCGATGATCGCCTTCGCATCATTGACATGAACAGCGATAGGCTTTTCACAAAGCACATGGATTCCTCTCTCGAAGGCTTCTATGGCAATCGCGGTATGATCGTAATGTGGCACGGCGATGATGATCGCCTCTAGCCCAGATTCATCGAATAAATCCACGACATGGTAATAGGCTTGTGTTCGTAACTCAGCTCCATATTTGTCCGCTTTCTCCTTGACGGTATCGCAAACACCAACGACTTCAACCCTATCCGATTCTTTGAGAATTGGAACATGTACGCCTCCACCAATGGCTCCAAGTCCAACAATGCCTACTTTTAATTTCGCTGCTGCGCTCATGGCATGAATCTCCCTCTACGAGTATAGTTTTGTGATCTCAGCCTCATTGTATCGCTTAGCCTTGCCCTCACCTATGCATTATCTTCGTCTTTTTATGCCCTTTTTTTCGATTCATCACATGATTCAAAAATAGTGCAAATCATTCTTAAAATACTGCATGTTCAGTCCGTACGCTTCTTGTTACTCTGAGATGGCAGGTAATGAAACTACGGAGGTATTGATATGAAAATTGCATTCCAAACCTTAGCCACTCCCAATTGGAGTTGGGCGCATACCTTGAGTGAAGCCAAACGCATGGGCTACGACGGGATTGAACTTCGAGGCATTGATGGCGAGATGTATTTACCAAGGGCGCATCCTTTTCTTCCGGAAAATATTGACCAAACGCTTATTGACATTGAACGCTCAGGGTTAGAAATTTGTTGTTTGGATGCTTCTTCCTCCTTCCATGATCCTGATAAATTGACACAAGCCATCCAGGAAGGCAAGGATTATATCGACCTCGCGGTGCAGTTGAAGGTTCCGTATATTCGTGTATTCGGAGACTTCGTACCTCAAACGGACGCCAGAGCAGAGGTCATTGCGCGTATAATCTCCGCACTCACAGAGTTAGGGCAATATGCCGAAGGCAAACAAGTTACCGTCTTACTCGAGACACATGGAGATATTAACAACTACCCAATTGTTCAGGAAATTTTGACGGGGGCATCAAGCAGCGCTCTTGGTCTCCTATGGGATTTCGGACATCCCTATTTTAATAAAGAGGCTCCTGAAGTTACTTATCGTGAATTAGCTCCATATATCAAACACACGCATGTAAAAGATGCCAAATTATTACCACTCGGCCATGAGCTTTGCCTGATCGGAGAAGGTGATGTGCCAGTAGCGGAAATGATTCATATTTTGAAAAGAAATGGTTACGACGGCTGGTTGTCGCTTGAATATGAGAAAAAATGGTATCCCGATCTGCTGGAGGAACCCGAAGTTTCATTGCCTGCCTATATGGCGTTTGTAAAGGGAGTTTTGGCCTAAAAAGGAAGAAGCAGCCGAGTAAGGATATTGACAAATATTCGGAAGATTAAAGATAATGTGAACATGCGAGGATCCCACTCGTTTCAAGTTCTGTTCTGTTATCGCTCTCGAAAGGTGGCTCTTGTCATGCCCTTATATCCGTACAAGGCTTTTATGGACGATGCATTTCCTTTTAAAATAGATATTAAAAACAACGAGGTTCTTAGTGGCAGCGTCCCTCATTCCCATGAGTATTTTCAAATCTGCTATGTGATGAAAGGGACCTGTCTGCATAAAGTCAATGGCAAAACAGCTACACTCATTAAAGGCGATTTGTTTTCTATTCCGCCCCATTTCGATCATCACATCGAGCTCATTCCCAATAAACATACGGAGATTGCTCATATTGATTTCATGCCTTTCTTACTTGATCAAAGTTTGCAAGGACTCACGGATATGAGTAGTTTTGTCGATTTCGCTTTCATCCAGCCATTTGTGGCCTTGAACGATCGCCTGCTGCCCAAGCTGAACCTGAGCCACGAAGTGCAACTAGATACGGAACGGCTGATAGCCGAAATGATCCAGGAACTGCAACAACGCAAGGATGGATTTACGCTCATCATTAAATTAAATTTGCAGAAGCTCCTCGTTGTAGCAGGCCGAGAATATGCGGCTTATGTCGAGAAAACGACTGAGAACAAGCACGTGCAAGCTAATCGTAAATATTTCGAAAAAGCCTTAGATTTTATTAAAATGAACTACAACTCTGATCTGCATTTGCAAGAAGTCGCCTCCAAAGCGGCAATGTCGCCTACGTATTTCAGCACGATGTTCAAGATCTTAAAGGGCCGCTCCTTCGTCGAATATGTGAATGACATTCGGCTGGAAGAAGCCATGAAACTCCTCAAACAAACCGATGAACGCATCGAAGACATCTCCTACCTGACAGGATTTAATCATATGTCCCACTTTCATCGCACATTCAAGAAAGCGACTAACCTTACGCCTGCTGAGTATCGCAAGTTGAGTCATGTGGAGTGAGAATCAGTTGGAAGGCGAAGGCGGGGGCGGGGGTGTATAGTCGCTCGATCGCGCTCAACTTCGCATATCTGTCAGGTGTAACGCCCATATTAGGCGTTACATCACACCATTTGCGCTCACGATACTCTGTAAGGCCCCTATTGGGCGTTACAGACGCCTGATTGGACTCAACTTCGCATATCTGACAGGCGTAACGCCCAAATTAGGCGTTACAGCTCACCATTTGCGCTCACGATACTCTGTAAGGCCCCTATTGGGCGTTACAGACGCATGAATGCGCTCAACTTTGCATATCCGTCAACTGTAACGCCCAAATTAGGCGTTACAGCACAACATTTGGGCTCACGCTTTTCTGTAAGGCCCCGAATGGGCCTTACAGACGCCCGAATGCGCTCAACTTCGCATATCCGTCAACTGTAACTCCCAAATTAGGCGTTACAGCTCACAATCCGCGCACTCGCTACTCTGTAAGGCCCCAATGCGCTCAACTTCGCATATCCGTCAACTGTAACTCCCAAATTAGGCGTTACAGCACACCATTTGCGCACTCGCTTTCCTGTAAGGCCCCGATTGGGCCTTACAGACGCATGAATGCGCTCAACTTCGCATATCCGTCAACTGTAACGCCCAAATTAGGCGTTACAGCACACAATTTGCGCTCACGTTTTCCTGTAAGGCCCAATTGGGCCTTACAGACGCCCGATCGCATACGCCTGCGCATGGGCGGGCCTAGAAATTCCGCCAAAAAAATGAGCTAAGCGCAAAACACCGCTTAGCTCATTTTCCTATCCTAGAATATCCGCTGCTTCCATCCTAGCAGCTTAGCCAGCGCTTCGACGTAATAGTAATCGCCATAGATGAGCGATACATTCACGTTTTGTCCCGCCGGCTTATTTCCAGTTCCCTCCAACAGAATTGCTTGGTGCTCCGGTTGATTCCACGTACCGTAGTTCACCGTTAGTGAAAGCAGCATCTCTTCTGCAGCGCGGAGATACATCGCACCTTCGTTTGGCGGCAGGAAAGTCGCCAACTCAATTAGCCCGGATGCCGCGCAGGAAGCAGCCGATGTATCTCTTGGCTCGTTATCCAGCGTAGCATCAGCACGGAAATCCCAGTGTGCCACGTGATCTTCCGGCAGGCACGCTAAGAAGTAATTCGCCACGCGCTGTGCCGCTTTTAAATACTGAGAGTCTCCTGTAAATCGATACACATTGGCCAATCCATGCAAAGCCCACGCTGCACCACGGCTCCAAGCCGATTGCGGGCCGGCTCCTTGACCGCCAAGCGATTCAATCAACTCGCCTGTCTTCGGGTCGAAGCTCAAGATATGGTTCACGGAGCCGTCTTCCCGGATGAACTTCTGAACAACCGTATCCGCTTGAGCTCTTCCGATATGTTCGAAACGCGGATCACCAGTCACCTCAGCTGCCCAGAATAGAATGGACAGGTTCATCGTGGAATCGACAATTGACCAGCCTAACTTATCTTGGTTCCACGCACGAATGAAGTTACCGGCAATGTTGAACCGGCCTGCAAGGAAATTGGCCGCTTGGAGCCCCCGACGCAATCCATCTTTATCACCTGTCAGCTTATGCTTAATGACCGCTGTCGGCAAATATTGAAAGCCAACATCATGGTGGAAATTATTATCTTGAATACTTTTTTGCTCAAATTTGCCGTCCCATTCCCAAGCTGCATCTTTGTAATGCTCTTTGCCCGTCATCTCATGCATAATCCATAGAATACCCGGCCAGAAACCTGACGTCCACCAATCGATTCGCATATCATCATAGACGCCGTCTTCATTAGCAACATGCGGAGATTTCTCCCCGATTTGCTCGATCATACGGTCAACCTTCACTTGCAGCTCTTTCCATACATCGGGCAAAATATCCCCAAGTTTCTGTGCGTTCTGCCAGTTTCCTGTATCCTTACGTTCACTCATCTTATAATCCTCCTCGAAGTAGGTTTATTTTATAACTTCAATGATGGCTGTTACCGTAGACATCCCATCGCATGCTGCACTAACAACAGATGTATATGTCCGCTGTACATCTCTATCCCCCTGTGATAAAAAAGCCAAAGATGAAGCCGGGCCACCTGCACTCACAAAATCCGTAACCGTTATCCCAGCAGGCAATCCACCTGTAGGATCTATATAAATCCCCGCACGACCGCCAGCAAGCTGAACTTGCCTCGATCCACGGATAGTGCCAAGATTATCGAGCAGCTTTCCATCTCCAGCTAATCCAAATCGTACGAAATTAGCAGCATCCGGGCAAAAGATGCCTTCCGCATCAAACGCTCGAACTTCCAAGTAAACACGCCCATCCTCTAACGATTCCGTGGTTACTTGAATTTCCGCTGGATCCCCCCACGCGTCCGATTGATACGTAAACTGCAACTCGTCACTTACAACCTCACCATTGCAGATAGCTTCTGCACGCAGATGGTACGCACCCGCGGTCAACTCCGTTTCCCAGCGAAGGCCCGCACATGGGAAATCTTGCGAATCGCGCTGCTTCACTCCCAAGCTCTCTCCATTAAGAAATAGCTCAACTTGTTCAGCATTCGAGTACACTTTGATCAACTTTCGTTCGCCTTCCGTACCCCAGCGAATAGGCATCGTATGACCATAAATACGAACCATCGGCTCCTCTGACCAGTAGGATTGAAACACATAGAAGGCTTCTTTCGGTGTCAGATCCCGCTCCACAATACCCTTCATATTCAAATAGGGAATCGGAGAATCCGGCCGAACCGGTGTTGCAAAATCCTTGAAAGACCACTGCGCTGCACCCGTCAGCCAGTCCATCTTCTCCTGTGATTTCAAGTACCAATCAATCATTTCGCAGAAATACGTCTCCGACCAATCGCCATCACGTGATACGCGAGGATCGCCACCCGTCAATAAATAGTCCCCATCACGCTCATCCGTGACGCCGTCATCACTCTTGTTCATAAATGCAATGCCCGTATACGGTTTCTCCACATGCCGAGTTGGCAAATTGTCAGCTCCCCACTCCATATGGAAGAACGAGTCCACATTTTCAAATGCCGTCTGACAACTAGATTCATAGTCGGTATATACGCCACGGTACCATCCAGCCCAAATGGAAGGCGAATACACATCGATAATATCCTTGCAAAATTCACATCGGCGAATGGCCGTTAATCGACTCGGGTCCAGCTCATGTGACAGATCATGCAACTCTTTCATAAAAGTACGAATTTCCTGCTGATCAAAGTGATCGAAATCGCATTCCCAATCGTTCTCATTGCCTAATCCCCATAAAATCACCGATGGATGATTATAATGTTGTTTAATCATGGCCGTAAGCATATCGATGCATTGCCCACGATAAGCTGGACCACCTAACCCGCCGCGGCACCAAGGGATTTCCTCCCAAACGAGAATACCTAACTCATCACATAGATCCAGCACGATTCGAGATTGCTGATAGTGCCCTAGTCGTATGAAATTAGCGCCCATTTTCTTAATGAGCCCCATTTCTTCGCGCAGCATGTCCTCTGTCATCGCTGCCCCTACTGCTGCATGGTCCTCATGCCGATGCGTACCGCGCAGCAAAAGCCGCTCACCATTTAGCTTAAATGGACCTTGTTTCACAAATTCAAACGTTCGGAAGCCGAACCGTTCTGTACTGAGGGTTTTGCCATCCTCACAGACAAGTTCAACAGAGCAGTCGAATAAATAAGGGTCTGCAACAGACCATAGATGTGGATTCTCCACCTCGAACGCGGCAATTTCCTTCTCACCCTGCCAAGCTGGTAAGGAAATCTCCTTTTGACCGACAATCGTTCCGTCCTGCCCTTTCAACACAATCGTCAGTTTAATTTCTTCTTGGAGCTGTTCCGGGTTGTACAACTTAGCTCGCACGATGACTTTGCCGCTTCCGGCTTCTTGTTGTTGAGCTGAAACGTCTGAAATCACTGCCACTTGCGCTTCCACATGTACCTGAGCCAAAGAAATCTGTGGCACATAGACAAGATTTAAATAGCGATATACACCACCATAGAGATTGAAATCACTCGCATCCGAAGGAATTGTCTCCAATTCGCGGCTGTTATCACAAGCAATGGCCACCGGTACACGTCCGGCATATCGCTCAATTTCCTTCGAACGTGCAATCGCTTCCGTAATATCGACCGTGAACTCGTCATATCCACCTAGGTGGGAATCCACTTTTTCGGTATACACATATACATCCGTGCGTTGTCCCGCCCCTTCAAAATGCAGCAACGTTCTCCCCTTCGGGTAAGGGTTATGTACCTCTAATTTGTTTCGATACCAGCCTTGTCCTTGATAATACTTATGATCGGGGTCCATCACATCCGTCCCATTGTATGTATGTGGAAGCGTCACCGACTCCCATGGAACGTTATAATGATTTTGCAGCTTATCTGACCGCCACACTTCCCAAACACCACCCAAAGACCCGCGATAGTGCTCCCATTGCTCCATTAAACGTTGTTTCAACATGTTACATGTCTCCTCCTAGTTGCGCTTTCATGTGATTCCATCGTATCAAAAAAAAGAACATAAAAGTGTATGCCTCTTATGATAAAATGTTGTTAGAATACGATGAGGTGATCCCCTATGAAATTGATGAATTACATGAACTTAAACGTGCACCCGGTGCAATTATCGTTTTTCAAAGATCGAACACACGCATTCGAAGAAGTTTTTCATGCTCATCAAGGTATGGAGATACTTATCGTTCATGAAGGAACTGGATTCGTCGTAATAGAACAACAAATTGTCGAGCTTGTGCCAGGATCTATTTTCTGTTTTAGGCCCTTTCAATTACATCGCATTCGGATTCACAATCTACCTCAAGATAACTATATCCGCTCGTTATTCGTTTTGGAGCCGGCTGTCCTAGAGGCCGCGATTTCTACTTTTCCATCGTTGCGCGAGTTCCTCTTGAAGCTATGGAAGGATCCGCTTATGCCGCAGGCATTTCGGAGTGAAAGTCTTGCTGAGCTTGAAGTGTTATTGCGGAGCCATATGCCGCGGCTGGATGCGGCCAAGGAACGAGGGCCTGAACGACTGTTGGAAGAGCAGACCCTCTTCCTCACCGCTTTCTTGCACCAGCTTCGTACCGATTCCGAGAAGAATTCGGATGCTCTGCCTCATCTTGCAGGTCGAAGCTCTTCAACAGCTGAGCGAATGCTGGCTTGGATTGAAGCGCATTATATGGAGCCCTTCCGGCTCGATGAGCTCGCTGCGGCTGTTCACCTGACGCCAAACCATGTTTCTGCTACTTTTCATCAATCCATTGGCAGTACCATTACCGAATATTTGACCGCGCGCCGAATTCGACAAGCTTGCTGGCTCCTGCGAACCACAGATATGTCCGTGCAAGATATTGGTGAAGGAGTTGGATTGGGGAACTTTTCCTACTTCTGCCAACTATTCAAGAAGCATGTAGGTTACACACCTTATAAGTTCAAAGGCATGAGTGCTTATACGACTTTTATAGAGTGACACTCACGGAATCCATACAGATAAGATACTTTACTTATATCCAGACTTTACCATGATACCCGACTCTTGGCATGAGATAATGACAGTATGAAAATCTAAGCCTTGACGGAGGTTGTAACATGCCCAATTGGATTATTCGAAAATTACATCAACCAGACGACTTTAAAGCGGTAGCACCGCTCCTAAATCTAATCTGGTCAGAACCAACAACAGCAGAACAACTGAATGAAGACGAGGACAAAATCCCTCCTGGAAAACTGCATTACAATGAAGAAGGACAGTTGATGGGATGGGATCGTCCCAAATGGGTTGTAGAAGACGAGCATGGACATATTGTCGCCTACGCAATTGCATGGCGAGCTCCATGGACGGAGCCTGGTGCACTGATCTATAACCTGGTAGTAGATCCGGAAATACGATGTCATGGTGTAGGAAATGAACTGTATGAGGTGCTTAAACAATGGGCACTTGAAGTTAAAGCCACACGGCTCATCGGCTATATGAAGGAGAGCGACGAACAGTCCTTAGATTTTGCTGAACGACGCAATCATGTAAAGGAGCGCCATTCCTTCGAATCTGTTCTAGACTTGGCAACCTTTGATGGCGGTACACTCGAGGAATCCATCAAAGAGGCTGAACGTGCTGGCATTCAGTTCGTCACTTTGGCGGATGAACCTGGAGAAGTCAGTGAGAGGAAGCTGCATGAGCTATATAAGGTCACACATCCGGATATTCCAGGCTACTCCGGAGACTTTCCATGGTTTGAAGAATGGAAAAAGTGGAGTATCGCGCAGAATGGCGTGCGCCCCGAATGGATCCATATCGCCAAGGATGGCCAACGCTTTATTGGTGTCGTAACGCTGCAGCAGAACGAGCAAACACGTGCCATGTATCATGAATACACTGGAGTACTCCCAGCATATCGGGGGCGGCGAATTGCTCTAGCCTTAAAGATGCTCGGTGTGCAAACTGCTCGTGCCCATGGAGTCCCCTATTTGAAAACACACAATGATTCCATGAACGCTCCAATGTTGCACATTAACCGTGATTTGATCGGCTTTCGAGCGGAGCCTGGAAGTTATAAGATGGTATGTGAACTTCGTTGCGTGTAAAACAAGCGAATGAGGAAACTCTATCCGATTCAAATATCGTGACAAAAAGCTTCTTATCCTATAGTATTTATTACATATTATTGCGTGTGAAGCACACCGCTCCCTCCCCTCCCGGGATGGCGCGGTGTTTTTTGTTCATTAGCTGAGGAGGAATATGCTTGGATATATACGAATCATGGTTGGACAAACAGAGAAGGAACCTCACAGGTGAAGCTCTCCGTCGTTTAAATGAGGGACATGCTCACAATGAGAAGTTATTTGTTCATGAACTTTGGCTGCCTGCCGTCGGAAGCCTAGACTTTCTACATGCCGAATACGAAGTCACCAATTATCGAGATGGTGTCTTCTATTTGGACTTCGCCTATATTAGACCTCCCTATTTGATCAATTGGGAAGTGGACGATTTCAGCTCGCATGGCAAACATGTGACACGTCGAAGCTTTGAGTACGAGCGTGAAAGACAAAACCAATTGATGCTAGACGGCTGGCACATTTACCGTATCCCTCTGGATGCTATTAAAGAGAAACCCAGGCGTTGTCAACAACTCATCCAGCAAGTGCTAGGCAAGTTATACGCGGGCGACGTGACTACGGATCGGAATCTATCGTTGAAGCAGCGGGAGATTCTTCGTTTCGCCACTCGTATACAGCGTCCATTCGCACCGGACGAGGTATGCGAGCTGCTTGCAATCAAAGGGCAGCATGCTCGGAAATTGCTTCACGAATTAGTTCAGGCCGAGTTGCTGCTTCCTGCATCAGGTTCCGATCGCATCCGAACATATAAGCTGGGGCTAAAATCAGCTCCAATCGGCTTCCAGTTATACAATAACGCTATGGGATAGCGCTATTCAGCTCCTATCGGCACCCTGCTGCACAATAACGTTACGGGATAACGCTATTTACACCCTAAGTCCCGGATTCCAGCTTCATTCACCAGTTTAGCGTTACACCATCACTCTATTCCCCGCTAAAATAGCAAAAAGCCCAAGATAAGGTGATACCATCACCTTATCTTGGGCCGCCATCATTTTTCCTTCACTCAGGTTCCACACGATCTGGAAGTTGGGATACATAACTATCGGATAATTGCAGAAGCTTCAACGCATGATTAAATTCATCTTCTGTAGCAGATTGATGTTCGTTGGCATTACCGGCAAGCGTATAGAAGTTGCCATCCTCGAAACCTTTGCCCGACATGAAAAGTTCTTCATTATTTACAAATGAGCCCGTCGGCAAGTAATAACGTTGTGGCAATAAATTATATGCCGTTTGGTTAAGTAAATCTTGACCGAAGTGTAGATAGTCTGTCAAAGGTACGCCAAGCAGATTAGCTACCGTAGGTAGAATATCTATTTGACCGCCGAGCTGACTTTGCACTTTCGGTGTGGTCACGCCTTCCGCTGCAATAATAAGAGGAATATTTATGAGTTCTTTTTCGCTATATTCATGACCTAATATTTCTGACATTAAATGTTTATCATCCGCTTTTAAAGAGAATAAGGGCAGTCCACGGTGATCCCCATAGAGCACAACAACACTATTCTCCCAAATCCCTCGTTTCTTCAAATCCTCGATAAACAAACCAAGTGCATAGTCCGCATAATTCTCTGCGCGAATGTAGTCACCTACGAAAGTGCCTTCGTACCGCTCAGGCAGGGTCATTTTATATTTTTCTTCCGGAATGGTGAACGGGTTATGAGAGCTCATGGAAATGACATGCGCGTAAAAAGGTGTTCCTTGCGCTTGATACGTTGCCAATTCTGCCGCTGTTTTCTTGTACAGCACTTCATCGGACGAGCCATAGAAGAAGGCATCCTCATCTTTGAAATACTGCTTATCATAATATCGATCATAGCCAATCGCTTGATACAAATCGTCCCGATTCCAGAAGCCAACTTCATTCGTATGGAAATTCATCGTGGTATAGCCTTGCTTCTGCAAGAGCTTTGGAAGGCTCGGCAATTCTTTCTTCCCATACACTTGCGTAGCCGCGCCATCTGGCGGTACGTAATAGGATGTATTGACGATAAACTCGGCATCCGACGTGTTCCCTTGACCAATTTGCTGATAAAATTTCGGGAAATAGTAGTTCGATTCCGCTAACCGATTCAGGTTGGGGGTAATTTCAGTCCCATCAATGTTCAAACCGATGAGGAAGTTCTGAAAGGATTCCATTTGAATAATAATCAAATTCTTGCCCCGCGCTGCACCTTGTAACGTTGGTTCCACAACAGTAACTTTCTTCTTCAAATCGTCTATAGCAGACTGTGTAATTTGATCCGTGCTAATGATCTCTTCTTTTTTAGGAGAAAGCAGGTTATACATTTCATAATTGAGTATGCCCATTTTGGACGCCTTCACATTTTCATTAAAGGAACTACGGTTAGGAATCACACTAAGTGCACAAAGTAAGAGGGAGAAGCAAGCAACACTAGCTACAATCTTCATGCTAAGAGGCTTCCACTCTCTTGTTTTTGGCTTCATAAACGCAAAGAAAGCAACAATCACGATATCCAAGAAGAACAGCAGATACTGGGGTTCAATCACAGAGAAAATGCTCTTCTTAACAGCACCGACTTGCTTGGCTTGGGTTAACACGTGATACGTAGCAATAACTCCGAAATGTTTGTAATAAATAACAAGGGCAAAAAACAAAACCGTCATAATCAGATCAATCGCGAGATACCAAGCGAGTTTGTGCTTTTTGACCACATATTCAACCACACAATACGTTATAAGAATCGCGGGTATCTCTGTCAAAAGAATTCTGGCCGATGGGCCTGTTTCAAATAAAATCATCCATGCTACATAAATTTTGATCACAATAAACAATGGAAATAAAAATAATCTATGCCTGAGCCGTTCCAACATAAGGATAGCTCCTTTCATTTACACACATTTGTTATAGAAGCGACTGGAAGGAATGCCGAATCACATCTCCCCTGCTAATAATGCCTACTAGCACGCCTCTTCTGAGAACAGGTAGCTTTTTAATTCGTTTTTTCCCCAAAATAGCCGCGATTTGTTCAATATCCTCTTCTGCATCTACCGCAATAACCTTCTTCTGTGCTATTTTCATCACATTCAAAGGAAGCAGATTTCTCACGCGATCTTGAAATTCCTCATTATCGCCTTTGATTACAGCCGTGTAGAGATACGAACCAAATATATAATCATCGTGCTTGCCGATATTTCGCATAATATCCCCATCACTAATGTAAGCCACCACTTCATTGCGATCATTCACGACTGGAAGTCCACTGATCCGGTGCATGAGGAACTTCTCAATAACTGCGCGAACTGTATCATTTTCTTTTACTTTATACACTTGACTGACCATAATTTCTTTAGCCTTCAAATTGTGCCCGCTCCCGTCTACTATTGCCTTCTAATCTAACAAGATGTATGATGACACTATATACTTGCATTATACAACTATGTCGGATGAAGTCAATCCTTAAGTGCCTGTTAATCGCCCTACTTTGGAAGATATTCAAATAATCCGGTATATGTTACGATTACAACCATGATTGATTTCAAACACTTAACAAAGAGGGTCTTATTGAATGACAAAAAACGCCATTCACACAATAGAAGCTGAGTTAGGCACCTTCATTCGCCGATTTATCGCCGCAACCACGAATAAAAAAGTAGGTAATTTGGATCGAGCTGCCTATTTATTGCTTCATCAGATTTCGACACATGGATCGGCCGGCGTGAAAGCTTTAGCTGAGGAATTTCAACTCGACATGTCGACAATCAGCAGACAGACGGCTGCGCTGGAACAGAAAGGCTACCTGTATCGCATTCCAGATCCACAAGATGGCCGCGCTTATTCCATGCAACTCACCGATGCGGGTACAGCGGAGTTAGCGCTAAGTAAGGAAGCTCGCTTGGCGTATTTAACGAAGCATCTGCAAGATTGGACGGGGGAAGATCAACTAAGGTTCGGTGAACTGTTGAATAAGTTCAATAGTACGTTCTAAGAGTACGAGTCATTACAACACAAAAACTTCCAGTCAACTGCACTGGAAGTTTTTGCTGTTGTGTTATCTCGTTACCACAATATCATCAAAGATGGCCTTTGTGTTCGCATACGTGCGTAACCCAATCTTCCCACTTGTAAAGGCAGTGTCCACAGCGCTAAATTGAAGTGCACCATCTTTGTACACCGAAATATTGCCCCCATTTAAGACAATTTTATACGCGTAGAGGGTATCAGCAACAATACTTGGGTTCGAGTAGCCTAATGTCGTTTTGACACCAGCGACCGATTTAATTAGTTCCATTTTCCTGCTGCTTGCATGATCATTATTTTTTAAGTAGAGCATGTAGTAGTTATTCGCATCTGTATAGCGAACGATTAATCCTGCATCTTTGTTCCCATTCGTGTTGCTCGTTACGTTGACTTTCGCATCTAGAGTGTAATCGGTCCAAGTCGACTCACCGGCGATAGAGAAGCTGTTTGAACCTCCGGCTTGCCCGCTGTATTGCGAGGATTGTACCGACCAAGTACCGCTCGTAGGTGTCCATCCTGTCGCAAGACCGTTATTGAAATCACTTAGAAGCAACTGTTGCGTTACACTTGGACCCGACTGCACAGCGCTGTTAACGGCATTGGAGGTCGTGTCTGTCGTATGGAAATAGTAAGAATGATTACCGACTGGCAGTTTCGTCGTATATTTGTAAGCTTTGCCATCACTGTAGGTTACATCAGCCGGATCTACAGCTACCATCTGACGAACAATCCCATCCAAGATAAGCTCCATGGAAAATGGTTTCTCATTCTGCGCATCCGTATACGTTGTATTGAACGTAAAATCTGTTGCTGCATCACCAGTCGCATGGTCAACGCTGATCGCACTCAGAGTCGGAGCCGTTCCACTTGCTACGTTCGTAGCTTTAATCTCATCCATAAACATCTCACCATAACCTACTGTTGTTTGGTTTAACCAGATGGATAATGTCACTTTCTTTTTATTCACAGCAGGCGTTAATGTATCTAGGTTGTAAGCTAAGTCCGTCCATGTAGTCGGAACTGTGATATAACCGCCCGTCAGGTTATAGGTACGCGTACCATCATTTAGTTCGATTTTCATCTTCAAGTTAGCGTAACTTGGGTTCTTCACCTTGAAATTCAAATAACGATAACCCGACAAATCAACGATATCATGCCAAGGTTGGAATTTCGCATTGGAGTTAACGGCCGTTGGTGTTTGCGAGAACTTACCAACTGTTAAACCATCCAACGTTGTCTTGACGAAGGCCGCTGTGCCGCCATTTTGTGTATACCAGTTTACCCACTCGCCATTACCGCCTACAGAACCCCAAATGCCGCCACCGCCGAAATCGTCATAAATTAATGGTGTGGATGGATCAGGCAGCGGTGCAGCCACCGTGTAATGCGTTGAACTGTAGCTTTGTTTCCCCGTAGCATCTGTCCCACGGATGTCAATTCGCTTATTCGCGTAGGCAACCGACGCGCTTTCGTCAATCGTAGCTGCATACACGCTACCGGAAACAGACATGGGTACGAATGTGCCAGAAGTACCCGTTGATGAGTATTCGAGATTACTCAAACCTGTTGTAGGACCGCTAAATACCGTCACATTCCCACGCACATAATCGCCAATTGTCGGTGATGTAATCGGAAGCGTCGCTGGAGTTGTACCGCCTGCTGAGCTTGCAGAAGCATTCGCGCTTAATCCCATGACTGTGTACAAGAGACCGGCTTGAATACTAATACTGAACTCGTTGTATCGCCATTGGTTCGTATCATCTTGAAATAAGGAACGATCTTCATACCATGGACTAACGCTTAATTTATCCTTCGTATCCTTCATATTGGGTCCACTAACCATTGCGCCTGGGAACACAACACCTGAACCTTGTTTGGAATTGGAGCCTTCATCGAATCGGGTATGTGGGTACGTCACATAATCAGAACCGATTCCAGATACCCAACTCATATTCCACGGATTTTCCCCGAAAACCCAATACATCCCCTTCTCGACCGCGCGCAGCGCAGCAGGATCTTGGAATAACTCGTAGTAACGCATCATATCGCCAAGATAAGAAACGTGCGGTTCATTCACACCGAAGTTCTTGAATTGGTTCAATACGCTATACGGCGTATCATCCGTTGAAGACAAGAAATAATCAACCTGTTGTTTCAATAACGACTGAATATGAGTTTTCGTTGCAGCATCCGCAACTGGATAGAATTCAGCCAAAGACATCGGTCTCATATCCCAATAATTCGTTGATGCCAAATCGGTAAACACAAGTGTGTTGATATTTGCAGTTGCTGCATTTTTGTAGGCTACGTTGTTCGTCAACAGATATAGCTCTACATCCGCTAACAGCTTGGAATTCGGAATGCCGCCACGCGTTCCATAGGAACCAACGGGCCCGTTCGGATTCGCTACCACATAATTGTAAAATGTAACGGCAGCCGCTTCGCAATTGTTTGCAAATGTTGTGAGCGCTGTGACCTTCGCTGGCGCGATATCCCCTTTGGTAATCGCTGTGCGGATAGCCCTTGCAGTAGCTGCAAGTGTTCCCGCCGCCTTCGCGGAACCTCCAACACCTAAACCGGAGAGCTTGCGATCGTCCGCTGTGCCATTGATGTTATCTGTCGTTTTGCTCGGATGAACGAAGCTTGCGTTATTCTTGAGATCATACATTTCACCGCCGAGTTGATTGGCAAATTTGACTAGATACTCGCTGCCCCAGATCGCTTCATCCACCAGGTCAGGAACACCGTTAGTGTCATTATCGAACTTCGAGCTAGCTGCGTCCGCATGGCGGATATAGGCTAGAGCTATTTCACTGCCTACCCACTGATTGCCGCCATATTTGCCGTAATCTCCCGCATCATACCAACTGCCTGTCAAATCATAGTGTGTCAATCCGTCAGCTGACTGTGCATCGTCCAAGTGTCCAGCCCCATGGAAAATATTAGCTGATGGCGCTACTGTGCTATAACCAGCAGGGTAGGCATCGGAAGTCGCCACACTCGCGCGTAGGATTCGATAGAATGCGGTCATTTCATCCTTGTAATTCGTCCAAATGTTCGGTTGAATCGCAAAAGGGAAGGATGAGATGTTATTACTGACAACTGTATAATTCGTGCCACTCGTTGTGATGGACGAGAAGTCGATGGAGTATACGTGCTTATTCCAAAAGAGACCATCGTACGTCATATTGCCAGTAGTAACAACGGTTGCGCCATTCTTTACGACATAGGATGTGTCTGTTAGTGCAAGATCGGCAGTCACCTTCGCATTCTTGAAAGCACCTGCGTTATAGCCCGCTTGGCTGACAGTGACGTCGATTACTTGAGCTGTACTCGTTACGACGGGTCCACTCTGCAGCGTAGTTGATACTTGATTCGACGTTAAATCCGTCGTGCGGAAATAATACGTATGAGAACCGACAGGCAGTTTCGTGATGTAATAATAATTTTTCCCATTGGAGTAAGTGGTATCTGCGTTATCTTCTTCCCTCATATCATAGAGGGTATCGTCGACGACAAGCTGCATTGCGAACGGTTTCTCATTGTCTACATCCGTATATGTCGTTTTGAAAGTAAACGATGTGTTCTGATTATAGCCACTCGCCGAGTTAGCTGTCATGCTGCCTGTTAATGTAGGTGCCGTTCCCGTGTTGTCTGTAGATGCGAAAATATCGTCAATCAGCGTCTCACCATACGTTCCGCCAGATTGACGAAGCCAAATTTCAAACCTAGCTGTTTTCTTATTCAGCGCTGGTGTCAAAGCATTCAGATCAAATTGACTCGTCGTCCATGTTGTCGGAATGGAGACCCAGCCATTCGTCAAGTTATAGTTGGTTGTTCCATCACCAACCACAACTCGTATCAGCGAATTGGCATACCCCGGATTTTTCATCGTAACATTCAAATAGCGATAGCCTGTCAAATCGACTGTTTCATTCATTGGCTGGAATTTGGCCCAGGAGTTGCTCGACGTAGGTGTCTGGGTAAATAGCCCGACTTGGCGCGAGTCAACAGTTGTCTTGGAATAAGTGCCCGTTCCACCTGCTTGGTTGAACCAATTCATCCAATTCTGCTTAAAAACACCTCCGCCATTGAAGTCATCGTAGATCAGCGGATTTCCAGGCCCAGGCAGTGGCGTGACGGCTGCCGAGGATGTAGCAGGTGCAAGCAGCAAGGTATTTAACGCGAGGATCAAACCCAAACACACGCACCAAAATCTCCTTGACCTTCCTTTCATACGGGTGGTGCTTGACATTAACCATTCCTCCTATGCTTGAATTCTTTGGTAATCGCTTACATTTCTATTATACGAAATCAATGAGGAAGGAACGATGATGTAATCTCCACATCTTGTGATCAATTTTGGGTGTTGGCTACTCCCCTTTCGTCCGACGCCCCCCTCTCTGCGGCCAAACCGATTAAATGGAAAAAGTACAGCTATTATCGGGCATTTCTGAAATTGGACGAGAAAGCTCAGATTTAACTACAGAAAATCCATCTATTTGTGCCAAGGACACAAAAAAGAACCTCGCAACCGCGAGGCTCCTTCTCTCATATACCAATTACACCTTTTTGCGAAGCACGAGTCGAATCGTCCTTTTCTCCCCAGTCAGATTAAAGCGCAAGAACACCAATTCATCTTGAATCACTTTCAATTCAACATCGCTTGGGCAACTTTCAACTTCATAGTCACTCAGCTCATCGTCCCAATACGTGAGACCGAACGGCATCGGCTTCCAGTTCCCGATTTCATAAACAAGCTCGATACGTTCGCTCGTCTTCTCGTACGTCGTGATGAATAACGGTGGAATCTTCTCCTCGAATTCCTCCTGCATATTCCACTGACCGACATAGTTGCGGACAAGCCGCGGTTTACATTCGCCTTTGACGAATACCATCTGACACTGATTGTCGTAGAAGAAGAACGTATCCGGCCAAGGCCCAGCAGCTACGCCACCAAGCGTCATCGTGTAATCGTTCACTTCAGGGCGAATCGGTTTATCCCTCGTCAACATGTACGACGGAGCAGTAATCTGATAGCGCTCATGATACGTCGCTAGCGCTTTCGGCAACGTTGTTAGTGTGACGCCACAGTGTGCAACGTAGGCAAAGAATCGGTCCAGCATCCCTTCGCATGCATCCACATGCGAGGCTGGAAAAACTTGAAACCGATCCGTATACTCCATTTCATGCGCCTCTTGCTGTTGCAGGAAGAACACTTGATCATTGTGATCCGTATTGGCCAAATATTCATCAAAGAGCATTTGCCAATATGTGATCTCTTCCCCGGTACACAATCCTGCACGCAGCACATCATTAGGATCCGTCGAGTAAATGACGGGACTTCCCGTATGGTAGGACAAATGCAAATCCCGTGCTGTCCATTCGCAGGCGACGACTTTGCCTTTGCCCCCATGTGGAATCTTGTAGCGATGGCTATCCACATACCAGGATCCCCAAGGGATCCCTTTATGTGTAATACCGTCCCACCACACTTGTTCCCAGCAATAGCCCCACATACCTTGGAAGTCCAATTCTTCCAGCACTTCAATCACTTCATTGTAAATCTTGCCCCTTGCTGCAATTTTCGTAGTTGCCCAAGGAAAAGCTTCCTTCACGAGGTTCCAATCAGCTTCCAGACGCGCTTTCAATGCATCCTTGGACATTCCCATATCTTCCATAAAGAAAGGGCATTGCAGAATGATATCGTCGCCATAGACCTCATGCCACTGCCGAATCTGCTCACCTAATACAGGGATTGAGCCTCGGTTGACGATCCATGTCACGGGTATGCCATGCGCATGGGCTAATCTTGCTGTTCGCTCCACACCTTCAACAGCAGTTCCATGTCCCCAAGGCGTGTCATAGTGGGAAGCATAGCTCACGAAAGTGTATATGAGGTTCTGGGGTTTCAACGGTAATCACCTCTAACTCTTTCTATTTTTTATTTTCTTTCCACCATGCATCGATTTGCTTCTGAAGCTCGCTACTCACTTTTTCAAGTCCTGCTGCTTTCAGCTTGGCGTTACGCTCGTCGATTAGTTTGGAAGGATTTGGAACTGCTCCTGTAGCGATCACTTTGTACTCATTAACAATCGTCGTTAATTGCGCAATCTCGTTTTTCACATTCGTGTCATCAAACACAAATCCGATTAATGGGAATCGTTTCGCATCATTGTTGAATTTTTTCCAGCTTGGATACAAGTCATCCGGTTGACCTGGCTTCATGTAGTTCAAGAATTGGTTACCGAGTACCCAGAATACTTGGCTGTCATAACCAGAATCTTTGATCGGCTCAATGCGATTAGGGCCTACTTTTTTATAGTGTTTGCCTTCAATACCATTAACAAGAAGGTTAATTACATAAGGATCTGTATGAAGGTAGTTAAGGACCATCATCGCTCTTTCTGGATTCTTCGATGTTCTAGAAATCGACAACATCGATCCAGTAGCCAAATCCGTCGTTACGATCGGTTCTTCAATGACGTGGGAAACCCATTCATATTTGTCATTGTCGGCAAGCTTCAGCTCTATATCAGAACCTGGCTTCCACACGGTAGATTGCACCCAAATTTTACCTTGCTTACGGATCTCACCAACATTGGTCGTTACCGTAGCTGCATCCGCATTGGTGTACCCTTTTTCAAAATATTTACGGTACGTTTCTGCATCGGCTTTATTCAAATCAACAATATCTTGATCCAGCACAGTTTTAACTTTCATATCCGTTGACTTGTAATCCAAGAAGAACGTCGGCATTTTGGCAGGCGTTGGCCCGATCGGACGATAATTCGATTTGGATTCATACATCATGAAGCTTGAACCGTTAGCAGTGCCGCCAGAGACATAGTTATTTATGATATCGGGATTATCTTTTTTAATCTTTTCAAAATATGGCTCCAAGTCTTCTACCTTGTTGATCTTATCGATCGGAATTTGATACTTGTCAATGATATCCTTACGGAATGTCCAGGCTTTCCCCTGCGTGATTTCTTTATCCGTTGGAACCGCATACAACTTTCCTTTATAGCGCGGAGCTTCTAGATAAAGCGGGTGAAGCATTTTCTTCGTTTCTGGTGCAAATTTATCGAGCAGCGTATCGAGCTCCAAGAAAGCACCTTTCGTCACATTTGCTGAGAAATCCAACCATGACGCTGTGAATACGAGGTCCATTTTTTCCCCAGTATTCATCATCAGCTCGGTTTTCTTCTTATAATCAGCTGAGGCAATCGGTTGCAGGGAAACTGTTGTGTTAATTTTTTCTTTCAAATATTTATTCAATTCCTCCTGTACGAGCGCATCATCCTTCATCGGTTTGGCTTGATAGATGAGCGACACCTCATATGGCTCCGATGTGGCTTTCGGACTAGCTGGAGCTGACGCGCTGGCGGCCGTCGATACTGGACTTGCGGATGTACTTACTTTGGTGTCACTGGAACACGCCGGCAGTACTGCGGTTAACCCAAGCGCTAGCGCCATTGGGGCTAGCATAACTGACTTTTTACGTTTCATTTGTGGACCCTCCTGTAAAGTATGTTATATGAATCAGCTGACGAAAGCGAGCAGCAGTTCGCAGCCGGTGTTACTCTGATCAGCCTTTAACGGCTCCAACGGTTAAGCCTTTGACGAAATACTTTTGAAAGAACGGGTAGACAATCAGTATAGGCCCCATAGCAATAAAAGCTAAGGCCATTTGCAGTGACTCATTGGGCAAATTCTTAAGCAACTCTGGATTCTGAGCAGCTATCGTCAAATTCTCGCGGATATATTGAACATCTTTCAGCACGCGCAACATGAGGAACTGAATCGGATACATATGCTCCTTATTAATGAAGAGCAAGGCATTAAACCAATCATTCCAATAATTTATCGTTGAGAATAAGGCCATCGTCGCCAGCACTGGCAGCGATAAAGGAAGTACAATGCTTAAGAAGATACGTAGTTCACCCGCTCCATCTATTCTGGCAGAGTCGATCAAAGCTGGATGAATGGTAGACTGGAAGAACGTACGCATAATAATCACATTGAACGGAACGATTAAGAGCGGTAGGATCAAAGCCATATAAGAGTCTTTCAGATGAAGCGTCTGCGTGTATATCATGTAACGACTCACGATTCCGCCGTTAAATAACATTGTGAAGAAAAGAAAGAACGTAAACATGTTGCGATAAGGATAATCCTTGCGAGATAAGGGATACGCATATAATGCCATCAGCAAGACACTCAAGAGGGTTCCTACGACGGTAATCCCAATTGAAACTTTGTAAGCATTTGCCATTGTCGTAAAATCATTGAATACGGTCTGATAAGCGATTAACGACCATTTCGTTGGAAAAAAGCTGTATCCCCCATTGATCAAAGAATCATTATGTGTGACAGATACAATGATGACGAGAATGACAGGTAGTATGCAGGCTAAGGATAATAAGATGAATATGAAATTAATCATCGTTTCAGCCAGTGGGGAAATCCGATTTTCCCTTCGATACGTTTTGGAAATCATTACGTTCACTTCCCATCCAATCAATTAGAATAAAGCTTGATCCTTATTTATTTTACGGACCGCTCCATTCGTCAGAAATACCATAATAAAGCCTAGAACCGACTGTGCCATTGCTGCTGCTGAAGACATGCCGATATCATTGAGTTGCGTCAACACACGGTACACATACGTATCTACGGTATCGGTGGCTGGATATAAGACGCCAGAATCCAACGGCACTTGGTAAAATAGTCCAAAGTCCGAATTGAACACATGTCCCATATTCAGAATTGTAATGATAATGATAATTGGCATAATAGAAGGTAAAGTAATATGAATGACCTGTTTCCACTTTGAAGCGCCATCAATGACCGCTGCCTCGTAATACTCCGTATCAATACCGGCGATGGCCGCGATATAGATGACGGCACCGATACCGACACCTTTCCAAGCACTGACCACGGTGAGGATGAATGGCCAGTATTCCTTCACCATGTACCAAGATACCGGTTCTTTACCAAACATTTTCAGAACCGTGGTATTCATGAAACCCTGTGTTGGGTGCAGGAACGCGTAGACAAGATAACTAATGACGATCATAGATAAAAAGTGCGGCATGATCAGGAAGGTCTGATAACTCTTAACCGCTATGCGGCTGCGGAGTTCATTAAGTGCCAATGCGATAGCCACGGATAAAATCAAATTCACAATCATAAATGTTATACTGTAACCTACTGTATTTCGTACAATTCGCCACAGGGATCCATTCGTGAATAGAAATGTGAAATTATCGAAACCAATCCAAGGACTCCCCCAAATACCATCAACATAGTTGATTTTCTTGAAGGCAATGAACAGCCCAAACATTGGTAAATAATTATTAAGCAATAGCACGAGGGCTGCTGGTAATAACATCAATGTAAGCGTTCTGAATTGCCAGAAGTTCTGCCATAACTTTGATCTCTTCGCGCGATAACGTGATTCCACTGCCTGACGTGGAGGTGCGGCTGTCTCTCTCACTGCGTCCACTCCTTTCTCTGTTAAATCAAGTATAGTACACGGCATTCCCCTTTTCGATGATGTATCCGCATAAGAATGTGATGAATAATCAGCAAGTACTTCCACGGAAAAATCACTACTGCAGCATGTAAAATACGGCTTGAGCGGCGCGCCAAAAACAAAAAAATCCGGCCCAGGGCCGGATCATGTTCAAACTTATCCACTTGGATGAATCGGAATTATTATGGTGGCAATAAGTCCGCCGCCGTCTCGCAGACGGTAGCTTAACCCATACGAATCACCATAATGCAGCTGAATGCGTTGGTGAACATTCCGAATGCCATAGCCTTTGTCGTCGATTTCCCCGCTGACAATCATTCGCAATTTATCGAGATTCACCGGAATAAAGCCATTGTCCTCAACAAGAATATGGATCTCATCTCCTACGTGTTTCAATCGAACCCACAGATGGCCTTCCCCATCCATACTTTGAATCCCGTGGAATATCGCGTTCTCCACAAGCGGCTGGATGATGACCTTGGGCATTTTATACACGTCGAGGTCTTCATCAATGTCCCAGAACACTTCAAAGTTGCCTGGATAGCGCTTCATTTGAAGGCGAATATAGGCTTGGACATGCTCCAGTTCTTCGCTGATCGGAATCATGCTCTTTCCTTTACTTAACCCGATGCGCAGCAGCTTCGACAAATCTTTAACCATACCGCCAACATCATGATTGCCGCTTTCCAGTGCATACCAATAGATGGAATCCAACGTATTGTACAAAAGATGCGGTGTAATTTGGGAATGGAGCGTGTTCAACTCCTGTTCCTTCTGTTTAATTTTCATCCCATAATTCTCTTCAATCGATTCATTCAACCTGCTCGTCATTCGAATAAACGCCGTGTACAATACGCCGAACTCATCGGATCGTGAACGTGATGACGGATCTCCAAAGTCGAAAGGTCTGCCTAGCTCATATACTCGCGTAAAGGTAACTAATCGGGCTAACGGTTTAATAATATTTCGCAGCAAATACAAGACGAACAGCAACACGAGAACCAAATAAATGGCCAACATCACCATGATTAATTGTTGAAAGCTCGTCTGTTTCCCCATAATGGAAAGGAGCGGAATTTTATAAATTAATCGTGTATTGAAGTTAAACTCATAGGAGACGGCATACAGATATTTATGATTATTTGATTCCGAAAAATAAAAGCCACTCGATTTATTGCGAAGGGATTCTGGCATTTCCGACAGTTCCATGTCGGCCGAACCCGCCTTCAAAAGCAATTCATCTCTGTCATCGAACAAGAAGACTCCTGCATGATCGGGCAACTGTACCGAAACGAGATTTTTGGTCAATAAAACTTCCACTTTGGACACAGCAAGGAAGCCAATCAATTCGTCATATTTTTCCGGATTTAGAATACTTCTTGTGTACGTTACTGTCGGCTGCCCAGAACTCGCCTTGGCGAGTCGAAGACTTCCAGCACCTTTCTCTTCTTGCGTCTGTAAAGCCCACTCCGGGTAAGCACTGCTGCTATCCAGATAAATGAGACCCTGCTTTTTGTAAAGTGCATTTACCGGGAAAGGTTGATTACCTCTACTCCCCATATAGATCGAATATTCGGTACCATCCGATGACCAGCGATCCAGTATAGTATCTGCTTCCGCTAAAGCATTAATCGTCTCAATATGGGTCCAGAAGGCAAATTGCTTAGGATTACTGAAAAAGTGGTTATCTAGGAAAGTTACCGTCTTATCTCTGACCGAAGTCAACGTATTCTCCATCGTTGCGTGATTCTGCATCACGAGCTGAAGCATCGTCTTTCCCACTTCATCCTTAATCGTTGCCGAGGTTCGTGAGAAGGAAATCCACCCGACAATGAGAAACGGCCCGATGATGAACAAACAGAATGCCACAATTACTTTATATTGAAGCTTCAGTTTAATTCCCCCTGATCTCTTTGCGATAATCGGCTGGAGAGATTCCGATGAAACGTTTGAACATTCGGCTGAAATGCTCCGGCGACTGATACCCCACTTGATATGAAATTTCATATCGCTTCAAATCAGTTACATCAAGCAACCGTTTCGCTTCCTCAATCCGAACCTCGGAGACGAAATCCCAGACGTTTTTGTTCGTTTCCCTTTTGAACAAGTAACTAACATAAGCTGCACTGAAATGAACCTCTGCGGCAATATCCTGAATCTTAAGTTCATGATTGCCATAATGGTTATAGATGTATGCGGTTATACGAGATACGACAGTCTGATCCCTTTCGGTAATACAGGCGCGAATCACATCCGTTAGACCTTGAACATACGCCTCCAAACTGGCAACTTTTCGGGTAATGTCCATCCCTCTGAAAAAAACATCCGGATCATACTGGCGGAAGGAACTGCTTGATTCTTGTCCGTTATCAAAGAGCAATCCGTACAAACGATATACGACTAATCCGAAGCAACTGTGGAATAATCCCTCAGAATGCGTCAAGTTCGTAAGTATTTTCACAGCTGATTGAAGCTCCTGAGATAGTTTAGCCTCATCCAACGTTTTCAAGTGAAGAACCATCTCTTCGACTTTGGCTGCCCATTCCATCATTCTCATATTGCCTAACGCCGACATATCTTCATAATAGAGAACGTTATTATCGGGATGCAGCTTACGCCATTCGATCGCCGCATTCGCCTCTTCCATCAGCTTCGGCAACATCGATAGGTCTGGGCTTAATGTACTCATTCCGACGGTGACATCCACATTCAAATATTGCTTGAGATTAATGATTATTGTTTGACCAATCAGATTCAGTTGCGCATTCATCGGCAGCCGCGTGTCCACATTATCCGAAGCTTCCAATTGAACTACACACACAAGCTGATTGCCGAATCCGTAAAAGGCTACACCGCACCAATCCGATAGACTTTCTTCCAATATATTCACCGACGCATATTTCAATAGCTTGCGGTCCATCAATGTAATGTCTTGATTACTAAATCCGCCTTTGCTAAGGTTCAAATGAACGGCAGCGATGCCATACCAATGACCTTGCTCTTTAAGTGAGTTGCCGATTTCACGAAGCAGATCTTCATAATCTTTCTCCTGCAGATCAGTTTCTGTCACTAATTCAATAAGTGCTTCATGCCTTTTTTTGAGCAAAAGACTATCTTTACTACTATCCGTATCTGGACGTTGCAACGTCAGTCTACCCATTTCCTTCTTCTCTTGGAGAGCTTTGCCGACAACACGCATCAGTTCATCTAGTTCTACAGGCTTAATTAAATAATCCTTAGCCCCTAACCGAAGCGCTCGCTTGGCAAAGTCAAACTTCTCATGGGCAGAAATCACAATAACAGGAAGGTGTGGCTGCTCCAAAAGAATCGCTTCCATTAATTCGATGCCGTTCATCATTCCCATTTGAATATCCGTCAAAACGAGATCATACGTGTCCATGCGTAAACAATCCAACGCTTCAAATCCGTTCAGCGCAGTTTCCACATGTCCAATTCCTAGTTCAGATCTCATTAAATAACCCTTAATGCCCGAGCTAACTGTCGGTTCATCATCCACAACCAGAATTTTATACATCGACGGCTCCCCCTTGTCGGTCAACCTGCTGCCAATTTTCCTCTATGATATCATGTTAGCCATCGGTTTTCGTACTGTCTATGATAATTTCGGGGAAGCTCGTGATCAATTCATGGATGATTTCATTGTAAAAAAAGCGAGGCTAAGGATCGCTCCCTACCTCGCTTCACATCGCGATTAATTAATCGTCCACTGCTGATTGTTGCCGCCATTCCACGTGTATTGAATGTTCTGTCCGCCATCGGCCGTAGAACTGCCACTAATGTCCATAAATTTACGGCTATTGCGATTCTCGATCGCATAATAACCATTCCCTAGATCAACTAGCAACCATTCCTGATTCTTACCGCCATTGCTTGCATATTGAATGTTCGTCGCTCCGTCCGCTGTGGATTGACCATTAATATCCATATATTTGCCGCTTTGTTTGTTAATGATACTGTAGTAACCATTCGCTTTTTTCACAAGCTGCCATCTCTGATAAAGCGCTGTCGTATCCGTAAATTGCTGGATTGGCGCTGCACTAAGCGTTTTATCCGAGCCGCTAACGGCCAGCGACTTGTTGCTATTCCGATTCAATATTTTATAATTCGTCGTCGTGTTAAAGCTGTAATTAGACCCCGAAATGGTGCCTGTCGCTGTATCAATCGTTAATTTATCATAATAGGTTAGACTCATGGATGTATTCGAAGGGAACGCGATCGGCAAGAATACGTACCTCGAATCATTTACAATGCCGCCCCACGCCCCTGCCCATCGGTCTCCTATGTAGAGATAGGAGGTTGTAGATGTTCCTTGAACAGGAACGATATACGCTGGCTGTGAATCGTAGGACGTGGAATCGCCGACGTTGCTAAGCGCACTCCATGTACCTGCAATGCTTGTTGCAGTCCCATATTTCATTTGATTCGGCGCCCAGCCGGTCGCTCCTGAGGTCACCAGGAAGTAGACACCGTTCCTTTTGAACATAGCAGCCGCTTCTCGTTGAGAACCTACCCAAACCTTCTGAACGAGGGAGGCGATGGATCGGTAATCGGAAGAAAGCTTATAGATATGCGTATCTAAATTTTCTCTAGCAGATGAAATGAAATAGGCGGATCCGTCGTCATCCACGAACAAAGTATCGTCACGAGACATGTACTGGCCTTGCGGTTGGAAGCTGCCTTGCCACGTGTAGTCGCCATCAACAGTGGAGGAGTAAGCAACTGCTGCTCGAGCCTCACTGTAATCAACGCCATTCTCTTTGTGCATCCACATGACGAATTGACCCGTAGAAGCATTGTAAATGACTTTAGGACGCTCAATATTCGCAGTTGCAAGTTCCGTAGCTGACGAGTGTTTGAGTACATTGTTTCGGAATTCCCATGTTTTCAGATCTGTCGAGCGGTAGCACGCCACTAAATTGTCTCCGCTTCGATTTTCACCAAACCAATAGTAATACGCACCTACTTTAATGATCCCACCGCCATGCGCTTGCAACAGGTTTCCTGCACTATCCTTTATTTGAACGCCATTACTTGGAATGGTAACACTCGCCGCTTCAGCCTTTTGCGTGGTCATAAACAATGTCATGAATAGTGCAACAATTAATCCTACTAGCAGTAACTTCCCTAAGTATCTTTCATGCGAATGAACGTACACGGTTCTCATCCTTTCGTTCTACAGTGTGTGAGACAAGCGGTACTTCAGACTTGCTTGATTACTGGAACAGCTACCTTGCAGCCTTAGTTCACCCCCATTCCATTTCCATCTGAGGCTAATGTTAGGGGATTCCTGAACTGGTTCATAGTGAATAATTACAAGTTGTATGAACAATTCATACTATGGGATTCCCTACTTTTACCACATTCCTGAACATTTTGCATATCCATAAATTGAAAGTACCTAGAACAAACAAAAGAGCCTCGCTGATTAGGCGGGCTCTCTCCGATCCTACTAATGACCACTTTCAACTTCGTCCACGTGCTTCAAATGCTGACGGTTCATCCAAAGATAGACCACAGCAACAACAACACACGCACCACCGACGATAAATGGCATATGCGGGTTATACCATTCCGCTAACTTGCCTGCCAGGAATGGCGCAATGGCTCCACCAATGAAACGCAAGAAACTGTAGGCAGCTGACGCCGTTGGACGTTCCACCGGTGCTGCGTTCATGACCGCAGTCGTGATTAGCGTATTGTTATTGCCTAGGAATGCTCCAGCAATGATAACGGCAATGATAATGACGGTTTTATCTGTTGTCCAAATGGACATAACAAACAATGTAGCAGCGAATAAAAGCAATTGAACACACATGGAAGACACTGTTCCGAACCGTTTTTGGAGTTTCGGCGCCGTGAAGACAGATGTAAAAGCAAGCATAAGTCCCCAGCCTAAGAAAACATATCCGAGCTGATGCTCATCCAATCCTAATTTCCCCAAAACGAGTGCTGCGTATACAAGCAAGGTAAAGAATCCGAAGTTGTACAGAAAAGCTGCGATTCCAAATGTACGCAGTGCTTTGAATTTCAGTGCACGGAACGGATCGGCTAGAGATGCTTTGGTTTTGCGAATTTGCAGTTGCTGCTTGGGCATAATAAAGAGGATCATAAAGAAGGCAATGACCATGAGACCCGCAACACCGAAGAATGGGCCTCTCCAAGAAACAGCACCTAGCTCTCCTCCTAATAGCGGGCCTACAGAAATCCCAAGACCAACGGCTACTTCGAACAAAATAATGGATCGTGCGACGCCAGTTTTGGATAACGAGACGATAGCTGATAAAGCCGTAGCAACGAATAACGCGTTGCCTAACCCCCATCCGCCACGTAACCATACGAGGCTCCAAATACTATTGGACATACCACCAAGTGCAGAGAATAGAGCAATAATGATAATGCCAGCAAGCAGTGTTTTTTTGATGCCCAAACGGGAAGAGACGACACCTGTAATCAGCATCGCTACTGCCATAACAGCATTGTAGCTTGTAAACAACAATGTGACATCGCTATGAGATGCATGAAGCTTCTTCGCAATGGCGGGCAAGATTGGGTCGACAAGACCCAATCCCATGAAAGCGATAATGCTGGCGAAAACGACTGCCCATACCGCTTTCGGTTGACTAAACATACTGACGTTCTGAAGAGGTTGTGACTGTGAGGCCGAACTCGCCTTACTCGTAGCTGTAGGTTGCATGTGCTAGAAGACTCCTTTTATGTTGACATTTTAGTAATACCATCATTGATTCGTTTCTGAATATGTTCGATTTCCTTGCGAAATTCAGCCATCTTGGACAGCTTTTGGTCTACCATTTCCATCTGTTTATCGACCATGACTTTCATCTCATGCAATTGCGAAAGCTTCTCTTCAGCAGCTTCCGTCTTCCAATAAACTTGCTTTTGTTCGTCCATCTTCTCGCGAATGGCTACGAAATCTTGAATTTCCATCAGGGAAAAACCAAGAACATCCCGCGCATTTACGATTTGACTCAGTCTTTCAATATGTTTGCGTGTGTATAAGCGCATGCCTCCCTCACTACGCTCCGGGGGAAACAGGACTCCGATTTCCTCGTAGTAACGAATCGTCCGCTTCGTCAATCCACTCTCTTTGGCCACATCATCAATTTTGAATGTATCCATCTGAACACTCCCATCCACTTAATTATTCTCGATGTCATAATCATAATCTTTATGAACGTTAACGTCAACGTTAACTTTCCAATGGCTAAAATGTGCTTTTTCAAGACATAGTATGCGCGGTTAACAACAAAAGCATGTTCAATCAATGGCTAGTCCATTGATCGAACATGCTTTTTCCTTGACAGTCAGCCAACGCCTCTTCCGTTATCCGTTTAATATCAACTCGTGAAACCGTCTCATCATTGACCATATCGGGGAGAATGTTCGTTAGAAAGTAATCTACACAAGATAATGGAATATTTTTGATTTTAATTAAAGCATTTCGATACATTGTAACGAATTCTTTCTCTGTATTGCCTTTTTGAATTTCAGCAAATGCTTCATATACTTGATCCATCTTATCCGCCACTTCCAAAATCTGTCCTTCCATCGAACCGTCTTTGCCCTCTTGGAGTTGTTTATGGAAAGTCTCTTTAAACTCGGACGGAATATGTTCCTCAATAAAGTTGTAGACCATTCCTTCTTCTACTTGTTGAATCAGTTGTCGCAGTTCAAGTGACGCATGTTTCACAGGCGTTTTAATATCACCAATAAAGATTTCACCATAATCATGACTGCTGGTAATTTCGTAGAGCTTTTTCCAGTTAATCGTTGCACCATTTTTCTCTTCGATGTCCGCTAGTGTTTTGGCATATTGAACAACTTTCCACGAATGAGCCGCTACACTATGTTCTTCGAATTTGAACTTTCCTGGACATCGAATAATTCGTTCCAGCTCATTTAAAGACCTAAAATACGCATGAATGCCCATAGTTGTTCTCTCCCTTTTGTATATTTGGGTCCCTCTATTTAGTATACAAGCTACCTGTAAATTTGAGATTAAAACTAACTCGTATAATTGTTAACGTACGCAACAAAAAACGCTCACGGAAAGTGAACGTTTCGGGGTTAATCCGATCTCTAGATTTATCCTGATTGAAGCACACGTTCCACAGCCTCCACAATTCTTTCATTGTTAAAAGGCTTCACCAGAAAATCTTTGGCACCAGCACGAATGGAATCGAGTACCATTTGCTGCTGCCCCATGGCCGAACACATGATGACTCTAGCCCTTGGGTCAAATTTTATTATTTCCTTCAACGCGGAAATCCCATCCATCTCAGGCATTGTAATGTCCATAGTCACTACATCAGGCTTGTAACGTTTATACAACAGTATGGCTTCATGCCCATTGCTGCCTTCTGCAACTATCTCATGACCTAGTGAGATCATGTAATCTTTTAACAGTGCTCTCATAAACGCAGCATCATCGACAATCATGATTTTTTTCATGGGACGGACTCCCCTTTCAATATTTTTCTCAGCATACCTCTATAGTAGCAATCGCATCTCTCAAAATTCTCACACATTTCCAAATCCTGACGAAAAGGTGGTTAAGCAAATTAAAAAAGACAGCCGAAGCTTGAAATCATAAGATTCAAACTCCGACCGTCCATTCTTTCATATAGTCGATTTGTTGTCTCAACAATTGCTTAGTTCAAACCGGATTTTTTCAATAATTTCTGAATAATCGTTGCTACTTCCGCACGCGTCATGTTGTCATCGGGTGCCATCATACCTTCTGATCGACCGGAAACGAGCCCTAGTTTCAAACTTGCCGCTACGCCCGATCTGGCATAATCATCAATGTGCGAGCTATCGGCAAATACCGCTAATAACTGATCTACATCGCTTATAGTCAGCGAGGTATCTAGACCAACTAAGGGAATAACCCTACCTATGATTGCCATCACTTGCTCACGTGAAATAACGTCCATTGGGCCAAATTCGCCATTCTCATATCCAGCAATGAGTCCATATTGTGTAGCTGCATGAAGGTAAGGTGCATACCAATCCGAAACATGAACATCCAAGTAGGATTGGCTACTCGCAGCAGCTGTAAGACCTAGAGCTTTGACAACAATTGCTGCGAACTCCGCACGAGTAATCTCGCGATCAGGTTCAAATCGATCTTCGCCAACACCACCTAGAATCATACGCGCTCCCATATCATTCATTGTATCTTGTGCCCAGTGCGCCGTCACATCCGTAAATGACACTGGATTTGAGATCAATGCATATTCACCACCGCTGAATAGCGTTCGAATAACCGCATAGAAGTTTCCATCAACACGTCGGATCAGAGTTGGGATATGACGGATGGTGCCATCCCGATCTACCACTACGGCGGTAGAGAGTTTGCTTGCCTCAGCTTCGCTAGTTAAACGTACCGTTCTTTCCACAAAGCTGTTGAACTTGTCTAGCTCATAACTCTTATTGTCATACATGTACGTCACCTTAAAGCTGACTGGTGAAGCCAATAGCGAGAACCCACCTGTTGCCGCCGCGCGATTTAGTAACTCAATGTGCTCTTTTTCACTTGATCGCATTTCAATACGTACTTTAATATCTTTTAAAGGAATCGAGCTGCCAAGTTTCTCAGAAATATGTTTTACACTGAATTCCTGTGTGGGAATAGTGAAGCTAGCTGTTCCTGCATCTAATTTAAGATCAGCTTGCTTATTCGCCATCTTCTGGAGCATTTCGGCACTCAGTTCTCCAATCGCAGTATCAGCGTTATTAAACAGAAGTGTAATTTCTGTATGTTCACTTGCTTGTTCTAGCAATTTGAACATAGCTTGCTCATTGACTGTTATTGTTGATGTAACGACAGAGCCATTCTTCGAAGTGACTTCGAGTCCTGTTGACTCTGCTTTACCATTGACGAGCACCTCGACAGTCGAACCTGTCTGTGGTGGTGCGAAGCCACCACCGCCTCCACCTCCAACAACAGGTGCCATTTTTTTATAAGTTGCCGAGAAGACTTCGCTGTTGTTTTTTCCGTCAACGCCTACTACAGCTTTGATCGTCGTTGTCGCGTTAAGCGTAATAGCTTGGGTATACACCAGTGAATTCTCGGAAGGAGTACTGCCATCCATCGTGTAGTAGATTGTTCCGCTGCGTTCAGTCGTGGCAAGCACCACATCCATTTTCTCTTTAAACTCAACGGAAGAGCTACTCCCAGTAGGCGTAGTAGCCGTTTCTACGTATAAGACTGGCTTCTTGTTAATTGTCACATCTCGTCTCTCGCCAAACTTAGAGGCGGTAAGTACCGTTTGTTCATCACGTTCTTCGACCGTCCATTGCAAAGCTGAATCGATAGTATGTGAATAGCTGCCCGTTACGCGATACACCGTATCACCTGATTTCAAAATTACAGCCACCGTTGATAAATCACTATCAATCGAATTGATATTTCGTGTGAGCTGAGGATAATAGCCCGTTTTGGCTCCCCAAATCGATCGATCTAACCCAGCAGGCAATACACCGTTCACCAACTCTTTCGTTTGCATGGCTGCAGCCTTGCGTACATCTGTCGAGATCGCATGTCCTGCATCATCCGCATAAGCGATTCTCGATTGAAGCATTTGCTCATCGAAATAATTATTGAGAAGTGTCGTTCGCCCGCCTATTTGCCCAGCTATGCCGCCAATGAAGGATTTCCCTTTGACCAGGAATCCCTCGATGTTGGCAGCAATTTGACCGCTATTCACCGTATTGGTCATCATACCTTCTGGTGCGTAGCCAGCAATTCCGCCCGCTCTAGCTATTGTCTTTCCGCTTGCGGTCACCGCACCCGAATTGTAACTATCTGCAATGACGCCATCGTTCTCGCCTGCCAGTCCGCCAGCGCCTGGAGCATCCCCGATGACCGTTACATTCGCATATGAGAAGCTTTGTGTTAGCAAAGCACCTGCCCTATTATGACCAACGATGCCGCCTCCATAGGATCCATTCACTGTAATAGAGCCATTCACAGCTGCACCTTGGATCACACCTGCATTCACGCCAGCTATCCCACCTGCACTGCTTGTTCCTGTTATATCTACACCTGAGGCGCTTACTTGATTCATTGCCCCGTTATTTACACCGGCTATGCTGCCAATTTGATCGGCAAAAACTTGTATTTTGGAGTTGCTCACGGAAACATCCGATATCGTCGCGCCAACATGATTCGTTCCGACTGCAATCCCCGTACGGGAACCACCGATTACTGCAGCATGGTCAAATGTCACATTGGCAAGTCTGCCATGAAGATTAGAAATGAAACCATAATTGTCATACTCGTCTGCCAAGTAAGTGAGGCCAGATATGACGTGATTCTCCCCGTCAAACTCCCCGGAAAAGGAGGAGAACGGTGTCCACAGTCGTTTCGTTAGATCGATGTCAGCACGCAATGCTATTCGTTGAATATCTAGTGGGTTTGTCGCTGCCCGGTCAAACCACTTATAGAATTCCAACTCATTATTAAGCATCCTAAGCCCTGCCAACTGCGCAGCACTTGCTGCTGTAAACTGTAGATCACCTTTCATCTGCGCCTGTAAGAAGGTTACATCAGGTGCAAAGCTCCAATTCGTTACATCGATCAACACTGGCGCATTGCGATTGATGCCATCTGCATAACCCCAGGTTGCATCATTTGTGGAGAAATTCCAGTTGGGAAGCTTGTTGTGGTTCGAAAAGTCAGCAAGCTTTACGTTCGCTGCTTGGCCGCTGCTAGTATCATACTTGATTGTAGTTATGTTACCTGTATAGTAGGCGTTCGCTACTACGCCATCTCTGAAATTGTAACCAATCAACGCACCCATGTAAGAATTAGCTCCACCTGCTTGCGCGGTAATCGTAGTTACGTCTGCATAGACTCGTGTTAAACTTCCGTCATTATACCCCGTGAAGCCTCCCGCATAGGATCGTGTAGCTCCGCTTGAGCCTAGCGCGGTTACCGACACTTGCGATGCGTACGCATCCGCGATCACTCCGCCTCGGTTAATAACCCCAGCAAAACCTCCGGCTCTTGCATCAAATGCCGTATTCGCCACGCTGCCCGAAGCGTAAGCTTCCCGCAGCGTATACGCATTGACCGAGCCAGCGAAACCGCCAGTGAATGCGCCGGCTTTTCCACTCACGTTAACAGCGCCTTCCGCATAAACCCGCTTCATGGACCCCGGAGTGCTATCGCCCAACAGTCCCGCAAAGCCCCCTGCGTAGATGGTGTTGTACGGATTCGTGCTCTGTACCTGAATTGGCAAGTTCGAAGAAACGTTTTGCATGTCGATCCCATCCGCCATACCCACAACACCCCCAACATGGGTTGCAGTAGGTACACGTTCCTGCGTGATACTATCACCAATCGCCAATTGCTCACGATTAGGAGATTCAGCTCGTGCATACGCGATTTTACCACCATGGGCTCTACCAACAATTCCGCCGATACTGCACTCACTGCTCAGATTCGCTTCAATTCCGCTTGTTACGCTCGTATTCACAATGTAACCGGAGCTCAAACCAACGGCACCTCCGAGCGTTGCCGTTTTCACGCCCGTTACGCGAAGATCCGCTTGGGAAGTCGAATTGTAGATCGATGCCGTTTGGAGCTGCCCTGCAATCGTGCCTGCCATTACTTGCGCTTGCTGATTGGAACCTGTGACTTCGATCATGGTATCTGGCACGTTTGCTCCATACACACCTGGATAAAACGGAATGAAGTAACCGAAATCCAGCGCGGTATCCCCATGCGAAGATTCAGCAATCCCAACAACGCCGCCAATGCTATTCTCTCCCATAGTTACTGCTGCGCCAATGGTCGGAGATACTTGAGCCTGATAAATAATCGAATCGACGCTATGACCTGCAATACCGCCAACGATGAGATCCTTGCCCGCTGCGCGAAGCGCGCCTTCGAAGGCCAAATCTTTCACCGCCGTATTGGTCAACACGCCAACGATACCCCCTAGGGTACTGGAGTCGCCTATGGAGAAGCGAACCCCCTTGACAGAAACCCCATCCATATCCCACGCAGCAATGCCTTTACCGATTTTATCACCTACAAGACCGCCGACAAGTCCATTACCTTGGATATTAACTCCCGCTATCGTATTCACTGCACGAACAGAGGCCATCTTAATGACCTGATCACGGCCTGAACGACCGATTGCTCCGCCTAAAATGGACTGTCCTTTAATCTTCCCGTCGGCCAAGGCAACGGTTAATTCATCGCTTGTGCCTGACAAGTAGTCACCCACTAAGCCGCCGGTTATCCCGCCGGTTCCTGTAGTTTGAACCAAGGAATCTGCCGTAATCGTGATGGCTAGCTGCGACGAATTCCCTGCCAATCGGCCGAATGCGCCTCCGACAATGGCATTCTCACCCGTGGCCTCGATTTTGCCATTCGTCATCGTTACACGCCCTTCGGTAACATCCGAGACATTGTCCCCTACTAGACCGCCAAGCGTCGCCGTATTCACTGCACTCGACACGCTGCTACCACCTTGCACAACAAGCGTAAGATGGCTAATCGTGCCTGTATTCTTGCCCAAAATACCACCCACACTGATGCCGTTCGTTACTTTCGCCGCCTTATCCAGAGTAACCTGAATGTGGGAGACACCGCCTTTGTTAATACCCGCCAAAGAACCTACATACTGACTGCCCGTCACGCCTACCGGCTCAAGATCTACATCCTGCACAGTCGCATATTCACCGATAACACCGAACAGGCCGGCAACCGAATCGGCTGTGACTTGAAGACCGCTAATCAACTTACGATTGCCTATAAACGTGCCTTCAAAAGCATGCTGCTCGGTATGCCCAATAGGTGTCCATTGATTCGATTGCAGATGAATGGGAGCTGTTAACTCGATTTCTCTGCCTTTAAAATCAAATGGCTCTACACCCGTGACCGTACCATTCACGATGCCAGCAAGTCCTGCGAGATCCGCTTCGGTTTGAATGACAAACCGCAATGCCGACGGTTTCTTCGTGTACCAATTGATATTCATATTAACTTGGTTACCGCTTCCGCCGTTGCCTCCGCCAGTTCCACCCGTCGAGCCACCGGTGTTCGCAGTCAGATTAAGTTCTGGATATTGATAGTCCGCGTTGAGCGAACCGTATCGCCATGCGGTATCACTGAACGTCCAGCCTGACAACGCCGGGAATGTCGCTCGATTCGCAAGCGATTCCGCAAGGATCGGGCTGAGACGAGCATACCTATTAAGTTCATAATACGTGCCACCACCAAAATCTAACAACCCGCTGTTCAGCGATTGGTTCTCATCCTTCACGTAATACGTATTGTCAATGAGTTCCTTGCTCGCATTGTCATAATAACCGGCAAAACCTCCTGCGAATGCGCCCTGGTTCGCACTCACTTGACCAGCTGAATAGCTGCCTTTCACTTCGCCAGCTTTTAGAAGGCCCACCAAACCACCTGCATAGACATCCACGGCATTCGCCGTTACTTCCTTGGCTGCATAGGAATTCTTGATCGTTCCTGTGTTTCCACCGACTAGGCCACCGACGTAAGTGTAACTGCCGTTCGCAGTCACTTTCGATGAAGTAAAGCTCTTGTCTACGTTGCCGCTGTTCCTACCAACTAAGCCACCTAAGAGTGCGTAATTACCGCTCGTGCCAACCGCATCTCCCTTCAAGTCGGACTCGATGTAGGAAGCGATCACGTTACCGCTATTTTCACCGACAAGTCCGCCTATGACCGTTGATGTGCCGCTGACACTAAGAAGCGCATTGGAATACGTGTAATAAACAGTCCCTGTATTTTTACCGATGAGACCACCAACGACGCTGAGATTACCCGTTGAAGAGATCGGGAGTTTCTCCGCAATGCTGTTGTTCGCCAGAACACTGCGATTTTCTCCGATCAGACCACCTGTGGTCGCAGACGGTACGTGTACGATCAATTTGCCTAAGATACGGCTGTTCTGCACCGTACTGACAGCTCTTTCAATTGCAGTCGCATCAGCTTGCCCGCTTCTAGCATCGTTAAGCCCGATCATACCGCCAATCGTAGCGTTAGACGCCGATGCTGGCGCGTTGATAGCAAGTGAATCCAAGAAGTTCTGATCCAGCACCGCTGTCTCTGTGCCTTTGTTATAACCGGTCAAGCCGCCAACGACGGCAGATGATCCTTTGGACGTCAAGTTGACAAATCGACCGAAAATCTTTTCTATTGTAGTCTCGATATTCGTACCTACTAATCCACCTACATAAACACCGTTTGCACTGTTATCTACAACGAGCGTCAAGTTTTCCACGTTATAGTGCTCAGATGTACTGCCCGTCACGCTGGCACGCTCCGCTTGACCGGCCAAACCGCCGCCATGCGAGTTGCTTCCATAGATGTTCAGTACAACATAATCAGGCATAACGCCTCGCGCATAAGATTGTGAAATCGAAGCATCCTTGATCTGACCCGCTAATCCGCCAACCATCGAACCCGTTCCGCGAACGGTTAAAGCAGGATTTTCAGCAACTACGCTTAGTAGCGATGTTTTATCGCTGCTGCCGACAATCCCGCCAACTTTGGCTCCGCTTGCTGCGTCGGTAGTCACAACGGTAAGTCCACTCACATTGGCGTTTGTTCCAATGCCTTGAATGACACTGTCTTTCGCAGCACCGGCAAGTCCACCGATTGTGTTGTTAGCGCCTTTTACCGTGATGGCAACGTTGCTCACCTTTAATCCCGTCAAAGCACTTTGCGTACTCCCGGTAATTCCGCCCAAACTGGCGTCGTCACCTTTGGCATCGATGGTTACACCTGTCACTTCCTGTACATAGCTGCCATTCAGATTGGCGCTGTTATCCCCAACGACGCCGCCGACCTTACTCGCAGCGCCATCGCTTGTTAGCGTCACATCCTGCACCGTAATTGCAGATGATAAGCCGCCCAAAGTGACACTGGCAGATGCCGCACCCGCGACACCTCCGATGCGTGCGTGATCTGCACCTGCACTCACCGCGATCTTGTTTATCGTCGCGCTGCCAATCAAGAGAGGCCCATCATCTGCGCCAATGATACCGCCTACTGCGGTGTTGCTAGCAGTTGTACTAATCATAACGGTGAGATGATCCACCCCCTCCATTTCCCCAACTACAGCCCCCGTAATCGAACCTTTCGCTCGGCCAACTAAACCTCCTGCATGTCCGTCTGCGCCATTGGATTGGATGTCCAACCATTGCATCGTCGTCGACAAAACCGCTCCATTCACATATCCTGCGACACCGCCGACACGCCCCTCAGAAGCTACCTTAGCGAAGCTTTCGGCCGTGCCTCCAACGGTTGCACCTGTGATCGTGCCGCCATCCACGTATCCTGCAATCCCACCGGTACTCGCCCCTTTACCGCCGCCAGTTACACGCAACTGACCACCGAAAGTCGGGCTTGTGATGGTGCTGTTCACACCATAGTAGCCGACAATACCACCCGTATACACAGCGCTGTCTTCACTAGATGAAGCTGCGGTTACCGTTATGTTGTTAGCAAACGATTCGTTACTCATTGCTGTATCGCTATCGCTGCCGGATACAACGCCTACATAGCCACCTGTATAAAGCTTGTGCGATCCGCTGACAGAAATATCCCCTAAGCTTTGCACATTATTGGCAGCTTTGACGTACACTTTGTTGGATACAATGCCACCTGTATACACATCAGAAACGCCGGCTACACGGATGGTTCCGCTATTCAAATAAGCGCTATTAACCGTGCTTAAGAACATTACTCGGTTGCTTGCAAAGCCTACTAGTCCGCCCGTGTAGATACGATCGCCAGTTCCTGTCACTTGTAGAGAAGCCGAGTTCTTAGCGTCATTGACGAACGTTACATTGCCTCCCGTTTTACCTACAATTCCGCCTGTGTACAGTTCTCCTTCACCGCTGACGATGAACGGCACGGCATTCGTAAAGTTGTGCTCCAGCGTCAAATCCCCATACACAATCCCGGTAACACCACCTGTAATAACAGAGGAACCGGCTTGATTCGTAATCGTGCCTGATTGCGTAAAAGGAACGTCCAGATTCATATTTTGCTCAAAAGAACCTACTAATCCACCCGCAATGGAACCTTTGGAGTCCGGTGCAAATACGTTAATATTCCCGAGATTCGAAGTTAACTTTGAAAAAGTAACTGCCGATCCGGCCTCTACTCTGCCCACAATACCACCTACGATAGAGTTCTTGTTATTCGTGGACGTAATGAGACCGAGGTTCCGGATTACCGTGTCTTCATCCTTCATGAGCAACGAAGAGCTGGCAATGCCGACGAGACCGCCGGCATTGGCTTGATAGACGCTATTTGATACGGTAACTGCACCCGTATTTTCGATTTTTTTCAACGTGAGACTGGCTCCCCCAGTTGAAGCAGCGACAATCCCCCCAGCAATCCCGGTAGTTGAACCATTCACGCTGACAGCCGCTGTATTAACGGTGTTGGAGATCAAACCAGTGCCGCTTCCAACTATTCCGCCGACAAAAGCCTCTTTCGTTGACGTGACACGGATTTGTGCAGCATTCGTCACGTTATATACGATACTGTTTTGATCCATGAATCCTGCAATTGCCCCGACTTGGACGATTTCATTGGCGTTGATTTGGATATCCCCAGCCACACGGAGCCCCCCAACGGTTGCCCCGCTCATATAACCAAAAAGCCCTGCTTGCTTCGCGCTGCCAGCGATAGTAAGACCGGCCAGATCGTAGATCTGACCGTTTTTGCCCACTAGCGTTCCGCGAAATGGATGGCTTGCGCTTCCAGCAGGCACCCAATTATGATCCTTTACATCTAAATTAACGCTGATCTCTAACACTTTTTGATGAAAATCAGTTACTCCACTATTGACGAGCTTCGCAACCCCTGCCAGCTTCTCTGCTGTATCAATGGTATAGGTCGTGTAATTATCCATGTACCAATCCGTCGCTGCATGATCTTCCCAAGAGTCATTATCGGCATACACCATAAATGCCGCCGTCGAGAGCGATATAAGGAAGACTGCTAGCATCATCAACCCGACTGGTTTCTTTGTAAATCGCATGTTACACCGTCCCGCTAGTTTGATCTTGTTCTACGATTTAAGGAAGGCTAATCGCTGTTAGACGGCTAAGTCTCATCGCAATCGCTGCTGCTTGCGCTCTTGTGAGCGGCTCGTTTGGAGCGATTGAGTGATCCTGCCCTGTAATGATGCCTAGCTTGATGCACAGGGCAACAGCTTCTCTCGCCCAGTCTGGAATCGACGCATCGTCCTTGAACACGCCGAGCGTATCGTTCATTTCAGTTTCTGTAATAGAGCTAGCTGCACCAATGAGCTTCAAGCTGCGCCCTACCATGATCATGGCTTCCATCCGTGACAATTGTTCATTGGGTTGGTAGGAGCCATCTTGGAAGCCGTCCACGATGCCTTGCTCTGCAGCAATAGCTACACTTCGGCTGTACCAATCGTCAGGGCCAATATCGGCAAACGACTTCGTACCAGCCTGATTCATCAAACCTAGCACTCTCAGTAGTACCGTCGGGTACTCCGCTCTTGTAATATGACTCTCTGGATCAAATTGATCGAACATTCGGCCAAGCATGAACAATTGTGCTGCTGCATCCCCGATCGTTTGTTTCGCCCAGTTCTGATCATCGACGTCGGTGAAGTTCATTTTATTGGAGATGAACGCTATGCTGCCGCTGCCAGTCAACGTTAGACTAACAAATGGCTCATTGTTCACAACTTCCAGCTTCCAAGGCACTGTTGTCCAGTTGCCGTTCGCATCTCTGACAACAACGGCTGTAATATCTTTCGCGTTCACATTGGCAGGAACGGCTGCCTTCGCATTCACGCTTCGAGCTTTGTAGGCTTGCGGAACGGAAAGATCAAAGCTTACGCCTTGCCCATCGCCTAACAATTGAGCGCCAAGCTCACTTGCAATTTCACGGAAGCTGCTCTGTACACTGTCATTATTCCGATCTATTTTTACAATGAGATTTCCTTCTGCTGGAGCACTCTGTTGGGCCGGGAACGCAAGCTGCGCGAATGGCAATTCCACATGAACAATTTGGTTGCCAGCAGCCGCTCGCTGCATCACAGCTCGACTAAGTTTAAATTCAAACCCCGTTGCTGTCTTGTCCTCAGATTGAATCAGCAGCTTAGACTTGTCAGTATCCTTCCCATTCACTCCATCGATTGTTGCGTAGATACGGTCATCTTTGCGCTCTGCAGTCACCTTTTCCCCGCCAACAAAGACTTCCGTATTGGCTGGAAGGACAGGGAATCCACCACCGAAGAAGCCACCTGATGTCCATAGAACAGCAGGCATGAGTCCCGTAATGCCATCATTCAAATTTCCGCCTTTAGGCCGTTTGGCAACTGCGATCTGGTCCCCAGCTAATGCGGGAATTACGCCGTCTGACGGCAATACTGGCCATCCACTCACATCATCCTGATACTTAGGTGCAACCGGCGCGCCCGCAGACTTCGGATACACACGGTAGACTAGCTCAGCATCTGTTCGATCAGCGGAAAGGATGTTCACTTTCGTTGATTTACTATCGTTGGGAACTGCTGCCGTGTTAGCAATGATCGTGCTTTCCACGTTCACGACGGTCATCGCCTGCAGCGACATCGCTTCGCCAAGCTGGTAGTGGGCTTTTGCCATACCCGCGCCAACTTTCACTGCTTTCACAGCACCGCTATCAGATACGGAAATCGCTTCTCCCAAATAGTTGGAAAATGTAACCTTACTAGCATCCGCTTCAGCCTCCGAGCCATCCGCCATTCGCAAGTACGCTTTCAGTTGAGCGGTTCCGTTCAGCTTCAAGTTCGGAACTTTTCTAAGCGCCAAACCTACAGGCACTTGATACGCGCCATTGGTTATTCGGACGGAAGCCTGGTTGCTATTGCCTGCCAAGTCACGCGCTTTGAAGTCGATGGCAAAGGTCGGATCACTGCTGACTGCCGTCACTTCCCCTTCGAATGCGCCATTCTGACTCACGGCAACCGCTTGTCCGTTCACTTCTAGCAGCGCGTCATTGCTCGTTGTGCCAGACACTTTGATCTTCCCGTTCTTTGTCCGTTCCCCCGTTATCGGTGTATCGATATAGATCACAGGTGCCATCGTATCAATAGTCAGATACAGCATCGTAACGGAGAAATCGCCCGTTGATTTATTTCGAGTACGAAGCTCAATCCCATACGTGCCATCCGTTGTAAAACGCGATAAATGAAGAGTACCGCTGCTCCCTGTTGCCTGATCCGTAAGATCGACGACCGCTATCGATTTGTCGTCATACAGGGCTTCCACTTCCACGTTCTGTTGATCAGAGGAAAGCGTAATGCTCTGTTCCTGCTGATTCGTCAGCACTTCGAGAAAAGCGCTTGGCACCGCACTTCTCTGCCTAGCCTGACTCACTTGTGCCGACAGCATAGGCTTGCTTAGCACAGGCAATAATGTGCTAGCTGTGTCCACCCGCTCCGCGTAATGGTTATTCTGATGCTTATCAGCCACTTTGGACGGTTTCGCAGCAGCCGATACGCCAACGACGTACGACTGACCTACCGCTAAGCCGGTATATTTGATTTCTCCTTCAGCAGGCTCGCCTGCTAAGCTCGCATGGTTCACTACACTTGATTTGGCATTCGCCGTCCAACCACCAAGTCTGATATGCTCATACTTGCCGCTTTGTTCATGCCAGTAAGGCTTTAGCTCCTCTTCCGTCATCAACAACGATGCGAAATTCGGATATGCGCTCAGCTTCCCGTTCGCTTCCTGCAGCACATCGATTGCATAGCTGAGCACGCTATCCATGTGGTTCTGTCCTCTTGGAGCTGGCTTAAAGGAGAGATCGAAATACCCGTTGCCTGCTGGTTGCACGGCTACCTCACGAACTGGCGACGGTGCCAGCGGGTCGATGATCTCGAACTTATTCGCCGTTGTCTTCGTCTGGAAATTACTTGCTGACTTCAGTTCCGCACGCAAATAATAATCGCCTTGCGACAGCAGCCCGCGAATATCTTCCGTATCGCCAAGCAGCGACACTTGTGAGACGTCAATGCTCGTCTGACCCGATGTTATAGTGCCGGATAGTCCACCTGAATGGGCAACGTTCACATCTTTAGCAATCAAAAGTCCCGTTTCACCTGGTGCTGTAATCTCCTCGTTGAAAGCCTGCTTGGCTGTACTCACCGCATCCCTCGTCAAATAAAGACTGACCGTATCGCCTGGCTTTGCATGGCTGACTTTCCAAGAAGCATTGAACTTGTTCGTATCCGTTAGGCTAGGTTCAAGCTTAATTTCATCAAGCTTCGCAATCTGTGGAATGTTCATCAGTTTGGACTCCACATATTGATTCGTGTATAGCTTCCATGTACTGCCACCAATGCGGTCGTGTGGAATCGCAATGTACACCTTTTGGGAACCATCTGTTGTCCCTTGTTGGGTAAAAGCATTCGCTTGCGGATTCGTTCTCGTCTCATCATAAACGAGCTTGTAATCTTTGCCGTTCGTGTCTTTCAACACGAGTTCAGGCTTATTAGGCCCAGCGTAAGTAAGCTCGAGCAGAGCATCTCCCGTAATCGAACTCATAGGAATCTCATGAAGTTTACCTCCGTCAGATACTTTAACGCCGCCAATCCCCACATTCATGGAGCCATTGTCCAATACGTCGACCCCTTCAGCTACGCTGTGATACTGGATGTCGTGAATCGTATCCTCTTTCGTCTCCCATGACGTCGCCACAGTCTGGACGCCTTCACCGAACACGACAAGTCTCGGGCCCCTCTCCGGATCCTGGACTTGCAAGTACAACAGACCGTCCGGCAAGCCTTCTCCTGACGTACCGAATTCGACGCCGCCATTAAAGTAATAAGTGATGCCGAGACTTATGAACAAAATGGAGACGCTGCCCCACATTTTGTCATTGTTCGCCCCCAAAGAAACGCCGCCTAACGCCATGCCGCCGACGACTGGCACTTTGCCGGGAACCTGGACTTTGGCGCTGACGAAACCCTCGAAGTCGATTCGGTTTTTGATCAGATTTTGCCCGAGAAAGATGGAGGCTTTCCCAATAATTAAATCCCAGCCCATGACGTCAATCTCAGCAGAAGCACTTACGAACCAAGGCGTCATCCATTGTGCAGCGACCATGGCATGCTTCAGCATTTCTACCCGCTCCGACGTCGAGCTTGCCCGATAATCCATTTTACCAACGAGCTTAATTCCTGATTTCCGAAGCGTCATATCAATGCTGCCATAGAAAGTCGCAGGTTTAACGCCAAAAGTAACATCCGCTCCGGCCTCTATCGTTAACGGAACATCGCTAGAACCGCCAGCGATCGTATCGGCAAGCTCACGTATCGCTCCGCGAATGCCGGTCAAATACGTACCACCGGCAATCATCACACCGGGATCGCCAAGCTCTGCCGAGAAGGCAATCACATTGGGAAGAATGCGTTTATCCGCCACTTGCTTGAACGCGATCTCTACATGTACCTGCGTGATACCTCGTAGATCCGCATCAAAGGTAAGGCCATACGTGTTCTCCACGTTATCTTCCTTTTGCTCATAATGAACGATATTGATTTCGCCGGAAGCGAGACTCTCCTCCGCATCTTCTTCATTAGAGCCCTCAATTAAGCCAATATCTTGATTCAAATTAAATTTCAAATTGGCATCAATGCCGACAAATCCTTTGTCATTAAACTTCACGTTCTTAATTTCGGCATCAGCGATTTTCATCGAGACACTCCCACCGAAAGAAACACCGTCTTCGCGCAGGATGAAATCATTAAATTTCAGTCCGAAACCACTGATTGAAAAGCTTGGAGCTGCAAATAAACTATGCTTGTTAAAGTACACATCATGAATCAGAAGCTGCCTTAGTGGATTCAATCGATCTCCGAGATTGCCGGCCGCCCATTTCAGAGAGCCATTCAATGAGTCATCCTCGCCGCCTTGTGCCGCTTCCTCTTCCGGTTCCTCCTCGTCTTCCTCCCCTAATGACTTATCAAAACCATTAAAGAAATCCAGCGTCCATTCTCCCTTATGAAAAACAAAGCCGCTGCTCGCCACGCTCAGTAAGCCATCGCCTTTCACATTCAACGTATTGAAGAAAGGAATGCTCTTTAATCCGCCAATACTCACGCCTAGACCAAACACATCAAGCTGTCCGGTGGCGAACACCATATCTTTACCGCGATAGGCGACACTATTGTTGATAATGGCCGGTTCAGATTTCGTATCCACGACATATTTCGCTTCATTACCTGTTCCGATCCGATTAATCATCCCTTTAATTTCAACGAGCACTTCTTGGTGGGTTTCATCACCCTCTTCTTTGAACTGCTCTAGCTCTTCTTCACTTTCAAAAGCAACCAAACGGTACGCCGGCACGTTAACTTCCGGCAACAGCGAGGCAAGATCCAGTTCTGGATCGACGAGTTTGCTCGCGTGTTCCAGCGTGTTTTTCACCGTGTTGAAAATCGCCTTTTGTGCAGCAAATCCACTGCCAACTTCAAACCCAGGATAAGCTTCCTCGATATCGGTTTTGAAACCAGCTGCTAGATTCACCATCTTCTTCACAACAGCCAGCAGATTCGTTTTCTTCACGCGAGCTTCTTCATTATCGCTGACGACAAAGCGTTGACTCGTTATGATGTCATACAGCTTCGCATCGTCCGGATCGCTGCCCCTGTCACCCTTATAGTCAATCTCAACTTGGTATTCCCCAAGCGGAAGCTCAGTTCCCAAGTCCTTCAAGTCCTTACCGTCTGCATCTTTCATGATCGCACCACTGGCATCAACAAGATCACCCGTGCGGTACGTGATGCGCATATCTCCGACCTGTCCATCTCCTGACGGTTGCAGGATGACGGCGTTCTTAACCGGTACTTTATACCGATGCCCCGTTGCAGCTTCTTTCAGATAGAGATCGAAGTTCGGATCTGTCGTCGCATTGCCCGTATGATACGCTTCGATGTTGCTCAAATTGAGCGTAATGTACTTCACATCTGTCGAATACGCTTCTTTGGGCGACATGGCGTACACAAACGTCTGAGAACCTTCGCCTACAGCAGGCAAGAATACAAAATTTGCCTTGCTGGACATATATTGTGCCTTAATCGATTCATCTTTCACGGCTTCCAGCTTCAATTCCGTTTCTGGCGAAGAGGCCGTCAGCATGTATTCTTTGGTTGTCGGCCAGGCTTTCCCCTTTGCTACCACTTTGAAAGATGCCGTAACCGTATCCCCAGGTTTATACTTGGGTTCGATACCGTTTTGCGCTTCTTCAGGTGTTGCTTCTTTTTTAAAAGAAATCGAGGAGCGATCCGACGCTTTCGTCATGATCTGGCCGTTCACATCGCGCTTGATCTGTCCCCGCTCATCGAGATCAACGAACTTCAGCCCGTTGCTCAGCTGCAGCTGCACATCAATGCGGGAGTGCTCCATTTGAAAAGCAGGCAAGTTCTCCATTTCAGCGACGACGTTAAACACGCCTTCATTTTCATAAGCGCTTCCGTCCGCTTTCGTCGCTAATTGGTTGACGGGATCTATGTAACGGATGGAGAACACTTTGTCAGGCTCAATGATTTCACCAAGTCCGTATACCGTTTCAAACGATTTCGTTGTGTCATTCGCGATTGCATCCGCGTTCCAGTACAAAGCAACAGCTGAATCCGCTGTCCCGTAATCGTTCGTATCCGTCGTAAAATCCAAGTTCGGATTAACCTCATAATCCCACTTGGTATTCGCCATTTTGTTCCAATGACCGACGATCATCTCGTCAACAATGTTAATATCATTTTCGGAAAAATTGTTAAATCCATAAGCAACCACATTAGTCGCCAGCGGATTCGTTAAGTCAAACTTATCCTTCATCACCCAGTAGGCAGGCAGCGTGTATAAGGCTCGTTCATTCGGACCAATACTTCCGTCCAATTTGGATTCATCGACGAGCTTTCTTTCAACCTGCAAAGGAACTTTATAGGCAGTGCCCACTTGAAAAGCAGGACCATCATTCCCGCCAACCATCGTGTCGAGCAGGATGCGTGAACCGACTTGCACTTCTACCCCTGAGTGGTTGGTCACTTCATAGCGGATATTCACATTGCCAGAATTCTTCTTGTCTTTAACATCCATATACAGCATGACGATTTGCTTAATCGCCACACCTTTGATCTTCCACACCGTTTCAATCTGACGTGTCCCATCCGAGTTGTTCACGATTTGCGGAGCTGTCACTTCTGAAAAAAGGTTAACGCCAAATTTATATGGATTTCCGAAAATATAGTCCGTACCGTCAATCCGAAAGGTCGTAAAAGAAGATTCAGGATCATCCCCTCGAAACATCATATCGACCTGCTGATCATTCTTGCGTACGGGCTGCCCATCCACGGTACGGATGGCAAATCGACCTGAGTGATTGTCGACCGTGACTTTGATAAAGCTATTGCTAAGGACGGTTACGTCCTTAGCGTTCAATCCGTCAGCCAAAGCCGCTAACGGAAAATTCATGACAAGTGTGATGAATACTAGAATGGCCAAACATTTCCTAATCGCTCTCATGAACAACGGCTCCTTCGTTTTCTGCCGATCTATTTATTTATTTTGCCGATAAAGAAGGTTGCGAACTCCCTCTCGCGTTCTTGGGTTCTCACGATAATCGTATACCAGCCTGTTTCAGGAAAAATTACCTTAAATCTGTTATTCAGCAACTGATCCATCGTGATTTTCTGAGCGATAACTTTCATCTGCCCTTCTCGATATAGACCGCTGTGATACAAAATATCGTAAGTTCCGCGCTCATTCACTAGATTTTCACCAGCAACCTTCATTTCGTTGTAACCAGTGATGGTGAACGTAATCTCATTGCGATCAAACAAAATACTTTCATTGGCGGCGGAAGTCACGATTTGATCGTTGCCCACGATGAGCAGCCCCGCGCTTGCGAGTACGACGACTTCTTGCTTCACCGAAGACGAATTGCCAACCTCATCGGTAACCGTGTACAGCACAGTTTGTCTGCCAAGCTGTGTTAGATCGAGTTGTTCCACTGTAACCCTCAAATTCCGAGCTTCCGATACATTATCGGCAACTATATATCCGCCAAGATCGATGCTCGGGTTGAAATCAGCCTTATTTTGCACGATGGCAGCGAACTTCTGATGTAATTGAATTGTTGGTGCTGTATTGTCTAAGCCTTCCACCTTAAGATGGGAAATCGTTACGTTGCCTAAAAGATCACTAAGCGCCACGCTCATTTCCCCATTCGCACCGTACGTCATTGCATAGTCATAATGTCCATTGGCATCGCTGATGAGATTTGCATACCCATTGCCGTCCACGACTGGTACTGTACCTCTAAACACTTGATTAGGTGCCTCTACATTGCCATGAAGCGTTACTTTCATTTTGCCTTTGGCATACGATTTCCCGCCAATTGTGACAATCTTATCTGTGGTTACGGGAACCCCATTGTCATCAACAAACGCATAATCGATATGTTCCGGATCAGGCAGCTTGGGGACGATATGTGTGATCGTTTCTTCTAAAACAGACGTATTGCCTAGTCCATCTGCAATCGTGAACTCCGCTGTCCCGTTCGTATACAAAGTCGTATCTTTCGGAGTTCTCACGATCATAAAATCTTTATCGCTCGGATGTGTTTTCTCAACGCTTAACGTTACGCCTTGCGCTAGAATCACTTGATCCTGTGCATTTTTAATGGTTTTGAATGTCTTTGCTCCTTGACTTCCGTAACTATAAGACTTCACAATGCGAGCCGTTGGCTGCGCTCTGTCGATCGTTGACACAACGGCCGTAGCCGTTCCTTCATTACCTGCTTCGTCTTCGAACTGGAATGTGAAAGAGCCATTCTCCGTAAACGTGTAACTGGAACGCCCCTCATTGTTTGTGATGCGAACATCTTCAGAGGTGGAAAGCTTTACACGAACATTCGATGTGGTCGGACCGATCACGCTATAGGTGAGCGTGCCGATCGGCGGCGTGTTATCCACGTTGTTCACGACAACAATCAACGTTTCTACGCGTGTCTCATCTGTCAAATCGGAAAGATTAAACGAGTAAGCGCCATTCAAGCTAACTTCGAACGCATTGCCTTTCGTACGCACCGGCAGCATCGGGTTCTGCCCCAGCGGTGCAGGTACAACTCGGATGCCTGGCTTCACGGCAATGTTCAGCACCGCATGACCAGCCACAGGCCGTAATGATGGCTGGGACGCTAGTCCATATAGCGGCTCATTCGAAGAAGCGTATTGCGCCGTGTCAATATCAGCCATGTCGCTGACCACACCTGATGCTGATTTGAATTTGATTTTCAGCTTCAAATCCGCTGCTTTTCCACTAGCCACACTGACTTTCACGAAATTGGTGTAGGGCAGCCACGGCTGCCAATTCGCTCCATTGTCCGCAGAAATGGCATATTCATATCCGTCTATCGTCACGTTAGTCAACTCTACTTTGACGATGGCCTCGTAACCGTCCACCTCATTGCCCTCCAAATAGACGAGATCCGACTTGCGCACTTCAATCGGTGTATTCTCTTCTTTAGATAGCTTGAACGAGCCTGTATGCGTGATTGCGCCATTACCCGCTCCGTCTACGGCATAGATATATAAGGTATAATCCACAACTTCGCCCTCATTTAACTTCGTGTTGTTGAGGGTCACCGAGCCGTCTGTCGGAAGTTGCTGCCATTCGCTAGAAAACGCTATCGGCGCAGCCGCCGCAGTCGGAACCCATTGATAGCTGGTTGTCATCCCTTCATGCGATAACAACTCGGTAGCCACGACTTCGACTGTATGCGACGATTTGGGATAGCCGACTTCCATCGTGCTGAAATGAACGACAGGCGCCTTGTTGTCCCATTTGTATGCCGCGTTAAAGTCATAATAGATACTGTCATTGGGCTCTTTGATTCGAATATGTACATACTGCACGCCATTCAGCGCTGTATCTTTCAAAGCTGTGTATACAGCACTTGTAACCGCTTGTCCCGTCACCGGATCCACTCCAGCTGGCGTGAATTGCAAGGCTTGAAACAAATTCGCTGGAGGTACGACAGCCGAAGTACTGAAGGCATATACCGCCTCTCCCACGGTTATACCATCGATAGCAAAGGCGATGTCATGACTTTGTACATAGGTCTCGGAAGGTTCCGGCGAGAACGAGGCATGAATGTTCACGCTGTAATTAACAACCGCTTCATCCTCCATCTTCATGTCGGTCCGATTACCAGCTTTGTCTACCGCTCGCACAAACAATTGATACGTGCCTGCTTCGATAACTTTATTCAGCGTGCTGACCGTTCCGCTGTCAGGAACTTGTTCCCAGCTGATCTCTTGCGGTTGTCCCCCCGCTTTCACCCATTGGTAAAGGAGCTTACTCGTATTAATACCACTATGTTCATCGCTTGCTTCTACACGTGCCTTGACCACAGCTGTGTTGTTTCCCTCGGAAATATGCGCAGATACCGAGGGTGATTTATTGTCCAAGTGGACCGCAGCAACACCATAAACCCAATTGGAATCATCCTGTTTGAAATCTGCTGGCGTCCATAAGTTGATATTGTTATACTGGCCGACGGCTTCCAACGCTTTGCCGTCAGCGTAAGTTACCGCATCCGCATCCGAGCTGCCCGGATGCTGTATCTTATATTCATTGATCCAGCCGTTATATGGGATCGGATTCGCTATTTTGAACTGCTTCATTTTAGTAACCTGCATCAGTTCCCTTGCCGTATCCCACGTCATATCCGCTGTCCATGTATGCAAGTACCACGTCCCGCTGTTCTCTGCCGTGAATGCTTCTGTTGGAGGCAACAGCGAGTTCGTCTTGTTGTTCACAACCATGAGATTCACATCGGGAAGTTCGCCAGGATACAGCCCATCTCTTGGCTGCAAGCCTGTGAGGGAATACCTTTTTACAGCGGCAAATTGGTCCGCTTCTTTCCCTGCTAACGGATTCAGATCGCTGTGGCTCCATTGGTAGTACACAACTCCAACTCCTGGCGAGCTGTTGCTCGGCAAACCTGTTAAATTGAGCGGGCGATAGATGCCTCGGCTCGGCCTAACCGCTCCCGGTTCATCGGGATCTAGCGCTGGCGTTGTGATCGCAGGATCATTAGCATCGATTGTGATTTTCGCGGTTCTCCAGTAGACATTGTTCACCACGGTACCATCTTCATAGCGGAAAGTTAGCTCTGGTTTCGTATTGTCAATGGAGAGCTTCGCCCAATCAATCTTCGTATTGGCTACTGTCTTCGACGGGTCACTATTCGTCGACTTACTCGTATTGGCAGCATCCAAGAGCAGATTCCCTGCATAATCTTGAATAACCGCCGTGTCCGTTTGACCCGGTTTATCATTATGTGTTAGCGCGATCGCTTTCAGCAGCGATACATCCAGATCAGCTTCAGATACTATCGCTCTGTACGTCCACACACTTGTATTCTCACCTTCAAGGTAGTAGGCCTTCATCCCGTTGTTCAATTGAAGATATAAGCCACCGACGTTCAACCCTTCTTTGACGATGGTATCCTCGGTTAATTGCACCTTAAAATCAATGACATCGCCTTTATTCAGCGTGCTGCCAGTCACGATATCGGGTTGAATGCCATTAGCCACCGACGTATATTTAGGGGGAACGGCATCGATGATGACCCGATAGCCTTGGCCAGATGCAACATCAAACGGATTCACCGTCTTACCTGCTAATTGAGCACTACTCGTTGAACTGGCTTTGGAGAAGCCATCTAATTGCAGTGGATTACCCGCCGCATCATGGAACTCGGCGGCATCGAGTTTCTCCCAGAGCGATGCATCGTTGAGGCGATGACTCTCCAGTTCACCCCCATCAGAGATGGGCAGATTGCCCGTATGATGGAAATCCGATGCTTTATACTCGTAGGGGAGTGTCTTCGTGTAATCCTTTAGTTCATCGGCGGTCAACTTCAGTTTCATGCCTTGATTCTCGCCCGAGGCTGGCAGCCCTGTACCGGCGGGATTAGTAAATAAGTAATGGCTGTTTAAATGAGCAGCCGCAGCTGGTGCATCAGCTTTAACAGCCTCATTGAAATTGTATGACAGCGCCAGCTTCTGATCTTTTTTCAAGAAAAGCTCTTGCTGATTTAGGATCGTATTTTCACGTTCAGTACCATCAGAGGTAAATGTATAATTCGTAATTGTAGGCGCATCGATATCCGCAAAATGCAACCGAATACCATTGACTTCTGTGCTTGCGTTATTTGTTTCTGTCTCGATAATGATATAGTCATCAGGTGCAAAGCTAAGCCAAGGCGAATTAACGTTTGTCGTATCTTCATCATCATCCGCATAAGAGGTGTGCGTCCATTTGGATGGACTTGCATTCCAACCTAAATACGCTGTCCCGTCATGTTCATGCAAAACGTCGCCAGCCCGGTCTTGCTTATCGGTATAGACCCATATGGACGCATTGTTATCAGATGAACTGTTCAAAATACCCACTTTCACCATGAACCGTGCAGTTCCAGATTCTGCCAGTTTCTTCAACGCCGGAATACTCGATACTTTGATTTTACCGATAAAATGACCATCCAGCCGATTGATAGACGTTTGGTTAAACTCGATATCATCATCATTCGGATCAAGCTCCTCGCCAATGCTCGTCACACTTACACCCGTTACCCCACCGCCAAAAGCAGCTTGATAAAACCACGGAAATGCACTGAACGGCGCTGCATTAGAGGCAGCGCTATTAGGCGAACCAAAGTCATCATCATCATCCTCAAAATCATATACACCGCCAAATGAGGTATCGCTAAAACTACCTACGGATTGGCGATTCACAATCTCCACATTATTAATGTATCTACTCACGTAGCCTGTGTTCTGGCTCGCAGCTGCCTGCGCCAAGCCTGGCGTCAGATTGAACAGCATCATCATTGCCATATTGGCCACAAGAAACATTGATACCCATTTGCCTATTCGTTTGTCCACCCTCGAACCTCCTAATTGGGATCTTTCAATAAAATCTTACGTATATCGTCACTACCCACAACCAAATGTATATTATTCATCGTCCGCAGTGACCCCGAAATCAGTCCTATGACATTCCCATATTTATCCAAGATTGGACCACCTGACATGCCGTTCACGATCTGTGCGGATATCAGAATTCTGTATTTGCCGTTGATATTTGCGCGCGGCGTGTTGACGATGCCCTCCGTGATGATTTTCGTATCTTTCATTGGATAACCAAGGGCATACACTTTCTCTCCGTGCTTCACTTTGCTTTTCCGTGTATTCAAATAGGCATAGCCATCTACTTCACCAGAGCTGCTCTGAGCAAATGGAAGTTTCAGCACTGCGGTATCCATAGATTCATTCTGTGAAACTATTGAACAATCCAATTCAATAGATGTATCGTTACGCAAACAACTAATTCGATCAGCACCACTAATCACATGATTTGCTGTAATCGCAGTCCCTTCCGATCCTATGAGGAATCCTGTCCCCACATCTTTTAACGTACCATCCTCACGAAAAGCCCGTACATAAAAGACAGATTGTTCCGCATTCTCATACAGCGCTTCTGCGTCATAAATTTCCGGCGGATCCGCCCCAGTAATCGTCAAATGGCTCGTTAATACGCCTATAACGCTTAGCAGCACAATAACCAGCTTACGAATGTTCTTCATTTATTTCCTCTCCCCATGTACCAAGATCTCGCTGATTTCTGGTCGCCGACTGTCACGCGAAGGAATAGTACGATATACCTACACAGTATAAAGACTCGCTCTCTCAAAATTCTCACAAAAAGGAAAATCATGTCGAATATACGCAAAAAGACGGAAAGCAATGGATCGCTCTCCGTCTTTTATATACATTTAATTTAAATAGGCAGCTACGCTATCCCTCATTTCCTTCGGAGGCTCTATGCCGAGTTCTCTCAAATACAACGCTTTGAATTTGGTATAGTGCTTAGCAATTCGTTCCTTTTTCCCGCTTTTTGCATAGATATCTATCAGCATTTGGTGCATCCCTTCATTTAGTGGATACAACGTCAAATACGTGTCCAACTTAAACTCTGCTTGGCTCCAAGCTTCTTGGAGCAGGTCGCGTTGAATCAAGAGATACACAAGTGCTGTATATTGTTTCCTATAATTTTCCTCCAACTGGTTTTTCCACAGGTAATCCTTGCGGTCCAACAACGCCCCCCGATAAAGGGAAAATATCCGCTCCGCTCGCGGCATGTCTTGCATCCCATCTAGGGAGGATATCTCACTTAACTGAAACTCCAAAAGATCGTACATATTCCCTAGCGTATCTATCGTATAGCCTTCATTCGTTTTGACAATATCCATTCCAATCTCTTGTTCTTTCAACAGCTTCTTCAAGCGATAAATCGTATTATGTAAATTATGCGAAGCGCGGTCTTCCAACATATCAGGCCATAACATATCGGCCAGATACCATTTATTAATGTCCTGTCCTGGATTGCAAAGGAAATAAGCGAACAGTTCCTCCGTCTTTTTCGTTGGCCAACGGATAAGCGCACCTTCCGGATTACGTACCTCGAAACTTCCGAAACAACGGATTACAGACTGCCGTGTTTGGATTATGCTGGGCTCAGTCACTTGTTCCATCTTCAGGAGGCGACTCGTAATGCGTTCAATCGCAGCAGGTGTGACTGGCTTTAGAATGTAGTCGAAAGCATAGACCTTGAAGGCATCTAATGCATACTCCTTGTAGGCTGTCGTGAAAATAATTTTAGTCTGATCCATCATGTCATTGATTCGCTGAGCAAGTTCAAGTCCATTCATTTTCGGCATCTCTACATCTAGAAAAGCAAGGTCAGGCTTCAGTTCCGATATCGCTGTTAGCGCTTCTTGGGGATTATGAAAAGCCCCAATAATGCTATAATGCGGGTTCCTTCCGATCAAAACCTTCATTAATTCGAGAATCGGTTTCTCGTCTTCAACAATAACCACCCTAATCAAGTTCATCCCACCTTTCTACGAAGACATCTTTATCATTACCGGTTAAAGGCAGATATAGGGTAACCTTCGTTCCACGCCCCATCTCTGAATGAATGGATAGTGAAGCTCCTGGGATCGTATCTACCCTTTTACGAATATTCGCAATCGCTATGCCTCCACTTACACGTTCACCGCTCGCCATCTGAAAGAGCAGATCCTCTGGGATTCCAATCCCATTATCCTGAACGGTTACATGTAAATAACCATCTCCTTCTTGGATCGTTAGTATGACGGTGCCATACCCATCTTTCTCGAACAAGCCGTGTCGAATTGCATTCTCCACAAATGGTTGGATGCAGAGCGATGGAATAGCGAGATGTTTCAGATTTTCGTCCACGTAACAAATAAATTCAAATCGATCCCCGTAGCGCGCCTTCTCAATCTCCACATAGGCATCAATCAAATCTAGCTCCCGATGAAGACTGACGAATAAGTCATTTCGGTCCATATCCAGAATATAACGCAGGAATTGACTGAGCTTCGACAATAAATAAGCAGCTTTCTCGCCATCCGTATAGCAAAATGAAATAACACTGCTTAGCGCATTATAAAGAAAGTGCGGCTTAATCTGCGCTTGATGGAAGGCAAGCTCATTACGAATCGCTTCTTGAATCGAGGTTTTCATCGCAATCAAGGTCTGAATTCTCGCGAGAAGTGTCTCGGCTTCAAACGGTTTCGTTACGTAGTCATTCGCTCCCACGCTGAATCCAAGTGCGATATCTTGTGAAGTATCTTTGGCCGTCGCGAATAAAATAGGCAAATCGAGAATGGAATGCTGTGTGCGCAATACACGGCAGAGCTCAATTCCGGAAACACCCGGCATCATCACATCTAGGATAATCAAATCAATTTGTTGGTGTTCATTCATTTTGCTCATCGCTTCTTTGGCCGAAAAGGCCGTTATCACGTTATAGCGATGTCTTTTGAGAATATTAAGCAATGTATACATGTTGGAAGCCTCATCATCCACGACGAGAATCGTATATTCATGCTCTTCTAGACTATCCAAAGATTTAGGATCATTGCCATGTCTTCCGGGATAACTGTCTACCAACGTCCGTTCTTGGCTGACTGGTAAGTAATTCATCGCTTTCGGTAGTTTAAAAACCATTCGCGTACCCTGTCCAACTGCTGTCCAGTCAATCCGTATATCCCCACCCATTCGTTCTACGAGCTTGCGACTAATATATAAACCAACCCCCATGCCTGTGTAGCCATCTTCTGGCAGAACATGATCTTGTTGTTCGAAATACTCGAATACTTTGGCGTATTTGTCAGGTGAAATACCCGTCCCTGTATCCGTAACGGCAATATGAATGTCCTCTCCCACTGTACTTGCGCTTACACGGATCTCCCCTTGCTCGGTATGCTTCATGGCATTGTGCACTAAATTGTACATGATTTGACGCAATCGATTCTCGTCTGCTTGGACCCACATATCGGGAGGCACTTGGTTATCTAAACGTACCGCTTTGCCTGCAAGTTCGAACTGCAAGACATCAAACACGATTTGGGTCACGGCACGCACATCTACAACGGTCATAAGCAACCGCAGTTCACCGTGCTTCAGCCGCGTCACATCAATAAGATCCTGCATAAGCATCGACAATTTAACCGATGTATCCTTGATTAGCCATAAATTTTGCTTCTGTCTAACGGATAAATTGTGCTCATCATCATCTAGTAGAGATGAAGTTATGTTCATGATTCCGTGCAACGGCGTCTTAATTTCATGGGAGGTGTGCATCAAAAACTCGTCCTTCAACTGGTTGGAGACCGTAAGTCGATGTGTCAGCAGCTCTGTATTCTCATATGCATTGGTTAAACGTACCGCTAACAACAAATTCATGATCGTGATGAAACCAATGACGCCGACCTTATGCCACAAATCCGAGGGGATCGCACTTTCCGAATATAGAACGCCATCGACTAACGACACCATTAACGAGACGATAGCTACAATAAACAAACCAAGTTCTTTCCGTTCATAGGTTCCTCGCTTGCTATCGAAGAACAGATACATCATTCTGCCAAGCAGCAATAAAGGGACGAAACCAATATATAGAAAGAATAGACTTCTCACTTCATTATACCTAGCGTAAGGGAAGAGAATAATAACGACTATTATCAGAACAATAGGGGCAATTAGCATCCTAATCTTGTTATGTGAGATTAACTTTTGGTGAATGGAACAGAAAAACAACAAACATAGAATTGAGCTAGCAAACTCCAAAATATCCAGCATTTTATACGTTATATCAAATGGAATTTGAGGTATCAGTCGTTGAAACAGCTTCTCCCCATACAGAAACTGGACACCAGCTGTGGAGAATAGATATAACCCGCTCAGTAAATACGTTTTCTCTCGACTACGCAAGAAGTACAGACTCAAATGGTAAGCTCCGAACATGACAAGCACCAAGATGAGGGATAAATCGCCTCCGATTAATAAACTATTCAGCTTGGAAATATCAGCATGCAAGCCAAATTGAATGGCATTTACAATTCCCCCAGACATATATTCATAATTCGCCACTTGTAACAAAATTTCAAATTCCTGCGAATTCACATGAAAAAATGTACTGTACGGTGTGTTTCCCGGCATATTGGCTTCTCTATTCGCAGCTGGAAGTCCGCTTCCGCCTTCTAATTTGCCATCGACATATAGCTGATGAGACATTCGGATGCTGCGCAGTTTCATGCCATAGATCTCGTCGATATTATCCACTCGGACTAAGAGACGGTATGTTCCGTAACCTTTGTTATTTACACCACCCTCAGTCGTCTTTCCTTTCCATAAACCAGGTACATTTATGTAGGAGACATCTCTACGTGTCCCTGATTGAAAATCGTCAGGTGTTAAGAGCTTCCCTTCATAAAATTCCCACTCCCCATCTAACGAAACAACACCGAGCTTGTGGAAATCCTCCGTAGATAAATCCAAAACACCTTGTTTGGCCATCTGCTTATTTTGACTAGGAGTCATCTGCGAATAAATGCCAATAAATAATAAAATAGAAAACGAGAACACCAAGCTGATTCCTATAATTTGACGAAAACTCCTCACTAGGGGTCCCCTTTCTCCGTTTGTCAGATACTAGTGATTCTATCATTTCATACTCACAAAAATCTCACAAGCACTTCTGAATGCAAACATCAATCCGTGTCCAATGAGATAACAAAAGCATGCGCCATCCATAGTAATTTTGGACTGGGCATGCTTTTCCTTTTTCAATAAACGCTAACTGTTTACACTCGGGCTAACCCAAGAATCTCGAGCAACATCGTTGATAATTGGCTAGGTGGGTACGGCTTGACGAAATACATATTCGCCCCGATTTCCTTGCCCCTCTCACTTTCATCCAGTGCAGAGGAAATGAAGATAGGCAAATCTTGCAAGGACGCATCTCCCTTGATGAGATTGATAATCTCCCATCCGTCGATACTATTATTCAGCATGATGTCGACGACAACCGCATCTGGCTTCTTCATTGCCATCTCTTTCAGCGCTTGTTCGCCTGTTGTGTAGTTAACGACTCGAAAGCCTTTCTCAGTGAGCTCCTCGGTGAGCAGTTCCGTTAAGCTGCTATCATCTTCGATGAGCACGACTGTTAGACCAGCAAATTCATCGGCTGCAGCGGATTGCAACTCCGCTTCAATGGAAAGCTCGGGCCTCGCACTCATGGGAAAACTTACACGGAATGTGCTTCCCTCTCCCAACTTCGAAGTCACGGATATTTCTCCGCCATGCGCCTCGACAATGCCCTTCACAATAGCAAGTCCTAACCCTGTACCGCCAATGGCTCTGCGATCCGAATTATCAATGCGATAAAACTTCGTGAATAGCTTTGGAATGGCTTCCTCAGGAATCCCCAGTCCATCATCGGAAATGTCTACAATAGCTTGATTGCCAACCTGGTAAAGCTTCGCAGTAATTCGTCCTCCTTCGGGTGAATACTTGACTGCATTACTGACGAGGTTCATGAACAGCTGGGTCAAGTTATCTTGGTCACCGGAAATGATATACGGCCTACTTGGCATATGAACGTTGAAGTCATGTTTTGTGGAACTTCCTTGCTGTAAAGTGAATACACCATTCAGCACTTCATAGAGATCAACTGGATTTTGCTGGTGTGAGGACTTGCCTGATTCCATCCGCTGGACATCCAGGAAATCATTAATTAATGCAGTCAGCCGAACCGTCTCCTGATGTATCGTTTTCACATATTTCTGTTGCTTCTCTGGACTCATCTCTTTGGTCAGCAATCGTTCAGCAAAGCCTAATACACTGGAAAGTGGTGTACGCAATTCATGGCTTACAGTGCTTACGAACTCCGACTTCAATTGATCCACTTCAGCTTGTTTTGTCATATCGCGATGGACAAAAACCGTTCCAATTCTCCCCGTTTCTCTAAATAAAGGTTCCGCATAAGCTTGAATAACTCTTCGTGTCGGAGACGTAATCTCATACATGAAAGACCTTTCTTCCATGGCCTCTCCAGTACTCTGTGAGATCATAAACGACATTAGGGACTTGTCATCCACGATCGCATGCGATGCGGAAGCAAGAAATTCGGTTAGCAGGATATTTGACATGGACTGCCCAACTGGGATACCGAATAACTGGTTCATCGTTGAATTAGCTTTTACGATGTTCCCCTTAACATTAACGAACTGAACTCCTTCTTGAATGGTATCCATGATGTCTCTCGTAAGAGCTCTCTCATTCATCAGCAGGGCTTCGTTTTCTTCCATTTTATGCAACAATTCCTGAAGTTCATCCTGCTGCATTTGCAGCTCTTCTTGTTGGGCGATTAGCTCTTCATTCTGCGATAGGAGCTCTTCTTCCTTCGCTTGAATCTTCTGCAACATGGTGTGAAAGGAACGATTGAGCAGACCGATTTCATCATTTCGCTTAGATCTTTCCAGCTCGACCGCCTGCCCTGATGACACTTTTTCTGCATGGTCGGCCAGCTTGCGCAGCGGTCTGCCTATGTTCTTGGCCGTGTTCGAAGTCAGAAACATAATGAATACCAAGATGCCAAACACATATGCAAAAAATACATAATTGAGATTGGATAGGGTCATAAATAAATTTTGAGCTTCCGTTTCGGATTGGGACGAGGTTTGCTGCGCAATGTCATTAATTTTGCCTAACAATTCATAAATACTAGTCCCTACGCTGCCGCTTGGTGTCGTTGTACCCGCTTTCACGATAGCCAACGGATCCTCGTTATGTACAAGATTAACGTATCTCGGAAATACGTTTTCAAAATAGTTGCGCTCAAATGACTTTAACGTGGTAAGCAGTTCTTTCTCCTGATCTGTTAAAGGAAGTTTCACAAAAATCTCCATAGCCTGTTCAAGCTCTGGCTTTTCCTTCATAACAGCCTCATATTCAAACTCTTGGCGGAATGCGTAAAAGGCTCTTGCATGTAAAAAGATTTGATTGTAATGGAGATAAATGGAGGCTGTAGCCTTTTCTTTCTCTTTGAGCAGCGTAATGCGCTCTTGATACGACTGTTGCACATGATGGCCAATGAATGAGACACCAATTGCCCCAACCATGACTAGCAATGCAAAAAATAAAATCATTCTAACAAATCGACGGGAAAGGCTCGACTTCACAAGATTGGGCATGGCAGATCTCCTTTGCACGATCAATTCACCAAAATTCGACAATTTACCTCCTGACCAATTCGGTGACTGCCATGAAATTCCTCTTTTTATAGATCTACCTGATCTTTAATCGTGTTGGTTGGAATCTGCTGATTAGCTGGTGGATGGTGGATGGTCTGGGTGACGCTCGTGGCTGTGCTTGGGGTTGAGTGATGGATGCTGATTGGTGGTAGCGTAACTTTCACCACCATCTTTTGAATTAAATGGAAAAACTCAGGCTGTCGAGTAAAGCGCTTCCAATTACGAATTGAAGCATATTTCTGCTCTTCCACGATGTTTGTAGGTGTAGATAAAAAGATCGCTCCTAGGCTTGCATACTTTGCA